>ONHB01000025.1 GCA_900317505.1 uncultured Lachnospiraceae bacterium | reverse complement strand
TCCAGTTTATTATTTAAGTACATCTATAAGATGTGATTGGTTTCCTTGCCAAGCGAAATGGGAACTTTATCAGATGGGAACCCTACCATATAAAATAAATGGGAGCTTTATCAGATGGGAGCCCTACCATATAAAATAAATGGGAACTATAAAAGACGGGAACCCTACCGGCAAAGAAGGAATATTACGGGCTGCATCTTCTGACGCAGCCCGTTGTTATGTTTAAGGATTATTATGAAGAAGCTAGATTTATATTATATTGATTTAAAATACATAAGAGATTTGTCACATACCGATGATAATGTGATGTCTATTTCACCACAGAGAGGAAAGCAAAATCGTCCGTTTGTAGGCGTTGTAGTACTTATGAATGGACGCAAATATTGTATTCCGCTCACATCTCCAAAGGATAAATTTAAGAATAAGAAGAGCCAAGTGGATTTTATCAAAGTATTTGATGAAGAGCGAAGAGATGAAAATGGCCAGTTTAAACTAATTGGAGTTCTCAATATCAACAATATGATTCCAGTCGATGATCGTTATATCAAGAAGGTGAATCTTGCAGTTCTAAGCAATGATAAACCTGATCTTGCAGCTAAAAAGCGACTTATGCAAAAGCAGATAAAGTGGTGCAGAAATCATATTGACACAATTGAGAATCGTGCCAACAAGGTATACGATATGGTTGTGAATCATCCAGACAAAAATCATAATCTTGTAAAGAGAAGTTCCAAGTTTGATAAACTTGAAGCACTACTAGATAAACTTCTTAAGAAAGATTAAAAGTAGAGAATTTACGTCTATAAAATGTCTACCAAAACTTCAAAAAAGTTGTGGACGACATGGAATAATTAGAAAAGATATACCATATGTGCTGAAAATTAGACTCTATAGACTCAATATATAGTAGTCGGTATAGAGATGGAATGACCTTTTGTGAAAAATAAGCCACTATTTACAGCTATTCCAAACAAAAAAGTTAAGTTTTGGCAACGATTTGGCAACACAATCTAACGCAAAAGTGTTAAGCAAAAAATGATATAAATTACAATATAAAAGAAGACCTTACTGATAGAGACCGTCTCGTTTTTTGTACCCCATAAAATCCTTTATCCCACCCTCCTCTTGCTGTATAATCAGTCATATAAGCGAGGTGTAAATCAATGTTATTTATCTGTTATCCCAAATGTTCAACCTGCCAGAAGGCTAAAAAGTGGCTGGATGAGCATAATATAAAATACACGGAACGTCATATTGTAGAGGCCAATCCGACCTATGAAGAATTAAAGGAATGGCATGAAAAGAGCGCACTGCCGCTCAAGAAGTTTTTCAATACCAGCGGCTTGTTATATAAAGAAATGCAGCTCAAAGATAAGCTTCCTGATATGAGTGAAGAAGAGCAGTTGAAATTGCTTGCTACAAATGGTATGTTGGTAAAGCGTCCGCTCGTGGTAGGTGACGACGTTGTGCTTGTCGGTTTTAAGGAAAAAGAATGGACCGATAAATTATAGATTTTGACAAGGCAATATAAGAGAAAAATCTACAATAATGAACATTTTAACAATCAAGGAGGATCCAATATGAAAGACAGGGTACTGGACTGGTCTATATATGAAAAAACAGCAAGAGAAATGGTTACGGAAGGAATGGTTTTGTTAAAAAATGACAAGAATGCCCTTCCTCTGCGAAAAAATGAAACGGTTTCTGTATTCGGCCGTATGCAAAATCATTATTATAAAAGTGGGACAGGCTCAGGTGGAATGGTAAATGTATCCAGAGTTGTGAGCATCATTGATGCACTTTCCGAACGGGACGATATCAAAATCAATCAGGAGCTTGCCAAGGTTTATGTGGACTGGGCAAAAGACAATCCGGTCGATCTGGGACTTGGATGGGGACAGGAGCCCTGGTCGCAGAAAGAAATGCCGGTGACAGAAGAGCTGGTAAAAGAGGCAGCAGCACAGTCTGATACGGCGATTGTTATTATCGGACGTACCGCAGGTGAAGAAAAAGATATTACGGTAGATGAGGGAGCCTATCTTCTGACAAAAACCGAGTTTGATATGATGGAGTTAGTCAGAGGTAACTTTGACAGGATGATCGTTCTGTTAAATGTTGGCGGCATTATGGATATGTCATTTTTGGATACCGTATCACCGGATGCCTGCATGTATGTATGGCAGGGCGGCATGATTGGCGGCTATGGTGTGGCTGACGTTTTGATGGGAGATGTCAGTCCTTCCGGAAAGCTTACCGACACGATCGCATACGATATCAAGGATTATCCGGCTTATGGCAATTTCGGCGATGGCGTGAGAAACTTTTACAAAGAGGATATCTATGTCGGATACCGCTATTTTGAGACATTTGCAAAAGATAAGGTCAGATATCCGTTTGGTTATGGTTTATCCTATACTGATTTTGAAATCAGCATCAAAGAGGCAGCAGCTGATATTAAAAATAATCAGCTTCATATTTGCGCTACCGTCAAAAATACAGGAAATTGTGCCGGAAAAGAGGTTGTTCAGGTATATGCCAAAGCTCCACAGGGTAAGCTTGGCAAGCCGGAAAAGGTGCTGCTTGATTATGAAAAAACAGTTGCAATAGCTGCCGGAGATACGGATGAAGTCCATTTTGATATTCCGTTTGACCGGATGGCTTCCTATGATGATTCCGGAGTTACCGGTCATGCCAACTGCTTTGTACTGGAAGAAGGAAAATATACGGTTTATGTCGGAAACAGTATCCGTGATGCAAAAGAGTGCCTGACATTTTCTCTGGATCAGCTGGTTGTGGTTGAAGAGCTTAGAGAAGCACTGGCACCCTATGAGGCTTATGACAGAATCCATCCGCAGGAAAATGCTGATGGAAGTCTGCAGATCGCCTACAAAAAAACCCCTCTTGTGACAGTGGATATGTATGAAAGAAGAAAGCAGGAAATTCCGAAAGAAATTCCGGTGACCGGAGATAAAGGCATTACGCTTTTGGATGTAAAAGAGAAAAAAGCATCCATGGATGAATTTATTGCTCAGTTTGATGATGAAGATCTGGCTTGTTTTGTACGTGGAGAAGGAATGGGAAGCTCGCTGGTTACGGCCGGAACGGCATCTGCGTTTGCAGGTGTTTCGCCCAAGCTTATTGCGCACAAAATCCCTTCTGTTTGTTGTGATGACGGACCCTCCGGCATGCGTTTAGACTCAGGTATGAAGGCATTTTCTCTGCCAAACGGCACTTTGTGCGGTTGCTCCTTCAACCGTGAATTGAACACTCGTTTATATGCTTTATTAGGTCTGGAAATGACAGCCAACAAGGTAGAAGTTTTGCTTGGACCTGGTATGAATATCCACAGACATCCGTTAAATGGCAGAAACTTTGAATATTTTTCAGAGGATCCGTATATTACCGGTACGATTGCATCAGCGCAGCTTCAGGGCTTAAAGTCCAGCGGTGTGTCTGGTACGATCAAGCATTTTTGCGGAAATAATCAGGAATATCATCGTAGAAAGAGTGATTCGGTTATTTCCCAGAGAGCATTGCGTGAAATTTATCTGAAAGGCTTTGAGATTGCGGTTAAATCCGGCTATGCGGACGCAGTCATGACGACCTATGGATCCGTAAACGGTTTGTTTACAGCCGGAAGCTATGATCTTAATACGACAATCCTGAGAAATGAATGGGGTTATACCGGAGTTGTCATGACAGACTGGTGGGCGAGTATCAATCGTCGTGGCGGTGAACCATGTGAAAATGATTTTGCAACGATGATTCAGGCGCAGAATGATATGTATATGTGCTGCCCGGACGGATCACGGAATGCAAGCAATGACAATGTAATGGAGGCTTTGGCTGACGGCAGAATATACCGGTCAGAGCTGCAGAGAATTGCCAAAAATGTCTGCAATTTTGCAATGCATACCAACGCATTTTTGAGACTGATCGGCGAACCTGTTCATATTGAAATCATAAACAGACCCAAGCAGGCCGATGATTTTGATATGGAAGATGTTGACTATGTCAAAATTGATCGCGATCTGGTTATTGATCTTAGCCAGAAGGAAAGTGTGCAGGATACCAATTATGTGATTGCACTTGATGTATCAAATTATGGTTATTACAAGGTCAAATTGAGAGGAAGTTCGACACTTGCCAAGCTTGCGCAGCTTCCGTGCACCTTGTTCTACAATGGCTTCCCGATCTGCAACTTTACTTTCAATGGAACCGAGGGCAAGGATGTTATCATTGAAAAGGAAATTGCCTGCAACACCAGATTTAATGTGCTCCGTCTGTATGTAAAATCAAATGGTCTGAACCTGAAGGATATTGAATTTACATTTGACAGAGAACCGGATGGAATAAAACCGGAAGATCAGTTTTAAGAAAACGGCTGGAATGGCAGATAAATAGTAGTGGATAGACCAATAGTAGATAAATCAACAGCAGATAAATTGCGAGATTATTAAATCAGAAAATTATAAATAACAGATTGATGAAAGAAACTTGTTTGTTTCACTTTCATTGGTCTGTTATTTTTTTACCCAATTTTACAATTTTTTACACAAACAAGATAGTTACTGTTCTTTGTATGTTTTATCGTGAAGTCAAAGGATAGGAGTATCCGAGATTATATCAGCGTGCCCGGATTTGTCAGTGCATGATCCGGTGCAGGGAAAGGAAGTAAAAAATGCCATCTACATATGCACATTACCGGATGGGACAGGAAGTTGCTGAAAAACTTCCGGAACAGATCAGAAAAATTGTAAATCAGAACAAGCAGCTATATGATATCGGTCTGCACGGACCAGACATTCTTTTTTATTATCATCCGCTAACTCTGAATCGCGTGAATGAAATCGGATACGAGATGCACAAGCATTCCGGAAAGGAATTTTTCGAAGCAGCCGCAGAGGCTATAAAAAAGAACCCGGACGACGGACAATATCAGGCCTATGTCTATGGATTTATCTGTCACTTTGCTTTGGATGCGACCTGTCATGGTTATATTGATGACAAAATAGCTGAGAGTGGAATTTCGCATACCGAGATCGAGGTTGAGTTTGACAGAAGTCTGATGATCGCAGATGGAAAAAATCCGATCACAAACAGACTGACGGATCACATTATTCCATCGGAGACAAATGCCGAAATCATTTCACCCTTTTTTCCGGGAACTCAGCCACAGGAAGTGAAGAAAGCATTAAACGGAATGATCAGCTACAACAATCTGCTGATCGCACCATCGAAGCTTAAGCGGGTATTGGTTTATGCAATATTGCGTATTTCCGGTAATTACAAGGAGATGCATGGATTGTTGGTCAATTATGAGGAAAATCCGGCCTGCGAAGACAGCACGAAAATGCTGTATCAGTTATATGCTATTGCTGCCGAGAGAGCGGTAAAAATAATCATTGATTTTGAAAAATATCTTACAGATGGACAGTTGCCGTGGAATCATATTTACAATCTGACGTTTGGTGGACAGGAAGGAGAGCAGACAGATGAAATTTAAAATGACAAAAGCTGAGAAAAACTGGGTGTTGTACGATGTCGGAAATTCGGCATTTGTATTGCTGGTTTCAACGATCATGCCAATTTATTTTAATTATCTGGCTGAAAAGGCAGGGCTTTCGTCGGTGGATTATCTTGCATACTGGGGCTATGCGGCATCGGTGGCAACAATTATTGTGGCTGTCATGGGACCGGTTTTTGGCACACTGGCAGATACAAAAGGTTTTAAAAAGCCCATTTTTACGGCAACTCTGATGATTGGAGCAATCGGTTGTCTGGCATTGGGGCTTGCCAAACAGTGGCTGTTGTTTCTGATCATATTTATCATAGCAAAGACTGGATTTTCCGGGAGCCTGATTTTTTACGATTCCATGCTGGGAGATGTGACGGACGATGAACGTGTGGACAACGTGTCATCCCAGGGATACGCATGGGGATATATTGGAAGCTGCATACCTTTTATTGCCTGCCTTGTTCTTGTTTTGGGTGCAGATAAAATCGGTATTGGCATAGAGGCTGCGATGGGGATTTCATTTGCAGTTGTGGCAATATGGTGGATCGTGATGACATTGCCGTTGCTTAAGACTTATAAACAAAAGCATTATGTGGAAAGAAAACCGGGCGCTGTACGCGAAAGTTTTGTGCGTCTGGGAACGACAATTAAAAATGTAAAAAAAGAAAGAAAAATATTTTTGTTTCTGCTGGCATTTTTCTTTTATATAGATGGTGTATATACCATTATCGATATGGCTACGGCGTATGGCACAGCACTGGGGCTTGACAGTACCGGTCTTTTGCTGGCGCTTTTAGTAACACAGTTTGTGGCATTCCCTTTTGCCATTATTTTCGGCAGACTTTCTGAAAAATACGATACGGCAAATTTGATCACAGTATGTATTTTTGCCTATATCGGAATTGCGGTTTTTGCCATGTTTTTGCGGACACAGTGGCAGTTCTGGATGCTTGCTATTTTAGTTGGAATGTTTCAGGGCGGCATTCAGGCATTGTCCAGATCTTATTTTACCAAGATCATCCCACCTGAAAAATCCGGTGAATATTTTGGCCTCATGGATATTTGTGGCAAAGGTGCGTCTTTCCTTGGCACAACAGTCATGAGCCTGGTATCCCAGCTTACCGGAAATATCAACTTTGGCGTTGGCGCGATCGCCCTGTTTTTTATCATGGGGATCATTGTTTTCAAAATGGCGGTACATGAGGAACGTCCGGTTTTACTTGAAATGTTGGCAAAATAGTGAGAAACTAATCATATAGTGTTGCGGTCAAAAGAGTTTTTAAACTTTTGATCCCGATATCATCATTTGGAATTATGCGGACAATCTGTATATCAGATACAGGTTGCCTGCATTTCTTTTATTACAATAGGCATTTGGGGAAATGACCAAAACTTATCAAAAGAGGAAAGGGGGGCGCGCACATGAAACCCAAGTCAGCAGTCAGTAAAGAGTTGTACCGTATTCTGATGGAAAAAGGCTATTCACAGGAATTTAGTGATCTTATTACAAAAAATCTGAACACTGATTTTACAGCAGGGCGAATGATTGGCTATTTATCACACTATACAGATCTTCCGGAGCCGGAAATTGTGGATGAAATGCTTGCAATTCTGAGCGACCGTAATCGGATCATGCAGAAAAAGGATATGGAAGCAACGAATGCGAAATGGAATGAGATGAGGTGGGAGAGGTTTCCGTTTGTGGATGAAGATGAGGAGTAAAAGGTATATATTGTCGAAATTTGTCGATAAAATGTAGTTGATGGGTAAATTGTAGGAAGAGATAATATGTAAAAAGGGGTGAAAAGACATTGGGTAAACATACTAAAAATCGATATGATGAATGTTATGCAAAAATATTATTAGAAGGCATATTTGGTGAGTTGTATGCGGACTTATCTATCAAAGATAAACCAGATTTATTTAGCGAAAAGCTGCAATTAGGTATAGAAGTGACAAGTATAATCCCTGAATCACTACGAGAAGCACAAGAAAATTGGGTAAAAGCCTATAATACCAATAATAATGATATCAGAAAAAAGAGTATAGATAGAATGGGACAATTAGGATATGAATATACCGGTGGAACTCAAGCATGGATTAGAATCAATAAAGATCCGATGGTTGATGAAAGTGTATTGTCAGATATTCAGAGAGCGGTTAGTAAAAAAATTAAGAAAATGAATAGCGGTCAGTATAGGATCTTTGATAATATGGATTTGTATATTAAGGCGATGATGTCACTTATGAATAATGGGGAAGAAGGTATTTTTAATGTATTAAAAGCTGCTAATGAAGGAAATGTTTATTTCCGAAATATAATAGTAAATATTGTGGAAGATAATAAGTTGGTATTATTTGATATGACCAATTTCCAATATGAAATACGCTCTTTTGATGATAAACAAAGTGATTATTCGATAAAAGCATGCGAAATAATGAATTGATATTTATAGTAGAATGCCGAAATTATGTGAAACCGTTTCGTTTCTGATTCTTCATACGGAACGGTTTTAATATTTATTTTGTTGTAATTATACCAATTATGAAATAATCTATTTATAGAGTTATTTTTTGTTTTTTATACAAGGGAGCTGCACCAGAAAAATTTTCAGTAGTAATACATAAAATGTAAATGTCAGGAGTTGGTTCAGAATGGGTACAAGAGAAGCGAAGAGAGCTTTATTATCAACAATTCCAGAGAGTATTTTATATTTAACGCAGAATTTCAATGGTGTGAGTCCATTTAAGCCTAAGACTGCAGATCAAATATATGCGGACTTAGAAGAATCCAGGAATTTTTATAAATGTGGAGAGTATGAAGATTTCGATAATGCACTAAATGAGATAAGTGAAAGGTATGGCTTATAGAGTTGTAATCACACCTCTTGCAAAAAAACATTTAGAATCGTATATTTCATACACGTTAACTAAGTACAATAATAAACAAGCTGCGAGAGCAATCAGAGATGATGCATAAAAAACAAAAGCGAGATTGGCAGACGATGCTGAGAATCTTGCCTTTTGTGACGATAAGATTCTTGCAAAGAATGGATATCGTAAAATTATGTTTGAAAAACACGATTTTTTCATGGTATATCGAGTTTGCGGGAAGGAAGTTATTGTTGAAGCTATGTATCATGAATTACAGGATTTTGAGTCCTTATTTGCGCAGGAAAAAGATTAATAAATTCTTGATATTGTATTAGAAATAAGTCTTCTGGTCTATACACTCCGGAAGGCTTATTTTTTCTCCCTTTTTCTCCCTCAATTTCTTCTTGTTAGTTGACCCTAACAAAAGTTTGCGTTATAGTATCCATGGCTGGAAAGAATAAAGAAGGAGAGATGCATGACCATGGCAAACACAATTATTATTTTATTCATCATTGCAGTGGGTATTTTTGCAATCATAGGTTCTGTAAAGCATTTCCGGGGAGAGGGCGGCTGTTGTGGCGGTTCTTCCAAAAAGCCAAGAAAAAAGCATTTAAAAAATAAAGTCATAAAAACATATACCGTACATATTGAAGGAATGAAGTGCAAGAATTGTGCTTACAAAGTACAGGACGCCATCAACGATATAGATGGAGCTGCAGCGACCGTGCAGTTAAAGAAAAAGATTGCTATTGTATCCTGCGATCGAGAGATCAATCTCGAGACCTTGTGCCGGAGAATTGAGAAACAGGGATATACTGTCAGCGCAATTGATGACTGATTGTACGGTCCATGATATTTGATTGCTGCGAGTTTTTCATCTGCACGAGCATCCGATAAAGTGAATCATATGTGATGTGAGAATATGATGTGAGAAGTGATAAATATGCCAAGAGATAAATCACAAAGTCATGCCAGAGTGCTGGAAGCGGCAAAGGCCGAATTTCTTGAAAAGGGATTTGAAAAAGCTTCCATACGGGATATTGGAAAGCGTGCGGGGATGACATCAGCAGGTTTGTATCGACATTGCAAAGACAAGGAAGATCTGTTCCGTCAGGTCCTTGAGCCGTTGCTGCAGGAAATGTCCGTAATGATGAAAGAACATAGGAACAATGCCAACAAAGCAGTAGAAAGTGGGATTGGCATCCGGGATTCCTTTCATACCGGTGAAGTACAGATCTTTCGAGAGTTATCCAAGGCTTACCGACCGGAAATGAAACTTCTGCTTTGCAGATCTGAAGGAACAGCGTACGAAAATTTCATTCATAAAAACGTGCTGGAGCAGCAAAAAGAGATGATGCAGGTTATAGACACCCTGAAAAGGAGAGGCGTTCCTGTCAAACCGATCACGGAAAAGGATATGCATATTCTGTTAAGCGCATATCTGACGGCATTGATAGAACCGATTGTGCATGATTACTCAGAGGAGGAAACAGACATGTGTCTCAATAAAATATCAGATTTTTTCATGCCGGGATGGATGAATATTTTGGGACTAACTGAATATGCGAGAGATTGTGACAAATAAGAGACCTTCGGGTCTCTTTTATTTTTGAAAGTTATCAAAAAGTGAATCGTGATAACTTTCAGATCCGGATAATATTCCGGAAATATAAGAAGGAGGAACACATATACAATGCAGGAAAAAAAGAAAAACGATGTTATGTCGGTGATCAACAGTTATGCCGGATCACACAGACATCTGATCAAATTGGGGAGGTGCCTGGGAGCCATCAGCGCTTTTGTAGCTATGGTTCCGTTTATGTATATCTGGCTGATCATCAAGACCGCGTTGGAGGGAAAAGATTTGGACGGGATCCGGTCGCTTGGCTGGCAGGCAGTCCTGATTACCATTTGCGGTATGTTGATTTATATTGGGGCACTCATGTGTACGCATAAGGCTGCATTTCGTGTGCAGGCCAATATGAGGAAAAGCCTGATGAAAAAAATCATGGCGCTTCCACTTGGTGTATTTGATAAGGAAGGAACCGGTAAAATCAGAAGAATTGTCAATGATACAACAGCTGCTACGGAAACCTATATCGCACACAATCTTGTAGATAAGGCTGTAGCAAATGTGACACCGATCGGATTATTGATTTTATTGTTGTTTTTCAACTGGAAATTTGGTCTGATCTGCATGATCCCGGCTGTGATCGGTTTTAGCTTTATGTCAGTCATGATGGGCTCCGGCATGAAAAAGAAAATGGAAGAATATCAGGACGCATTGGGCGTTATGAGCAGTGAGGCGGTAGAGTATGTCAGAGGCGTTCCGGTCGTTAAGACCTTTGGACAGACGATCAATTCCTTTACCAGATTTAAGACTGCCATTGAAAAATATGCGAAGTGGGCAATCGATTATACGGTTTCTTTGCGTATTCCGATGACAGGATTTATGACCGGTATCAATGCGATTTTTGCCTTTATTGTTTTTTCGGCTTTTGTATTTTCAAAAGGTGGAATTACACCGGATCTTGTACTGGACGTTATGTATTATATCATCATCACACCGTTGATCACTGTGACACTGAGCAAGGTTGCATACGCCGGAGAGCAGGAAATGATGATTGTCGATTCTATCAACCGTATTCATGCAATTCTGGATGTCGAGGAGCTTAAACAGGCAAAAGATGAGGTCGCTCTCAAGGATTATTCCATCTCTTTGGAAGATATTTCTTATCATTATGAAGGGGCAGAACAGAATGCAGTAGATCATTTGAGTGTGGAAATTCCGTCCGGTTCCCATGTTGCTTTTGTCGGACCAAGCGGTGGCGGCAAGACAACGACTGCAGAGCTGATTGCCAGATTTTTTGATGTCAGCGAGGGTGCAGTGAAAATTGGCGGTGTCAATGTAAAGGAAATTCCTTTTTCACAGCTGATGAATACGGTATCCTTTGTATTTCAGGACAGCAGGCTGTTAAAAACAAGTATTTTTGAAAATGTACGTCTGGCAAGGCCGGATGCGACCAGAGAGGAAGTCATGGAGGCTTTGAAAAAAGCACAGTGCATGGATATCATTGAAAAGCTTCCACAGGGAATGGATACGGTAATCGGTGCAAAAGGTACATATTTATCCGGCGGTGAGCAGCAGAGAATATTGATTGCAAGAGCCATTTTAAAGGATGCACCAATTCTGATCTTATATGAGGCAACAGCTTTTGCAGATCCCGACAATGAAGCAAAGGTTCAGAAAGCGTTTGAGAAGATGGCAAAGGAAAAGACCCTGATCATGGTTGCGCATCGTCTGAGCACTGTGACAAACACAGATCAGATTTTTGTATTGAAGGATGGCACCTGTGTTGAGTCGGGAAAACATGAAGAGTTGCTTGAAAAAGGTGGTCTGTACCACGACATGTACGAAGAATATACCAAATCAGTAGAATGGAAGGTAGGTGCTTAGGATGATAGAAAAACTGCAGCATAAATATGCACTTTCAAAACAGGGTGCAAAGGATATGATAAAGGCCTGTGTCTGCGTGACAATATCCGATATTGTCCTTATGGGACCTGCCTGTATCCTGTATCTGTTGATCCGGGATTTACTTGACCACACACTGGATTCGTCACGGATCGGTGGTTATGTGGTTGGAATTATTGTAGTTTTATTGTTGATTGCGTTTACACAATATCAGCAGTATAATGCGACATTTCTTTCTACCTATAAAGAAAGTGGTGTCCGCCGTATTACCATTGCGGAGAGAATGAGAAAGCTTCCGCTTTCCTATTTTGGAAAAAAGAATTTATCAGATCTTACAACCAACATCATGGGAGACTGTGCTACGATGGAAACTGCATCCAGCCATTGGATCCCTGAGCTTGTCGGTTCGCTGGCATCTGTACTCATCATTGGTGTAAGCATGTTTTTCATGTTTGATTACCGGATGGTTTTATCCTGCTTCTGGGTTATTCCGGTAGCATTTCTTGTTATTGTATGCTCCAGTGGGGCACAAAAAAGCGCTTTCAGAAAAAACAGTGCTGTCAAAATGGAGCTGGTAGACGGAATACAGGAATGTCTGGAATCTGTCAGAGACTTAAGATCCAATAACGCGCAGGAGCAGTATCTGAAAGGTCTGGATAAAAAAATTGAAAATGTGGAAGATCAGGCATTGATCACGGAATTAAAAATGTCTGTTTTTATCTCCTCTGCACAGATGATATTAAAAGTTGGTATCGGAACGACTGCGCTGGTTGGCGGGACCTTATTTGCAAAAGGAGATATCGATCTTCTGACATTCCTCATGTTTTTGATGATTGTTTCCAGATTATACGATCCGATGCAGATCGCACTTCAGAATTTTGCGGCGATCATTTCTACCGGTGTTCAGAGTGAAAGACTGGATGAAATCCTATCCCATGAGCTGCAGACTGGTGAGGATGTACTTTCAAACAATGGATATGATATCGAATTTGATCACGTAAAGTTTGCATATGCTAACGATGAAAGTGTTTTGTCGGATGTATCCTTTAGGGCAAAGCAGGGTGAGGTAACGGCACTGATCGGGCCAAGCGGTGGAGGAAAAACGACCGTTTCAAGACTTGCGGCGCGTTTTTGGGATATTGACAGCGGCAGCATCACAGTTGGCGGCATGGATATTTCCAGGATTGATCCGGAAACCTTGCTGTCCATGTATTCCATCGTTTTCCAGAATGTTACATTGTTCAATACAACCGTCATGGAAAATATCCGCCTTGGTAAAAAAGATGCAACTGATGAGGAAGTCATCCGTGCAGCAAAGATGGCCAACTGTGAAGAATTTATCAGCCGTCTGCCCAACGGTTATCAGACACAGATCGGTGAAAACGGCTGTAATTTATCCGGTGGTGAGAGACAGCGTATTTCCATTGCCAGAGCCTTTTTAAAGGATGCTCCGATCATCCTGTTGGACGAGGCAACGGCATCCCTTGATGTAGAAAATGAGACATTGATTCAGGAGGCACTTTCCGGTCTGATTAAGGATAAGACCGTGCTGATCATCGCACACCGTATGCGTACGATAGCCAATGCTGACCATATCGTGGTCCTGAAAGATGGTGTGGTGGCAGAAAGCGGTACACCTGACGAACTGATGGCACAGGATGGTATTTACCGGCATATGACGGAGCTGCAGAATATCTCCCGGAGCTGGAAAATTGCTTAACGTATAAAATCTGCTGTGCGAAACATAAACGAAAATAAGGATAATCTTAACGAAAAGTAAATGCCCCCTTCTGTTACGATTATACCAGTCAGACATATATATGCAGTCTGGCTGGCATAAAAATGATAAATGATTAAAGTAACAGAAAGGGGCATATTTATATGGGACAGGATATTTTTGTCGGAGTTTTATGCGTATTGGCACTTGCAGCCGGATTTTGGGGCTGGTGGATCGATAATGGCGGATCAAATAAAAAGGAAAAATAATCTTGTTTATTTGCCATAAAATCTGAGCATCGCATTTTTGATGGAAGGTTTAAACACTGTGTTGTGATCAAATCCATCGATAACCTCATAATCAATCGTCAGACCTTCGTAGTTTCGTTCCTTTAATACATCCAGGAAGGTCTCTACGTTTTGTGTCATCTGCTTGTTTTCATCGCCGCCAACCGTGATATAGACGTTGGCAGGCAGGGACTGACTGCGTTCAAAATACTGCTTTTCATGATCTTTAATAAAGCTTGTGCCGGTCATAGCCTGGAAAGAAGGGCTTCCGATATAATAGTTTTCAAAAATCCCCGGTGCTATATCATCACTGTGGAACAGAGTAAAAAATGCAAAATAACCGCCAAGGGAGTGACCTGTAAAGGTTGTATTTTCATCCGATAAAGAGTAATGCTCTTTCAGGCATGGAATCAGGTTATCGGCAATAAAGTGCAGAAAACTGTATGGATCTGTCACAAGATCACGTTCGCGGATGCTCTCATAATCATAGTCATTTGGATAGCCTATGCTAACTAATACCACATCTTCCATTTCATGATTTACCATAAGAGGACGAAGCTGCGGATGATCGCTCAGACGCCATACACCATCTGTCATGACAACAAAGGGATATTGTCTGGATTCATCATATTCCGGAGGCAGTGAAATGTGTATGACAAAATGATCGTCGATTTCTTCGTCATATATCTGCATTTCCTGAATATAGTTGATACAATCATGGTCAAATCCGATCACTTCCTGATAATATGGATGGTCTGTTGAGAGCGGGCCGATTTGTACACTGTCTTTTTCTTTTTGTGTCATAACAGGAGAGTATTCCTTTTGTGGAAGCTCCTGTATCTTTTTTTTATGACTGCGTCGGTGTGCAGTTGTGTTTTTTTCCTGAGTATTGGTATCGTCAGCTGAGTCATCTGCTGAATCGGAGGCTGCGGTTTTATCGGTCTTCACAGTTTGATCGACAGTAATGTCGGTCTGGGTATCTGTGTCCTTTGGATTACTGTAAGAGCAGGCTGTCAGACTGGATAACAGGATTGCCGTGATAAATAATAATGTTTTTTGTTTCATAAAAATTCACTCTCTTTCTTTCATTATTCTTTTACAGCACCTAATACGATTTGGCCCATAATATTTTTTGAAAACAATACATATACAATCAAGGGCGGTAAGGTTGCCAATAAAAGTAAAACGTAGATTCCGGGATTGCCGGAAGCACCCTTTGAGCCCGTAAAGATACTTAAAAACATGGCGATCGTTTTGTATTTTGGATCATGCAGCACCAGTGAATGCATAAAGGAATTGTTCCAGAAGGTCACAAAGGTAAAGATGATCTGGAGACAGAGTGCCGGTTTTACCAGAGGCAGGATGATCCGGTGGAAAATGCCAAGCTCGGTACAGCCATCAATTCGCGCCGCCTCAACAATGCTTGCCAACGGTACAATCTGCAGATACATACGCATGAAAAAAACAACCGATGGTGTTGCTGCCGCCGGAATAATGAGCGGCAGGAAGGAGTTGAGCATATGCAATTTGATGACCAGCATATAAAAGCCGACAGAGCTGGCAATCTGTGAAAACATCATGGCTGCAATGATAACCCTCCAGAGTATTTTCCGTCCACGGAATTCAAAGCGTTCAAATCCATAAGCACACATGGCACCGAAATATACGGATAACAGGCAGGAACAGACCGCAATGATAAGGGAATACAGCTCGGCTTCATACAGGTTGCAGGAAAAAGAATTAACTGTTGATAATACATTCTGCAGATTAACGGTAAAATGGCCTTCCGGTATAAATGACAAGCCGGTAACCAGACTGCGTGAAGTCCGTGTCGCATTTACAAAAAGTGTATAAATCGGGAATATGGACACTAGAGCAATAAAAAAACAAATTACATTCCGAAACAGCAGGATGCTTATTTTTTGGGGATGATGATATGCAAATCGTAAGCAGCGTCTAACTCTGATAATATAATTCTGAAAACCCGTTTTTACCTGACTAAAATGGAAGGTCCTTTTGGGAAAAGGCTTTCTGTTGATCAGGCATAGGATTCTTGTATCAAGTCTGTGTAAAATAGCTGCCGCAATAAGGGAGCAGGCTAAAATAACCACGACATACAATCCGGTTCCGGTAATCCCGTCACAATTCTGTATAAACAAATTATGAATCAGGTATAGCTCCGGTGATATTTTTCCAAGAAATGTCAATGCCGGATTATCAAATCTACATTTTAATAAAATTCCAATCAGACAACAGACGAAGAAAAAGCTCAGGCAAAGCTGTGGCAGCAGTGTCATAAACTTGTCTGCATAGCCGTGGCTTAAAGCATTTTCTGTCCAATAGCCGTGATTTGAAAGCATATATAAGGTAGTGCGGTAAAAAAAGGCAAAAAATAAAACAGATACCACCATATAAAGCCTGTAATGCTTCTTGATCATGGCAAAATATTTTTCCTGACATTCACCAAACAGAATACCAAGAGCAAAAATCAGACTGGAATTGTACCACCATTCACCCTGAAACCAGAATTTGCCATGGCATAACAGCAGGCTTCCTATGGTAAAAAGTATAAGGAAAGCAGTCATGAGTAAAAATGCCGTTTTCCGTTTTTTTACAAAGCGGTAGATCAGATAGAAAACAAGGTAAAACAAAATGATTTCCACGATATACCACATGTGGGTATTTAAGAGGATAAAGCCTGTCAGATAGCCGATGCTTTCCGTAAGACCATAATGCTTTCCGGTGAGGAGTCCGACTATGTAAAAAATGAAGATGCATATATAGAAGGGGATGACCACTCCGGGCAGTCTTTTTTTCAAAAAGCTCTTCAGGTAGTCGGGTTTTTGTTTAAGGCTTCTGATCAGACCGTAACCGGAAAAGAAGAAAAAAACACTGACCAGGCAGATGCCGAAATTTTCCAGAAAGATAAAGATGCTTGCATTTTCCGGACCAATTGTCTGTACCAGATGATGCAGGACAATCAGTACTGCAAAAAATCCCAGAATAGCTTTGGATTGCGTTAAGCCAAGCGGATCGCTCTGCCAGTCAGAAAAAATATCATTGTCGGAGTATCCTTTTCTTTTTAAGCCCTGAAGGGTAGCAAAATCGGGAATATAGTTGGAATCGGCGATCTTCATGCCGCATACCAGAATATAAGCCAGGGGCAGGATCAAGATCCAGATTGAAAAAGAAAAGCTCTTTATCTTATCCGACCAGGAGTTGCCGGCTGCATCCTTGTATAAAGAGGTAGTATTTCCGATTGTCATACCATTAGCAAGGGCATTCATTCTTTTTTTCAAAACACGTATGTCGGATGAGGCTCTTTCCGGTGCATCATCCACATGATATCCACAAAATTCCAGAATATATCCGTCTTTTATCGTCATAAAGTCGAAAACCGTATCATATTCTTTGCTGCTGCGGACTTCTCTCTGATATACGGATTTGTAAAATGTCAGGGAAGAACCGTCAATATAGCTTTGGCTTTTTTCCGGCGATACGGAATATGCCTTATCGGCGGGATGATCAAGAATGTCAAGTGCCTGGGATTCAAAGGCTGCCAGTTCCTGACTGGATGCCTGATCAAGGGATGCCGGAAGACCGGCCGCTGCTTCGTGAACGTAGATTTCAATAAATTCGTTCCATTCCTTATTGACTGCCAGTAATTCCATGTTGTATTTTTTCAGATATTTGGACATACCGTTTCTGGTATCGGCAAAATACCGGTTCCAGTCCTTCGGCATGCTGAAAGTGACATCCATTTTTTTGTCATAGGTTACGGCATTCCCAGCAGAATATACAGTTTTACCAAGCTTAGAGCTTTCCTCAGAAATCGTATGACCGGTCAGCAGAATAGAAAAAAAGCAGATAACCAAAAAGGAAATAATGGTAGACGCACTCCATTTAATAAGTGTTTTCATAGTACCCCCCCCGGGAAATAGTTTTGTATTATTTTTTTTCGATAATAATAGACTTCAGCCGGTTAATCAGAGCAGACGCTATGATTGTTGCAGCAACAGTCAGGAAAATATAGATTGGATAATTTTTTAAAAGTCCTATTTTTTCAAATGTAGTAATGAAGACCTTTTCGATCAATATGATCTCCAGAGAAATTTTCCCGAGAAATGCCATCATTTTGTTATTAAAATGCACCTTTAAAAAGAGCAGGAGTAACAGAGCCTCAAAACAAATGACAGCAGGAAGCTGGACAGATAAGGTCAGAAATTTATCCCGGTACCCCATCTGAGTTAATGTTTCTGTCCAGTAGCCATGATGTTTCAACATATAATCGGTCAGCTTCCAAAACAAAAGAAAGGCAGGAATAAAGACTGCGATCAGTGCCCAATAATATTTTTTTGCAAAGCGAACCAGATTTTTTTTGTAGCTGGCAAAAAGCATGCCAAGAAAAAAGAGGAGAGTTGTGTTGTACCACCATTCACCATGAAACCAGTTGACCTGGATGTCGGCCCTTTTATGTCCCAGAAGAAAGCTTATGAATATCATAAGAAGAACCAGACCGCCCATGCAGCTAAGGCGTGCTTTTTGGGATTGCACATGCGTATAAACCAGATAAAAAATCAGATATAAGATCATGATTTCCACAGCAAACCACATATTATCGTTTAAAAGTATCAGGCCAAAAAAGGCAAGAACCAGATCTTTGGTGGTAAATCGGTTGCCGCAAAGAAGCGTTGTTACCATATATGCATAATTGCACAGGAAAAAAGGAATCAGTACGGCAAAAACCCTTCGGATTAGGAATGTTTTTAAATAGTCCTTTTTTTCTTCGCAGCTTGTTATCAGTCCATAGCCGGAAAAAAAGAAGAAAAAACCTACAAGGAGGACACCGATCGGAGAAAAGATGTCCAAAGAATTCAGATAAGGTCTGATGGTTGGCGCATAAACGGCTATCTGATGAAATGAGATCAGAAAGGCGAAAAAGCCTTGCATTGCCTTTGTGATTTCAAGCGGATAGGGATGCTCAAAATATGTATGCCTTTGGGCAAATTTTACCTTGGGCAGCAAAATGATCAAGGCAAGTATCAGGATTAAAATAGAAAGCGTGTTCATTCGGAAACCTCCGTTTTATATGTATTTTCCATGATTTTCAACACATAGGACCATTTGGAAGAAAGAGCTTCATCGCTGTCCTCCTGCATTTGTGACAATGCCGAATACGGATGCGAAAACACCCAGTTTCCATCTTCATCCCGTGTGATGTCATATGCCGGCAGATTTGTCTGGGGAAAATTTTGCATCATGCTCTGTCGGTGCATCAGATTGTATACATTTAATAGAAGAGATATCATGAACATCAGGAGCATGCTGCAAATAAGGATTGCGGTTTTACTCCGTACATGTTTTCTGTGAATCTCAGAATCGGATATAATCAGTGACTGGTCGATCACTTCCTGTGCTTTTTCCACAGAAATGACAGTTTCGTTTTCAATACGCTGTCCCTGTAAAAGCTCCATGACGCTTACATCCAATAATTTTGCTATCGGTTCCAACATGGAAATATCGGGATAACTCAACCCCCTTTCCCATTTTGAAACAGCTTTATCGGTTATGCCTAATTTATCCGCCATCTCCTTTTGCGTCATCTGCTTTTCTTTACGCAGCTCGTGCACGAAGATGCCTATTTTTTCTTTATCCATTGCGGGTCCTCTTTTTTCTGATCTAACCCTATCATTTCCTGCATATTCCTACAACCGACTGTCAGTAGAGTGTTGAAAAAAGCCGATAATCAGGCGCTTTAATGTAGAAAAACAGATATGAAGTGAGTGAATTCTATTTTAAGTTTCCTGCGTTTCATATGAATTTAGCATGAGCTTTCTTACCTATTGTGACATGATAACATCGGGTTGGCAAATGCGGAATAAGGGAAATTACAATAAATCATAATGAAATCCGCAAAAAAAAGGATCGGAATATGACATTAAATTAATAAGAAGTTTTGAAAATGGATAGAATATTTTTATAGGCATTGCATGGTCCTGTATCAGGATTTTGAAAAATGATATGAAAAAAATGGTAAAAGTATTTGACAGGATGATGAACACCTGCTATAATCAATAACAGCAATAGTTATCATTATTAAAAGGAAAGAGATATGATCAAATATTCAAGACAACGAGAAGCAATCTTAAAAGATCTGCAAAGCCGCCGCGATCATCCAACAGCGGATATGGTATATGAAAGTGTTCGTAAGGAATACCCCAATATCAGTCTTGGAACGGTATATCGCAATCTGGCTTTTCTGACAGAGAGCGGTCAGGTATTAAAAATTACGACACCGGCAGGAGCAGATCACTTTGATGGATTTATCAGTCCGCACAATCATTTTATATGTAAGGCTTGCGGCCGGGTGGAAGATATGGATTATATTTCCTGTGACAGCATTGTCGCGGAAGCATCCGCAGATTTTGATGGTGAAATCGAGGATTGTGAGCTGCAGTTCTATGGCAAGTGCCACGATTGCTTATAAGATACTGTTACCATGGTTACAATGCATAGAAATTGTCTGTGCATGAAATAATATTTTTATTTAGGAGGATAAAAAAATGGCAAAATGGGTATGTCCAGTATGTGGATACGTACATGAAGGAGAAACAGCACCGGCTGAGTGTCCGGTATGCCACGTAAGTGGAGACAAATTTAAAAAATTAGAGGGTGAGCTGAACCTCGCAGCAGAACATGAATTTGGTGTATATGCATCAACAGTTAAAAACAATGCAGATATCAGCGACGAAGATAAGAAATTTATCTTTGATCAGCTGAAAGCTAACTTTGAAGGAGAATGTTCGGAAGTAGGTATGTACCTTTGCATGGCAAGAGTTGCTCATCGTGAAGGATATCCTGAAATCGGACTTTACTGGGAAAAAGCTGCATACGAAGAAGCAGAGCACGCTGCAAAATTTGCAGAAATGCTTGGTTCCGAGCTGGAAGCTAACATGACAGATTCCACCAAGAAAAACCTTGCATGGAGAGTTGACTGCGAATACGGCGCAACAGCAGGAAAAGTTGATCTTGCAAAATGTGCAAAGAAAAACAATCTGGATGCGATCCATGATACCGTTCATGAAATGGCACGCGATGAGGCAAGACACGGTAAGGCACTTGAAGGATTATTGAAGAGATATTTTGGTTAATCCGGGATTTTACTGATATCCACGAATTGCTCCCGATATCGTATTATAAGAGAACAGCTTATTTCCAGGCTGTTCTCTTTTTTTATCATAATATTCATTTTAGTATTCATCATAGTAGTTATTATGGTGTCCGTCAGAGTATTCATCATAGTAGTTATCATGGTGCTCGTCAGAGTATTTATTATAGTGGTTATCATGGTGTCCGTCATAGTATTTATTCAGAGTACCATAAATAATTCTTGGCAACCGGAGATACGAAAATCAGCTATATCTATTTTCGGATTCAACTTTTGCGGAAAAATTGTCATTGCTATCGTCAATGCTATATTTGCAGAAACATCTGTCGCCCATGTATAAATACACGTCATCAGGTAGATACTACAACAAAAAGCGAAGGTGGACATCTTATGAATCATGAAGCATTACAAAAATTAAGCTATGGCTTATTTATTCTCACAACCAACTACGAAGGAAGAGACAACGGCTGTATCATAGATACCGCAATCCAGTCATCCTCCGATCCCATCACCATCTCTCTGACCGTTGATAAAAAGAGCCTGACCTGTGAAATGCTCCGAAAATCCGAAAAATGCACAATATCTATCATAGGAAAAGATGCTGACATTGAGCTTTTCCACCACTGGGGCTACCAGTCCGGCCGCCAGGTTGACAAACTAAAAAACTACCCCTTTATCCAAAGAACCCCCAACGACACCCTTGCCATAACCAACGGCACCAATGCCTACCTGAGCATAAACATAACCACCCAACTAGACCTTGGCAGCCATATCCTTTTCATCGGCACCCCCATCGATGCCCAACCCCTAACAGATACTCCTTCTATGACCTACACCAATTACACCGAAACCCTCAAATAACATATCATAGTCAGCAGCATCGCAGATGCCTGCGTCCCCATCCAATGCATTTCCGAGGTTTTAGCGGATGAATCCCAGCGGTTTTCTATCGCCTTATTTCGAGCCGTGTGGGAGTTAATGCCGCCAATAACAACAACCTGGCACGAAAAATAACCGTTCAAGCCGAAGGCGCGTTTTTATTTTTCGTGCCTTTACCGTTGCCAAAAAGTAAATGGCGGCATTTACTCCCACTAGGCGCAGAAATACCAAGATAGAAAACCGCTGGGATTCATCCGCTAAAACCGACCGAAACCATCCCCCCCCTCCCCCAACAAAACCCATGCACAATCCCCAAAAAGATGATAAAATAAATTCCAAAGAACAAACTCAGGAGGCCACCAACATGCCAGACGAAACAACCCTGATCTTCACCGGAGACATCGGATTTGATAAATACATGGATCACAAATGGGAGGACGAACACCTCGTATCCGATGAAATCCTCTCCTATCTACATACCGCCGATCACCTGATCATCAATGTAGAAGGCCCATTATCCAAGCAGGAAAAAGTCGTACGTGACAACGGAGTTGTTGCCCTGACCCACAGCATGGACCCGGCGGCGACAGATTTTTTCCATAAAATCGGTGCAGACGTCTGGAATATCTGCAACAACCATATTATGGATGTCGGAGAAAAAGGCATGGCGGATACCCTGCGCGAAGCAAAAAAATGTGGCGCGCAGACATTAGGAGCCGGCATGAACATCGACGAAGCCATAAAGCCGGTTATTCTTCCCGAAGCAGGTGGTATCGGAATGATCGGCGTCGGCTATCAGCGGGCATGCCGGAAGGCGGATACCGATAAGGCCGGATGCTTTAGCTGGAGTGACATGGAACGGATCCAAGAAGCTATTGCCAAGATCAAAAAGACCTGTCGCTGGTGCATTGTTGTGGCACACGGAGGCGAAGAATTTACAGCCCTTCCATCCCCTTACACCAGAGATCGATACAAGGATTACCTGTCCATGGGGGCAGACTTAGTCGTCGGCCATCATCCCCATGTTCCGATGAATTATGAAACTTTTCCGGGAAAAGCCATTTTTTATTCCCTTGGCAATTTTGTGTTTGATACAGACTATCAGAGATCCCAGTTTAATACAGAATATGGGATATTATTAAAGCTGCATTTTACGGAGGATGCTTTTTCATTTGAACCGTATGGAATTGAAATTGACCGTCAAAATGAGCGCGTCGTCAAAGGCAAGCTTTCTCCTATTTTTACAGATGTTCAGGAAGAAGAATACAATTTGTTGAAGCCACTTGCGGCTAAGATGTTTATTGAAAATACCAAGCGTCAGCTCCGTTATCTGAAGCCGGATGTTTTTGCGCATGCGACAGAGGAAGAATTTTACCAAAATTTCTACGAACCCTTACGCAGCGGTAGAGTTCCGGGAGAGGTTCTGGATTTTCAGATTGTCTACCCCTTGTCTTTAGAAGAAGAAAAAAAAGAATGGAAAAAGAGCAAGCTGACGCAGGTAATAGATTTTATGTTAAAGCAGCTCTAGGAGTACAAATGAACGGATACATAATTGAAGCATACAGCAATATGGGAAATGCCTATACCTGTCACCGACTGGTTGAGGAGGCCGGTGCGCGTGGAATTTCACTTGAGATCATCGGGGTACATGATATAACCGTGGGACAGAGCACAGACCCCAAAATCTACTGCAACGGCAAAATACTATCCCCGGTCGATTTTGTCATCAACCGTTACAAATGGGGCAAGTGCAAGGATCAGATCAATCGGCTTGCAAAAAAATCATACAATCCCTTGTCACCATTCAATCAGTATATCAACAAATATGAGCAGCTTCTGCATCTGCAATCCCGGTTTTTTTTAAAGCCGCGTTACCTGCTTGCGGATGGCTTTGCAGACTATCCATTCTTAAGCAGCATGCTCGGTACAAAAATGGTCGCCAAGGGATTGGAAAACTCCATGGGAAGAGAGATCTTCCTGATTCAAAAGGAAGAAGATCTGAAAGCTTTGCAGCAGTATGGCAAAGAAAAGGAATGGCTGTTTGAAGAGTTTATTGAGACAAGCTATGGAAGAGATGTGCGTGTATACAGTATCCGTGGCGAGGTAGTTGGCTGCATGCAACGAAGATCGGAACATGATTTTCGGGCAAATGTGGCACTTGGAGCCGGCGTGACGGCATATGAGCCAAACGATGAGATCCGGCAGATCGCAAAGGCTGTTTATGAGCAGGCCGAACTGGATTTTACAGGGATCGATCTTTTATTTGGGAAAGACCGGTTTTATTTGTGTGAGATCAATGTTATGCCGGGACTTGAAGGGATTGAGCAGGCAACAGGTGTTAATGTAGCGGGTAGAATGATGGATATGATCTGTGGAGATTTTTGATATGACGAGGACAGAGGCAGAAGATTTTTTTTATGAATCTTATTTAAAAGCGGAAAAAGAATGGGACTATGATATGCCTGATTCAAAAAAGCGTCATCCGGAGCTTTCCAGAGACGTGATACAGGAGCTTTCCGGGAAACACCGCGTGCCGTCCGTACACATCACAGGCAGCAAGGGAAAGGGCTCGGTTGCCTGTATGACAGCAGCAGTTCTTTCACGATATGGAAAGACCGGACTTATGACAAGCCCGCATATTCTGAGCTTCAATGAACGTTTTCAGATAAATGGGAAAAATATTTCGGATGAAGATTTTTGTGCCTGTACAGAAAAGATTAGAGAACGGTTTGCCGGTGTATTGCAAAATCTGAAGCGGGGGGAGTGTATCAGTCCCATTGGTCTGCAGTGTGCGCTTGCCCTGCAGTTTTTTACGGACAACAATACGGATTTCAATGTTTTGGAAGGTGGCAAGGGCGTCCGGTATGATGATGTCAACAATGCAGTTCATGATTATGCGGTTATCAATACAATTTTTTTAGAGCATACAAGAGAGCTTGGAAGGACGCTTGAAGAAATCGCCATGGATAAAGCCTGTATTATGACAGGAGACCAGAAGTATGTGTATACTGCCGAACAGGCAGAGAACGTGATGGGAATTCTGCAAAAAAAAGCGGCAGAGACAAATACTTGTCTTAAGCAGTATGGCAGGGATTTTTCTGCAGAAAATATACAATATTGTATGGATGGCATGTTGTTTGACGTGCGTATCGAAGAGAACGTGATCCGTGGCATTGCGTTACCGCTTCTTGGCGAGCATCAGGCAAAAAACTGCGCACTGGCCATGGCTGTATGTAAGGATATTTTAGGAGAAAGATTTTCAGAAAAAAATGCCAAAGCCGCTATGAAAAAGCTGCAATGGCCGGGACGGATGGAAGTGCTTTCTTGTGAACCGCTGACGATTTTAGATGCCTCCATCAATGAAAAAAGTGCCGAAATGGTAATAGAGGTTTTGGAAAAAATGAAGATACCGGAGGTGACGGCTATCATCGGAATACCTGATGACAAGGATTATGTTGGTGTTGCTCAAAAAATGGCACCGCTGGCTTCACAGATCATTTTGACAAAATCATCCAATTCCCATTATAAATTTTCGGATATTCAGGAAAAAACACTGCAGAAACGGGGATTTTCACAAGTTTGTTTTTATGAGCTTTCACAGGCACTCAGGGAAGCCCAAAAGAGACAGAAACCCATTTTGATATTGGGGACGACATCCCTCATTTCAGATGTGAAAAGAATATATAATAGGAAATTATAAAAATTTTGAAATTTGTAGAAAACAGTTTTTCCTGAAATCACAAAAAAATGATTTATTTTATTGAAAAAAGGGATATTTAAAAGTAGAATAGAATGGATTGAGTTAAAATCAACAAACGAAAGTTGGTCAATATGTTAAACGGAGGAAAAAATATGTCGCAGAGAACAGATATCCACAAGGTACTGATTATCGGTTCCGGCCCGATTATTATCGGTCAGGCCTGTGAATTCGATTATTCAGGAACACAGGCCTGCAAAGCTTTACGGAGCCTGGGCTACGAAATCGTACTGGTTAATTCCAATCCGGCAACCATCATGACGGATCCGGAAATTGCTGATGTTACTTATATCGAGCCGTTAAATGCAGAAAGGATTGAGCAGATTATTGCAAAGGAAAGACCGGATGCAGTACTTCCCAATCTGGGTGGACAGTCAGGATTAAACCTGTGTTCAGAGCTTGCTCAAAAAGGTATTTTGGACAAATACGGTGTTGAGGTCATTGGTGTGCAGGTAGATGCCATTGAACGTGGAGAGGACCGTATCGAATTTAAAAAGACCATGGAAAGTCTCGGTATCGAGATGGCAAGAAGTGAGGTCGCATACACCGTTGATGAGGCTTTAAAGATTGCAGATGAGCTGGGATATCCGGTTGTGCTTCGTCCTGCGTATACCATGGGCGGCACCGGCGGCGGTATTGTATACAATGTTGAAGAGTTAAAGACAGTCTGCGCAAGAGGTCTTCAGGCAAGTCTGGTTGGTCAGGTACTGGTGGAAGAGTGTGTGATCGGCTGGGAGGAGCTGGAGCTTGAGGTTGTCCGTGACAAAACAGGCAAGATGATCACCGTCTGCTTCATTGAAAATATTGATCCCATGGGTGTTCATACCGGTGATTCCTTCTGTTCAGCACCGATGCTTACGATTTCTGAAGAAGTTCAGAAGCGACTTCAGGAAAAATCTTATAAAATTGTTGAAGCCATTCAGGTTATCGGCGGTACCAATGTACAGTGGGCGCACGATCCCAAAACAGATCGTGACATTATCATTGAGATCAACCCCCGTACATCCCGTTCGTCAGCACTTGCATCCAAGGCAACCGGTTTCCCGATCGCACTTGTTTCCGCAAAGCTCGCAACCGGCCTGACACTGGCAGATATCCCTTGTGGTAAATATGGTTCTTTAGATAAATATGTTCCGGATGGAGACTATGTTGTTATCAAGTTTGCACGCTGGGCATTTGAAAAATTCAAAGGTGTAGAGGACAAGCTTGGCACACAGATGCGTGCCGTCGGCGAAGTTATGAGTATTGGTAAAAACTTCAAAGAAGCATTCCAGAAAGCAATCCGAAGCCTTGAAAACGGAAGATACGGACTTGGCCATGCCAAAGACTTTGATTCACTTTCCAAGGACGAACTGTTAAAAAGACTGGTATTCCCCAACAGTAACCGTTATTTCCTGATTTATGAAGCAATGAGAAAGGGCGCAACTGTAGAAGAAATCCATGAGCTGACCAAGATCAAGGCTTATTTCTTAGAGCAGATCAAGGAACTGGTGGATGAAGAAGAAGCCCTTGTTAAAAATGCAGGAAGTGTACCTGCTGATGATGCATTGATCCAGGCTAAAAAAGATGGATTTTCCGATAAATATCTGGGACAGATATTACAGGTTCCCGAAGCTGATATCCGCAACCGCCGGATTGAGCTTGGCATGGAAGAAAACTGGGAAGGCGTGCATGTAAGTGGTACAAAAGACAATGCATACTACTATTCTACCTATAATGGAACAGATAAAAATCCGGTTAGCGACGGCAAACAAAAGATCATGATCTTAGGTGGCGGTCCCAACCGTATCGGACAGGGTATTGAATTTGACTATTGCTGTGTACATGCATCCTTAGCACTCAAAAAGCTTGGTTTCGAAACAATCATTGTCAACTGCAATCCTGAGACAGTATCTACCGATTATGATACATCCGATAAACTTTATTTTGAACCACTGACCTTAGAGGATGTTTTAAGCATTTACAAGAAAGAGCAGCCTGTAGGTGTCATTGCCCAGTTTGGCGGACAGACCCCCTTAAATCTGGCAAGTGACCTTGAGAAAAACGGTGTGCGTATCCTTGGTACTTCACCTGCAGTTATCGACCTTGCAGAAGATCGTGACCAGTTCCGTGCCATGATGGATAAACTGGAAATTCCGATGCCCGAATCAGGTATGGCAGTTACCGTTGATGATGCACTGCAGATCGCAGAAAAGATCGGTTATCCGGTTATGGTTCGTCCTTCTTATGTATTGGGCGGACGTGGAATGGAAGTTGTACACGATGCAGAAAGCATGGTTGGATATATGAATGCAGCCGTTGGTGTGACACCGGATCGTCCGATTTTGATCGACCGTTTCCTGATGCATGCAACCGAATGTGAAGCAGATGCTATCAGCGATGGTACACATGCATTTGTTCCGGCTGTTATGGAGCATATCGAGTTGGCAGGTGTTCACTCCGGAGACTCTGCATGTATTATTCCATCCCGACATTTAAGTGATGAAAATGTTGCCACGATCAAAGAATATACCAGAAAAATTGCAGAAGAAATGCATGTAGAAGGCTTGATGAACATGCAGTATGCGATTGAAAACGGCAAGGTATATGTACTGGAAGCCAATCCCCGTGCATCCCGTACCGTGCCGCTGGTATCCAAGGTATGCAATATCCGTATGGTACCTCTTGCAACCGAGATCATGACACGCGATCTGACCGGAAGACCTTCTCCGGTTCCGGGATTAAGAGAGCAGAATATTCCTTACTACGGAGTAAAAGAAGCAGTATTCCCGTTCAATATGTTCCCGGAAGTTGACCCGGTTCTTGGACCGGAAATGAGATCTACCGGTGAAGTTCTCGGCTTATCCGAATACTGGGGAGAAGCATTTGTCAAAGCACAGGAAGCAACACAGACCAGACTTCCGATGGAAGGAACTGTACTGATTTCCGTAAATGATAAAGACAAAGATGAAGTTGTCGCACTTGCAAAAGATTTTAATGAAGCAGGTTTCAAGATTCTGGCATCCAAAGGTACAAAAGCACTGCTGGATGAAGCAGGCATTCCGTGTGAGGTAGCCTTAAAGCTTCAGGAAGGCCGGCCGAATATTCTTGATCTGATCACCAACGGAAAGATTGATATGATCGTCAATACACCCGATGGTGGAGCAAGCGGATGGGATGACAGCTATCTTCGCAAAAATGCGATCAAGAAAAAGATCCCGTACATGACAACCATGGCAGCTGCAAAGGCTACCATCAGTGGTATCAAGACCCTGAAAGAACATGGCGGCAGTCAGGTGAAATCCCTTCAGGAGCTGCATGCACAGATTCAGCCAAAATAGATAGGGCAGACTGGTAGTTCATAAATTCTGAGAGATTATGATGAAGGATTTGACGAGGGCTTCAGTTAGGAATTGACTGGGATTTTGATGATATTAGTGCTGAGTTCAGTGGATGATGTTGGTGGAGATCCGGTTACTGAGTTCAGTTAGTACGTTTGGCTGCCAATTTCACTTAATGATTTCGGGTCTCTAGTGATTTTAGAGATATAAAATGTAGTTTTATTTTGTGTAGTATTATGATATAGTTGATGGCAGAAGCCGCGTTTGCGGTTTCTGCTATCTTTTTTGTTATGTGTGAAGTCTCATTTATACAAGTCTGCTTCTGATGATTGCATCTACATGATCATATATGTTCATTTATGATTAATACATCTAAATATGTTTATATGTATTCAAACAAATCTTTATTATCACAGTTATGCCTCACCAATATGGATATATCAATTTCTTTATAGGGGTTATCTTTTGTAGCATTTTCTTCAAAGTTGTTTTCTTCAACAGCATTCTTCTTAATAATTTTTAATCTGGGACATTATTCATTTGTTAATCTTTGATATTTTGAAAAATTTGCAACATAAGCGTAAATGACATGCTAAAAAGTGAAATTGAGAAAAAGGAATGCCGAGGTCGGGATAAAGTCAGCAAGCTCAAGGTACAAATGACATGTTAAAAAGCAAAATCGAAGAAAAAGGATGCCGGGGCTGGGATAAAGTCGGCAAGCTTCAAGTGCAAATGACATGTTAAAAAGCAAAATCGAAGAAAAAGGATGCCGGGGCCGGAGGAAAGCTAACGCAAATCAAGCAAAATCGGCATGTCAAAATAAATAAAACTACTCAAACTTCGCACATAAGTTTTAGCTATGCACCTGGAAAATTCAATACCTGGCAGCTATTCAATTGTCAATGTTCAGTCAATTATGCCGCTTGCAA
>ONHB01000018.1:72200-74617 GCA_900317505.1 uncultured Lachnospiraceae bacterium | reverse complement strand
TGTCCGTCGTTTGCTTTTTCCCATTCGGCATTGACATCGAGTACGATGGAAAGCTTGTCATTTTGTGCGCAGGCAGCAATGACAAACGGCATCGGCAAAAGTCCGACTGCATCCGAATTTTCGGAAAGCGCTGCTGCAACCTCGGTTGCCTCGGATTTGTATTCCAGTGTCACATCATCGGTTGTCATATCATGGTCATCAAGCAGATGCTGCAATGCCAGATCCGGTGTTGTGCCTTTTCCGGTCAGATAAACCGTCTTGCCGGCAAGTGCTTCCACACTGTCTACGCTGCTGTCCCCGGAAACCATATAAAGTACACCGAGTGTATTGATATCAATAACAGAAATGGCAGCCTCGCTCTTCTGGTACAGGTTGGCAGCCACATTGGCAGGTACTAAGGCGATATCCACATCACCCTTCATCACAAGGGGCAGGATCTCATCTGCTGCCGTATACATATTAAATTCATAGCTGGCACTTGCCGTATTGCCTTTGGCATCCTGCCACAATTTGACAAGACCAATGGAAGTCGGTCCCTTCAATGATGCTACATGGATCGTCACACCATCCGCTGTACTGTCTGCAACGGTATCTTCGGATACCTCTGTGCTGTCAGCTTCACTGACTGTTTCATCTGCCACAATTTCCTGTGTGCTTTCGTTCGCGTCATCTGCTGTCTTCTGCGCATCATTACTTTGAGCGCATCCGCAGAGAAGTGATACGGACATGGTCATTGCAAGAAGCAATGATAATACTTTTTTCTTCATCTTTCTTTCCTCCTGATATTCCATCGGAACGTATCCTCTGGATAATCTTTTTTCCCTGTCATTCTATCACAAAGATTTGTGAAATGCACTATTTCCTCTGGATTTTTATATATGGTTTTGATACACTTAAAAAAGATAATATACAGATGCCTTAATGGCAGATTTTTAATAAATAGTTAGCACGAGGTAACAATCCATGAAATGCAGTCAATGCGGTGCAGATTTTGATGAGCTGCTTCCCCAGTGTCCTTATTGTGGTGCGCTCAATTATTCCGGTGCGGAGCGTCAATATTTTGACCACCTGCACGATCTCAATCATGAAATGGCAGAAATGGGTGATGATTCAGAAGAATCCTACACATCCGGCATTAAAAAAGGTACCAGGATTTTTTTAACCATTTTTATTGCTCTTGGTATTGTGGCTGCTGTCGCTATCATACTGATGGTGACATATGCCAAAATTTCCGCCAAAAAGGACAACGAAGCATATCATGCCAATATGCAATGGAAAAGGGAATATTACTCACAGCTTGATGAACTCTATGATGCCGGTCAATATGACGAAATATTGACATTTTTAGATGAGCACGTCAATGATGATGGCTACTATCCTTATGAATGGGATCATCTGGATTTTATCAATATCTACAACCACTACTATAATTTCCAGATCGATACCCCGTATTTTGACGATGAAAAGCTCGTCTACAAGACGCTGACCCTGTATGACATTCTCAGTCTCGAATCCGTCGATCTGGAAGCAGCCATTGACCTGACCGACGAAGAGACCGAGCAGATACAGCAGTGGAAATCCGAGGCCCATACCTTTTTAACAGACCATATGAAGCTCAGCGAGGCAGATATCGAGACATTAAAATCTGAGACCCTTGATCCGGACTACCACTACCCGAGCTATTCGCAATGTGAAAAATATATCAAAAAGCATTACAAAGGAAAATAACCCTACTACATTAAAACAGAGGAGATTTGATCAATGAAATGTGAATTTTGCGGCGCCAATATTGATATTGAATCGCCGGTATGTCCGCACTGCGGCATGCAGAAAAGACAGTTTGAACAGCACCGCAGCGATATGAACCGCTTCCAGCAGGAATTTCAGTACGTGCGTGATGATGTCGTGGAAGAAAACAAGCGCTTCAGCAAAAAAGCTTCCTACATTACAGTGCTCTGCGTCCTGATCGCCATCAATCTGTTATTGCTGGTTGGCATATCTTCAAACTACAGCATCTATCACTTTTTTAACAAAAAAAGCGTCGAACGGCACGCTTCCCAACATGCAAAGGTACTGGATCAGTTTGAAACGGATGGCGAATTTGAACGCCTCTACTATTATTATTCCGAAAACAATCTGTATTATGGTGATGACACCTATTTAGCAGAATACAATGTGTTATACCGTTTCTGTGCATCCTATGAATCCTTTACCAACAATCTTCCGTTTTTTACCATAAAAGATTATGGTCCGGATTATTACACAGATGAAAACCACTTACAGCGGGTGGAATATGCAGTGGAAGCATACGATCAGCTATCCAAGCTTTACGAACAGGTTATGAATCAGGATCCTTATTTATCCTATGACCACCCGGAAGTTTTTGAACAAAAACACATGGACAGCTACCAGCAGAT
>ONHB01000018.1:0-72122 GCA_900317505.1 uncultured Lachnospiraceae bacterium | reverse complement strand
ACCTCCAAGACCAAACAGATCCTGATGTTAGAAGAAGTATATGAAAGCGAGGGACTAGGCGATGAACAATAAAAAAACATCTATTCCCAAGAAATTTTTAATCCCTTATATTATACTCAGCATTACCATTGTCATTCTGGCAGTGAACTTTATTTTAAAATATGCGGATATTGCCACACCCTACACCTTTCCTCCGAGCACGCTTCTCAATGCGCTGGACTATCATGAATATGGCAGAGCCTACGAATACAGCGTCAGGAATCAGGCCGATGGTGTCGATGGCGCCGAATATCAGGAAGTCTATGCTGCTTCCGATTACTGGCACAGTGCCTCCTGCTATTATGCCGATCCTTCCGGCCGGCACGCAGATGTTTATTTAAAAAATATGGAAACAGACAGGGAAAATGCGGGATCTCTGCAATACATATTAGATGAGATAGACGATATGCTGGCACCATATAAATAATACAGCTTGATATAACACCAACAAAAAACCACAAGAAAATTCATATCATGATTGAATGGAATTTTCCTGTGGTTTATATTTACGAAACCTATTACACATGCCATTATAATACCATTTCATTCCGGCACGCACACCACCCTTTTAGGGTGGTTTTTGATGTTACACTCTGCAAACAAGGCATTTACAACCGCTTTATATTCTAAAAGGCTCTTACATTTTCCAATCGATTTAAAATAAACATCCCCTTTATCCAAAGACATTGCCCAGTAGCGCCAGATTTCTTTCATTTTGTGAAGCACGGTAATATCTCCATGCAGATTGTTTTGGTACATGGAAAACATTTCATCATGAAAGGCTCTCAGACGTTTTTTATCAAGGCTTCCATGTCCCTTAATCTCTTCTAACAATGCCGGATTGGCAAGCATTCCGCGGCCAAGCATGACTGCCTGTAAATCGGGAAAATGCTCACACAGCCTTTCATAATCGGCTACCGTAAAAATATCTCCATTGTAACAAAGCGGATTGGTACTGTTTTGCATAGCATAAGAAAAAGCTTCCCAGTCAGGAACACCTTTATAAAAATCCTTGCGCACCCTCGCATGCACGATCAGTTCTGAGAGCTTAAACTGATTAAAAACGGAAAGAATCTCTTCCCATTCAGAAGCATCCTCAACACCAATCCTGGTTTTTATGGAAATTTTCATATGATCGGATAAGCCTTCAAATACTTCATATAAAAATTTCTCCATAAAATAAGTGTCTCTTAATATTCCGGCACCTTTCTTTTTGGCAACAACCGTTCCGGAAGGACAGCCAAAATTGAGATTGATCTCATCATAGCCCATATCATAAATCTGATTGGCCGTATCGATCAGTTCATCCGCCCTGTTTCCAATGAGCTGCGGAATGACATGCAGATCCTGATTGTGCTCCGGCAGAATATCTCTTTTATCAGTTTCGCGGATGCTGCGCATCTGATTTGGTGCAATAAACGGCGTCACATAAACGTCTGCCGCCTCAAAATGCTTTGCAGCAAGATTTCTATATAAATACCATGAAATGCCTTCAAAGGGCGCAAAATAATATTTCATGAAAACTCCTTTTTTCCTTAAAATTCCATTCATAAATTTTATCTTGATGCCAATACTAATGTCAAGATAAGTTGAAACACATAACCAAAAGAATGGTATATATTCTTAAGGTAAGTGTGGATCTTATCTTAAGAATATATATCATATATGGAGGTAAAAAGCTATGGCATCAAGTAACAATAGCACAAGCAAAAAAGAAGCTAAATCTGCTATGGATCGTTTCAAAACAGAAGTTGCAAGCGAACTCGGTGTAAACTTAAAAGAGGGTTACAATGGCGACTTAACATCTCGTGAAGCCGGATCTGTCGGTGGCGAAATGGTAAAAAGAATGATCAAAAAGCAGGAAGAGCAGATGAAGTAATTTCATCCTGATCCTGTCGAAAGACACGAAAAGCCCGGAAATCATTTCCGGGCTTTTTGATTGATTAATATACAATGGCCTCTGCTATTTCTTTGGCCTTTTCCTCTCCACAATATCTGGCCACGATCGCAAATCCAAAATCAAGTGCCGTTCCAAGACCTCTGGATGTTGTAATAAAGTCAGAAACAACAACCGGTTCCTTTACGATTTTGGCACCTTCCAGATGACTTTCAAAACCGGGATAGGAAATAGCCTCTCTGCCCTTTAAATAGCCTCTGTGTCCAAAAATACTCGGCGCTGCACAGATCGCGCTGATGCATTTTTTCTCCTCATAAAAACGATCCAGCTGCTGCATCAAAGGCTCACATGCCTCCAGATTTTTGGTGCCCGGCATACCACCCGGTAAAATGATCATATCCAATGCATCAAAATCGACCTCACGAAGCGTCAGATCAGCCACAACCGGCACCTGATGCGAACTAACGACCGTCTTATCGTCTGTAATTGAAATTGTATCAATGGAAAGCCCTGCTCTTCTGCAGACATCCACTACATTTAATGCCTCACATTCTTCAAATCCGGTTGCTAAAAATATTCCTAATTTTGCCATGATGTATCCTCTTTTCTTTTTATTTGTAATTGATTCTTGATATCTGAAATGTATTAACCTTGCTGCACAGCCTGCTGGAGTTGCTTTTTCAGCTCGGCGATCAGAGCATCTTTTTCTTCGTTGGATGCAAGCAGTTGTTGTTTTTCATCTGTCAACTGCTTATTATCTTCCATCAGCTGTTTATTGGTCTCTTCCAGCTTTTTCTTATAATTCTCTTCAACCTTCTGCCAAAACAAATAATCAGCTCTGGCCTCACAACGCTGGCGGATCTGTTCGTCCTGCGTAAGCTGAATAATCGTATCGGTTGCTTCTTTTATCATTCCGTCTTTTTGTGCAAGCATCTTGATCTCCTCCCATGTTGTGGCTTTAAAGAGCGAAGCCCAGTAGTCTATATGATAAAGCTGATCCTCTTTTGTCGCCAGTTCTATATGCGTTAAGTCTAGCACAGAAAGGCGCAGTTTGCTACTGTAGATTCGATGGTTTTTGATATCCTCCTATCCCCAACGACTTTATTCCGCCAGACTATTTACACCGGCCCTCATCTTATATATTATGATTATAGAAAAAATAACCAGACGCGTAGGACACATCCCTCAATCAAAATGCCATCTTAAAAAAAAGCACTTTTGACCAGACACCACACAAAAACGCGTCACCAAAAAGGAGTCCCATGGAAATCGAACGCAAATTCACAATCCGTCAACTACCCAAAGATTTAGAAAGCTACACCTGCCTACAGCTTGAACAGGGCTATCTCTGCACCGATCCGGTTGTCCGTGTAAGAAAAGAAAACGACAAATATTATCTGACATATAAAGGAAAAGGTCTGTTGGCAAGGGAAGAGGCCAATCTGCCATTGACAAAGGAAGGTTATGAGCATCTGGTAGCCAAATCCGACGGTCTGATCATCAAAAAATCCCGTTATGTTATTCCTCTTACCGATCCGGAATTTGACATGGCTGTATTAAAAAAATCCGGCATGGATTCCATACCGGATTCGTTACATTTAAAAATTGAACTGGACATCTTTGAAGTTCCAAGCGGCCTTATCATGGCTGAGGTGGAATTTCCTTCGATCGAGCTTGCCAATGCATTTATCGCACCAGACTGGTTTTTGGAGGATGTCACAAGCAACAAGGCCTATCACAATTCCAACATGAGTCAAGGCGACGCTAAGTTTACCTTAACCTAAGCTTTTATTTTACTTTTACTTTTTCTTCTTCACTTTCTTTAAAGCCCGGAAGCTGATCTTGGCAAGTGCTGCCATTTCTCTGGCAGTCTCTTCTGTAAACTGTCCGTCCACAAGTCTCCACTTCCAGTTATCGCCAAGCGTTGAGGGCTCGTTGATACGTGCCTCATTCCCCAGCCCCAGGTAATCCTGGATGGGGATAATGGCTGTATCCGCAGCACTCATCAGGGCAATCCGGATAAGCGCCTTTGAAAGCTTCTTTTCGGAATTGCAGTCACAGTATTCCTTAACAAACTGCAGATCCTTTTTGGACAGGTTGTGGATATAACCTTCCAGCGTTTCATTATCATGGGTTCCTGTATACACAATACAGTTTTTAACATAATTGTGAGGTAGATAATCATTGTCATGATAATCGGAAAAGGCAAATTCGATGATCTTCATACCGGGATAGCCCGTTCTTCTGACAAGCTCATGAACCTCTTCTGTCAAAAAGCCCAGATCTTCGGCGATCACCTTGCGCTCTCCAAGCACCTCTTTCATACGTGCAAACAAAGCGTAGCCCGGTCCTTTTTCCCAGTGTCCGTACTCAGCCGTCGGATCACCGCAGGGGATCGCATAATAAGCTTCAAAGCCTCTGAAATGATCGATCCTTACCACATCATATAACCGGTAGCAGTGTGCAATACGCTGCATCCACCATGCAAAATCAGTATGCTTGTGATACGCCCAGTCATATAAAGGATTGCCCCAAAGCTGTCCGGTCGCACTAAATACATCCGGCGGGCAACCTGCCACAGCAACCGGATATCCATTTGCATCTAACTGGAACAATTCGGGATTGGCCCAGGTATCAGCACTGTCAAAAGCTACATAGATCGGAATATCACCGATGATCTCAATGCCATTTTTATTGGCATATTTCTTTAATTTTTTCCATTGTCTCAAAAAATAATACTGCAAAAACTTCCAGAAACGGATTTCCTCTGCAAGCTCTTCACGATATTTTTTCAAGGCTTTCTTTTTGCGGAGCCGGATATCCTCATCCCACTCCGTCCACGGTTTCTGGTCAAAATGCGCCTTGCATGACATGTAAAGAGCATAGTCATCAAGCCATGCGGCATTGTTTTTTTCAAACTTATCGTACTTTTTGGCACTCTTTTCATCAAAGCGCGCAAACGCCATCCGAAGTACCCGGTATCGGCTGTTGTACATTTTTTCATAGTCAATATATGCCGGATTGTCGCAGTCCTCCACCTCTTCACATTCTGTGAGTGATAAAAGCCCTTCCGTACGCAGCATATCCAGATCGATAAAATAAGGATTGCCCGCAAAGGTTGAAAATGACTGATAGGGCGAATCGCCATATCCGGTCTGTCCGAGCGGCAAAATCTGCCAGTAGCTCTGTCTCGCTTTTTTCAACAAATCCACAAAATCATATGCACTTTTCTGAATATCGGACACAAAACACCGCATTTTCTCATAGCATTCCCACCTTATTTATCTGCTCCGTCCGGCAATCGCTGCCCATACCGGCAGCATTTACCAGACTATCATACACAATCCACGTGCAATTATTTACCAATCTCTTCATTGAAAGAAGGTATCATCTTCCAGATGTCACGATTGTATTCTGCAATCGTACGGTCAGATGAGAAGAAGCCGGCCTTGGCAATATTGGTAAGCATCATCTTCTTCCATTTTTCACGATCCAGATAATCCGCAAACATCCGGTCCTTGGTCACGATATAATCTCTCAAATCAAGCAGCGTCATAAACCAGTCTTTGTTAAGTAACTCATTGTACAATCTTTCCAGATTTTCCTTGTCGCCGACAGCCAGTACCGTATCTCATTGTCATAAAACTTCTTTGACACATAATCTGCTTTTTCATAATGCTGGATAACCTGCTCGGATTTTTCACCAAAAATATAAATATTGTCATCGCCGACCAGCTCGTGGATCTCCACATTGGCTCCATCGGAGGTTCCGAGTGTAACTGCACCGTTTAACATAAACTTCATGTTGCCGGTACCGGAGGCTTCCTTGGATGCTAACGAAATCTGTTCAGAAATATCGCAGGCCGGAATTAATTTTTCAGCATAGCTTACATTGTAATTTTCTACCATGAGTACCTGCATATAAGGCGATACATCGGGATCGTTGTTGACGATTTCCTGCAGACACAGGATCAGATGGATAATGTCCTGTGCAATGACATATGCCGGAGCAGCCTTGGCACCAAAGATAAAGGTGATCGGTGTAGACGGCTTTTTGCCGCTCTTGATCTCCAGATATTTGTGAATGATATAAAGTGCATTCATCTGCTGGCGTTTGTACTCATGAAGTCGCTTGATCTGGATATCAAAGATGGAATTGGTATTTAATGTCACACCCTCTACTTCCTTGACATAGTCTGCAAGCTCTTTCTTCTTTTGTTTTTTGATATCATCAATCTGATTTAATACGCTGGCATCATTGATCTTGGAAAGCAGTTTTTCAAGCTCGGATGCATCCTTTTTAAATCCATCACCGATCGTGTCTGACAACAGTCTGGTAAGCGGTCTGTTGCAGGAAAGCAGCCATCTGCGGAATGTGATACCATTGGTCTTGTTGTTGAATTTTTCAGGATAAATCTTGTAAAAATGATTTAACTCTGTTTCTTTTAAAATCTCTGTATGAATAGCTGCAACACCATTTACGGAAAAGCCGAAATGGATGTCGATATGAGCCATGTGTACTCTGCCATCCTTATCAATGATCTGTACTTTTTCATCATCATATTTTGCAGCAACACGTTTATCAAGCTCTTTGATGATCGGCACAAGCTGCGGTACAACCTTTTCCAGATAAGCAAGCGGCCATTTCTCCAAAGCTTCTGCAAGAATGGTGTGATTGGTGTATGCACAGGTCTTGCTGACAACCTCAATCGCCTCATCCATGGAAAATGCTTTTTCCTCGGTCAGAATACGGATAAGCTCTAAAATGACCATAGTCGGATGTGTATCATTGATCTGGATGACTGCGTGATCGTACATCCTTCTTAAGTCTACTTTTTTGTCCTTTAACTCTTTTAAGATCAGCTGTGCGGCATTGCTTACCATGAAATACTGCTGGTAAATACGCAAAAGATTGCCGGCCTCATCTGAATCATCGGGATATAAAAACAGTGTCAGGTTTTTGGCAATATCTTCTTTGTCAAAATCAATACCCTCTTTGACAATGCTTTCATCCACACTCTCAATATCAAATAAATGCAGCTTGTTGATGCCGTGATTGTATCCGATGACATCAATATCATACAGTTTGGATTTGACTGTCAGATTGCCAAACGGAACTTCAAAGCTGATATCGGTATCACGAAGCCATGAATCATGCTCGATCCAGTCATTTTTTTCAGCAGTCTGTTTTCTGTTTTTGAAAACCTGCTTGAACAGACCGAAATGATAATTTAAGCCGATACCGTCGCCGGGAAGTCCGAGCGTTGCGATTGAATCCAAAAAGCATGCTGCCAGACGTCCAAGACCACCGTTACCAAGAGAAGGCTCCGGCTCCTGTTCTTCAATCGCAGACAGGCTTTTGCCGTGCTTTTTGAAGATCTCATCCAGCTTGTCATATACACCGAGATTGATCAGATTGTTGGATAACAATTTACCGATCAGAAATTCAGCTGAAATATAATATACCTTTTTGTCTCCTGCGATCGGCTCTGTTGCATCTGCCAGTCCTTTTGTCAGCTGTAACAGACCGTAGTACAATTCTTTATCTGTACATTCCTCTATTGTTTTATCAAAACGAACCTTTAATATCTCCTGAAACTGTTCTTCCATTTTTGATTCGATAATTTCTCTTTCTAATGTCATTTCAAGTTCCTCCCATAAAATGTCACATTAAATTCCTTGTAAATTGTACCAAAAAAGCCGTTTATTGTCTATCGTCAATACGGTTCCAAAGTGTACATAATATACTGTCAAAATGTACAAAATGCCTATTTTTATTCATTTTTCAATAAAAGAAACCTCCGCGATCACCATGGCTTTCCTGTTAGTTAAAAAAAGAGTCCTATACAAACCTCACGATTTATATAGGACTCTATCCTGCGGGTAACAGGACTTGAACCTGCACGGTCTCCCACTAGAACCTAAATCTAGCGCGTCTGCCAATTCCGCCATACCCGCATATCTCTATTCATTAAAAAATACCGAAAATACTGATCGCTCAATACCTTCGATATTCTAAAATTCAGTGAGCCATCGGGGACTCGAACCCCGGACAACTTGATTAAAAGTCAAGTGCTCTACCACCTGAGCTAATGGCCCATAATAACTGGGCTAACCAGATTCGAACTGGTGAATGCAGGAGTCAAAGTCCTGTGCCTTACCGCTTGGCGATAGCCCAATGATAAGAAAAAAGGTGGATACAGGGATTCGAACCCTGGGCCTCCAGAGCCACAATCTGGCGCGCTAACCAACTGCGCTATACCCACCATTTATCACTTGGAGATTGCACTCCTAATGTGCCCGAAGGGATTCGAACCCCCGACCCACGGCTTAGAAGGCCGTTGCTCTATCCAGCTGAGCTACGGACACACGAAGCGGGTGATGGGAATCGAACCCACGTATCCAGCTTGGAAGGCTGGTGTTCTACCATTGAACTACACCCGCGTAATGTAAAAATACGCTCGAATATTTAATTAAGGATCGGGGTGACAGGATTCGAACCTGCGACCTCCTGGTCCCAAACCAGGCGCTCTAGCCAAGCTGAGCCACACCCCGTTAGGCTTGGGCGTGCATCTTATTCTCGCCACGCGCAAAAATGATTATATTATAGAAAAAAATAAATGTCAACTATTTTCCCGGATAAAATTGCGAAAAACTCAAATTTCTTTCCTTATCCCTACAAATATTCCAGATGATATACAAATTCACCCTTATCATCAATCTCTAAGAGAATATAGGAAGGTCTCTTCCCCTCCTGACGCGGATAACTGAGACTTCCCGGATTGATCATCGTCAGACCGTCCTGATATTTGATAAGCGGCCTGTGCGTATGTCCAAACATCACAATATCATAATGTCTGGAAAGTCCCTCCTCCTTCAGGCGCTCAATACCATTGCTCACATAATAATAATGTCCATGCGTCACAAGGACCTTTTTGCCCTCTATTTCAAGCTCCAGCTCCTTGGAAAGGTTGGAAAAAAAATCATTGTTGCCCGACACAATATAGAGCGGACATCCCGCCGCTTTCTGCAGCGCATATTCGCTTCCTTCTGCATCCCCGCAGTGGATAACCATATCAACTTTGCCAACCCTTTTTATAACGGTAAAGTAATTCTCGTTTTGTCTGTGGGTATCGCTCACGATTAAAATCTTCATCCGGCTGTGTCATCCTTATATTCTTTTTTTGAGTTCGTCCTGCATCTTGCGTAAAGCCTTACCCCGATGGCTGATCTCATTCTTTTTCTCGGGAGTAATCTCAGAACTTGTCATGCCATATTCGGGCAGATAAAAAATCGGGTCATAACCAAAGCCATTGGTTCCCTTCATCTCATAGCCTATCAGGCCTTCCATGATGCCCTCTGTGCATATAACCTCACCATCCGGCATAATGGCTGCCATTGCGCATACAAAACGTGCGGTACGCTGATCGTCCGGCACACCTTCCATACGCTCCAGAATCTTGGCGTTTTTGATATCATAGGAAGTATCCTCCCCCAGATATCTGGCTGAATAAATTCCGGGCTCACCGTTTAGATAATCAACCACCAGTCCGGAATCATCTGCAAGGACGATCTTGTCTGTCATTCCGGCGATCGCCTTTGCCTTGATCAGTGCATTTTCTGCAAAGGTCTGGCCGTTTTCTTCGATTTCGACATCAATTCCCTCTTCACGGAGCGTCTTGACATCCACATCAAGGTCTGAAAACATGGCCTGAACCTCTTTTGCCTTTCCGGCATTGGATGTAGCAAATAAAATCTCTATCATAATTCCTCATTCTCTTTTGCAAAAATTTGTCGCAGATATTGCTCAAGGAAGCTCTCCATTTCTTTGTCATCCGGAATATTGCATTCAATCCGGATGGCAGGCTCCATGGCATCTGAAAGCGGTGCATCATCACTCTTTAAGACCTTGACCCTGTCTGTCTGAAAATAGATATGGAAATCCCTTTCCATATCCTTTGCAAAGCTCAGACTGTCATAGTCTGGCAAAACATAATCATTATTATAGTATATGTCAGCCCATGCGACAATATCTTCTTCGTTGATTTTATAATCAACCTGTATAAAGCAGTCGGCATGGTTAGCATTGGCTTCCTCGATATCTCCTGCCACCAGCTTTCCCTGCTCATAATACCACTGAAAAGAAGTATTCTGCACCTGCTGCGGCTCTTTTTCATCCTGCGTCTCTCTACCTTTTTTTGCATCAGCTGAGGACTGTCTCACACAGATCGATGTAGCTGCCATAAATACCAGAAACGCAAATGAAATACTAAGTAATACCCGGTAACTTCTATCTCTCATGATTGTCTCTCCGGGGCGGTTTCGGCCCCATATACTGGTAAAAATAGGTCTTGAGCATTCCGTTGTAAAGCTTTCTGTTTTTGTCTGCCTTCTGACCGATGTCCTTTTGTGCATCTTCATAAGAAGTGATCAGATACATGGACCAGGTCTCAAGCTCACGGTACTTCTCTCCCAAAGTCTTGTACAGAGCCGGAAGAGCCTTTTTCTCTTCAAGCCGCTCTCCATACGGCGGGTTGGTAATGATAAAGCCGTATTTGCCGGAATGGCTCAGAGCATCCAGAGGTCTGGTCTGAAAATGGATCAGCTCCTCAACACCCGCAAGCCTTGCATTGGCTCTTGCGATCTTTGTCATTTCCGGATCAATGTCATAGCTCTGAATATCTGTGGCAATGTGCATATCAATCTCTTCCCGCGCCTCATCAACGCAGTCATACCACATCTTAGCCGGGATCAGATGCTTCCAGTCAAAAGCACGGAAGCTCCGGTTCATCCCCGGCGCAATATTGGCTGCCATCATTGCCGCTTCGATCGGAAATGTACCGCTGCCGCAAAACGGATCCACTAAGATCCGATCTTTTTTCCATGGGGTAAGCATGATCAGCGCAGCCGCCAGATTCTCCGCGATCGGAGCCTTGGCTGTCAGCTTGCGGTAACCTCTTTTATGTAAGGAATCCCCTGTCGTATCCAGAGATACCGTAACCTCATCCTTGTAAATAAACACTCTCACCGGGAAACTTTCCCCATCCTCTTCAAACCAGCTGATACCATATGTCTCCTGCAGGCTCCTTACCATTGCTTTTTTCATGATAGACTGGATATCGGACGGGCTGAACAGCTTGGATTTGACACTGGAAGCTTTGGTTACCCAAAACTTACCATCCTTGGGGATAAATTCAGACCACGGAAGCGCTTTGGTATTTTCAAACAATTCATCAAAGGTCTCTGCATGAAAGCTGCCGACCTTTATGAGCACGCGCTCTGCGGTACGCAGAAAAATATTGGCTCTGCAGACTGCATCCTCATCCCCGAGGAAGGTCACACGGCCATCTTCTACCTTGGTAATATCATATCCCAGATCGATAATTTCTTTTTTTAATACTGATTCCAAACCGAAGTGGCATGGAACGATCAACTCCATTTTTCTCATAAGATTATATTAAATAGAAAGAACTTTGATGTCAATTAAGAATTGAATTTTGATGTGCTTATGTAACACAGCCCACACCTTTGCGGGCCATGCGTGCAGACGGCAAAATTAATATTTGTTATCTGCTTCGTTTTTGCTGTTTTTTGCGTCAGAAGCTTTGTTCTGCTCATCCTTGTTCTGGCTGTTATTCTGAGTAGAATTTTTAGACTCAGATGAGTTGTAGCTCTGCTTTGACTGCTTTGATTCACTATAATCGTTTTTTGCCATGATCAAATCCTCCAATTCCTTTCGATTACATTAGTAGTATGTCTGGCAAAAAAAAATTTATACACAAAATTTGAAAAAACACAAAACAATACACAAAATTTGAAAAAACACAAAATCTATTGAAAAAATCGCTCACTTGAATTATAATTTAGCCATAGACAGAGCAAATCCCCAATTTATTTCTGTCTAGAAGAGATTTATATTTATACTCCCCGTAAAATAGGTCATCACCCCTGATGACCTATTTTTCATTTGTCACTTTTTCCCAAAAAACAAAACATATATCAGATAGAAAGCCGCAATCGGCATTAAGAGCGGGAATACATACCGGAAGAACAGCACGAATGCAAATCCCAGCACTCTGCCGACCAGTGCAAAGACTGCAAATATGGCAATGATTGCAAGAATGCCGCACAGCCAGAGCTTCCACTTGGGAACCTCTTTTCCATTGTACATAAACTGTGTCCTTTTTTCCTGATCCCGTCCCATTTCATTGGCATAGCTCTCTGAGCGCTCTTCCTCCCATGTGGTGTCCGCATTTCTCTGCGCGGTCACAATGGACTTTGCAAGCAGTCTGGGATCTCCCAGTGAAGCTATGACTTCTTCCTCTGTTCTGCCCTTCTTGATCTCGGTATCAATATAATCCTGATAGTAGCGGGTCAGATCCTGCAGCTTGTATGTTGAGACCTTTCCGGTCAGATATTTTTGTAATTCTGTAACAAATTCATATTTATTCATAAAAATGCTCCTATATCATTACCTTTTCCATATTACGTCTCATTTATCCGTAACATGTTCCATACAGCCACCCTCATTATGTATTCCTATTCTACTATGTTTTAGACGGCAAAAAAACAATTCGACATTTATTTTAAGAAAATTTTATAATTGTAAGCAAAAAAGCCCTCCGGCCTATGTGATATGCACCCAAAATTCTGGATACATATCAATGCCGGAGGGCTTTTTATTTGTAAATCAATATATTATTCGTTTTTATCATCAGCATCAGTTTCTATATTATCTTCCTCATCATCCTCAGCCGGATTGACATAGGAAGTTGCTCTTTCATGAACATTTAAAAACTGACGACGCTTTTCGTTTTTCTCTTCGATCTTCTTTTCTTCTTTTTCCTTGGTCTGTGTTGTCTTTTCCAACATCTGATGGATCACCTTTGAACTCCAGTATGCCATCAGTCCAAACATAAACAACAGCCATATATACCAGGTGCTAAGAATAATAACCGGATATCTCAGAGAGAGTATGGTCGGTGCAAACCAGATCAAGGCAACCTTTAACCAGCTTCCAAGATTGCTGATTGCCATTAAAAGTGAGTTTTTGAAATAGTTGCCAACGGAATTATCAAACTTTGCAATAAAAGGAAATAAGAATGGTATAACCAATGCCAACAGTACAATCTCTACGACGCTCACAAAGGAATAAAAGCTTGCCAGACCGCCTTCTACCGTATTGATCAGCATGTTATCGCCCCATAAAACGATAAATGCGGCAATCAGTAATAACCATGTGATCGTTGCCTTTTTGAAATTGGCCTTAAACGCATGTATAAAGGCTTTCCAAAGATGAGGCTCTTCTTTATCCACAAGCTTTAAACAAACCGAGTACATCGCAGTCATAGATGCGCCGATGGTCACAATCGGAATACTGAACAACACAAAAAAGATATTCAGAAAAAATACATTTCCGAATGTATCCATAAACCGCATCAGGCGGTATTGTATGCTGCGCGGATGATCCTCTACATTAAAATCTCTCATTCTTATTTCATTCTCCTACCATAATATTTATCATCAGTTCTATTTTAATAGAAGCCTTTTTTCTGCATAGCTTTTCCAAGCTCAACGATGTCAAGCTCATTGATAATGTCCTGATCAGCCTCGATCTTATCGGCACCGGCTGCTGTCAGCCAGTTGGACTGCATACTCGGGAATGAATTATCTGCTGTCTGATTAGCTGCAGACTGAATTGCATAATCCTTGTAGTCCTGATCATTTTCCTTGTCCATACGTACTACCATATAACCGGCATCTGTCGTCACAACATCAGAAATATCATTTTCAGATAGGGAAGCTACCACGTTGTTTAATTCTTCGCTGTAAGCTCCCTCATAATTTTTTTCTTCTCCGGAGCTTGCTGTGATACCATATTCTTCCACCAGGTCTTCCAGCTTTTCTCCTGCTTTGGCGCGATTCATAAGCTCTGTTGCCTTGGCAAGCTGTTCCTTCATCTCTGCATCTGTCAGAGCAACGTAATTGCCGTCATCATCCTTGACCGGGTTGCCGTCTCCGTCATACTGGATGCTCGGGAACAATGCATAATAAAGGGAATGGAAGTTTAAATCTCCATATTTTTCTGTGTACTGCTCTGTATAGGTCTCACGCATATCTGCGATTGCCTTGTCCTTTAAGGCTGAAATATAAGCCTGTCTGTTGAACAGCTCCTTGATGCAGTCATAGTCCACACCATATTCAGCTAAAAACTTCTCGCCAAAGTAGTCATACATAGAAGCAGCACTTGCCTCAGATGTAGCTAATGCCGTGTCTGTCACTTCCACACCATCTGTCATGGTCGCAAGCAGATACTGTACGATCTCTGATTTCATTTCCTGAATAATGGAATCCTGAATCTCGGCAACTCCTGCCTCGTCCAGTGACAAAGGCTCTGTTTTATTGGTATACAGATACTGGATCACATACAGATTGTACAACTGCTGGGTTGCATCAAAATCTTCGATTGTCATAACAACCTTATCCTTGGCTTCTTCGACCTTGGGATTGGCTGCTGTGCTTTCTTTTCCACATCCTGTCAGCACTGCCATGACAAGCATCTGCATTGCAAGAATGATACTCAGTCTCTTAACCGATAATATACTTTTTAATCTTTTCATGATTATCCTCCCTGGATTTTCAAAAAAATCCGAAACATGTACATGTTGTATTATAATACACCCCTTAATCAAATGCCAATAAAAAAAGCATAGTTAACAGTTTTTTCACAAACTGTCGGCTATGCTTTTAATCATACGCAAAAAAACTCTCCGGCATGATACCGGAGAGTTTCTAATCTCTTATTAAATCCAGATAACTGAAATACAATTACTCTTTTACACCACCGAGTGCAACACCGGCTACGATGTATTTTGATAATGCAAGATATGCAATGATCAAAGGAATAACTGTCAGTAACAGACCTGCATAGATTTCACCGAAGTCACGCTTTTTATCGTTGGATTTTAAGCTTTCAATGAACATCGGCATGGTTGCCTTTGTATCGGTTCTGGTTGCAAGTAAGATTGACGGAGTATACAGGTTGTTCCATGATGCAACGAATGCGAAGATTGCCTGTGTAGCCATAGCGGGCTTTAACAGAGGTAAAGCAATCGTGTTGAATGTCATAAACTCACCTGCACCATCAATACGTGCAGCTTCAATAATTTCGATAGAAAGACCGGACTGCATATACTGTTTCATAAAGTAAACAGTGGTCGGTGCAGCAATTGCAGGTAAAATCAGTGGCCAGAATGTACCATACATATTAGTAATAGAACATACTTTGATCAAACCTACGATAGATACCTGTGTCGGGATCATCATAATTGCATAGATAAATGCCCATGCAAAATCTCTTCCCTTGAACTGGTATACAGTCAGACCATACGCTGTCAGGGATGCAAAGTATACCTGAAGAAGTGTAGTCGGTACTGTTACGATCAAACTGTTGCGCATTGCCTGCCATAAGTTAACAGTAGATGTTGCATTTGTCTTGATCATTAAGTTTTTGTAGTTCTCAAAGAAACGAGAACCGGGGAGTAAATGAATACCCTGTTTGATAACGTTGGACTCCAGTGTGGAGTTGATAATCAATACATAAAACGGGAATAAAGCCAGTAATACCAGAATAATACAAATGATATGTCTGAAAATGACTGTACCCGAAGTTTTCTTTTTCTTTTCCATTTTATTCTACCTCCCGTCCTAATTCTTTTCAGATGTAAGCTTATAGAAGATCATACTTACTGCTAAAGTAATTACAAACAGAACAACAGAATAAGCGGAAGCTCTACCATAGTTCTGGCTAGGACCAGCATTGATATAGCTCTTGATCAACATAACGATTGTTCTTGTAGACTGTACAGTTGTACCTGCTACATTAACAAGCGGTTTACCTTCGTTGAACAGCTGAGGGATATCATACATCTGCAGACCACCGATTGCTGATGTTACCATTGTAAACTGTAAGATAGGTTTTAACAACGGAACAGTAATCTGGAAGAACTGCTGTCTGGGTGTAGCACCATCAACCATTGCTGCTTCATATAATGAAGGATTGATACCCATGATACCGGCGATCAATACGATCATGGTATTTCCATACCACATCCAGAACTGGATAAATGCAATAATAAACAGTGACCACCAGCCCTTGGTTAGGATACCTTCGTCTCCCGCCAGACCCAAATGCCGCAAAATCTCTGTCAAAGAACCATGAACATCAAACAAGCTGTAGAACAATACGGCGATTGTTGCTGCTGTAATGATGTTGGGCATATACATGATAACCTTATAAGCACCCTGTCCTTTTAACTTGAACTGCATATCTGTAAACCATGCAGCTAACAGTAAAGATAAAAGAAGCTGAGGGATAAAGTTCAATAACCACAAGACAATGGTAATAAGCATTGCCTGCCATACTTCGCCGTTACCACCAAATACATAGTTGATATAGTTGCCAAGACCGAATACAGTTGTTACTTTCTTACGGCCGGTTTTCTTATCAAACATAAATGATTTGAAAATGGTGTATAACAACGGATAAAACTGAAATACTAAAAACACAATAAAGAATGGTGCAATAAAGAGCAGACCATACTTTCCATATTCAACTGTTTTCTTTTTATTTTTATTCACACCGTCACTCCCAATCAGTAAAATTTTTCCCAAACACAAAGCCTAAGCTTTCAATTTAAAACTATGGGGACAGTTCAGTAATAATTATTCTACTGTGATGTAGTCATATGTAGAAGCAACTTCGTCTTTTACATACTGTACCGGATCGTCGATTGTTCCAGCATTGTAACCTTCTGAAGCTTTGTCCATGATTGCTTTTAAGTTAGCATCCATGTATGTAGCGTTGCTTAAGTCAATAGCTAAAGCGCCATCAGCCCATGTTTCAACAGGGTTCTGTCCGCCTAAGATATCAGAAGCACCAGCTCCATCAGCGATAACTTTAGCAACAGCTTCTTTGTTGTTTACAAAGTCGAATGTTTCTTCTTCGATAGAAGCCATCATATCAGGATCGCAGCATAATTCATATAATAAGAATGCAGCTAATTCAGGGTTAGGAGTGTCAGCACCGATACATACATATGTACCGCCCCAGTGGTAAGATACAGGACCCTGGCAAACTCTCCAGTCACCGTATGTAGATGTAGCTGAATCTTTTGTTGTAGCGATACACCAGTATACGAACCATGTACATCCGAAGTAACCGAATACATCACCTTCGAAGTTTGCTGACCAACCATCAGACCACATAGATGTCTGATCTGTATATCCGCCATCGTATAACTGTTTAGCTTTCTCGAAGTAATCTGTTACGCAGTCATCTAATGTTAATGTTTCATTTCCGTCTGCATCAACTGTTACCCAAGGCTGTGTCTGCTGATCCCAGATAGCATATTTGATATCGTCCGGACCAGATAACATAGCATATCCAGCTTCTTTCATCTTGTCAGCTGTGTCAAAGAATGTATCCCAGTCTTTAACATATTCCTGAACTTCTGCAGGATCAGATGTTCCTAATACTTCTTCAGCGATATCTGCACGGTATGTGAAGTTACCAACTGCAGCCTGCCATGTAACAGCTTTTAAGTTTCCGTCAACAGTACCATACTGAACAGTGTAGTTGTAAGCGTTAGCATACATATCATTTGTTAAACCAGCATCAGCAAGGTTCATTGTGTAATCACTTTCAGTGAAGTTCTTAGCTACGTCGTTATCAGCAGCGATTAATGAAGGATATTTCTCGTCGCCTGTTTCGATAGCTGTTTCTACAGCTGTCTGGTATGTTCCGTCTGTACCAGAAACACCAAGATTTACGTGCTCTACGTAATCTTTGTATTCAGGATATTTGTCTAATACTAAGTCAAGACGTGAACCGAATTCATCGTTCCATGAATATGTATAGATTTTCTTGGATTCATCCCATCCGTCTGTTGAAGGAGCTTCCATTGTAGCTGCTTCTGTAACTTCTGTTGTTTCAGGCTCAGCTTCTTCTTCTGTAACTTCTTCTGTTTCTTCTGTAGCTTCTTCTGTTGTTTCTGTTTCAGCAGGAGCAGCTTCTTCTGATGAGCTACCGCATCCAACTAATAAAGATGCAACCATAGCTGTTGAAAGTAATACACTTAATAATTTCTTTTTCATTCTTTTTCATTCCTCCTATAAAGATTGTTTTGAAATAAGTGTGTTAATAGTAGTGCATTTATAAAAAGTTATCTGTAAGATAACTCAATGCCAAAAAATAAATTGTCAAGGTCCGGGAAAATACTGTCATCCTTCCCCGATGTTTCGGACAAAATGTACATTAAATTCCTTTGACAAGAGTTACTTTATTACATTTTATCCAAAAAAGCAAGTATTTTATTAGATTTTTTGTACACTTTAGACCTTTTTGTAACTATTTACCAATTTTGCCGATTGGCTTTTGTGTCTTTGTACATAATTTGTTCATATTTTATTCATATTTTAATTTCTATATGACAGTTTGTCAATAGCTTTGGATTATTTTATAGAAAATACATATTTCATTACTTTTATAGTTGGTTGCAGGACCGGTTAGATGACGGTTATTTAGATGGCTGTCCGGGACTGGATCTGGGGCTGTGCGGCGGGCTTGTGTGTGGGTGGGTGGCGGCTGACTAGGTGGTGTTCCAATCGCTTTGTGCCGAACCGTGTGGAAGTTGATGCCGTCAAAAACAACAGACTGGTCCGGAAAATAACCCGTCCAAGCCGAAGGCGCGTTTTATTTTCCGGACCTTTACCGTCGCCAGTATGTAAATGGCGGCATTTACTCCCACTAGGTAAGGCATTTTAAGATTGGAACACCACCTAGTCAGCCGCCACCCGCCACACACGCAAGCCCACCGCACAGCCCCAGATCCAGTCCCACCAATCCCCCCTCTTTTTGCCACAAAAATAATGCACTATATATAATAGAAGAAAGTCGTGCACGCACACGGTCTTTTATACTCTGTTTTTATATAAAATTATATGTCAAAATCCCTCCCCGCAGACAAAGAATCATCTTGATTTTACATAGTCCATTCTGTATAATTTTTTTATGGATTGTCTTGGGGGACAACTCTATCAAAATACTATTTTGAAAGGAAATTTGCTTTATGAAATTCGGTTACTTTGATGACGCCAACAAAGAATATGTCATCACATCACCAAGAACACCTTATCCGTGGATCAACTATCTCGGTACTCAGGGGTTCTTTTCATTAATCTCTAACACTGCAGGCGGTTATTCTTTCTACAAAGATGCTCGTCTCAGAAGAATCACACGTTATCGTTATAATAATGTTCCGATTGATATGGGTGGTCGTTACTTCTATATTAATGATAATGATACTATCTGGAATCCCGGATGGTCTCCGGTCAAGACAGAGCTTGACTCTTATGAATGCCGTCATGGTATGGGTTATACCATCATCGCCGGCAAAAAGAACGACTTAAAGGCAGAGGCTACTTTCTTCGTACCTCAGGATTACAACGGCGAAGTTCAGCAGCTCGTTCTTACCAACGAAGGTTCTGCTCCCAAAACTTTCTCACTCTTCTCTTTTGCAGAATGGTGTTTATGGGATGCGCAGGATGACTGCACAAACTTCCAGAGAAACTTCTCTACTGGTCGTGTTGAAGTAGTTGGTTCTACCATTTACCACAAGACAGAGTACAGAGACAGACGTGATCACTTTGCATTCTATACTGTCAATGATGAAATCGACGGATATGATACAGACAGAGACGCTTTCATCGGTCTTTACAACGGATTCAACGATCCTCAGGCCGTACTCGCTGACAAGCCTTCCAACTCTTTTGCAGATGGCTGGTCTCCGATCGCTTCTCATTACAAAAAGATCACTCTCGCTCCCGGCGAAAGCAAGACTTTGGTATTTATCCTTGGTTATATTGAAATGCCTGTTGCTGAAAAATTTGAAGCAGATGGCAAGACTATCAACAAGACAAAAGCACTGGCTATGATCGAGCAGTACAACACTCCTGAAAAGGTTGCTGCAGGTCTTGCAGAATTAAAAGCAAGCTGGGATAAATTACTCAGCATCCTCAATGTTGATACTCCGGATGACAAAGTCAACCGTATGGTTAATATCTGGAACCAGTATCAGTGTATGGTTACCTTCAACTTATCACGTTCTGCTTCTTATTTTGAATCCGGTATCGGCCGTGGAATGGGCTTCCGTGATTCCAACCAGGACGTTCTTGGTTTCGTACATCAGATCCCGGATCGTGCAAGAGAGCGTATCATCGATATTGCTTCTACACAGTTCCCGGATGGCGGATGCTATCATCAGTATCAGCCTCTTACCAAAAAAGGTAATGCCGACATCGGTGGTGACTTCTCCGATGACCCGTTGTGGCTGATCCTTTCTGTTTCTGCATACATCAAAGAAACAGGCGACTGGACCATCCTCGAAGAAATGGTTCCTTATGACAACGATATGACAATCGCTCAGACAATGCTTGAGCACTTAAAAGTTTCCTTCTACCACATTGTAGACAATCTTGGACCTCACGGTCTTCCTCTTGCAATGCGTGCTGACTGGAACGACTGTATCAACCTTTCATGCTTCTCAGATACTCCTGGTGAAAGCTTCCAGACTTACACCAATCCGAAGTTTGCTGCAGAAGGCGGTTATTCAAAGGTTGCCGAATCTGTTATGGTTGCTACACTCTTTACCTATGCAGGTCCCAACTATGTTGAGATCTTAAAGCACCTTGGCAAAGATGATGAAGCTGCTGCAGCTCAGGCGGAGATCGACAAAATGAAGAAAAACGTTATGGAATCTGCATGGGACGGAGACTGGTTCTTACGTGCATACGATGCCAACGGCGAAAAGATGGGTTCTAAAGAATGTGAAGAAGGTCAGATCTTCATCGAGCCTCAGGGCTTTGCTATCATGTCAGAAATCGGCAAAGATCAGGGCGCTGACTTAAAGACTTTGGAAGCAATCGACAAACGTTTAAATACAGAATACGGTCTTGTATTAAACAACCCTGCATTCACCAAATACTATGTTCAGTACGGTGAAATTTCCACATATCCGGGCGGATACAAAGAAAACGCAGGTATCTTTACACACAACAATGCATGGATCATTTGTGCTGCTGCATATGCAGGCAAAGGTGATCAGGCATTCAAGTATTATTCAGAAATCGCTCCTGCTTTCACAGAGGAAACATCTGATATCCACAAAACAGAGCCTTATGTATACGGTCAGATGATCGGTGGTAAGGATGCTGGTTCTGATATCGGACTTCCGGGCAACCACTTCGGTCAGGGCAAAAACTCATGGCTTACCGGTACTGCTGCATGGAACATGGTAGCAATTTCACAGTATATCTTAGGTGTACAGGCTGACTTCGACGGATTAAAGATCGATCCTTCTATCCCTTCAGCTTGGGATGGTTTATCAGCTTCCCGTCAGTTCCGTGGTGCAACTTACGATATCAAGGTTTCCAACCCCGATCATGTATGCAAGGGTGTTAAGAGCGTAACTGTTGATGGCAATGCTATCGAAGGCAATGTTCTCCCTGTATTCGGTGATGGCGCAACTCACAAAGTTGAAGTTGTTATGGGTTAATTCCTATCGGGAAATATAAAGTTATAACAAAAAGGACAGATCCGAGTGATCTGTCCTTTTCTGATCTCTAACACTGCATCATTTTCTCTTTAGTTACTCTTTAACCTTAGCCTCACTTTATAAAAGCGGTCCAAACAACCGACATACCTTACCGCAAATCCTGTTAAAGAGTGGCAGCTTTTTATAATCTCCTTTGTAAAATTCCTGGCACTTGTCAAACGTGTCAATAAAATCCTTTTTCACATCCTCAACAACCGGATTGTTGTAAATAAAAGTCGCACATTCAAAGTGTTCATAAAGGCTTCTGAAATCCAGATTGATGGATCCGACAACCGCCTTGCAGTCATCTGATACAAACATCTTGGCATGTACAAAGCCCGGTGTAAATTCAAAGATCCGTACTCCGGCTTCGATCAGCTGCGTATAGTATGTATGCGCAACATCAAATACGATCTTTTTATCCGGAATATGCGGCATGATGATACGCACATCCACGCCTCTCTGCGCCGCAAAGCAAAGACCTGTTATGATCTCATTTTCAGGGATCAGATAAGGTGTCATGATCCAGACATAATCCCTTGCCTTGTTCAGGATGTCCAGATATACCTCCTCTGCAACGTCTTCGCCATTGCAGGGATCGTCGTTGTAGGGAATTACATATCCAAGGCTGTCCGCTTTTGCCCATGTATCTACGTTTTTTTCCGCTATCTGATCTGTCGTAGCATCCTTTGTCTGTTCTGTGGCAAAGTCCAATAAATATTTATCATAGTCTTCGACCTCTGTAGTAAACATTCCCCACATCTGTAAAAACATTGCTGTAAAGCTCTTAACAGCATCTCCTCTGAGCTTGACTGCAGTATCCTTCCAGTAACCGAAACGCTCTTTCAAATTGATATATTCATCTGCGAGGTTGATGCCTCCGTTGTATGCTACCTTTCCGTCAATTACCACAATTTTGCGGTGATCACGGTAATTTTGGTGAGATGACAGAAATGGTCTGACCGGTGAAAACACCCTTGCCTTGATACCATATTCGGCCAGCTTTTTGGTATAGCGTGGAGGCAATGCTACCATGGAATTGAAGCCATCATACATCAGTCGGATTTCCACACCCTCGGCAGCCTTTTTTTTCAACGCCTCGAGCACGGTATCCCATACATATCCCTTATTGATAATGAAATATTCCATAAAAATATATTGCTCTGCCTTTTCAATCTCTACCAGCAGATCATCTATCTTGGACTGTCCATCCGGGAAAAATTTCACCTCGGTATTGGTATAGGCAGGCAAATGATTGACATGCTCTATATAATAAGACAGATCCGAGATTGGCACCTGCTCATCCCTCATCTTTGTCTTTAATTCATCGGGCATTTTCAGATAAGGCGCCGTTTCACCAATTCTTTTTTTGAGTCCCTTTGACTGCCCAAACCTGACAGGATTGGCTGTAATGAAAACATACAGAATCACGCCAAATACAGGCGTCACGCTAAGCGGCAGCATCCACATCAGTTTGAAAGCAGGATTTTCCTTGCTGTTTATGATCACAATAACACAGAGCGCTGCACAGATATTGAAAAAGTACAGCCACCACTTGGCATTGGCAGCATTCATTCGCTCCAGCAGAACAAACAACAGATAAATCTGTCCCAGCATGATAATGACCGTCAGCATAATGCGGCTGAAAATCAGCTTAAAAATTGCCCTCAGTCCATTGTCTTTGGCCTTAACTGCCTTATTTTTGAAATACTCCGATTTTTTTACTTTATTTTCATCTAAAGAATCCATAAACACCATCCTTTATTTATACCTAAGCACAAAACAATCCGGTATCAAATTATTATATATCTTTTATCCAACTTCATAATAACCAAGTATAACATATCTATCCTGTCAGGGTCAAAATGCGAGCATGCAAAATGCAAAAATTTGTCATCAATACAGATCCCGATATAAGCAGAAATATAATAAATTGAAGCAACTTAAATCAGAATATAAAATATGAGTAAACAAATGTCACATTTTTTGGTAAAATAGATAAGAATTCATATATCAATCAACAAATGATGATCAGAATGAGGTTTACATGAAGGGTTATTTATCAATCGGAAAAGTTTCCAAAGCAAAAAATGTCAGCATCAAATCACTTCGTTATTATGATGAGATCGGTATTTTCAAACCGGCACTGACGGATCACAAGACCGGTTATCGTTATTACAAGGCTGACCAGCTGTATATTCTGGATGCCATTTCTCTGTGTATTGAGCTTGGCATCCCGTTAAAAAGCATGTCTCAGTATTGTGATAAGCATGGCAAACCGGATCTGCAGCGCCTGCTCGGTGATGCCAAATCTCTGGCTGAGACCCGGATCCGTTCCATGTATCAGGGTATGGAAACTTTGCAAAATACCATCAATACCTTGCAAAATCATCCTGACCTTGTCATTCCGGCCGGCTGCATGCAAAAGACACTGCTCTCCCGCACGGTTCTGACCATTCCGTTTGATGAGTATACAGATGCATTTCATTACAATCCCAAGCTTCTGTCGCTCTTTGTCGGAGCACAGAAACAAGGGCTTGCCGCATCTTATCCGTCCGGTCTGATCTACGATTACCACAGAGGACAGGCACAAAAATATGTCTTTATCCATGTTTCACCCTTAGCGGAGGCTGCCGGTGACTGGGGACGTCATATTGAGGGCATCCGCACTCTGCCGTCTGGTATCTACGCTTACAAGCAGCATGCTACACATATGATTGAGGATGCCGCACAGGTATTTGACCTCGACAAACAGGCACTTAAAAACTGCACGATCATCGAAACTGACCTGTTAAAGGATGAAAAAGAAAAAACAGGTATGAACTATGAGCTGCAGCTTCTTATGTAATAAATATCTAAAATCAAACAAAGGATACGATTATCATGTCACAAGAATTTTCAAAATGGGTCTCCATCTGGGGAAATGCCGTTTCTATTTCTGAAAACAGACCGGAAAGCTATGCTAAAAACATCACGCTGCGCTATCCGGTTTATTGTCCGTTTGACGGCAGCCGCCTGCAGTTTACCTTTGATAACTACTGCGGCACCGAGCCCATTACCATCAATAAGGCAAGTATTTTATATAAAGGACAGTTTTTTGCGCTTACCTTCGGACAAAAGGAAGCCGCCACGATCAAGGCCGGCGATCATGTTGTATCAGATGAAATTTCCATTGATGTCTGCGCACAGGATACCTTATATGTCAGCTTCTATTTTGCAGACTTTACACTGATGCGCTCAAGCGTGTATGTATCCGGTCCCTTATCAGGCGGACAGTATGCGATTGGCGATCAGACCGAGACCGCGGAATTTCCGATCGACATCTGCAAAAAGACCAATATCTACTACTTCTTAAGCAATGTTTCGCTTTATACACACAAGGACAATCGTGCCGTCATCTGCTATGGCGACTCTATCACGGCACAGGCATGGCCGGACTATCTGTCCTTAAGATGTCAAAATGAAAGACACTCCCACACGGCAATTATCCGCCGGGCAACGAGTGGTTCACGCATTCTCAGGGAATATCACAACATCACTTACGAATCATATGGTCTGATGGGGACACACCGCTTTGATCATGAGGTTCCGACCGTCGGAGCCGACACGGTCATCATCCAGCAGGGTATCAATGACATCATTCATCCGGTTGGAACCGATGTCAATCCTTTCCGACCCATGAGTGATCTTCCGACTGCCACACAGCTGATCGATGGCTTAAAATGGTATATTGATAAAGCCCGCTCCTATGGCTACCGAATATATGTCGGCACACTGCTGCCTATCCGTGGATGGCGGACATATGCACCTTTCCGTGAAGATTTAAAAAATGAATTTAATGAATTTATCCGGACTACAGATCTGATAGACGGCTGTATTGATTTTGATCTGGCTACAAGAGATGCGGCAGATCCAACCGCCTTTTTGCAAAGATATGACAGCGGCGATCACCTGCATCCCAGCGCACTGGGATATCAGGCAATGGCTGACGCTGTTCCTACTCAGATTTTGACATAACTGCCTGCGGCGTACCGGGGTCAGCACTGGCATATACGATCAATCCGACATTCACACTCTGACCGGCTGTGATCGTCTGATTGTAGTCTGCCGGTGTCACGATCAGACTGGAGCCGCTTTTTTCAAAATTACCGTTCCATGACTGGTCGACTGTGACTTCACATGAAAAATCAAGTTCAACGCTCCAGTCATTGATATCGTTTTTTCCTGTATTGTTGATGGTCAGATCATATTGGTAGAATTGTTTCTTTCCGTCTGACCATTGATTGCTGCAGTTGACGGTTACATCCTTTGATGCTTTGTTCTTTTCATCCTGACCGGACAGATCACTATTGCTATTCTCCGGCGTATTCATTCCGATCTTATCAATATCCGCACCCAGCACACCAACATACCAAATCCCTGCCTCCGACAATTCATCTGCCGTCCAACCCGATGTTTTCTGGCAATCACTTTTGATCAGGGAGCTCGTCTCACCTTTGTTGGATAAATTCCAGATACAATAGCTTACGCCCGCATCATCCATGGCCTGGATCCATGCATTTCCCTCTGTAATATTGTTGGCTCCTGCACCACTGGCATCACAGATACCAAACTCTGTACAGAATACCGGGAGTCCGGCATCCAGTGCGGTTTTCATCTTAGCACGAAGATCATCCCGATGGGTATCGGCGTAAAAATGGATGGTATACATGATATTATCATAACCGGTAATCGGATCTTTGGCCGCAATATCCACGTCCTGTGACCAGTTGGGGGTTCCAACCACAATCACCGCATCCGGATTATTCTTTTTGATAACCGGTATCACTTCATTGGCATAGCTTTTTATCTGATCCCATGAAGTTCCCCCATTGGGCTCATTGCAGATTTCATAGATCACATTGTCATAATCTGCATACTTTGCAGACATTTCATCAAAGAAGGCAAGAGCATCCGTCTTGTATTTATTGGGATCAAGGTCATGCAGCACATGCCAGTCGATGATGACATACAAACCAAGATCCGTCGCATACTCCACGCCCTGACTGACGATGTTTTTAAGATTTTCCTTGTTGCCGCCTTCGCAATAGCTGTCACCTTCTGCGGTATACATGGCTAACCGTACACAGTTGATCTTCCAGTCATTCTTCATAGAAGCAAAAGCATCTGCATTGACATATTCCGGAAACCAGTTAAGACCGTGTGTAGAAACACCTTTAAACTGAAAAGGCTTTCCATTTTTGTCCACAAGCTGTGTGCCCTTTACCGAGAGAGAACCGTGCGCCTGCAGGGGATTGCCTTCATCCTGAGCTTTATCCGCTTTTGCATCATCTTTTTGTGAATCTGCCGATTGATCGTCTTGATCTGTTTCAGTATTTTCTTGACCTTTTTCATCGTTAGCTTCTGCTAACTCATTGCCATCTTTTTCTTCTGCTAAATCAGTATCCGTCACTTCCTGACCTTTCCCTGTCGCATTTGCTTCATCCGCATTGTGACAGCCTGTCGTAAGCAACAGCAAACCAAGTATCAAAACCGCAATCCGGCATTTTCGTTTCATAACCCCATTCCCCACTTTTTACATTCCATACTCTTCTTTTGCAAATTTGCGCAGTACCGGAATGGCACGCTCTACTTTTTCTGTATCAATGCAATATGCCATTCTGAAATATCCCGGCACACCAAAGTTGTCGGACGGAACCAAAATCAGGTCATATTTTTTAGCCTTCATGCAGAACGCCTTGGCATCCTCTTCCAATGCCTTGGGGAAAATATAAAATGTACCGCTCGGTTTTACTACTTCAAATCCGATATCGGTAAGTGCATCATATAAAAGATTCATGTTGGTCTCATATACGGAAAGATCACTGGTCTTGTCAAGTACCTTAGCCACTGCTAACTGTGCGCTGGAGGAAGGACAGTTGTGTCCGATTCCACGACTGATCTGTCCACAGATAACTGCAAAAATATCGGCATCGGTGGCTCTGGGATTGACAGCCAGATAACCAATACGTTCACCCGGAAGCGACAGGCTCTTAGAGAATGAATAACATGAAACAGAATTATCATAAAACTTGCTTACATACGGAGAATCCGCACCTTCAAAAACAATCTCACGATACGGCTCATCACTGATTAAGAAGATATCATGTCCGTATTCTTTCTGTTTTTCATTTAAAACCTCGGCAAGCTTCTTGATCGTCTCTGTGCTGTAGGCAACACCTGACGGATTGTTGGGTGTATTGATCAGAACTGCCATAACATTTTCATTCATCATCTCTTCAAAGGCTTCAAAGTTGATCTGAAAATCAGCAGTATTGGCAGGTACAACACGAAGCTTTGCACCGGTATGGTTGACATATGGATTGTACTCTGGGAAGTACGGAGCAAATGTCAAAATCTCATCTCCGGGCTTGGTCGTAGCGCGAAATGCATGTGCCAAAGCTGACGCAGCCGCACTGGTCATAAAAATATGCTTTGCCTGATAATCCATATCAAAACGTTTATTCAGGCTGTCTGCAACCGCCTGTCTGACAGATTCTATTCCAAGTGAAGGACTGTAGCCGTGGACATTCATCGGATTTTCCTCGGTGTGCAGTCTCACGATCTCATCCTGATATTCCTGCACGGTCGGAACGCTGGGATTGCCCAGACTGAAATCAAATACATTTTCATACCCGATCTCTTTTCCTCTTGCGGTCGCATATTCACTAAGCTCTCGTATAACAGATTTGCCACTCAGCATACTTTTGTAAAATTCGTTGATCATTTTTTATCTCCATTTCCTATTTTACCTTTTTATACCATTTTACCGCGCACCAGCACCCTCGAATGCCGGAAAACACACGGATGATGATTTTATTTAAAAATCACTTATGATACAGATTCAATTATAATAGAAGCTTTCGCAGGATTCAACCCACGCCTTTTATACATACTGCTTTTTGATACCGTTTCAACCGGCTTGCTACGTCGCCCTGTACATGTTAAAATAAACCAATGCTATGAAAGGAAGAGCTCTATGAAACAAAACGAAGATACCAATCCCAAGATGAGCCCTTTTATGAAGGCCATCAAAGCCGCACACAATGTTGTGGGCAATTCCGGCGTATTGTCACCGGAAGAACTGGAAAAAAGGAGACATTCTGAGGAATCGATTTCCAAACTGGCAACACCTTCTGTCAGTATAGCCTTTGAAAAATTCAATATAGAGCATATGGATGCGCAATGGGCAGTTCCCAGACATCCTCATTCTAAAAAGCCTGTGATCCTGTATTGTCATGGTGGCGGTTTTTCCTGTGGCGGACTGGGCTATGCAGGTGTGCTGGCAGGTAAGCTGGCTCTGCACACAGGGCTTAGTGTCCTTTCCTATGCCTATCGTCTGACACCGGAATTCCCCTATCCCGCCGCGATCACGGATACTATGCAGGTATGGGATTATCTGATGCACCTTGGCTATGGCGCCTCCGATGTCATTGTTGCTGGAGATTCAGCCGGAGGCAATCTGGCACTGGAGCTTACCCTCATGCTAAAAGAACAGGGCAGGATGCTTCCAAAGGCGCTTATTTTGATGAGCCCCTGGACAGATATGACAATTACTGCCTCTTCCTATACAAAATACAAGGATGTTGATCCTATCTTGAGCTATGACTATATTGTCGGCGCCAGAAAATCATATCTGGGTGAGGACACGGACTATGAAAATCCGCATTACAGTCCTCTTTTTGCAGATCTGTCCGGCTTTCCGCCTACGATGATTCAGGCAGGAAGCAACGAAATTCTTCGTTCCGACAGTGAACACCTTTTAAAGGCTCTCCGAAAGGCCGGCAGTCATGCAGTTTTGGAAATCTATAAGGATGGTTTTCATGTTTTCCAGCAGATGCCCATTCCAAAGGCATCCAAAGCGTTAGACGATGCTAACGACTTTATACAGTCTATCCTTTAAATTAACTATGCCGGTAAAATGACAATTCACTTTGGGGATGATCCGATACTTATGGGATACTTTATCTTTGGTAATTTTGACGGCATCATAAATATATCTTCAGCAGGAGTTATGACTTGAATACAGAAAATTGGTACAAAGTAGACAATGTGGCAAAGGTTTTTCTTGCCACTCACAATGAAAGAGATACACGCAGCCTCCGGGTAAGCTGTACACTGACAGAGCCGATCAAACCGGAGCTTTTGCAAAAGGCTCTGGATGCGACCATCAAACGCCGGCCCCAGTTTCAGGTACGGATCCGCAGAGGTCTTTTCTGGCATTATCTGGAAACGACAGATGTCAAACCGGTTGTTTCCAAGGAGCATGACCGTCCCTGCCCCGTTTTATACGGACAGGATTATACCGGCATCTTGCATTATAGTGTCACTTATTTTCACAACCGTATCAATGTTGAGCTTTTTCATGCGTTAAGCGATGGCACCGGTGCACTGGAATTTTTAAATATCCTCGTGCAAAATTACCTGCGGCTAATCCATCCCGATGAAATGCAGGATGTTTCCATCGGTCTCGGCGCTTCTGCCGATGACCTTTCACAGGACAGTTTTAAAAAATTTTATTCCCGCAATGGAAAATCAGCCGGCCATGTGCAGAAATCATACCATATCCATGGCTTGAAGCTCCCCTACAATCAGCTGCAGTTTTTTGAAGTAAGCATGCCGTCGGCCGAGCTTTTAAAGCTTTCCAAGCAATATCAGATTAGCTTATCGAGCCTCATTGGAGCCAAGCTGATGATGGCAATTTATGATGATATGCCGGCCCTCAAACGCAAGCAGCCAATTTCCATCAGCATGCCGGTCAATCTGCGGAATTACTATCCTTCCGAAACAGCACGCAACTTTTTTAATAATGTCAGCATCAGTCATATTTTTACCGGCGATGAGACGCTGGAATCCTTAGCTAAGGAATATGATGCCAAGCTTAAAAATATTTTGCAGCCGGAACAGATCCGCAGCCAGATGGATCATTACCAGTTTTTGGAGCATCTATTTTTTATCCGTATGATTCCGCTCTTTATCAAGCAGCCTGTTGTCAGATTCTTTTCTAAAAAAGAAGGCAAGCGTGTATCCGCGGTTATTTCCAACCTCGGTGTCATGAAGCTGCCTGCACCAATGCAGCAGTATGTCATAAAATATACGGCCTTTTGCAGCCACAATGAACTGTTTATGACAATTTGCAGTTATCAGGATGAAATGGTCCTGGGAATCACATCGGGTTATCGCAATACCGGTGTGCTCAAGAATTTTGTCAGAAGCTTTTCCAAGGAAGGGATTCCTGTCACATTACAGGCAACGGAGGTGGTTAAATCATGATGAAATATTGTCCCAACTGCCAGCTATCTGTTGGCGGTGCTTTTGAATACTGTCCTTTATGTCAGAATGAATTGATTGAAAAAAATCAGGACTCTGTCTCCGTCGGCAATGATGTCAAAAATGGCGAAGATATTGAGAATTGCAAGGATATTAATGACGATTTGAAAGATGCAAATTATTATTTCCCGGATTGTGACAAATTAAAGACACAGTCCTTCTGGTATAAGCTGCAGCTTTTTATCATGTGTGCTGCAACCTTTATCTGCTTTGTAGTCGACTTTTTGATCGTGTATGACCGTGAAATACATTTTAGCCTGATCGTATTATTATGGGTGGTCGGTTTCCAGTTGTTATTAAACAAACTGATCAAGCGTCATTCGCTTCCATCCTACTTTATTTTTTATATTTCCATTTATATCGGGGTCTTATTGTTACCCACGGCTTATTATCTGCACTTTTTTAGCCTGTGCGTCGATTATATCATCCCTGGCATCTGCATGCTGGCTCTGGTGCTCAATTTTATTTTCTGCATGCTCGATACAACCGGAAATGCTATGGTATACATGCTGTGTAATATCCTGATCGGACTTTTACCGAGCATTATCCTGATCGCGATCAATGGGATGGCACCGCTTATGTGGATCATCTGCATGATGGTTAATGTTGTTTCGATTTTTGCTCTGGTGATCTTTGTAGGACCGAAGGTACGGAATGAGATTGTGAAGAGGTTGAATTTTTAGAATGGGATTATTGTCAGGATTTGGAAGATTCAATGTTGATTTTGGTACTCACTAATTTTGACACTTCCACAGCGCCATTGGATGTTCGCAAATTCTGGCAACGATTTTTTCATCATCAAATAGCAACTCTGGTCGATACTCCTTTGCCATAAATCTATCCATATACTCAATTTCTTTTTCTTCCAACTGCATTAGATCAGCAATATATTGCTTTGCCTGACGTTTTCTTTCCTCCAACTGAAAATTATCTTTTCTGCTTATCACAGGAAACAGATCACGCCGTATCTTTGTAAAGTCAAGCAAATCGATCGCTGACGGATTAAAATCACGATTAATCTGCCCCTTACCTGCAGATATCGTTATATAAAAAGCAAAGCATTTACGAAATAAATCTTTTTGATCTGTAAATAAGTTGTGCTCTATCAGATTGCTCCAATCATACAAATCTCTGGCTGCCGCACGACTTATCAGCGCATTGCCTTTTGCAGCAAATATCTCCAATGGAGCCACTGTTCTTATCCTAATATCACTCTTAAATGTATTATTTAAAATACTTCTGTATGTAGATTCAAAGATATGTGCCCTGAGTGAATAATTTATTTCAAGCTTAATCATATCCTTGTTTCCTCCGGCATTTATATAATTGTAATGAAATGCATCCAGACTGTGGCTAAATCTTGAAGCAGACGATAAAAAATATCCTTCTTTTTTCATATATTCCTTAATTCTGGACTCAAGCATATCATCCTTACTGTCATTTGGTGTATAATCCATATCAATATCGACCGATAATCGCAACAAATTAAACACTGTAAGATTAATTGCCGTTCCACCTTTAAGCATCAGATGTTCTGCCAGATATTCCTGTGTGTTGAAATGCTCTAATATCTCTTTTAATCTCAATACCTTTTCAAATGTATCCCGAACATACCCATATTGTGCTGCAGCTCTTCCCAGATCCGCCTTATTATATTGTGGCATCCTCTATCATCACTCCATTCTTCACATTTAGCTGTTGTGGAACTACAAGCCTCCATCGGTCATTATAAACTCCGTCAGCAAGATCACGTGATAAATAACGTTTACTCTTTCCGATTTTGTCCTGACATTCTTTGAAAAAATCATCTGACAGGCCAAGCTGTTCTTTCTGTTCAGAAAGCAAAAAACCAGTCTTTTGATATAGAAACTGATTGCTAAGATGTTCCAGATAACTTAGCAGTCTTTTTTCCTGCAACTTTTTCATACAAGAAATATCCTGTATAACCTCTTCCATTCCGGAGATTTTGTCCATATCCTTGATACTGTCTATCATCGTACGCTCCGGGGTTGTCACCCGAATCCCGCCACTAAATGCTGGTGTATCAATTCCGTCACTTCCTTTTGACATTACATAATGGTAGGTATATCCATCAAATTCAAAATCACGAAAGAAAGTCTCTGAGGAAACATACACCTCATAGAAGACCTGATCTGTTATACCATAATATTCCATCGCCGTATGATGAGAAATATATGAAGTCGGCGTAATACTGCACGCAATCTGAAACCGGTTTGCAACTGGCTGTCCTGTTTCTCCACTAATACAGGTATACATGTCATTTCGTATCTTTACGACCATATTCTCCTTCATCAGCCGCTTAATTGCAGAACGGGCGCTGTCTAAATTGTTATAAAATTTATTTACATCCTCAACATGGAATACCGGCTTTTTCAATAATTCAAAGTATAAATTCATATTATCGCCTCTTGCATTTTAGTTTGTGTATAAACCATTTTGCTTAATTTTTAAACTTATTGTAATCTTATCTTTTAATTGTGTCAAGTTTATAATTCAATCATTATAGTTTATTTTGAAACTATTTTGTTTTATTTTTAGAATTATATATTAGTAGATAGTACATCAACTTTTCTGTTATGACTCCAAACTACAATTAATATGGCCTCTTCCAATGTTATTTAAACATAAAAAAGACATATCCTATTTCATTTAAGAAATTTGATATGTCCCTTTATTTAAAATGTTACAATATACACCATCCGTAAACATATTATACAGATGCATACAAGATTTATTTTTAATTTATCAGAAAACTTGCAATTTTTACTCCGCCACCAGATTGGTGATCCAGATCTCTTTCTGTATCAGAACATAACCTACTAACAGCTTGATAACATCAACGCCTTGGACAACAGCAAAAATTGCCAGTATCGGAAGCGTCGTAAAGTTGCACAAAAGCCATGCGATCGGTACTGTAACCACCCACGAGTAAACACTGTCAAACAGGAAAGTAATAAAGGTCTTGCCTCCGGACCGCAGGGTAAAATATACGGCATTTAAAAAGCCCTGCACCGGGAAAAACAGCGCTGTAACAATGATAAAGTTTCGTCCCATCCGGCGCACATCCTCGGAGGTATCATAAAGCTTCGGGAATACTCCGGAAATAGCAACCAAAATAATTGTTAAGAAAATACACATAAATCCAGTAAACCACATCAGGCTCACGGCATTCTCTTTTGCTTCTTTATATTTACCTGCTCCCAACGTCTGTCCTGACAGAATGCCGACTGCATTACCCATGGCAACAAACACAACATTTAGCAGGTTGCAAAGTGCATTGGATATATTGAGTCCGGCTACGACGCTAAGTCCGCGCAGGGAATAACACTGCGTCAGCGCGGCAATACCGCCTGCCCACAAAAATTCGTTGAAGAATATCGGCAGGCTCTTTTTGATGACCACACGTACAACATTCATCGGCACTTTCAGAGTGCGATAAATTCCTCTTAAGAAAGTATGCTTGTTTAACTGGGTATGTGACCAGATAATGACAATCCCCATCTCTACAACTCGTGCCATAACCGTTGCGATCGCTGCACCGCGTACTTCCAGTCTCGGGAAACCAAATTTGCCGTAGATCAGCAGATAGTTAAATACAATATCCACTACTACCGAACACACACCGGCAATCATCGGCTTTACGCTCTCCCCGGTTTCTCTCAGACTTCCGGCATAAACCTGTGTAATGACAAACGGCGGGATATTAAACAACATGATCTTCAGATACTGTCTGGCATATTGAACGGTCAGTGCACTGTCAATTCCGGCATCACTTCCATGCAAATACAATCCGATCAGGGTCGTATCCAACGATAAAAACACCAGAATGCCCATAAACATACAAAATGCTCCGATCCAGAGCTTGATTCGGAAAACATTTTTGACACCTTCTTCGTTACCCTGTCCATAGTACTGGGCTCCATAGATACCCGGTCCCGACATGCCACCAAATACAGCCAGATTAAATACAAAAATCAGCTGTACGACGATTGACACCGCTGTCATACTCTCCGTTCCAAGACTGCCGACCATGACGTTATCGACCAGTCCCACTGCATTCGTTATTCCATTTTGAATCATCATCGGCACTGCCAGAAGCAATGCCTTTTTATATACATCTCTTTTTTTCATAGTATTGCCATTCTATCATTATGAAATTTTGTTGGCAAGAGTTTTTCTTTTTAATTTACAATCCTTATTTAACTTAAACACATATACTACCTGCCAAGATGTTTTTTGCAAATATAATATTCTCTAAAAAACAACAGATGGTCATAAAAGCCATCTGCTGTTCCACACTTATTTCAAAAAATCTATTAAGATTTTTTATACAGTTTTATTACATCATAACTGCTACAGAATTATATATGCATCTTCACACTCTTCTTCCCGATAAGTTCCTTCGTCCGCTCATCCGGCTGCCCAAATCCTACATAAATATCCGCTCCGGTTCCGCTATATACTGACTTTCCTTCCTCATTCACAACACTAAATGCTTTCACCGGAATTTCCAGTGTCACAGTCTTTTCTTCTCCTGGCGCAAGTGCCACACGTTTAAATGCTGCCAGTTTAGGATGGGGCACTTCATTAGAAGCCTCTACCTGCACATAGACCTGCAGCACATCCTCCGTAAAAATATCTCCGCGATTTGCAACCCTTGTTTCAACACATATGATCTGCTCATTGCTTTGTTCTTTACTTTGCTCCTTGATCTGGGCATAGGTCACATCATCAGTCAATTTTGCATCAGTGACCTGCGTGTCCGCATAATTGAGTCCATATCCGAACGGATAAAGCGGAGCTTTTTCTACAAATCGATAGGTCCTGTTTTTCATGGAATAATCGTCAAAATCAGGCATTCCCTGTAAATCACGATAAATCGTGACCGGCAGCTTTCCGGATGGTGAAATTTTTCCAAATAAAATATCTGCAACAGCTTTTCCACCTCTGGCTCCCGGATACCATGTCTGCAAAACGGCGTTTGCTTTTGCATCTGCCAAATTCAGATCCATGGCACTTCCTGCCATCATGCATACGATAAACGGAACACCCATTCCTGCAATAATTTCCAGCAGTCTCTGCTGGGAAGCCGGAAGATGCAGATCCTGCTTGTCGCCGGAAGCATATGCATTGCCGGTATCTCCTTCCTCGCCTTCCAGACTTTCATCCAGTCCCAGACATAAAACAACAAGGTCTGAATGCTCAGCAACCGTCATCGCCTCGGAAATACGGTCGTCTTCTTTTGCCAGCTTTTCAACCTGATCCAAAAACAGATGACAGCCCTCAGAATAAAGTACCCTGACATCATCACCCACATAGTCCTGAATGCCCTCTAACACCGTAACATACCGCGAAGCCGTACCATGATAATTGCCAATCAGTGCCGCTCTGGAATTGGCATTTGGTCCAATCACTCCAATTGTTTTCAGTTTTTCTTTATTCAAAGGTAAAATACCGTCATTTTTTAACAAAACAACACTCTTATATGCTGCTTCTATAGAAAGATCGATATGCTCTTTGCATTCTACCACTTCATAAGGAATACTGTCGTATTCCGTCTCATCAAACATTCCCAGTAAAAACCGGGTGGTAAATAAGCGTATCGCTGATTTCTGCAGCAGTTCTTTGGAAATCAGGCCTTCCCCATATGCATTGAGAATTTTCTGATAGGTGCAACCGCAGTTGACATCACAGCCACGCTCCAGCGCCAGCTTAACACTTTCCTCCGGTCTCTTCGTTACCTTATGCTGCTCATGAAAATCGCGGATAGCCCAGCAGTCAGAGACATAATGACCTTCAAATCCCCATTGTCCGCGAAGCACTTCATCCATCAGATAACTATGCGCACAACACGGCTCGCCGTTGGTTCTGTTGTACGCTCCCATTACTGCCTCGACCCTGCCTTCCTTGACACAGGCTTCAAACTGCGGAAGATACGTCTCCCATAGTTCCTTCATGCTGACCTTCGCATCAAAAAAGTGTCTTTTTTCCTCCGGTCCGGAATGTACTGCAAAATGCTTGGCACATGCTGCCGTACGCAGATACTCTCCGTCCCCTTGCAGCCCTTTGATAAATGCAACACCCAGTCTGGCAATCAGGATCGGATCTTCTCCATAAGTTTCATGCCCACGTCCCCAGCGTGGATCCCGGAAGAGATTGACATTGGGCGACCACAGGGTAATTCCTTTATAAATATCCCGGTCTTCATGTTTCTCATTTTCATTATATTTAGCCCTTGCCTCTGTGGAGACAGCAACTCCGATACGTTCTATCAATTCTTCATCAAAAGTTGCCCCAAGGCCAATTGCCTGTGGAAAGACTGTAGCCGTGCCTGCCCTTGCAACACCATGCAGACCTTCATTCCACCAGTTATACTCAGGAATATCCAGCCTAGGAATCTCATCTGCATCAAAGCGCAGCTGAGATGCTAATTCTTCTACACTCATTTGTTCAACCAGTTCAGTTGCCCGTTTGATTGCTTCCTTTCTGTTCATATGTTTCTCCATTAATCATAATTTAAGTTATCGTATTATTTTATAATATATAGTTATATAAACCGATTATATCGGTTTCCTATTTTCGAAACTATACATATATTGCCTGAAAATATACATATTTTGCTATCTTCCAGACCTCTCTGCTTTTCATTTGTAAAATTCACAAATATTCGTCAAAGCTTTTGCATATTGCTAAAAAATTGATTATAATAAAATCAGTCGCAAACATGACAAAGAGGTGAAGGGTTACATGTTATACAATATTGATCTTAATGAATCAAACTATGTACAGCCGGTTCGGGGATTTATTGGAAGGGAATTGCAAAACAACAATACAGAATTGGTTGATTTTGTTCCGGAATCTCACATCCGGATCTGGTACAACACACAGCTTGAAGGCTATCCGTCGCATCATCACTCTGCTGTTGAGGTTATCATCTGCATGCAGTCAGATTATGTTGTTATCGTCAACAACGAGCATTATACATTGCATCCCGGAGATATTATGATTGTTCCACCCCATACCATCCACAAGCTTATCTGTCCGACTCCGGGCATACGTTTTGTCTTTTTGATCAATTTAGAGCCATATACATCATTTCAGGATTACAAGACAATGCAGCCTATGTTTTTAAAACCTCTGTATATCACGCCTCATTCATCACACCATTATGAAACCCTGTACAACAATTTTGCGAAAATGATTGAGATTTATTTTAAAAATGATATCTTTTGGGAAACTGATATTTTTTCATTGTTTTTCAAAAATATTTCCATCTGCGCCAAAGATTATTTTGGTTCGCAAAATGCAGCCAGAGCATCTATTCCTCCGGATGTACAAAAAGAACATTATGACAAATTTTCCAAACTGCTCATTTATATTGATGAACATTATGCAGATGATCTCAATTTAGAAGATACCGCAGCTATAGTCGGTTTTTCCAAATTTCATTTTTCAAGACTGTTCAAACAGTATACCAACACAACCTTTTACGACTACCTGTGCAAAAAAAGAATTACTCGTGCACAGGAAATGCTGGCAGAAAATATTCCGGTTACGACAATTGCCTACCAGACCGGTTTTAATACACCTTCTGCATTTTGCCGATGTTTCAAAAAATATACCGGATATTCGCCATCCGAATTCCGAAGCAAAAGCGAACAGGCAAAAATCGACGCGGACTTTCATTGAAAGCCCGCGTCGTTTTTGGTATAAATATCAACCCTTTACACCACCAAGAGCAACACCTGCAATAATGTATTTAGATAATAGCAGATATACAACAATCAGTGGAAGTACTGTCAGGGAGAGACCTAAATATACTGAACCATATTCAGTTTTATAAATATCACCTCTTAACAGACTGACCATGATCGGCATGGTGTATTTTTTCTGGTCTGTCAAAAGAACCAGAGGCGTAAACAAATTGTTCCAGCTTGATACAAAGGAAAAGATTGCCTGTGTTGCGATTGCCGGTTTCATGATCGGCAGCACAATCCGGTTAAAGATCATAAATTCCCTTGCTCCATCAATACGCGCCGATTGTACAATTTCCATCGATAGTGTCGGCTGCAGATACTGCCTCATAAAAAAGACCATCGTGGGGGATGCGATTGCAGGCAGTATCAGCATTGACAGGTGATTAGTCATTCCAATCTTGTATATCATTTGATAAAATCCGATCGTAGTAACCTGCGCAGGAATCATCATGATACACATGATGAAACTAAAAAACGGCTGCCGGAGCTTCCAGTCATAAGCTACCAGTGCATAAGCTGTCAGTGATGAGAAATATACAGCCAACGCGGTAGATCCGATGGAAATAATAAATGAGTTTTTAAATCCGACTGCCGGATTAAAGCTCTTACCCAAAAGGATTTTGAGGTTATTCAGCATATAACCGGAAGGCAGAAATGAGATTGCATGCTGTTGGATTTCCGTTGTGGATCGTGTTGAATTGATAAACATGATATAAAACGGTGTAATACTGATGATTGCCAGAATAATGCATACAATATAAATAATGATTTTCAGTTTCCGATTTTCTTTATTTTTCAGCATCTGCATCCACCTCCTTAGCCATCTCGGCATCTGTCCCGACCTTTGCAGCCTCTTCTGCCTGCGCTTTTTCAATCAAAGCCAGTTCTTTTTGTCTGCGTTTGAAGCTTTTTTCCTGCTGCCTGATCTGTCTGCGGAGTGCAGCTTCATCCTTGTCATCCAGTATCATAAACAAAATACCGGACAGAATAGCAATGATAACAAGCATGATCATACTTGCAGCCGCTGCCCTGTTGTACAGATAGCTTCCACTGAATGCCTGATTGTAAATAAATACATTGGTTGTCAGAGTCGCATTATCCGGTCCGCCAAGTAAGAACAGCTTCGGAATATCAAACATATTCAGACCGCCGATCAGGCTGGTAACCAAAGTAAATAACAGAATCGTTTTAATATTCGGAAGGGTCACATACCAGAAGGTCTGCATCCGGTTAGCACCATCTACTTCTGCCGCCTCAAAAATTTCGGGACTAATTCCAAGTACACCGGAGATCAGGGTGATCATCGTATATCCATACCACATCCAGGTCTGGATAAAGATGACAATTCCTCTTGCCAATGTCTTGTTAATTAACAGATTAACCGGTTTGTCTACAAATTTGAGAGACACCAGAATATCATTTACCGGTCCCATAGGATATCCGAATAGGGCATTAAATAAGATAGCAATGGTTGCAGCTGTAATGATGTTGGGCATATAGAAAATGACTTTAAAAAATCCCTGTCCGACAATCTTGCTACGCTTATCCGTAAACCATGCTGTTAATAAAAGTGCCAAAAGGATCTGTGGTATAAAGTTCAGCAGCCACATCACAACTGTATTGGATAACGCCTGTTTAAAAGACGGATTTGTCAAAACTGTTTTAAAATTCCGGAACGGATCATCTGTCAGAAAATGGAAATTGGTCATACCAAGACCTTTTAAATCCGTAAATCCGATAATAACGGTATATACAATAGGATATAAAGTAAATAACAGGAATGCCACAGCAAAGGGAATACTAAAATAATATCCGTATCTTGCATAACTAAGCTTTTTGTTTTTCACTTTTCTCACCCTTCCTTCCTGTTCATTTTTTAATAATATATTTTATGTTTACTTTCAAATTCATTTGAAAATTGATAAAAGAAAAGCAAGGCGAACGGGAAGACATCCGCCCTGCTTATTCTTTTGTTGGGATATGTAATTAATAGGAATTACCGTATTGACTACTCAACAATTACGTCCAGGTTATCAGCTACCTGCTGCTTGAAGTCAGCAATTGCCTGGTCGCGTGATTTTTCACCTGCTGTATACTGACGAACCTGATCTCTCCAGTATGTATTGATTGTTTCATCATACTGTGTCAGGTTTGTTCCTTTTGCATATGCATTTGCAGGAACAAAAGCATCAAACATATTCTGTCCGCCTAAGAAATCCAGTTCACCGTTTGATTTGGACATTACAACACCGGATGCTACCGCATCTTTTGTACCGCCTTCACCGTTTAAGGTACCATTAGCCCATTTATACTGAAGACCATCTTCAGATGTATCCAATGTGATCCATTTGATGATGTCACCTACAGCTTCAGCTTTTTCTGTATTCTTGTTGGCAAGTACCCATGTACCACCCCAGAAGAAACCAATCGGAGGTGTACAAACAGCCCAGTCACCATATGTACCTTCACCAACTTTTTCTCCACCGCAGTTGGGAGCCAATGTATAGTTGATCAACCATGCCGGTCCAAAGAAACCGAAGATTGGCTGATCGCCTTCACCCTTCATATCAGCAAACCATGCATCCTGCCAGTCCTGTGTATCATTGTGGTATCCATTATCTTTCAGCTTTTTGGAAAGATCTAAAAACTCTTCTCTCTTAGGATCGATATTTAATTTACCATCTACAATCCATCCTTCATCCGAACTGTTTTCTACAGCGTGCCAGATATCTCCATCACCGGATACAATACCATAGCCCTTAGCTTTCAGATCTGCAGCTGCATCAAAGAATTTGTCCCAGCCTGGTCCGATCTTGTCCTGAATAGTAGCCGGATCATCCGTTCCCCATACATCCTGAGCAATAGAACGGCGGTAAATAAATGCACCACCTGTTGCCTGATATCCCAGACCAACAACCTTTCCATCCGGATTGGTTCCGATATCAACTGTATACTGTGCAATATCGGCATCCGCGATTGCCTGATCTACATCTATGCCAAGATCTTCATAGGGAGCTGCGTACTGTGCTGCATCACCCTGTGTGTACTTTAATACGAATGCAGCCTCTGCACAGTAAATATCCGGAGCATCTGAACCTCCTGATGCAAGAGCCTGGTCAAGGGCCGGCTGATAAGCACCATCTGTTGTAGCAATAATCGTTGTATTGATCTCATAACCAAAATCCGGATGTGCTTCTATGTACTTTTCAATCATGCCGGGAACCTCATCTGTAAATGACCATACATTGATTACTTTGTCCGGATCCGCATTACTCTTTTTCCCTGTATCCTCGGCAGTTGTTGTAGTAGAGCTGTCAGATGTACCACTATCGGCAGAACCGGTAGAAGCATCAGATCCACAGCCAACCAAGAGACTTGAAACCATACATGCGCATAAAACGCTGGCAACTAACTTTTTCATGTTTATACCTCTCCTTCTTTTATTTAAATGATTAACGTTTATAACTGTCTGCTCTTCTAAACTTCGGCCTTGTTGAAGAATAACATAATTTTATTATACATTTTTCCATTACATATACTTTTCAATTTTTGCTTTTTGTTTATCAATTATTGCTAATGTTTTGATTTTATATTTCATTCTTTTGTTAATCATGTATAATGACAATAACAGGTTGTCGTCATATTTAACAAATATTGACCCGAATTGTGCTTATTCATATCAATTATGGCAAAGCGTTCTGACCTGCACTTGTTGGCATTCATCTATAGCTGCATAATCCAGCTTGCATATCCTGCCATTCATTTATCAACAATTACTTATAATAAAGAAAGGATACTTTTTCATGAACAAATTTTTCCACCCTGAAAATCCGGTAATACGTTTTTTATCCTGTTTTTGCGATCTGATGTTTACCAATGCTTTATTTATCATCTGCAGTATTCCGATTGTGACCATCGGTGCCTCCATCACAGCAATGTACCATGTCATGTTTGAATTGCAGGATGGTACAGAATCCTATATATACAAGATGTTTTTTGAAGCTTTTAAGAGCAATTTTAAACAGGCTTCCTGTATCTGGCTCCCATTCCTTATACTAACAGCTTTTTTTACAGGAGACCTTTACATTATATATCATGTAATTGATTCCTCTTATTCCTGGATACAGTTCCCGGTCTGGTTTCTTTTGATCATGATATTCTGTATCCAGCTGTATGCATTTCCACAGATTGCCAAATTTGAGACTGGATTACATCGTCTGCTCAGCAATTCCATACTGTTAGCGGTAGGTAACTTTCCGACCACAATTTTCTTTACCGTTGTTCCAATCGGCATCCTGTACTTTTCAGTACAGACCGGCAGGCGCCTTGTAATAGCCGGAAGCCTTCTTTTATTTTTTGGTTTTGCTGCATTTGCCTATATTTATGCATTATTTTTCAACCGCATTTTTGATCGTTGTATGCCTCAAAACACTGAGCATGATACAAAAGACGATATAGAAAATTTTCTATAATATACAACAGAAGGTGCAGATATTTCCCTATTCTGCACCTTTTATTTCTGTCATTTGCATCTGACAATATGCCATTTCTGAGTATGATCCCTGATTTCACCGATTTACACAGTGCATCATAAAATCAATTGCAATAGTCTTATCCTCCAGATAGGAAGCAATTGCAAAGACCGGCGGCTCCTCTTCATATGCATCTACAAAAAGCTTCGACTTTAGATAGACACCTGCTGCAATCTCTTTTCCTTCCATATTTTTGCAGATAAACAGGTCGTCCTGCAGCTCTTTAAGCTGCTCTTCTGTCAGCACATCATAAAGATCGCAGTATGCATCTGCGGCTGCATAGTCTCTGATCACCCATTCGGACGCGATCACTGCTTCGCTTCTTTTACTGATAACCTCTGCCTGATATCTCTGGATACTTGCTGTTACCATAGAATCTGCCGCAATCTTTTCATCTACATTTTCCGGATGAACATAGCCGCCCTCCAGCCGGAACGGTACCTTGGTCTTTCCTTCCTTTTGCAGTAAATCTGAATATGCCGTCAGATATTCATCCACGCTGTATTCATCCTTACAATTGATCATGGAAATATAAACGGAGTTTTCTCTGTTTTCCTCCAAAAACCCCCGTATCGTAATTATTAAAAATATAACAATCAAAATGGGAATGATTACATACCACTTATAGTAATCCCAGAAATAACGCAGTTTCTTATTCATATATATTATCATCCTTCCATCACAGGACAGCCTAAGCCGGTCTGATTGTTATTATTATCATACTATATTGTGACAAATGATACATTACAAAAATTGCGGTCTTTATTTCTTTCAATATTCTTTATTTGCCATATTATTTTAGAAAGTCTTTATTTTTCTTTCACCTAATCTTCCGAATTTATCCAAACTTTGGACACATTTTTTCAGTATCATAAAACCATCGAAAGTGATTAACACATTTTCTTAATAAATGGAGCTGTAGTTTCATGATTGCTTCAAGGCCTTGGGATGGTCAGCTTCGACAACCAACAATCCCCATTTTTATGGGTTTACTTATATATTTTCTCACTCCTTCTCATTTTTATATTAAATGGAAAAAGACCGCTCCAAACAGCGGCCTTTTTCATTGCAATCTATTTTTCCATTGCTTTTACAATCTTGACAACACGGCTTGTGCCCAAACGGCTGGCTCCAAGCTCCATAAACTTTTCGGCATCCTCCAGGGATGAAATACCACCTGCTGCCTTGATCTTAACCTTTGGACCGACATGCGCCGCAAATAATGCCACATCATCAAAGGTAGCACCTCCGGTTGAAAATCCGGTAGATGTCTTGATATAGTCCGCTCCTGATTCTGCCACGAGCTCACACATCTTGATCTTTTCTTCGTCAGTAAGCAGACAGGTCTCGATAATAACCTTTAAAATATGCTCTTTGCAGGCAGCCTTAACTGCCTTGATCTCTTCTAATACATAATCATACTCTTCGGCCTTCAGCATACCGATATTGATCACCATATCAATTTCATCGGCTCCATTCTGCAGGGCATCCTCTGTCTCAAATACTTTGGATGCAGTTGTCATATTGCCATTGGGAAATCCGATCACGGTACAGATCTTAACCTCATCGCCGACATATTCCTTGGCCTTTTTTACATAACAGGGTGGAATACAGATTGATGCTGTCCTGTACTTTCTGGCATCATCACAAATTCCTTTGATCTCTTCCCATGTTGACGGCTGCAGTAATAATGTATGATCACATGCACTTAATATTTTTTGAATATCCATTTTGTTTTCCATCTTTCCTTTTTAATATATTTCACAATGGTGCTGTTAGGGCCAAAGGGTATTTTGCACTTTTGACCCCGATATTACAAATTATACACTAGCGCCAGCCGGTAAATCAACCAGTGAACCGTACTTATTTCCGCGCCGTTTTCAGACTTTTCTCCCATTCTTTTCAGACTTTTCGCTTATTGTTTTCAGTCTTTTCTTTCATCATTTCCGGGCTTTTTCCACAGTAATTTATTCCATAAATTCCACTGCATGCTTTCTCGTCCACAACGGAAACAAATTGTCCTGACACTTGGCATTGGCACGTTCTTTGATCGCGATGGTATGAAAAAACAACTTCCAAAGATCCGTATAGGAATCATTGATTTCCTCCGTATGCAAAAGCTGTTCATATTCTTCATCGCTGAGTGTCTTTAGATAGTACATCTCATTCCTGGGATGGATAAGTGCTTCCCTATGCACATCATCCACGATCATAAAATGCTCGGATGGCATCCGGTCCGCAAATATCGGTCCCAATGCGACCACAAGCTGGCTCTTTGGCTCAATATGGGCTACAAATACCCCCTTTTGAACTTCGTGAAAACGTGTAAATTCCTGAAAATGATTCACTTCCTTGCATAGCCTTTTATAGATCTGGTTGAACTGCAGAATTTCCCGGTACATGACCATATTGAGCACATCCGGCCCACAGGAAAATCCCACGATCAATACCCGGTACATCAGGTCCAGAATGTCTTTTTCATATGCCATGGAAGCATAGGCTAACTGCCGGTACAGCTGAAAGGATATTTTATTTTTGACAGACCGCATGACGCTTTCTGCCTTTTTTTCATCAGCATCCACATGCGTATAGGTGTCAAATAAAGAATACTGCTCAACCGGTTCCAGCATCAGTTTGATATTGGCATGGCCCTTTTTGCTCGCCCATGCATCATAAATACAGGTAAGCATGGCATCCCATTTGTGCTCACAGGTAAAAATATACATTGTTGTTTCCTTCTTTGCTCTCTTTGTATTCAGGACACATGGTAATCCGTAAACAGATTCATCTGCTGAAACTGCACTGTCTTTTCTCCAATCTGTGCTGTGGAGACATCCTCAACATCGATCAGGCGGTTGCGGATAAAACGGTGCTCGATAGGGGTATGATACAGCATCTTCCCATTGCAGGTGATAAAATACTGCGCCCGTTTCAGGGTAATCCTCATCTTTTTGAGCATCTCAAAATCAACGCTGCGGTAACGTCTGGCATTTAATATCTTTTTAGCTCCGGTCGGGCCGATACCCGGCACGCGCAGAAGCTTTTCACAGGATGCTGTATTGATCTCAACCGGAAATTCCTCCAGATGGTTGAGCGCCCAGTTGCACTTAGGGTCGATCGCATCATCAAAAAACGGATGCTCCTCACTCAAAAGCTCATCAGCAAAAAATCCATAGTAACGTAACAGCCAGTCTGCCTGATACAGGCGATGTTCTCGCAAAAGAGGCACCGGTGTCCCGATTGCCGGAAGCATGGCATCCTCATTGACCGGGATATAGCCGGAATAAAAGACCCTCTTTAAATCAAAGCTCCGATACAGACTCTGTGTTGTGCGGATCAGCTCAAGGTCTGTCTCATCAGTCGCACCGATAATCATCTGTGTACTCTGCCCTGCCGGTGCAAAGGATCTTCCCATATGCAGATCCTTTTTGTCTGCCGGAAATAAAAAGCTTTCAATTTCACCCATTAAATGACCGGACCTCCCAGGTTGACCAGATCCACCTTGTGCACCAATCTCCTGTCTTGCATCTCCCCATATACTATGGATCAGGCGATCATTGATACCCGCTCTCTCCATGCGGGCAGCCTTGTCGGCAGAAAGCCTGTGCATCGCAATCGTCCCGGATATCTGGTTCATCGGTCGGATGATATTGGTCATCTGCTTGTTGGGCGCAAGCTTTTTCAGACTGTCCTGTGTCGGAAGCTCCATATTGACGCTGATACGGTCCGCCAAAAGCCCGGCAGAATACAACAGCTCCTTCGATGCTCCGGGAATGGCCTTGACATGGATATAACCGTTGAACCGGTACTCGCCTCTCAATAAGCGCAGTGTCTCTACAATCTTTTCCATGGTATAGTCCGGATTTTTCAAAATACCGGAACTCAAAAACAGTCCTTCAATATAGTTTCTTTTATAAAATTCAATCGTAAGCGTACAGATCTCCTGAGGTGAAAACGTAGCCCGCTCCACATCATTGCTCTTCCTGTTTTTGCAATATTTACAATCATAAATGCAGTGATTGGTCATCAATATCTTTAATAAGGAAATGCAACGTCCGTCAGCCGCAAATGAATGGCACACTCCTGCCGCACAGGAATTGCCAAGATAGCCTTTTTTACCGGCTCTGTCAACACCACTGGATGTACATGCCACATCATACTTGGCGGCATCGGATAAGATCTCCAGCTTCTTTGCAAGACTTTTTTCGGGCTGTATCCCCGTAGCTATAGTATGATTCTGCTGATTTATATTAAGTAAATTTTCTTTTTTATCGTATTCTATCATAAAGCTTCCCTTTGCAAACATTTGTTCGTATGCTCATTATACAAACATACGTTCTATTTTTCAAGTAAAAAAAAAGAAATCCAGAAAGATTTCTTTTCATTCATATAATCTGTCCCACAACTTATAAAAGATGCCGGAATGGTATTGTAAGAATCCGCAAAGCACCATAGGATATTTTTTTCATGACATTTAATTTCTGCTCCCGGTAAAGCGGATTAACCGTCTCCGTTCCATCGGACAGCACCTCTATACTTTCTTCCTTATAATGTTCCAGCTGTTCCCTGATCCGGGCATTCAACTCCCTGCTGTCAACCACCAGCATAAGCTCCGTATCCAGATAAGTGCTCCGCATATCCAGATTGTAGGAACCGATGATGGAAAGATTGTCATCGACAAGCACAGCCTTTGTATGCAGCGCATAATCATTCATAACCTCATATATATCCGCTCCCGTAGCCAGAATCTTGTTTTTATTGTTCAGATAATCCGTGCAGCCCCAGGGATTCGTTCCATTCTCCACAGCATTGATAAAAATCTTCAGATCCGCATTTTCTCCGATATGTGAAAGCGCGGAATACATATACTTATTGCAGATGATATACGGTGTCTGAATGCTGACCTCGTGCCCCTTTGCGGCAAGCTGTTCAATGGCATAAAGCACTCCCGGTCCCTTACCACCGGCACTCGTCCCATTTGATAGCAAAGTGATTTTGTTGGCGGCATAGGTACCCTCGGTCCATGCATCATACTGTGTAAAATCACCATATTTTTCCATAAGTGTCTGATAACGATTTCGAAAAGCCTCACTCTGTGCCGTGCAAATCTTCTCTTTTACGGAAGGTGTCACAAGCTTTGCACATTTTTCATTCCATATCTGTTCAAAATAATTTTCCAGCTGCTGATATGATTCTCCCTTTTCATTTTCCGTATTGTATACCAGCACCTCGCGGTCTATATTGGAACCCTTGTGCAGCTCACCCAGAAATATATCCGTCGTATTCCGTCCGCCAAGCAGATACATCCGGCCGTCTACCAGGATGTACTTGTCATGCATCCGGTAATTCACATGATATATGTTTTTAAGCGTAATCGGATTGTAAAATTTTACATCTATATTTTCATGCGCGTACAAAGTCGAAAAGCTTTTATTGCTATTTCTTAAAAAAATCGGCTGATAAATACCATCGATTAAAATTCTGACCTTTACTCCCCGGTCTGCTGCATCGTACAAAGCTGCCATTACGTCAAGCCCGCCTTCATCAGTACGGAAATCAAACGTAGACAGTTCTATCGATTCCCGTGCAGCCCCGATCATCCGAAGTCTCCACAAAAGCGCCTCCTCATTGTCATCGATGCAACGGATTCTTTCTGTTCCGGGCTGATCCGACTGAAATTCTGTCTGTGCAATTTTTTCCTTATATTGATCTGTGACATCCTTTTGAAATATGGGTGCCAAAACATTGACCACGATCACCGATACCACAAAAACGACAATTACCCTGACGATTAATTTTAATATTTTTTTCATCATATTGTTCATTATCACCTTAATAACCTGTTTCCAATCCTTCCGTCACCGGAAATTTCTTCTAATGCGTGTTTTCTTATTTATTCATAACGTCCTTTTACAATTCATAATGCTATCATAATTCCAAAATCTATTTTATTAAATAGGCAAAAAAATAACAGCATCCGGATTTTTAGACATTGTCAGCAATCTGTCTGAATAATTAAAAAATATTTTCCGCGGGCTTTCATTTTCCCGACTCTATCGTTCTGCATAATCCTACACTCAATCGATTCCATAGCACAACATCGTATTGACGCTTCCTAATGTAAATAATATAATTTTAGAGATACCCGGATCAACCGACCCGGCAAGCCACAACCGGCCATTTCAAATTATAACGGAGACCATCATGGATGAAGTACAGTTATTAAAAGCAAGGCTCCAGGAGTTAGCCAAGGCTTCCTACAACCAGAACCGATATACGTTTACGCCCTTTCTTTCGCCGTCAGAATTGTTGATCGTCGATGATCTGGCGTCCGATTTTTCCTATGTTGACTTTGATACCTTTGGCGGAAATGACATTTGCGAAAGACAGATGGTGCGCTTTGGCTCCGCCCGTACTCTCGGTTATGAGGAGGAGTACCCGATTGCCATACTCTTAATCGAACCTTTTATAGAAAAATTTGCTGAAGAGCTCGGTCACCGCGACTATCTCGGAGCCCTGATGAACCTCGGCATCAAAAGAGAAATTCTCGGCGACATTCTGATAAAAGGAAAAAAGGCCTATTTATTTTGCGAGGAAGAAATCGCCGACTATATCATCACCAATCTGGACAAAGTGCGACACACAAGCGTCCGTGTATCGAGAATATCCCAGGATGTACCGGAGCTGCAGAAAGAATTGCAGGATATGGAAATTCTGGTCAGTGCCCCGCGCTTTGACGCCGTTGTTGCTGCTATTACCAAATTATCCAGAAAGGACGCCTTAGAGCTTTTTCTCGAAAAAAAGGTTGTCTTAAACGGACGGGTTTGCGAAAATAACAGTATGCAGCTTAAAGAAAACTCCGTGTTTTCCATTCGCGGATATGGAAAATATATTTTTATCGAAGGTGGAAATCAGACACGCAAGGGCAGGATTTATCTGCATCTGCAAAAATATGTATAGCTGATATATCCGGATTGTGACGACCCGTTCAGCCGATCTTAACGGACTTGTCCTAATTGTTCCGGCTAAGACAGTTATATCTGACCTGACAAGAATTGAGGTATATATGAAAAAAATTTTAATCACCAATGACGACGGAATTTATGCAGACGGACTGATCCGGCTTGCCACAGCAGCCAGAGAATTTGGCGAAGTCTATATCGTGGCGCCGCATGACCAGAGAAGTGCCGTGTCACACAGCATCACACTCCGTCACTCTTTTGAAGCATGGAAGGAGGATTTTCCGGTTGAGGGCGTGCATGCCTATGCCTGCAACGGAACTCCGGCTGACTGCATTCGTATCGGTGTTTTGAATATCGTAAAAGGAAAGCCGGACTATATCTTTTCCGGCATCAATTATGGTTTTAATGCAGCCTCCGATCTCCAGTATTCCGCAACTGTCGGTGCCGCCTTTGAGGGTGCTTTTCAAAATGTGCCATCCATCGCTTTTTCCGAAGATGCCACAGAATGTCATGAAGTAACAGATCATTATCTGCATAGCGTGATCGAGGAACTGCTAAAGGAAGCTCCCGGCAAAAATTACATCTGGAATGTCAACTTTCCCGGCTGTCATCTATCCGAATGTGGCGGTATTCTCCGTGACCGCTCGGTATCTGCTGCCGAGTTTTTCATTGACTGCTACCACGAGACCACACTTCTGAACGGCCATACCTCTTATATGGTAGAGGGCATCCGTAATTATACAGCCGAGGAAAACAGCGACCTGCACGCGATTTTCAACAATTACGTTTCCATCGGAAAAGTTAAGAACTTTATGTAAAAAAAGATTGACACATAAATTGATCTATAATATAATAAATACTGCTGTGAGACAAACACAGTGATGTGCGTTTAGCTCAGCTGGATAGAGCGTTTGGCTACGGACCAAAAGGTCGGGGGTTCGAATCCTCTAACGCACGCTAACCCTTGGGACCTGGGAACCTTGACATCAAGGTTTCTGGTCTTTTTTATTTTAGTTATTTTCTTTTATAGCTTTCGCAATCGACACATCCACCCTACTATACGGTATCAACATTGCCTGCAGCGCATGATAAATATCTGATTTCCCCGGCCACACCGTATTTTTCAGACAATTCTTTTCATCCAGTTGGTGAAACCACGAGCCACAGCTATGATCCAATACCGTCGTATCCAGATACTCCATAAATTCAGCATACCAATCTGCATAATTTTGATCCCCGGTCACGCGATATAAAACGGCCGAAGAATTGATTGCTTCTGCCAATGTCCAGTGCATCCTGTCACGTACCACAGGCTTTCCTTTCCAATCGGTTGTATACACAATGCCCGGTGCACCATCTGTATTCCACGCATCTGCAACTGCACGGTCAAAAAGTGCTGCTGCCTCTTTTATATAGTTTTCTGCTTTTTCGCCGCCAATTCCATAAGTAGCTGTTGCCCACTGAATGATCAGCCTTGCCCATTCAATTCCGTGTCCCGGTGTCGCACCATAGGGTTTAAACGGATCATCCGGCTTTTCCTTATTTTTTTCCAGATCCGGCTGCCATTTACCGGTATAATGTTCCGGTATCCGGTATTGGTTGTCCTTCGCCCAGCCTATCACATGATCAATGATACGACCGGCGCGTTTTCTGTATTTTACGCTCTCACTGTTATCCGGCAGCTTGGCCAACACATCCGCGACTGCCAGAAAAGCCTCAACCGTATGCATATTGGCATTGATTCCACGGTAATCGTCCAATACTGTAAATTCCGTATTCCATGTATCGCAGGAAAGACCTTCCTCTTCATTCCAAAACTTCTCATCGTAGAGCTTCAAAGCATCATAAAGCAATTCTTTCGCACCCGGTCTCCCGGCCAGCAAAGCACTGGTTGCTGCCAGAATGACAAAGGCATGCGCATAGCACTGCTTTCCGGGCACGATCTCACCATCCTTGGTAAGCCCGGCGTACCAGCCGCCGTTTTTATCATCCTTAAGCTCACCCATAAGTCCGCGTATTGCTGCATCGGTAAGCTCCGCACTTTTTTCATGTCCAAGCATCAGACCCATGCTGTACACATGCGCCATCCGGCTGGTGATCCAGGTCTCCCGGTTGCGCTCTTTCCACGGCGAACCATCATCTCCCAGATAATAGGAAGATCCGCCCGGTGAAGGAAAACGATGTCCAAATGCCAGCAGCGCATTGACATTGTTTTTCAAAAAAGCTTTATTTTCTTCTGTATCAATAATATATTTTTTGTCCATTGTAATCTCCGACTTTCACTCCGCATCAATTTCCGCCCGGTACGGAAGCGCCGGTATCCCGACTGCCTGACCGCCGTTTCTCGCAATACATACTGCCACATTTGCCGGTGCTCCGCCCGGATTAGCTATAAAAGACTGTGGACCTTCCTTGCCCGGCATAAAATCGATCAACATTTCTCCAACACATAGTATACTCATATGATTATCTTCCTTTTTGATTTTTATTTTTGATCATTAGATTAGTATTTTGCCTGTATTTTATTGTTCTTTAATTTCTTCCATTTTGATAATTTCTTTTCTTCAGACAATTCTTGGTTATTATCACTCTTACTGCATATCTCTATACAATCAATATAAATCAAAACACCATGACAAACAAGAAATAAAACAGGCCAGATAACAGCAAGCCTGCCATTACCTGACCCGTTTCATAATTTATAATTTTATTATCCTTCAATCGCAATATACTTATTGGCCTTTACAGCCTCCGGAGATTTCTTCGGAATGCTCAAACTCAGGATACCATGCTTGAAGTTAGCCTTGATATCTTCGACCTTAAGGTCTTCGCCCACATAAAAGCTTCTCTGGCAGGAACCACTGTATCTTTCCTTCCTGATGTATTTGCCTTTCTTTTTCGCCTCTTCGTTTTCGGCCTCGTCGCTCTCTATGCCTTTTGCGGCACTAATAGTCAAATAACCGTTTTCCAAAGCAACATTGACGTCTTCTTTCTTGAAGCCCGGAAGATCAATCGTCATCTCATACTCTGAATCGGTTTCCTTAATATCGGTATTCATAATGTTTTTGGCTCTGTGACCATACAATTTCTTTTCCAAGTTTTTAAAATCATGGTCATCAAATCCAAACCACGGATCCTGATAAAAGCGATCAAATAAATCAAAGTTGTCATTAAATAAGCTAGGTGTCATCATAAGTCATCCTTCCTTTCAAATATATAACTGAATCAACCATTGTTAGTATGAAACTTTGACCTTGGAATGTTTGGAGGAACTTTTTATTCCTCTTTTCCTTTGTCTGACTATGTTATAGTCCTTTTGTTAGCACTTGTCAATAGCGAGTGCTAATATTTTTTGTGAAAAATTTGTGAACTATTTTCTTTTTTGCCATTCCTATTGCCCCCGCTTCCTTATCTATGATATAGTATTGCTATCACTTTACTGCATAAAAGCTTTAAAGTTTAAAAGTTTTAAGCTTCAACGCAATAAATTATTTAATTCTTATCAAGGAGGACGCGTCGGTCAGAATACAAAGCTCCGGCGCAAATGCACATGAAACTTATTCTGTTACTTATCTACTTTGCAGTGCTGATCGGCATTGGTCTGTACTGCCGCAAACACGCAACAGATGTCAACGGCTTTGTACTGGGTGGCCGTTCTGTCGGTCCATGGCTCACCGCTTTTGCATACGGCACATCTTATTTTTCCGCCGTTGTATTCGTCGGCTACGCCGGACAGTTTGGATGGAAATACGGTATTTCCGCTACCTGGGCAGGTATTGGCAATGCGATCATCGGTTCACTGCTTGCATGGGTTGTACTCGGCAGACGTACCCGTATCATGACCCAGCATCTGGACTCAGCTACCATGCCCCAGTTTTTTGGAAAGCGCTTCGGCAGTCCGGCATTAAAGATCGGTGCCTCCGTCATCATCTTTATTTTCCTGATCCCATATACCGCTTCCCTTTACAACGGACTTTCGCGTTTATTTGGAATGGCATTCAATATTGATTACAGTGTCTGCATTATCATAATGGCGATCCTGACCGCCATTTACGTGATCGCAGGCGGTTATATGGCAACGGCTATCAACGATTTTATTCAGGGAATTATCATGCTGTTTGGTATCGTCACCATCATTGTTGCCGTATTAAACAGTAAAGGCGGCCTGATGCAGGCCATGGACGGGCTGGCACGAGCGACGGATGAAACCGTTTCCCAGACACCCGGTATCTTTGCTTCCTTTTTTGGTCCCGATCCCATCAACCTTTTGTTTGTCGTAATCCTGACAAGCCTTGGTACCTGGGGACTTCCCCAGATGGTGCAGAAATTTTACGCCATCAAGGATGAAACCGCAATTCAGAAAGGAACCATTATTTCCACAGTTTTTGCTCTCGTCGTATCCGGCGGCTGCTACTTCCTCGGAGGCTTTGGCCGTCTGTTTACAGACAAGCTTGAATTCACAGCTGACGGTGCCATTGTCGGTGGCTATGATTCCATCATCCCGACCATGTTGTCCGAGCTCAGCCCGGCTTTGATCGCACTTGTTGTCATCCTCGTTTTATCCGCGTCCATGTCGACGCTGTCATCCCTTGTGATCGCATCAAGTTCGACACTTACCATTGACTTTTTAAAGGATAACTTCATTAAAAATATGAGCGAAAAGCTGCAGGTGCTTTACATCCGCATCCTGGTAGTTGTCTTTATCGCGATCTCCGCAGTTTTAGCACTCATCCAGTACAAGAGCTCCGTGACATTTATCGCCCAGCTGATGGGAATTTCCTGGGGTGCGCTTGCCGGTGCTTTCCTGGCTCCGTTTATGTATTCGCTCTATTCTAAAAAAGTCAGCAAGGCTTCCTGCTGGGTATGCTTTATCTTTGCATCTGTCCTGATGGTTGCCAACATCTTTTTCCGCAGTTCCTTCCCTGCAATCATGCAGTCACCGATCAACTGCGGTGCCATCGCAATGTTAGCAGGACTTGTTATCGTACCACTCGTAAGCCTCGTCACACCCAAGCCGGATGCAGCAATGGTAGACGACGCATTTGCCTGCTATGATAAAAAAACAACGGTTTCACAGAAAACCGCACTTGGAAAAGAATAATATAATAAACACAAAAAGATGGAGGTCATCATCGCCTCCATCTTTTTTTATCTAAATTTTAAACTCTGATATCTCAGGCCCTGCCTTCCGATCCAAATAACTTAATCTTCTCAGCCACAACCTCTTTCATCGCCTTTATCTCATACGGGATCAGTCCCATCATCGTCCGTTCACCGGCAGCAATTCCGGCCTCTACGCCTGCTTTTCCGGCCTTATCAATATCGGTAAAAATATTGATCTTGGAAACACCAAGTCTGACTGCATTTTTAAAGTCAGCATCTGCTAACCCGGAACCGCCATGCAGTACCAGTGGCAGATTGGTTTTCCCGGAGATGATCTGTATTCTGTCAAAATCCAACTTGGGCGGGAATGCATAATCTCCATGCGCATTGCCGACTGCAACGGCCAGTGAATCAACGCCTGTGCGTTTCACATAATCAACAGCTGTATCCGGATCTGTAAAATAATCCTCCGGATTGGTAAGCTTGCCGGAACCGGCATTGTCGCCGACATGTCCAAGCTCTGCTTCCACGGTCACGCCCATTGCATGACAGATCTTTACCATCTCCGCAACCTTAGTGATATTTTCTTCATAAGGCGCTGTTGAGCAGTCATACATAACAGAGGTAAAGCCCAGCTTGATGGCCTGCATACAACGTTCAAAGGTCAGGCCGTGATCATAGTGGACACATACCGGAACCGTGGCTTTTTTTGCCATGGGAATCAGGTAATTGGCTACCAGATCAAGCTCCATCGCAGGCAAAAGTACCTCAGCCGTTCCGATCATGACCGGTGCCTTCAGCTCCTCGGCTGTCTCGATGATTGCTCTTGCCATCTCCACATTGACCGCATTAAAAAATCCAACTCCGTATTTGCCTTCTTTTGCAGGAAGCAGAATATCATTCATATTTACAAGCATGTCTTTTCCCATCCTTTCTCGATCTTATCCCGTAATTCATCAAGTGGTTTCAAACCGGACAACGCATCATAAGCTGCCACACAGCTTGCTCCGGTTGCTGCTGCCAGATGCAGACACATATCCGGTGTATCCTTCTGTAAAACAGCCGTCAGAAATGCCGCAATACTGGTATCGCCCGCGCCTGTTCCGGAAAGAATTTTTTCAGGTACATAGCTTCTTTCAAAAATAGATCTGTCAGCCCATGCATCCGCATCAAGCTCTATCCGGCTGCTGATCTGTGAAAGCTTTTCTTTGGAAGCGGTCTGAAGATACATGCCCTTTGCTCCGCATTTCAATAAAAGCACCTTGCAGCCAAGCTTCATGCATTTTTCAGCCAAAGGCTTAACATCCTTTTCAATATCCAGAACATCCGTGATATCACCACCATGCGCCCGCACCTGCAGCTCTTCAAATTTATCCCGGTCGATCATAAAACAGATCTCTTCAATACTTGGAACAAAAAAATCAACATATGGAAGTGTCTTTTCAAGGATGATATCCCATCGGATTTTGCCCGCCCTGGCATTGGGATCCACAGCCGCCAGATCCAGTGACGTCGCTGCGCCCTTTTCCTGTACCCTCTGCATCAGCTGCATAAGTCCTTCGCCTTCATTGGCATACAGGGCTTCCATTAGCGGCGGGTAACCGAAGTGGAACAGGGAAGCCTCTTCTACTTTTTGAAAATCAATATCATCCGCCACAAATGTATCATTGGCTCCTGAATGATGTAAAAACACTCTGTCAATGCCCGGAATAGCGATGACAACGGAGTAGCTCGTCGAGGATGCCTCGTCGCAGATCATGTCCTCTCCTGCATTATATTGATTTAACGTATCCAGAATGATGTTTCCAAAGGCATCTTTTCCAATCTTGCCGATCAGGGAAACGTCATTTCCAAGGATTTTCATTGCAAGTCCGGTATTTGCGACAGCACCACCTGTATGTACATCCGCATTGCCTACCTGTATCAGTTTACCCGGACTCAGGATCTTTTCGATGCTGTCAGTTTTCCCATCTGCAAACACCGGTGTAATGTCCAGACAGATATGTCCTGCCACAATTACCTTCTTTTTCATTTAATCAACTCCCATTAAAAGATTCATCACATACATTTCAAGGGCTTCAAAATCTCTGTTTTCCACGCACTTTTTCTGAAATTCATAGTCGAACTTATCTACCTTTGCTTCCAGCGCTTTGAAAATCTTTAAACTGTTTTCCAGATGCTTGTAGCTGTCCTCATCCCTGGTAGTTCTCATAGCCTTTACATCCAGACCAACATATTCACCGTGCTCGCCATAGCCGTTTTCTTTGAGGACTTTTACCTGATTGAAAGCAGCACGCAGATTTTCCACGCCAAAGGCCTTGTCCTGATCATAGCGGATACCATTCTGATCATTCAGATGTACGGTCATCAGCTTGCCCATTGCCATTGCAAATCCGATCTCATGTGCCGGATCCAGTCCTGCCAAAATAGCATGTGCACTTTCCAGATTGCCACCTACTCTGGAAGGATCGATCGTTGCTGCTGAAATCGCCATAACATGTCCCATGGTACCACAGATACTTCTGTCGATCGGTTCATTGGGCTTGGGCTCGATACATACACGGATCTTGGGATCGTATTCGAGCATCTTGTTGATAGCTTCGATCAGCATTTTTGTCGCCCATACCGGAGATTTGGATTCTGCACAAAGTGTACCTTCTCTTGCTAACCATAATACAATCATATCACATCCCAGTTCATTTGCAATGTCGATAGAACGATACGCTCTCCACATCGCATATTCCCGATCTTCTTCGGATGTACTCATGAAACCGCCGTCCATTGTGTGAGGATCCATCCAGAGACGAGGTGCCACAAATTCAGCCTTCAGATTGTATTTATCCAGTGTTTTTTTGAGTTCTCTTGCTTTTTCCTTGATCTCTTCTTCTGTATAATCATTGATATTCGGAACTGCATCGTCATCATGAAACTGTACTGCTGAAAATCCCAGCTCTGCAAATTTCTTGAATTTTTCCTCGATCGGAATTTCCTTTCTTGTTGCCGGTCCGTATGAGTCAGCTCCCTCATGTACATTCCAAGGTCCTACTGAAAATTTAAATTCTGCCATATTTATTACCCTTACCTTTCTGAAAATCTTGTTATTTTATATATTTACGTCGTTTCGCATTTCACCGGTGATTTATCTGCTATGCTTTATTTATAACAGATTGCTTTTGTTAAAAAATGACAATCTTGCGATTTTTTATAGGTTATCTTGTGATTTCATGGTACAATGGATTTGATTTTAAAAAAAGAAAGGACGCAGTCAGATGAGTGTTCAAAAAGAAGTTGAAATCATTCAGCATACGAAAATGAATTCCATGGAATTGTTTCTTGTCGAAGTGATGTCCAGAAATCCGCACGGACATGATGATCTGGAAATCGGCATGATTATGGAAGGCTCCGTGACGCTTTTTTTAGAGCAACAGTCCTACAGGCTGCAGGCGGGAGATCTATTTATCATCAACCGTCATCAGGTACATTCGCTCTCTTCCAAAGGAAAAAATCTGATCCTTGCTGCCCAGATCCACACCGAGTTTTACCGCCAGATTGACTATTCTCTTGAATATCTGCGCTTTGAAAATCCCATTCTGCGTGCGTCTGATATTCCGGCAGGATTGCGCAACCAGTTTTTTGACTGCGCTGCATCATATTTTTCGGATGAACCCTTTTTTGCATTAAAAAGCTCCGGGCTCATGCTCCAGTTCCTATACGGACTGGTCCGGACCACTCCCTGCTACATAGCCTCTGAAAAAGAATCTGTTTCCGCTTATCACAATACCATGCGCTTAAACCGTATCATTGATTATATCAGCAGGCATTACACGGAGCACATTTCCTTACAGGATATCGCTGAGTTGGAGCATGTCACAGATTATCATATTTCCCATTTTATGCAAAAAATGCTTGGCATGTCATTTCAGGAATATCTAAGCCACCTTCGTTTCCGCCATGCACTTATGCTGATGCAGAAAACAGATTTAAAACTCCTCGATATCTGTTTAGAATCCGGTTTTTCAAGCACCCGTTACATGAATCAGATGTTTGAGCGCCAGTTCCACTGCTCCGCCAAGGAATACCGAAAGGCTGAAAACAAGCCGGTTCTTTCCAGTCTGCCGGTATCGACCGATACGATCCAGAAAAAATACGATGGCAAAAAGGCGTTGCAGCTTTTGCAGAAATATAAAAAATCCCATTTGTAGTCTGTGGTATTTTCAGATTACAAATGAGATTTTTAAATAGTTAGCCTATGATAACTCTAAATATTCTTTGACGCTTTCTACATATTTTTCTCCGGTTTTTCTTCCGATCTCATATACTCTTTCCAGTTCCTTGGGATCTTTTATCACCCCACTGATCTCCAAAAGCATCGGCGGACGGATCACCAGCACCTCTTTATTCAGCTCTTTCTTCCTCAGGTACTCGGTTGTCGCATTGTAAATATACGGACGGACAGCCATTCTTTTGATCAGCTCCGGATATTTATGCATTACGATTTTAGCAAGTGGATAGTAATTAGCCTGTGTCTTTTTAAAATGCAGTGGCTGTGTCAGAATCACAACATTGCGGTCATATCCAAACTCTTCCATCTTGCGGATCGGAATGGAATCAGCAATTCCTCCATCCAGCAGCTTGTGTCCATCGATCTCTACAATCTGCGATACCAGCGGCATCGAAGCCGATGCCCGGATCCATTTGATATCCTCCGCGTCACCCTTCAGACAATTATGATAAATTCCATAACCTGTCTCAACATCCGTGCAGACTACATAAAAATCCATCGGGTTGCTCTCATAGGCTTCCACAGCAAATTTATTGAGCTTATTGGGGATCTCTCCATAACAGAAATCCGGATCATAAATATTGCCTGTTTTCAACAGAGAACGCATGCTTCCATACCGTTTATCCTGACAATAATCACGATTGTAGGCAAAGGCTCTCCCGATCTGGCCGGACTTGTAATTGCACCCAAAAGCCGCTCCGGCCGAAACACCGATGGCTCCGTCAAATACAATTCCATGCTCCATAAATACGTCTGTGACACCGCAGGTAAACATTCCCCGCATGGCACCGCCTTCCATTACAAGACCTTTTTTCATTGCATTCATCCCTTTCTGATTTTACACAACATTTTGCATTTCTTCTATTTCTTATTTATCTAACACATGCGGATTTTATTTTCAGCATTTCTTTTATATTTTGTATAGCTTGTTTTTCTTATATATCGATCACTTATTCGTTTGTTTTACAATCCACGTTTTTTTCGCAGAATAAAGTATGCACTCACAACCATTGCAGCCGTAAAAATCCACGAAACCGGATATACCAGCATCAGCATTTCAAAGGTATGTATCTTTTTGAAGATTGTGCAAAGCCACAACATTCGGAAGCCAACCGTTCCAATGATCGTCATAACCGCCGGCGCCATCGTATAACCAATACTTCTAAGGGAAGCCGCCGCCACCTCGTAGGTTTCTGTCAAAGCCTCCAGTGACATGACCTGATACATTCTTATAAGCGCAAAGGCAATGACGCCCTCATCAACCGTGTACAGAGATACAAACGGTCTTGCCCAGATCGTGAATATCAGGCTGAGTAAAGCAGTAAATCCCATTCCTTCCAGCATCGCGATCCAGAAAATCTTTTTACAACGGTCGTACTGCATTGCTCCATAGTTCTGGCTGGAAAAAGTGATCGCCCCCTGTGCAAACGCAGCAGAAATATCATAAGTAAAATATTCAAAATTGAGTGCCGCGGAAGAACCGGCGATTGCCAGTGCTCCAAAGCTGTTAATACCGGACTGCACAAAAACATTGGACAGAGAAAATACCGTACTCTGTATTCCCGCCGGCAATCCGATCTGCAACATTCTCTTTAAATATTTACCGTGAATTTTGATCCTGGAAAGCTCCAATTTGATCATGCCCTCTTCTCTGACCAAAATCCATACCAAAAGTCCGGCACTTAAATAATTGGATATAACAGTGGAAATTGCTACTCCAAGTACACCCAGGTGGCAGGCAATGACAAATACCAGATTCAAAATGACATTGACTACACCGGAAAGCAGCATACAATAAAGCGGTCTCTTGGTATCACCCACGCTTCGCAAAATTGCCGAACAAAAATTATACATCATGATGGCTGGCAGACCAAGCATATACACTCTCAGATAGACCAGTGCCATGTCAAGGACATCTTCGGGTGTCCCGGTAAGGATCAGCATCGGTGCCGACAAAATCAGACCAAGGATCGCTAGTCCAATTCCTCCCGCCACAGAAAAAGCCACAACTGTATGAACAACATCCGAAACCTCATCATCCTTTTTCTGTCCGATCAGGTTGGCGATCAGAACATTGGGACCGGTCGAACATCCCACCAGTAAATTGACAAAAATACCAACGTTTGCAACATTGGCTCCCACTGCTGCCAGAGCCTGACTACCTGCAAAACGTCCGACAACTGCCACATCGGCAGAATTAAATAACTGTTGTAAAATACTACTAAGCGCCAGAGGCAGTGAAAAAAGAATCATTTTCCCTACCATGGAGCCATGCAGCATATCCATTTGTATTCCGTTTTTCTTTTTCGTTTGCATCTTTATCTCCTTTGCCAAGCATACTCCTGTTTGGAGATTTTGGCAAAAATTTTTCTATAAATAATACATATTTTCAATCTCATGCATCAAATGTTTTTCCTTTAAATATTATGGCATATTAAGTGAATAGTCAATGAAATAAGCTAATAAGTTCCTGCGCTTCCATCCGTTATTTTATCCTGACCTCGGAAATATGATACTTATAAAAAATAAGCAGACAATTTTAAATCATCTGCTCATTTCATCTATTATCACACTTTATGTCCAATCCTGCCAGATATCTTCATATCGGTCAAAATTATCGGTCGAAATTATAAATTTTTTACCAACTCATCCAGAACATCCGCATAGTGAGGATCTACCAGACCAAAATCCTTCTGCTTGTAATTCCAGACAGCGCGTCCGATTCCATGTTTTTCAAATACTGCATGAATATCCTCAAACCATCTGACCGTATCTGCAAGAGGAGCCTGGTCAATGACACCGTATTCGCCACAATAAAGAGGCACATTTTTCTTTTCTGCATAGGCTACTGCATCAGCAAACAACTTTTCAAAAATAATCACGCCTTTGTCATCTGCTTCAATTCCATTTTCGAATAAAGCTCCGCAGGAAGCTTGAGCAATATTTTTGCCCGCTTCACGATATTCTGCCGCCGTCTTCGGATAATCTGTATGGAAATCAGCCGGCATATCCACAACCCAGTAAGCTGCCTGATGTGTAAACACTAATGGCTCATAGCAGTGGAAATTGTATACAATTTTGTCATCATAAGGATCATCAAGCTTGGACACACAGGATACGCTGTTATAGCAGACACCACCTATCAGAATATAAGTATCCGGGGCAATGGCGCGAACAGCTTCAATCGTACGTCTGATAATACCATTCCAGATGGTGCTGACCGCAGGATTTATTACCTCATTTAACAATTCAAATGCTACAAAATCTTTGCACTGACCATATCTTTTTGCCATCTCAATCCAAAGTGCCACAAAGAAATCCTGCAGTTCTTTTTCCCGGAAAAACAGATCGCCGTCGGCAACTTCTTTTGTATCAAACATATATCCCTTTGTTTTGTGAATATCCAGAATGACATTCAATCCAGCAGCCTTTGCCCATGAAAGACAGCTGTCAATATAGCCAAAGCCTTCTTCCTTCCATGTTCCATCATCAGAAACAATAATATCGTAATCAATCGGAAGACGCACATGATCCAGTCCCCACGCTGCAATTCTGTCAATATCTGCTTTTGTGATAAATGTATCAAAATGCTCCTTTTCATAGCTGACACACTGTGAAATCCATCCTCCCAGATTGACACCCTTCTGATAACCTTCAAATACTCTCATTTTCTTTACCTCCTGTTATAATAATGATTTTTACTGTTGCTCTGACACTTTTCATTTGCAATATTCATGCCCGTTTTCAGAAATACACCTTTGTTTATGCTACCTGTTTTCAATTATTTTGCAGCCCTTAATTGTGTAATTTTATATTTTATTTTTCTCTCAATTTTCAATGATAATTATAATTTCAGCATTCAATTAAAAATATCAAATTTATGCTATTTTTATCATATTTATGTTATAATATTAAAAAAATATCCATACAAAATTCTTTTCGAAAACAGTCACTTGTCAAAATATCATGAAAGGAACCAGCCATGAAGGAAATTTCCAATTCTTTTATTGAGTCACAGTTTCACGCACGCGAATATGAAATCGAACATCCCACCTACGATGATGAGCTTGCTTTTTATGATCTGATTAAAAATGGAAACGTCAATGAGCTTAAGAAACGCAATCTGAGAAATGCCGATGAAGAAAAGCGCGGTATTCTTTCCAAAGATAAGGTACGCAACCTGCGTTATCACCTGATTGTCAGCCTTGCCATGATCACCCGCTTCTGCATTGAAGGAGGCATGCCTGAACAGGACGCCTATACACTAAGCGATACCTATATCAATCAGCTGGATATTGCCAATGAAATAGACATGCTTTACACCATTCAAAGAGCATTTATCTTTGATTTTGCCAACCAGATGCAACAGTTACAGAGAAAACGTAATTTTTCCATGCACATCACACTGGCATTAGACTATATATACAATCATCTGCTTGAACCTATAACCGTCGAGGAAATTGCCTCACAAATTGGTATTAGTCCTACCTACTTAAGCCGGCTTTTTTATAAAGAAACCGGGCAGACCTTATCCGCCTATATACGCAAAAAACGGATTCAGTCTGCCCAGAATATGCTGGTCTATTCTAATTATAGCTGTGCCGAAATTGCCCAGTATCTGTCATTTTCATCCAGCAGCCATTTTTCTGCCGTCTTCAAAGAAGAAACAGGTACAACACCCTTAAAATACCGTCGGCAAAACTATCGCCGTCACTGGCATGTAAATGACGGATCAGATTTCGTACCGGATTCAGAAGGCAATCTTACAAAAAAGAAAGAATAAATACAAGCGGTGAATTCCAGTAAATCGTGATCTCATTGGTAGAATATGATCTCCAATCGTCCACATAGCACTTCATCGGTGCTGTATGTTCGGGAATTGCTGCCAGCGCATCAGGATCACATGGAGCCTTGTTGGGACCGCCGGATACATATCCGGGAATTGGCTCTTCCACTCCATCCACGATCGTCGGTCTGTTGTGAGGCTGTTTAAAAGCATGTTCCCCATAACCGGTCACATAGCTGATTGCCAACGGATTACGCCCAAAAATATAATCAAGCTGATATAAAGCCGCTGTCTGATATTTTGCCTCTCCGGTAAGCTTTGCCGCAAAACAAAGCACCATGGCATTGGTTAAGACTACCATATTGCTGCCCCATCCAAAATCATAAGCATGCATCGCAATATCAAAAGAGTTAGCCTCTGCTACTTTTACAAGTCGGTCTGCCTCTGTGATCCAGGCATCACGGAATCGCTCCGTAATAAACGGATCAAAAGTATCTTTCTTGGCAGTCAGTGCAGCCATTGCAGCCAGTCCGCCGACATCCTTCCAGCCAAGCGCAGTCAGACATATTCTCATTTCAAAAATCTGGTTGATCACACCGATGCATCTGTCGTCCTTTGTCAAACGATAAATCTCAACGGCTGCCCATAAACGTTCATCCGCATCACAACAATCATCATATGCACCTGTTTTACTTTCAGCCGGATCTTCAAAATCCAAGCCGGGATTTTTTAACAGCCATTCCCATGCGTCCACAGCTGATTTACGCAGTCTGTCCGCAAAATCCGTATCATATTTTTCATAAATACGCACTGCCATCGCGCAGATTGCTGCATAGTCCGCTGTTGCCAGAGAGGAAACCGGTATACGGTAAAACGGCGGCTCATCATCCTCAGGCATAACAAAATCCGGGTGTAGCAGGGCTGTACATTTATGCGCCACACCACCGTCTTTTTCCTGCATTTTCAAAAGAAACTCCAGTTCATAACGACATTCATTCAGAATATCCGGCACACCGTTTCCACTCTCCGGAATACCAATCTCGTCCACGAATGCCTCCTTATTTAGTTCATATGCATATAAAAGATGTGCCAATGCAACCGCTCCGGGTGTCGTATACTTTCCATAATCACCGGCGTCATGCCAGCCCCCGCAGCAGTCCACGATTTCTTCCTCTCTTCGAAGTATCGAAACCGGCTTGGTATGACATGCCTTATGTGCAAACTTTCCTGCATATTTTTCTTCCAGCTCCATACCACAACGCTGGAAATAAAACATCTTTAAAGCATCCTTTGCAACGTCCTCGTAAAGCTTATTTCCAATCTGAAAATGATAACTGCAGTTACCATCTGAATCTTTAAAATAGTAAGTTCCGGCTTCTTTTACATCGGAAAAATCGATCAAAGCAATTTCTTCTCCACTGCTCTCATCAAAAGAAAGCGCCTCGGCCTGTCCGCTCAACACGACTTTTCCTTCCTGATCGATCAACTCATATCCTTTGCAGCCGGATATTGTTGCATGCTTTTTTCCATTGATATCGTATCCGATCTGATTTATATAAATAGCCATTTTGTGTCCTCCTGGTTTGGTTCCTATTATTATTTTCATCTAATTTTTAAATTTGGGTTCTATTTTATTTTCATCTAATTTTCGATTCAGTTCCTTTTTGTTTAATCTCTGGTTTAATTATTATTTTAGTTTTTACGCCTTCTAGCACCCTAGCGCTTATTATAGCGTATTTTCTCATAACAACCAACAGGTTTTACAATAAGTTTTTGTTATGAATCCGGATTTTTTTCATAGAATAGTACAAATCTCCTCTGACGAGGTAACAAAGATCATGAAAAAAATTTCACCCTTTAAGTTCCTGATACTAAATGTAATTATTGCGCTGGCCGCCGGTGGTATATCCTATTTGCTGACAGGAAATTCTTTTTCCGACTATTCCCAGCTCAAACAACCGCCTTTCGCGCCCGCTCCGATTGTATTTCCAATCGTCTGGACAATACTTTATGTCCTGATGGGCATTGCCACCTATCTTGTGATTCTTTCTACCGATAAAATACCTGTCACCAAAGCATACGATCCTTTACCGGATGCCAAAAAGGCTTTGCTGCTGTATTCCATCAGCCTTTCACTCAACATTCTGTGGAGCCCTGTATTTTTCCGCCTCGGCTGGCATTTTGGTGCATTGATCATTTTAGCAGCACTCTGGTACTTTGTATTCCAGACCTACAGTGCTTACAAAAAAATAAACCGGATAGCCGGCATTTTATTTATCCCATATATCCTATGGTGTACATATGCTTTTTATTTAAACTTCGGAATTGTGGTCCTGAATTAACCTCTTGAAATTAAAATCCTTCAAATCATAAATTTAAAACCTTGAAGTTAAAATCCTTCAAACTAAAGAGTTAGAATTAAAGACTTAAAATCAAAAATATTTAAAATATAATTTCAAATTGACACATAAATTATCTTCTGATAATATCATAGTATCATCATGTAGTTTTTAATACTATGTGATACAGTTTTGCAAGCGCTTTAACATATTTAGCTATTTGATGCCATACAACATCTGGTTATACTGCAATCCCTTGCCAATCAGTCTCTTGCATTGTTTCGCAGGTCCATATAGCTTTGGCATCGTTTTTATCAGGAGGTAATTTTTATGCAGATATCATTACGTGATCCCGGCAGTGCAATCACACACATCATTGCCTTTTTTCTTACAATGGGAGGTACCCTTCCTTTATTGATCAAGGCTGCAGGTATCGGCCTGCCCGACTTTATTTCTATGCTCGTCTTTTGTCTGAGCATGATGATATTGTATGCAGCCAGCGGTATATATCACTCTGTGATCCTTCCGGCTCCCAAAATAAAAATATTCCGAAAGATTGATCATTCAGCTATTTTCATTTTGATCGCCGGCTCCTATACTCCGGTCTGCCTCCTGGTATTGCCACACAAGCTAGGTTATCCAATGCTAATTGCCATCTGGTCACTTGCAGTCATTGGCATTGCTGTCAAAATCCTGTGGATTACCTGCCCTAAATGGTTTTCGTCCGTAGTTTATATCGCCATGGGCTGGCTCTGCATCTTCTGCATGAAACCACTGGTCAAAGCCATCACACCGGCCGCCTTTGCATGGCTGCTTTCCGGCGGCATCATCTATACAATCGGTGGTATTATCTATGCATTAAAGCTTCCGATCTTCAATGCCCGGCACAAAAACTTCGGTTCACATGAAATTTTTCATTTATTTGTCATGGCCGGAAGCCTGTGTCATTTTATCTTCATGTATGCCTATGTGATATAGCACAAGAGAGCCAATGTGCTTGCACAACTGGCGAGTATCAGTCTCTTCTGCGCCCGCCATTTACGATCATTACTAGTCTCAAAAGCTGTAAAATCGTAGAAAACAGCGCAGCCACATAGGTCAAAGCTGCCGCAGTCAATACCTTTCTTGCCCCGGACAGCTCATCCATACTGAGCATACTGTCCTGTTTCAGTACCTGAAGCGCACGATGGGATGCATTAAACTCAACCGGCAGCGTGATCAACTGGAACAGCACAACTGCCAGAAACAGGATTACACCGATCTGTGCAAGCGGTGTAGAACCGATCAAAAGTCCGATCAGGATCAAAGGCCATGAAAGCTTGGAGCCAATATTGGCAACCGGAACAGAAAGAGACCTGAGACTAAGCGGCACATATCCCACCTTGTGCTGAATAGCATGTCCGCATTCGTGAGCTGCAACTCCGATTGCAGCCACAGACGTCGAGCCATATACAGCATCAGAAAGTCTCAATACCTTTTCCGACGGCGAATAATGGTCTGTCAGTTCTCCACGGATTCTTTCAATCCGCACATCATAAATTCCGGCATCATGCAAAATACGCTGTGCCGCCTCTTCCGCACGAACACCTCTCATACTCATCACTGTACTAAATCTTCTGTAAGTACTGTTCACATTGATCGATGCCACCATACTGATCAAAGCACCGATCAACACCAAAATATACGTAGGATCAAAATACATTATCTGTCACTTCTTTCTAAATATTATGATAAATTCTCTGATTTACTCAAACACAATCTTGTAATCACCAACCGCATATCCGCTTTTTACAAAATTCTCAATCAACGATTTTGCATTGTCTCTGGCGCGGTCCAAAATGCCATTGTCAATCGCCTTGGCAACCTCGCTGTCGATCATATCCTCAAAAGAATCCGTCACATCACTTACATGAATGGGATTCAGAATATTATTTTTTTCTTCATACACCGTGCAGCTGTCCGGATCGATCTGTGAACTGATGATCTCCGGATCAGGCAAAGAAATCGTGATCTTTTTATTTTCATCATCCTTTTGCAATGCGATCTTTGAAAAATCAATTCCCGCAAAAATGCTGCCATCATAACTGTAGATAAATGAAGATCTCGTGCCGGGTATCGGCCACTCGCGGATTGATTTTGTGCTGTCAAACGTTTCTACATGCGTAAAATAATACTCTGCGGTATTTAGCTTGCCAATATCACGGATTCCCGCCTCAATCGTTTCACCTGAAAGCACAATATCCTTTTCAATATATACATTCTGAGTGTTGACCACCTCTTTTACCTTTGTCGCCGGATGCTTTTTATAGTATGCACTCGTGCATTTGAATACAACAATGCCTGTCGCAGCCATCACAAGTACGATCACTACACAAAATATAATCTTCTTGATCTTTTTATCCATACTGGTACCTTTCTGTCGCCTTTATGAAGTATATGTTATTTTCATGAAAAAAATCATACAGCCCGATATTTTTCCTTTACCATCTGTGCACCATCATCCTCTGCGATCTCCGGCGCCTCTTCAAAAATCCTGCAGTTATCAGCCATTGTGCAAACTCCGCTTTCAATGGCACTGCAGGCCATCCTTACCTTGTGGTATTCTTTACTTTTTTCTCCTTCACCCTGATACAAAACAGGATTCAGACTGTTCAGGCTCAGCGCCTCACACATTCCCTGCTGATAATAAAACCGATCTTCCATATCAATACACTCCACCTATCTTCTAATCATATTCGCAGATATATCCGATTGCGCCCTTGAGTGAAGGAGCCTGCTCCAAAATATCATTGGTAACATCATTCAAATATCCCCTGCCATCACTTTTACGATAAATATAATCCACATACCTCTCTTCAACGGTCACATTGTCGTCTCTCGTCTCCGAATAGCTCGGCTCACCCGGCAGCCAGAAAGAACCCATCGCTGAAGAAAACATGTTGTCATTCCGGTGGTCATGAACCCAGTGATAACTGTAGTTATCTGTGTACTCTTCATCCCTTGTTGCTCCAACAAAAAAGCTGATTCCGGTCTTACCCTCATCTTCAATCTGTCGGGTCACTCGATCAAACTCCTCCTTCGATGTCAAAGTTGCTAGATAGCCTCCCTTTTGCCTGCAAAGCTCTTCTGCCTCTTTCCATGTGACATCATCTACAATAAGCTCATAACGGTGATTGACTGATGTTGTGCTTCCGGTCTCAAGAATGGAATAAAGCTCCTCCCATGTATATCCAACCGGATTTATAGCAAGGTTGTAATCATAAACTTCTTTCAGCTTTTGATCATATCCGGCCTCATCCGTTGGCTCACCCATCCATGTATATTCCATCACTGCATTTCCGTCTTCATCCACTACATAACCTGTGTCATCATACACCTCTTCATAGGTGCCTTCTCCGATACACTTCCATTTTCCGTTCTCAATGGTATACACATAATCATAATAATATCCCATATGACCCTCAGCATTATCCAGAAGATTCTGCCTTTCAATATAGTTAAAATACAAACGGCTTGTCTGAAGTTCATCCACAACACCATTTCCACAGGTCAAAATGAGACATCCTGTTGCCTCACAGTCTCCCTCCAGATACAATTCCGGAATATCATCATCATCTACATAGATCAGACCGGCAGAAAGATAATTATTAATTCTTCCGACCTTCTTGAGATGATCACAATAATCTAAATAAATGGTCTGCCAGTCAAGATCACCCGATGCACCCTGATTGTCTGCACTTCCAACCTTATCATCCTCCGTCTCCGACATAGCATCTGACGCATCATCCGCTTCACCAGTTTTTGACATATCATCTACCTGTACATCTACCTGATTTTCTGCAAAATCAGACTTATCTGTCGATTCGCTGTGCTTCTTATTTGTAATAAAAAAACTAAAAATAAATATGAGTACAGCGACCACTATAATTGCAACTACTGAAATCCCAATTATAATAGCTGTAGAATTTTTCTTTTCTCCATGAGTTTCACAAGTTATATCATCTATTGAATCTCCATGATTTTCATAGACTATATCATCTGCTGAATCCCCATGATTTTCATAAGTTGTATTATCTACTTTGTCTGTATCACAGAGTGCTTTTCCACATTTTCTGCAATATTTAGCATCATCTTCACATTTGTTACCACAATTTGGACAGTACATAATAATCCCCCTGATATCTTATCTATAATTGGTGTATCTGCTTTTATCGGTCAATATTCAATCGTTTATATGCATCAACTGCTTTTACCGGTCTGTATTTCTTTTATGTCATATTTTCTATATTTTATGTTATCCCTATGTTTTTTACAATAAAATAAGTATAAAAATTAGTATATTTCCGCAAAAAAAATCCCGAAACGCTGAATACTCAACGCCTCGAGACTTTGTCTGAATGCTGGTGACCGGAATCGAACCGGTACGATGTCGCCACCACAGGATTTTAAGTCCTGCGCGTCTGCCAGTTCCGCCACACCAGCCCAACAACTATACAGTTGTTAATGGGACCTACAGGGCTCGAACCTGTGACCCTCTGCTTGTAAGGCAGATGCTCTCCCAGCTGAGCTAAGATCCCACAGTATGAAATTTTCATACAAACGACCCAGATCGGACTCGAACCGACGACCTCCGCCGTGACAGGGCGGCGCTCTAACCAACTGAGCCACTAGGCCAAATCATTTGTAACTTAATAAAAAATCGAGATCATATCTCGAATGGACCTTCGGGGACTCGAACCCAGGACCGACCGGTTATGAGCCGGTTGCTCTAACCAACTGAGCTAAAGGTCCGAAATATCTCATAAAGGTAAAAGCCGATGATCGGACTCGAACCGATAACCTGCTGATTACAAATCAGCTGCTCTGCCAATTGAGCCACATCGGCACATCTATTTGCGCAGCTGATTTGTAATCAACTGCTCTGCCTACAATAAGCTCGCTTCACTCTCTTATTGTCATGAATTGAACCACATCGGCATATCTAAACTAAAATAAATAATGACTCCGACGGGAATCGAACCCGTGTTACCGCCGTGAAAGGGCGATGTCTTAACCGCTTGACCACGGAGCCTTAACGCTCTTCCATGTTTCGCTTTTCTAAAGCTCTCTTCCTGACTTTGACTTCCGTCTTTATCAGGTCAGCTCCCCGAGTAGGGCTCGAACCTACAACAACTCGGTTAACAGCCGAGTGCTCTACCATTGAGCTATCGAGGATTATTTCATTACTCAGGCTCATCCTTTATTCTCTTACGGATGTACCTTCAAAACCGAACAAACACTACTTACTCTCTCTGATCTTCTCTCTTCCAGACTTCCGTCTCCAGCTTTGGTCAAGCCCTCGACCGATTAGTACATGTCAGCTCCATACATTACTGTACTTCCA
>ONHB01000013.1 GCA_900317505.1 uncultured Lachnospiraceae bacterium | reverse complement strand
TTGCTACCCTTATTTTACCACTTATGGAGAGAAAATTTATATAAAACAAGCATAAAAACCCAGTAAAATCAATGGGTTGTGGCGTTTATCAAACGCCTAATTAAAATGTGTAGAAAGGAGAAAAAAGATGTTTAAAACTTTACAGGCAAATATTATTTATGCCACACTTGAAAAACTGATCTGTGTATTAGATTTACAAACTGGTCCATTTTGTCTTTTATTCTTTGGCGAACCTGATATTTCCATTCCCGAAGAAGATTAATAACAAACCGGATAACAAAAAAATCGCTTAAGCCCAATCGGGTTTAAGCGATTTTTTGCAAAAATTAATAACAGAATATAATCTCTAATGTTTTAACAATTTACTTCTTGGCCGCCAGTGTAATGATCTCATCAACAGCATCTGAAATATCATAATGTAATTGCTCCTCTGGATATAGGTCAATGGCATCCATAAATCCGGTTTTATTTATTACCATTGGTATTTCTGCAGATGTAAATCCTCTTTTTTTCATTTCCGCATACACTTCTTCTATATATAATTTTTTCTTTTCTTCCATACTCATAGATGCACACCTCCTAAACTTGTTTATACGTCATTTTTAGAATGTACTTTGTTGATTCAACAGTATGAAATGCATATTGCATAGAATAATTAGAATTATATATTTCATCTATTGAATATAACATTTCAAAAGAAGAAAATAACTTTTTTGCAACATTCAATACATCAACATCAGCTATTCTCCCATAAGTAATAGGATACTTCGCATCAAGATTATTTTCTTTGAACGAAACCTTATTGATATAAATAATTATTCCATTTCGATTATTTATAATAAAGCGGCCCCATCTTAAATCATCCTTAAAGACCTCAATATCTTTTTTCGCCGATTCCAAATCAAATATCAGAGTAATAACCGCAGCTCTTTTTCCTCGAATACTTGCCTTATGCCTTGCCCATTTTACTGCACGTCCATAATCATCAGTTGTATAAAAAAAAAACTGCCCAAAATCACTATGCTTTGATCCTCTGGTAATATCAATACCACTCCAACCGCATATTTCTCTGGCACTATCAATATCTGTACCATGATATAAATATTTCATCGTTTCTCCCTTTCTTTATCTGCAATCGCATTTAAATTAAAAGAAAAACGCACATCTCTCTATAGCTCTTTAATAATATATTACCCCTATTTATAAAATCACTTTTTCCCACTGTTATACATTTATAAAACTCTCCAAAATATTTGTGAGATTATATAAATGTATATTGATTTTATCGTATACACTGCCAAAAATCAACCTCAAATCCTGTACTACTTTATATAGGGAGCATAATCTCAAATTGGATAATTTTAACCTCCTCATCATAATCAAATGTAACCTGCAGACTCCCATGATACCTCTCAAGTATTTCCTTTATATTTGTCATCCCCAATCCACGTCGTACTCCTTTTGTGGATTTTCCATCAATTAGAAAATCATTAAATCTTTCGCCACTCTTCCAATCATAGGGATTACTCATTCTAATATTTACTTTGTTATCATCCTCAATAAGAGAAAATTTCAATCGTTTATTATCATTCACTAAAGTAGCTTCAGTCGCATTATCTAATAAATTTCCAATTAACTTTACAATATCAGGAAAGGGTATTTTTCTCTCAAGTTCATTAACAACAATTTTATAATCTACAGAAATACCCTTTTCTTCAATTCCTTTAAATTTTATATATAGAAATGCAGTCAAGACAGACGATACATTCTCCTTTATCAAATCATACGGATAATGATTTTTATCAAATTCATCTAAATATTCAGCCTGTTCCTTTCTCAATTCCTCCATACTATTGCAAGTCATGCTCATACTATAAAGAGCCTGTAAATGATTATTATAATCATGTTGATGATGTCTTATATCAGAAATCAATTCTTTATAGATTTCATTATATTGATCATATTGCTCCAGTTGCTCTTGATATTTAGTTTTCATATTCCATTCTTTTATCAGTTTGTAAGTTATGAGAAAAACAATCGTAAGGAATAATATACTAAAAGTAACCAGATCCCAGCTCACATAAAATTTCATGCTTGCACTCTTTAATTTTATCAGAATGAAAATACCACAAATTCCAATAAGAAACTCTGATATAAAATTCTTTTCCAAAAATTTATTAATCCAAAGATGCAACTTACTTTTTATAAATATAATACCAAATACAAAAAGCAATAATAAACTGATAACATTGACCTCTATAGTACTTATTTTCTCCGTTCGTGCTATTAAAGAAAATATCACTACTCCTAAAATTTGAATTATAAACATAAAAAGACAGTCTATTATTGTATACATGATTGCTTTCTTAAGTGAATCATTAAATTCAAATATATCAACCACAATAATTCCCACATATGCAAAAATAATATATATTTCAGAGATCCATCCTTCTGCTATCATAGATGATAAAATAAGCTCCAGACAAACATAAATAATCGTACAAATCCCCGGGCGCTTTCTACTTCCATGTAATATCCAAAGTACCAGAATAATTGATATAATCTCAAATAATAAATACACTCTTTCAATCATTTGTCAATTCCTCTAAAACTTTTTTCTTATATGTTCGTCCAATAGCAATTTCCGGATAAGGCTTTACCAAATATAACATTCCGGCTTTAAAATCCGCATATTCAATATAACCCCGATTCACAATCGCATCCTTGCTGCACCTCAAAAACATACCCTCCGGCAGCTCCTTATATATCTCAGTCAGTGACTTGTAATATATTTCAAGAAATCCGTTTGTCAGGCAAAAGCACACCTTTCTCCGGTCATATTGTATGTACACAATCTCCTTACACTTCACCGCTCTCACAATCCCATCCGTCCGGATATGAAAATACTGATCCTTGTCATATTCCAACGGCATCTCCAATGCCTTCTTCAGGACAGCTTTCGCCCGTTCGCGGTCATACGGCTTTTCCAGATACTTATAACAATCCAGATTATCATAAGCATGGTCCTTCATTTCCGCTACGGAAGTTGTGATCACTACAGGTGTGTATTCATATTTTTTAAATCCTCTCAGAAACTGCACAAAATCCAGACCTGTGGCATCATTCGGATTGCTGTTATTTAACAGGATATCCACTACAAACAAATGAAAATCTTCCTGTAACAGCATCTGCTTGGCTTTCTCACAATCTGTGGCAAATGAAACCCTGATACTTCCATCAATCTCCTTTAAAATTTTCTCTACTAAAACTGCTGCCTTTCTGTTATCTTCAACAACTAAAACACTCTTCATCCACGTACCCCAATATAAAGAATTTTTCTCCTGCATATTTAGAAAAGAAAAGACCGTAAACAGCACAACTGTTTCGGCCTCAATGCTTCTTATATTATTAGTATATGGACAATTTACTGTAATTTGAATATACAGTCTGTTTATAATAAACACAATCAGTTAGCCAACATTCCCTGATAGCTGCGGCTAATTGGCAGACACTGTCCATTCAAAAGAGTAATCTCTGTTTTACTGCTCCGGTAAATCCAGTTATAGTTTACCAGATAAGATTTGTGCTTTCTCAAAAAGCAGTCACATTCCAGATCATTTATAAGCCTTTCCTCTATTTCATCCAGCTTACCATAAAAGAAATAACTGCTTCCATCTCCTTTCTGTATATGTATCTTTCTTCCGATGCTTTCAAAATACGCGATATCTTTTACCTTAAGCTGTTCCTGCTTCCGGTTCAGTGAATATTCGAAGAAGCAATCTTCAGCTTCAATTTGCGCAAGCACATTGCGGAACATCGTTTCAAATGTCCGGGACATAAAAGGCTTATTGATAAAGGCAATACCTTTTTCATCAACCATACCTTCCATATACCGGTTATCGGATGAAACAAATATAATGAAGGGCCTTCTATCTGCAGGCGCCTTATGCTCAAGCTTTAACATGACATCCTGATAATCCGTTTCCTCCAGATCAATATAGAGCAACTCATATTCTGATATCAACAGCCTGTCTTTATTAAAATCATTCTTTCCAAAATAATCGATATCATCTTCCAACAACATCTGGTTTGAAATAAAAGTAATATATTCTCCGCTACAATTCATGAAATTGCGATCGTCCGTAAATATTGCTACTTTCATTTATGGTTCTCCTTTATTGCATAACACTTACATTTGCAGTGTATAAAAAATAAAGGCACCTTTAACATTTTTTGGTAAAAACGTATTAAAAAAGCGCATAAACTGCTATTTTTGAATTGTAATTTATATAAAAGAAAATACCCATGACGTTTCCCATCTGTCACAGGTATTTAAGCTTTTACCTCATTTCTTTTTACGCTTTTAGCCAATGCTACTCATCCGAACCCATACCAAGCATCAGATCGATCATCCCGAATAAACGCTCAGCATCGGCATGTTTTAATTTAGCAATACGCTCTCCGTATTTTGCAAGTCTGGCATTGTGGCACTCGACAACCAGTCCGTTTAACAGTTCATCTGCCGTCACACTCAATTCATTTGCGATCAGAATAAAAACATCCAGACTTGGTGCTCGTTCACCTCTTTCTATCATTCCGATATAAGCAGGAGAAACACCGACCTTTTCAGCAAGCACATCCTGTGTCATAGACTTCAACTGTCTGTGTTTTCTTATTCTGCCTCCCATTTCCGAGAAATCCATAATCATACTCCATTCAAAAACATTGGTCGTTCTATAATTATTTGTTTTGTTTGATACTACTAGTATAGATTTCTGAAAATATTTATTGAATATACAGTCAGTTTGTTTTCCAAACAGTTAGTGTTATTTGAAATCTTTTCTAAAAGAAACGACTAATCCAGTACAAAAGCCCCAACAGCCAGCTTGAAAAAATGCCATAGAGAATTACCGGTCCGGCAATCGTAAATATCTTTACTCCGACACCAAATACCTGCCCCTCCGCCTGATACTCAATAGCGGTAGCACATACACCGTTGGCAAAACCTGTGATCGGAACCAGCGCCCCGGCTCCGCCAAAGTCCGCAATTTTCTGATACTGGCTAAATCCTGTCAGGATAACACTTAATAAAATCAATATTACCGAACACCACGTCCCGGCAGGATCCTTTTCCATCCCCATGCCTTTTAATGTATTCACAATAAACTGTCCGATCACACAAAATATTCCACCCACCAGAAAGGCCTTCAACATCTGCAATGGCAGGCTGCGCGTCGGTGTGATCTGTTTTACATACTCTCCGTATTCCTTGGCTTGCTGTTTCTGTTTCTTTTTATCTGCTATCTCTTTTTGAAATTCTTCTGTTAAGGATTCATCTTTATTTTCATTCATGTGTGTTTCCTCCGTTTCTTTTAATCTGATTCTCCAATTTATGTCTTTCTCTCTTTTTTATTTTCTCAGCTACTCTTTACTAATTTGCTCTTTATATTCCATATAAATTTAGTGTTTTTCAGCTCGCAAAAAATATATACAAATTTTAAATCATAGAACACTCATATATATATTTTTTCTCTCATCCAATCATACCATCTCTGTTTTCCATTCTAATTTTACAATTCATATTACGTGTCTTTTATTTCCATCCGCTCTTCTAAAATCTTGACATTATTCTGGTTCATACATGCCATACCCTATCACGTCTTTCCAATTCCGATGCCACAGGTATAATAAAGCACAGCTCCAGCCAGCTTTCCAAGTGCAACAAACAATATTCCCACACCAATCCCCCACTGCATACGGATCCGTCTGGAAAAAATCGGAATGGAATCCAACATCTCCGCAATGGACAATGCCAGGCAACCCACAAAACATCCGGTGAAGAAACCAAAGACAACCTCTGTCGGAAATGCAATCTTAGTTAGCACAAGCTTACTTATTTGATGAATGGATTCAAATATGCTAAACAGCATTCCACAGATTGTTCCCCATATAACAAATTCTTCATATAAAAGAATATAACTGGCCGTATGGGTTTTACCTGCAAAGCGCGGAACCAATCCCACTGCTACAAGCACTGTAAATACTCCGGCCGATGCCAGAAAACCAAAGGACATTCCTGCAAAACCAAGTATTATCAACTTAAGGAGCTTCAATTGTCTTTCCCTCCCGGTCCCATGTTTCCGACAAAGTCTTATTCACATCATCCTCATAGTTGCGCATGGATACCTCGATGGGTGTCGGATCTTTGGTAAGCCTCCGCTTACCGATATGATTAAAAAAAATAAGAATACCTGCCATTAATCCAAACGCATAAGAAAGCTCCAACACCATCACGCCGGAATCCCCGGTACCCGTGATAAGAGATGAGATTTCCTCAAACACCCCACGTATGCCAATATCATTGTGAAATGCCATAATCGTAAAACCGGTTCCAAAAAAGCATACCATTGAAACAAAGACGACCTTCCCGATCTCCAGTACTCTGGACGGCTTCTTTTTTGGCACCCTTTCTAAAATCACATCCTCAGCGCCCAATGGCACAACCACAATATCTTTGATATTCTTTTCAATTTCATTAACAATATACAGACTCGTGACAACGTCCCGGTCGGCGATGCCAAATGTATGAATGCAAAGCGCCTTGACCTGATCCTTCTTCGCCTCATTCCGGCAAACAATTTCCGCAACATCCGACACGGATACTTTTTCCTCTGGAATCTGTATTTTGGGTTCCAGCTTAATATATACAATATCCATTTTCATCATCTCCATTTTTTAACAGTATGAACCAAATCGTGGAGATCTATACTTTATATATAATAAAATATAGAAAGCAGGGATATTATGATATCACAATTAAAAATGCCGGAAACAAAATCTCTTTTGTCTCCGACATTTTTTTATAATCTTTTCATTCTATTCAATTTAAAAAATCTTCCCACTCCGGTATTTCATCACAATGCCACATGCATCAGATCCAGCAGTAAGCCAGCGCTAACTCCACATACATACAAAATTGCAATGACGCGAATCGTATCCTTCAAAGATTCATTTACCTTCCACAGCACAATAAGACCAACTCCGGCTCCTACCAACAGGCCACCCATCATGGCACCAAGGCTCATCAGCCCTTTCAGGTACAAGTCCGTGATAACTACGGATGCTGCACAGTTGGGAATCAATCCGATAAGACCTGACAGCAATACGCCAATAAACGGCTTGTTCAATACAAAATTGTACAGGCTTTCCTCTCCTACCGCCGTTAATACGACATTCAGTGCAAATGAGATCAGTAACAAAAACAATATAATATGAAGTGTATGCTTAACGGCTGATTTAAAAATACCGTCGTTACACTTGCACTGTTCTGTTTCGCACAGCTTTTTAATAAAGAAAGTTTCATCATCCGGGACGCGCTCTGCATAAGCTCTCATATGCATACTCTTAGCAAAAATCCAGTCTACCAAAAATCCCATGACCAGAGCGATCACCAGCTTCAGTCCAAGAATTTTCAACATAACGGAAACCGGCACATGTTCAGAGATCAGAATTGGCAACATTTCATCTGAGGTTGACAGATATACTGCGATCAGTGTACCAATCGTGATGACTCTTCCGGCATATAAATTGGATGCCGCAGCCGAAAAACCACACTGTGGAATAATTCCGCAGACTGCACCAAACAAAGGTCCGAGCCTGCCGGATTTACGAATGGCATCCTTGGATGTTTCTTTCATACGATGTTCCAGATACTCCATGACCACATAGGTAAGCAGCAAAAAAGGCAATATTTTCAAGCTGTCTATAAAAGCATCCAGGAAACAATCCCAAATCATATTTATCATATGCTAACTCCTCGATTCTTATCATAATACGGTTATAGATTCATGTTGTATACTCTTCTTTACGATCAGATATCCTATGTACAGATTCCAAAAATATCTCCAATCTGTTATTTTCCTAAAAAAACATTTCGAATATCATTTCAATATAGTCGCATAGTATTATACAACCCCGCGTAAATATGACAATACTGAAAATTTTCACTTTTGTCAAGTTAGCCTGAACTAATTTTTTCCTTCCACTTTTTCCCTCATTTTTCTGACGATCTTTTTTTCCATCCTGCAGATCTGCACCTGATTAACGTTTAAAAGCTTTGCAATCTCTGTCTGCGTCTTTTCTTCATAAAAACGCCACTGTATCAGCCTTTTTTCATCCTCATCAAGATCATCCATCAATTCCTTTAAAACAATATGATCGATCAGTTTTTCTTTTTCCGTATCATCCTTATTTCCCGTTCCAAGATTGATATATCCATTCTGCGATATCTGGTCGATCAGATAAATTTCATTTCCGTCTGCCTGGTAGACCGTCTGATAAATCGACTCAACCGGTATATTAATTTCCATGGCCATGACAATTTCTTCATCTGAAAGTCCGGTTGCCTCCACAAGCTCGTGCATTGACGGCTGCCTGTTGTGTTCCTGTACAAATTTTTCCGTCGCCTTCACAATATGATAACTGTTTTCTTTCAGACTGCGTGAAATTTTGATCAATCCATCATCACGAATAAAACGTTTGATTTCACCGGTAATCAGCGGAACCGCATAGGTTGAAAATTTCACCTGATAAGAGGTATCGAACTGATCAATGGCCTTCATCAGTCCGATACAGCCGATCTGAAATAAATCCTCCACCTCATATCCCCGGTTTAAAAATCTTTTCACAATATAATGGACCAGTCCGAGGTTGTCCTCGACCAATGTATCTCTGGCTTTTTTATCGCCCGTCTTCGCCTGTACCAACAACTGTGTTGTCAGGTCCATCATATTTTATTTTTCACCAATCCTTTTACTCATATATACCTTTGTTCCATTTCCACTTTGCGATTCCACAAACAGTTCATCCATAAAAGCTTCCATAAAAGCAAAGCCCATTCCGGATCGCTCCATATCCGGCTTAGTTGTAAACAGTGGCTCCATCGCCTGGGAAATATTTTCAATACCTACACCATAGTCTTCGATAAGCACATACAATTCATTTGCGCACCGGAAACATTCCATATGTACCTGCGGTTTCTTTTTTTCAAAGCCCTGATATCCGTGTATGATACAGTTGGTTACAGCCTCCGACACCGCAGTCTTTACATCATCCATTTCCTCTAAAAGCGGATCAAGCTGTGTCATAAATGCTGCCACAACTACTCTTGCAAATCCTTCATTTTCCGGCAGTGCCTCAAATTCCAGATTGCAATAGTTATCCGCTGCTAACTTTCTTTCATTCCAGACCGTATCAAAATTACTTTCTTTCTGTTTTACCATTTTGTCCCCCTCCAACTAAACAATCTCGATCATATCCTTAACACCGGACATAAACAGTATTTTCTGAATCCTTGGATTAGCATGCACCGCAACCAGCCTTCCACCAAAGCAGCTTACCATTTTATGTCGCCCGACGATCAGCCCAATGCCGGAGCTGTCCATAAATCTGGTATTTTCAAAATCCAGCACGACACTCTGCGCCTCTCCACTCAACAGATATTGATCGATGCTCTTCCGTATCATGTCTACTTTATAGTGATCCATTTCCTTTGGCATGGTCACAAGCAGACAGTCATCTCTGACAGTAAACATGGTATCCATAGTATTTCCTCCCTATTTTCTGATTCTATAGTTATTACCTTGTGGGTATTTATGCAATTTTCTGGCTTTTTACCCTGCTGGCTTTCCTTCGGCTGGGTATTTTTCTTGGTTTTTCAGCATTCTGCCCGCTTACTTCTCTTCAACTGGGTATTTTTCGTGTTTTTTCTGCATTCTACCCGCTTACTTCTCTTCAGCGGGGTATTTTTCGCGATTTTACGTTTTTTTGCCCCGCATGCTTTCCTCCAACCGGGCATTTCTCGCATTTTTCCAGCATTCTACCCACTTGCTTCTCTTCAACTGGGTATTTTTTGCAATTTTCCAGCACTTCTCCCAGCTTGCTTATAATCATCAGGATATTTTTCTCAATCTCCTGATTTTTCCCCAAAAACCATAAACCACAACTCCACAACACAAAAAAAGAGAACATCCTCAAATGTTCTCTTTTGTAATAACTCTATAATTATAACCACTCTCATGCCAACAAGCATTTCACCCGACTGGCACTCACAAATGCACCACAAACAACAAACTCTCACGGGCACATCCAACAAGCACTTCCTACCCAATTATTCTTAATCGCTCACCACATTATCCTCGTTGTTTGTTTCCTCATCCTCTTCAGACTGCGGTACAGAAACGGTATTGGCATTGGCAATATTGCGTTCTGCCATGGTTGCAAATTCGGAATCGGGGAACGAGCTGACAAGCTCATTGTACAATTCATTGGCCTTGTCCATATTGCCGGCTGACTGATATGCCGTCGCAAGATTGTACAAAATCTCCGGATCTGTGTTGTCAAAATACCAGGCCTTTTCCAGCTTGTCAATCGCACTGGTATAATCACCCTGATTCTTTAAAGACAATCCGGTATCAAAACACTCTTTTGCAATATCACTTCCAACCTGATCCATAATCGCATGGTACAATTCCTTATAAGAATCTGTTGCTTCATTTTCAACATAATCCTTATCGATCGCATACAGACCATCGGATACAGCAGTCAGATCTTCTCTGTCCTCGATATAAAGTGCTACTGTTGATAAAAGTGCATCAACCGTCTGCAAAGCTCCGCCTTCTCCATAGTAGGAATTCAACTGATCGTTCATCTTGTCATTTTGATCCTGCAAAGTGGAAACCTGCTGTTCAAGCTCGGTAATCTGCGCTGTCTTTTGATCTGCATTTTCACTGATCTGTTTTAACTCATCATTGAGATCACTTTTGGCAGACTGTACTCTGGCAGGTACGATCAAAAACATACAGACTGCAATACCGATTACAATACCGATTACAATATTTAAAAGAGTATTGGGACCAAGAAAAGATTCTCTGGTCGGACGTGGCTGGATGATCGTCTCATTGCCACTCTGATAAGTATAGGCATTGGGACTGGCAGCTTTCTTTTTCTTGGTAGCCGCTTCATCTCCCTCCAGCATCTTGTCAACCTCTTTGATATACCGGAGTGTCATGGTATTGTTGACATCAATCCTCAAGCACCGGTTCAGTACTCTTCTGGCTTTTTCCCATTCCTCAGACTGGATATACAAAAGTGCTAACAGCTGCTGCGCCTTTAAAAAACGCGGATATGTGGAAACAACCTTTTTTAACTGGATGACTGCAAGGTCATTGCTGTCCTGGTTGCAGTAGGCTAACGCCTGATTGTACTTTCTGGTCGTCTGATCCAGCATCTCCTGCTGCGCCGGATTGGACTGGATATCATTGATATAATCATCTGCTATATTTTTCTGGGGACGGATATTTTTACTGATAACCCATTCGCTTAATGCGGCAACCGTCTCCCCCATTTCAAAGTAAACCAAGCCTAACAGGTTGCGGGCTTCGATATGATTTTTATTAAATTTGAGCGCCTCGCGCAAATTGACGATTGCTCCGCTCAGATCACGCACATTGGCTTTTGCCAGTCCTTCATTGTAAAAGCGATTGGACATATGCATGATTTTTTTATAAATAACGACGTCAGCGCCACAATTCGTACAGAAATCTTTTTCCGACAGTTCAGCGCCACATTGATAACATCTCATGACAAAACTCCTATCGATTCTGTATTATTGTTCCTCTTCCTGACTTTCCCTGATGATATTAACCAGTAAATCAGCCATGTCGGTAAGATCCTGATTGTATATTGCCTCCTCGGCCTGATCGATTTCCAGGCTGGGATGAAATTTTTTTAGTTCTTCTTCAAAGTTAATCATTGTCTTTTCTCCTAAACACAGTCTTTATAAGACCAACCAAATATAAAGAACCCACAATAAAAACCTGATCTGCATCTGTCTTGATACAAAGACATCTGTTTATGCCGTTTTGTACTCCCCTTTCATAATAGACATTCATCCGGTTAAAGTGGGAAAAATAACGTTGTAACGTTTCTATGCCGAGACCTCTCTGAATCTCCATATCTATTGCAACCGCTTCGGAAAACAGCCCGCTTTCGCAAAGCAGTGTAATCATCTGTTGATAATCCTTGTCATTGACAGCGGAAAAACATAAAATCCGCTTTCCCTGACACGGAATGGCTTTCACCGATTGTAAAAATGCCCTGATGCCATCCTCATTGTGGGCTCCGTCAAAGAAAATGTCCTTGTCCACTTCCTCCATCCGGCCTTCCCAGAACGTATGCTGTATGGCATTTTGGATCTCCTCTATCGGCATCGGCGCAAGCTCATGGCGCATGCAAAATGCCTCATATGCTCTCAGGGCAAGTGTAGCATTGTCCACCTGATACAGTGCATATGTTGACAGAGTAAGACTAATATAATTATAATAGCTAGATTTATAAGAAAAATCAATGTTTTTATGTTTTATTTTTTCTACATAAAACTGGCTTTTATCGATTTTATTGACATTGGCATGATGGACATGAGCCGCATGCATAAATACATCCGTGATCCCACTTTCCGTATCGATAAAAACGACTTCTGCTCCATCCTTGATGATGCCCGCTTTTTCAGCGGCAATTTTTTCCTTGGTATCACCCAGTATTTTGCAATGGTCAAGCCCGATTGAGGTCAGCACACATACGTCCGTCCTGTCATAAACATTGGTGGCATCCAGTCTTCCGCCAAGACCGGTTTCAAGCACGATCAGGTCCACCTTTGCCATATTGAAAACAACCATGCCCATCGCAAAAAGAAATTCCAGAAATGTCGGATACTCCTTTTTCTCATTTTCAAGTTCTGCTGCCGCCCGGTAAACCTTTTGGAATGCCTTGGCAAACATTTCTTCACAAACAGGCTTTTTGTCGATCAGGAAACGTTCCCTCATTGTCACAAGATGCGGCGATATAAAACCACCCACCTTGTATCCATGCCCCATGAAAAGACTTTGAAGATAGGCGCAGGTGCTCCCTTTTCCATTCGTTCCCGCTACATGGATCCTGGGAATTTCACATTCCCAGACAGAGAGGCGCTTCAAAAGCTTCCGGGTCCGCTCCAATCCGTCTCCTTTTGCAAATCGTGGTAATCCTCCTATATACTCTTCAATTTTTTCACAATCCTCTTCCAGATTTCCATTCAAAAAATTTTCTTCCATATCAAAAAGGGAGCCGCTGACATTCGACGCCCGCATTTGTGTTTCCATGCTTGTGTGATCCGTCATACGACTCCCTCCTATTATTTTTTATGATTCAGCTCTTATTTTAAGCTGGCCAGACGTGTCTGTACCTGTTCAAGCATCTGTGTATATTTGGTAAGCTTTGCTTTTTCTTCCTCAACCTTGGCTGCCGGAGCCTTGCTTACAAACTTCTCGTTGGAAAGCATACCGTTGGATCTTGCGATCTCACTCTGTAAACGTTTTTCTTCTTTTTCCAGACGTTCAATCTCCTGACTGATGTCAACAAGCTCTGCAAACGGCATGTAAACGGTTGCATTTTCAATCACAACGCTGACTGCGTCATCTGCAATACCTGTTTTGTCGCTCTGGACAAATACCTCTGATGCATAAGCAAGCGGAGCAAAAAACAGCTTTCCTTCGTTGAAAATAGATGCGATATTTTCTTTTTCCGTTACTACATATACCTGTGCTTTTCTGCTCGGCGGTACATTCATACCGGTACGGACATTACGGATACCACGGATTGCTTCCTTCAACACCTCAATTTCTGTTTCTTCTTTATCATATGCCTTTGCTTCATCATATACAGGCCAGCTGGAAATCATAATGGTTTCCTCTTCGTCCTGTAAGGTGCAGAAAATTTCCTCTGTAATAAAAGGCATATAAGGATGTAACAGCTTTAATGCATCGATCAGCACTGTCTTTAATGTGTATAACGCAGCATTCTGGCTGGCAGCATTGTCACTGTTGTACAGTCTCGGCTTAACCATTTCGATATACCAGTCACAGAACTCATCCCAGATGAAATCATAAACCTTCTGTACAGCAATACCGAGCTCAAATTTTTCCATATTGTCGGTTACTTCTTTGACAAGATTGTTGAGCTTGCTGATGATCCATTTGTCAACCGGCTCCAAAAATTCTTTGGCATTGGGCGGAATAACCTTGTCTTCCATATTCATCATGATGAAACGGGAAGCATTCCATACCTTGTTGGCAAAGTTGCGTGCCGACTCAACTCTTTCATAGTAGAAACGCATGTCATTTCCGGGCGCATTGCCGGTGATCAATGTCAGACGAAGTGCATCAGCACCATACTGATCAATGATCTCAAGAGGATCAATACCGTTTCCTAAAGACTTGCTCATCTTGCGTCCCTGTGAATCTCTGACGAGACCATGGAACAATACGGTCTTGAACGGTCTTTCTCCCATCTGCTCATATCCTGAGAAGATCATACGGATAACCCAGAAGAAAATGATATCATATCCGGTAACCAGTACGTCTGTCGGATAGAAGTATTTGAGGTCTTCTGTCATTTCCGGCCAGCCCAGAGTAGAGAACGGCCAGAGTGCAGATGAAAACCATGTATCCAGTGTATCGGGATCCTGTGTAAAATGTGATCCGCCACATTTCGGGCAGACGGTCGGCATCTGTTTGGCAACAACGGTCTCGCCGCAGTCATCACAGTAATATGCCGGGATACGGTGTCCCCACCAGAGCTGACGGCTGATACACCAGTCTTTGATATTGTCAGTCCAGTTGAAGTATGTCTTTTGCATACGCTCCGGAACCAGCTTGATTTCGCCGTTTCTGACTGCCTCTGCAGCCGGTTTGATCAGTTCATCCATCTTTACAAACCACTGCTCTTTTACCAGAGGCTCAACGGTTGTCTTGCATCTGTCATGTGTTCCAACGTTGTGACTGTAATCTTCAATCTTAACTAAAAGTCCTTCTTTATCCAGTTCCTTAACAATGGCATCGCGGGCCTCATAACGGTCCATGCCTGCGTAAATACCACCATTTTCATTGATGGTAGCATCATCATTCATGATGTTGATAACCGGAAGGTTGTGTCTCTTGCCGACCTCAAAGTCGTTGGGGTCATGTGCAGGTGTAATCTTTACAACACCGGTACCAAATTCCATATCAACATAGGCATCTTCTACAACCGGGATTGCTTTGTTGACGATTGGAAGCCATACCTGTCTGCCATGTAAATATGTGTATCTTTCATCATCAGGATGAACAGCAACTGCTGTATCACCGAGCATAGTCTCAGGTCTTGTTGTAGCAAATTCCAGAAATTCGGTTGTGCTCGGCTGTCCGTTTTCATCTACAAGCGGATATTTGATATGCCAGAAATGTCCGGCCTGTTCTTCGTACTCAACCTCAGCATCGGAAATAGAGGTATTGCAGACAGGACACCAGTTGATGATACGTGCACCTTTGTAGATCCAGCCTTTTTCATGCATCTTGCAAAAGACCTCGGTAACGGCCTTGTTGCAGCCTTCATCCATGGTAAAACGCTCTCTGTCCCAGTCGCAGGAAGAACCAAGCTTTTTCAGCTGGCTAATAATACGTCCGCCGTATTCTTTTTTCCATTCCCAGGCTTTTTCCAGAAAGCCCTCACGTCCTAAATCATGTTTGTCAATTCCCTGCTTTTTGAGGGTCTCAATAATCTTAACCTCGGTCGCAATGCTGGCATGGTCTGTACCCGGCTGCCACAGTGCATTGTATCCCTGCATTCTCTTAAAACGGATGAGGATATCCTGCATGGTATTGTCCAGAGCATGTCCCATGTGAAGCTGACCGGTAATATTCGGCGGTGGAATAACGATTGTAAAAGGTTTTTTACTGTGATCCACCTCTGCATGAAAATATTTTTTCTGCAGCCATTTTTCGTAAATGCGATCCTCAAGTCCATGAGGATCATATGTCTTTGCTAATTCTTTACTCATTTTAACTGATACTCCTTAAAAAACAGTCTTTCTTCAAACTTTTTCATGATATTATACCATAATCTGCGGCCTGTTTCCATAGTTAGTGCAATGGTTTTCGGTTTGTTGCCGATTTTCTCTGCCTGAGTGACCGGTCGTTGTGGGGCTCCCGCCTCTGTGCTATCACCGGAACATTTCATATCGAATTGCGTAAATTTGTCAGATGCCGGTTTGAGGCTCGGAATTTGTGTCCTTCACTAAATGGACGGCTGCCCTCAGGGCGTTCACCATTGGCATACACTCTCCGGTCGTCTGCGCCTAGTGGGAGTAAATGCCGCCATCTACATATTTTCACCGATAAAGGCACGGAAAATAAAAACGCGCCTACGGCTTGAACGGTTATTTTCCGTGCCGATCTTCTATCTGTGGCGGCATTAACTTCCACACGGCTCGACAAAATCGAGTGTATGACAAAGGCGAACGCCCTGAGGGCAGCCGTCCATTTATTGAAGAACACAAATCAATCGAGAGAGCCGAGGGCCGGCGTCGACAAATTAGCAATTCGATATGCGTTCCGGTGACAGCACAGAGGCGGGAGCCCCACAACGACCGGTCACTCAGGCAGAGAAAATCCCACACCCAGATTCTTTTGTGCTTACGGCATCAGGCTATACTGCATAAATTCGTATTTTAAGTGACTTCCAACGACAATTTCAGCCGGCAGCAATGCTCTGGCTACGAGTTTTAAATCGTCAGATTCAATATCTGTTCTTTTTAAGTTGGCATAGTCGCCATCTATGCTGTCCACTACATAAAACCATGTTTCCATACCTGTATCTCCCTTTTCCTTTCATTTCCGGCATCCGCTCATCCACAGTCTTTTGCAGAAGGCCGGCTGCCTGTATGCGGCAAAATAAATAGAAATAAAAAAACGGAACTCTGTAATAGAATTCCGTTTGATCGCGGTGACAGGATTTGAACCTGCGACCTCTACATCCCTAATGTAGCGCTCTACCAAGCTGAGCCACACCACGGCACAAGACATATAATAGCATAAAGTTTTGAACTTGAAAAGCCCCAAATTTAAAAAATTTTAAAAAAACAGGAGATCTTTGTCAATCTCCTGTTTTTAAGTCCTTTTTATAGTGGATCATCTGTAGATCGTGTATGTAAATCAACCGATCTTAGATCTCCATATTGGCAACCAGTCTCTGCTTTTCAGCTGCAAACTCTTCCTGTGAAATAATACCGTTATCGAGTAAGATCTTGAGCTTTTTAGCTGCCTGCTCAAACTCAGCGAAGGATAATTTGCCGCCACCACCGGACATTGTGATAGTAGGTCTTCCCGGCTGGGTAGATGTTGCTCCGGGCTGAGTAGATGTCATACCTGGCTGTGTGGATGTTGCTCCGGGCTGAGTAGATGTCATACCTGGCTGTGTGGATGTTGCTCCGGGCTGGGTAGATGTCATACCCGGCTGTGTGGAAGTAGCTCCAGGCTGGGTAGATGTTGCTGCTCTGGCTGCTGCCGCTGCTGCACTCGGTCCGCTTGGAGCACTTGCTGCTGCACCGGCTCCTGCTGCTGCCGCTTTTCTTCTTTCTTCTTCCTGTATCTGTTTGAAAGCAAGTGCTTCAGCTGCCTTACGCTGTTTTTCTGCAGCTTCTGCTTTTGCTTTGGCTTCTTCTTCTTTTCTGCGACGTTCTTCTTCGATACGGCGCGCTTCTGCTTCGGCTTCTGCTTTTGCTCTGGCCTCTGCTTCTTTTCTCAGGCGCTCTGCCTCAGCTTCCTGACGAAGTCTTTCTTCTTCGGCTTTTCTTGCTTTGTCAGCTTCAATCTGGCTCATGGCATCAACAGCTTCATCTGTAGCCTTCTTGACGATCTCCTGTCTGACGATCTCTTCAACACGGCTGGCTGTTTCTGCTTCTGCCTTGCGGATCTCTTCGGAAGCCTTAACCTTGGCAACCTCTTCGGCTGCTTTTACCTTGTCAGCAATCGCTGCATTGGCATCAGCCTCTGCCTTGGTCTTGAGTGCAAGGATCTTGGCCTTTCCTTCAGCTTCTGCCTTGGCTTTGGTAGCTTCAATGGCTGTTCTTGCTGTATCCTCTGCATTCTGGATAGACTGTGTGTATTTTTCACGGCTGGCTGCGATTGTGTCCTCGCATTCCTTTTTGGAAGATGCAACGGCCTCTTCATAATTCTTTTTGGCTTCTGCTAAGATTTCTTCATATTTTTTCTTGGCAGCTTCCTGTTTTTCTTCTAATTTCTTTTGAGCATCTGCCTCTGCGGTCTCCTGGGCCTTTTTAGCATTGGCCTTGCTCTCTTCGCATTTCTTGTTGGCAGCTTCTTCTGTCTTGTCCATAAGCTCTTTGATAGCCTTTTCAGACTCATCCTGAGCTTTGATCAGCATATCTGAAAGCTGTGTCTTGGCTTCGGATTCAGCCTTTTCCTTGGTGTCTGCCTTGGCCTTTTGTACAACCTCATCACATTTTTTGACAATTTCTGCTACCTTTGCATTATTTTCATCTGCAACACGTTTGGCAACTTCTTCGGCAAGCTGCTTGGTAGATTCGGTAATGGCTTTGCGGATCGTCTCCTCTTCCATAACCTTTCTTGCAGCATCCTTTTCACTGGATCCTTTTTCTACTGCCTCGTGTGCGGCCTGTCTTGCAACTTCTTCTGCGACTCTTATTGATACATCAACCGCTCTTCTCTTAGCGGCAATTTCTGTTGACTGACGTTTGGCTTCTTCTGCTGAACCGGCCTTGTTGCTTTCGCTGGCATTTTGAACCTGCTGCTGTGCCTGATGCTGTTCCTGCTTTGCCCTGGCTAAAGCTTCTCTTGCCTGCTTTGCCTGTCTTTGTGCAGCCTCATCTCCACCGGCTTCTGCTGCTGCTTTCATAGCTGCTGCTGCCGCTGCTTTTCTTGCTGCTTCTTCTGCTGCTTTTCTTGCTGCGTCCATTCCGTTATCCTGCATTTTTCTTCGCCCCTATATCCAATATTTGTATTCCCCGGTATCTCTCTTTCTGCCTGATGCAACCACGTACCGAAATACTATTTAAAGTATATCATAAAGCCAGGCATTGTTCCATAATAAAAAATACAATTTTTATCATTACTTATGAGACAATTTATCTGAAAAAACGTTTTTAACAATAAAAAATTGCGCAGACCACAAAACGGTTCACGCAATTTTCATTTTCTGAATTTCTGATATTTTATTGTCGATCCTACTCATTGCGGATTGCAGCCAGTGGACTAAGCTTCATCGCACGGAGCGACGGGAAGAATCCGGCTATCATTCCGACTAAAATGGCAAACACAAGCGATGCCAGTGCAAGCCATGGCGGGATATAGGAAATGCCGCCATTCAGTCCCATATCCGATCCCATATTTTTTACAACTGCATTGACAACAATCGAGAGAATATAACTGATGCCAAGACCGGTAACGCCGCCGATCAGTCCGATAAATCCGGCCTCCATCAGAAACATTCCCTGGATATTGCGCATATCACAGCCCAAAACCTTCATAATTCCGATTTCTTTGGTTCTTTCGTAGATGGACATCATCATGGTATTGGCAATACCGATTGCCGCAACCAGAAGTGAAACGGCACCAATTCCACCAAGGACTAACTGGATGTACCCCATCGTCTTTTGCTGCTGGGAAATCCAGTCGGCATCACTGTATGCACTATATCCAAGACCGCTGATCTCCTTTTGCAGATCTGATACATGATCCATGGAATCCGTTTCCACAATAAGCTTTGTATAAAACAACTCCTTGTATGGCTTTCCGGATGCCGTTGTCGGCTGTCCGGGGACAGTCTTATTTTTAAAATCTTTTTTTATAACAGCTTTCAGATCATCAAGATTGCAGTACATGTCATAGCTGTAGGAATTGTAATCATCCGGGCCGCCTGCCACAATGCCGCTTGCTTCAAACAGGTGCTTTTTGGGCATCGGGACCGGCGAACCGTCCTCTTCTGTCGAACCGGACTGGTACTGCCAGTAAGCATCCTGATCCAGAATAAAAAGAACGGTGTCCTTCATAAGGTCAATATCCGGAAGCGTACCGTCATACCAGTATCCACTCTGTGTTTTCTGGTTGTTCATCTGACAGATGACCATATTTCCATACATGACATTGAGGGCACCCCCATTTTCGGACGGAAAAGCCCCCTGCTCCAGTTCGATATTCTGGGTCTCCAGATATCCGTCCGGAACACCGTACAAAGTAGCATAACCTTCATAGGCACCACACTTGATCAGCACATCTATGCTGAGCATCGGCACAACGCGCGTCACATTCGGCAGTGCTTCAAGCTCAGCGATCGCGTCATCATCCAGATGTTTGTTTTCATCCACATTACTCTGGTCATCATCTCCCATATAGTAATAGCCATTGGACGCATCTGTAACCTGTACGCTGTTTAAGCTGCCATAGCTTGCGGCATCCTCTGTGACCGAACGGCTCAGTCCAAGTCCTAAAGACACCATAACAACAATCGATGCGACACCGATCATAACACCGAGGATGGTCAGCACGGTTCGTAATTTTCTTTTAAATAAATTGCTGGTACTAAGCCGCAGCAAATCTAGAAACTTCATAGAGCATCTCCTTTACCGGGCTGTTAATCTTCATCTTTAGAATCGGTTTCTGCAGTCTCCTGCTCTTTTTCATCCTCTGTTTCTGCCTCATCATCATCGTCTAAGAGCTCATCCTCTAATTCCTTCTGCTCTTTTTTCTTTTTTCTCTTTTTGAGGATAATAACTGTTGCAACGACGGCTGCAATGATCACAATAACCACAATGGCAATGATCAGTCCCACATGGGAGCTTCCACTTTCCTCTTCCACAGGCATGTCACTGTAGTCAAAATCATCATAGCTTTCTTCTGATACATATAAGGTAAAGGTTTCTTCCTGTGTTGAAACATTTCCGGCGTCATCTTCATATGAAATAATGGCTTTTACGGTTCCATCATCCATGGTTGCAGCTGCGCCTTCGATCATGGCATCAACATTTCCTGTTGCGCCGGGATCGATTTTACCGATAAAACTGCTCGTCTCGGTAATGGAATCAGCCACGAACTTAACCTGTACATTGTAAAGTGTAGTCTTACCGGTATTGTAAATGCTGAACATGACATTGCTCTGTCCACCAACGGTAATATCCGTCGGCATGATTTCCATGGTGCTGACATCAAAGCGTGCGTCCTGATTAACCGGGATGGAAACATCTGCTTTCGCTGTATATGCTGCATAGTCTGAATCTTCATAAGCCATATTGACAGAAATTGCATAAGGCTTCTGGGACAGGTCTGCCTTGGCTGTCATTTCAATGGAAACATCAGCCGTTGAGTTAGCGCCAATACGTTCTACATAAAGAGTATTGGATCCGCTGGTCGGAAGGAAGGCTTCATATGTAGATGCGGTATCTGTTCCGGCTGAAGGAGTGGTCAGATCCACCTGCATATTGGATACAGCGGTTCTCTTGGATGTATTTTTCAGATGAAGGGTCAGCGTAAAAGTATCTCCTGCATGCACTTCACTTGGAACGGTATCAAATCCCGTAATAATAACACGTGGTGTTGATAAAGCTGATCCGCCATCAGACAGTTGTCCGCTTCCAGGCGCACCAATTACTTTTACCCATGTTGTGAGTGTGGCTTTTTCATAAGAATCACCGCTGTAATAAATGACATCAAACGGGATCTTATAATATCCATTTAATACATCCGCTCTTGTCTTGAATGTCCATGTCAGCTCCCGGCGGCGGTCCATATCATTCTGACCATTTCCTTTTCCGGGAAGATCCGGGATTGTCTGAGTGTATCCACTCGTCTGAATTTCAAACGGCCATTCCTTGCTATCAGATGCGATCACAGGAGTCACAATGACATTGGTAAGCCCGGTAATTGACATATTGACAACCGGAAGTACGACATTAACTGTCTGTCCATATACAGCAGTCGGTGTTACCCAGTCGCCGCCTACCATGATAAAATCACTGGTACTGATCGGAGTGGTATCTGTGGTATCATCCGTGGTATCTGTGGTATCATCCGTGGTATCTGTGGTTTTATCATCTTTTTTGCTATCCGTTGTTGTGGTAGTTGAAGTCGTCGCTGTCGACGCACCGTCAACTACGGCTCCGACTGCCGGAAGTCCTGACAGCTCTGTCGCATAAACTGCATCTGCCATTCCACCAAAGAGTGCAGCAACCTCTGCTACTGTCATTGCAGCAGCCAGTGTCAATGCTGTGAATTTTGCTTTGTTAAATTTTCTTTTAACATTCTGCCTTTCCCTTGTTTTTCTCATCTTCATTCCATCCTTCATTTTTTAATCCTCACGTTGACATATACATATTTATGATGTTGCATCCATGGCTGTTTTTGTTTCCAGCCGTTTATCTTCTATTTTTAAAATCTTACCATCTTTTATATGGAAAATACGGTCTGCATATTCTGCCAGATGATTGTCATGCGTAACCATGATCAGCGTCTGTCCTTTTTCCTCCACGACTCTTCTCATAAGTCCCATGATCTCTTCGGACGTCCGCGAGTCCAGATTACCGGTCGGTTCATCAGCAAAAATAATCTCCGGATTAACCACCAGTGCACGGGCAACACCGATACGCTGTTGCTGACCGCCTGACATCTGTGTCGGTTTGTGTTTGCTGTACTTTTCCAGGCCTACCATTTTGATTGCCTTTTGTGCCAGCTTCGTCCGCTTTTCTTTGTCCATACCTTGAAAGGTAAGTGGCAGTGCTATATTTTCAACCGCATTCATTGTTGATAACAGATTGAACGACTGAAAAATAAAACCGATATGCTGCCGTCGAAATGCAACCAGGGCATTTTCTGATTTGGTCTCCATATGCTCACCTGCAATGACGATCTCACCCTTGGTAGGCTTCTCCAATCCGGCAAGCATATTTAATAAGGTAGATTTACCGGAGCCCGAGGCACCGACAATCGCACAAAACTCGCCGCGGTGAATGTCAAAGCTGACACCATTTAATGCTCTTACCTTTGTATCTCCCACTTTATATATCTTGTACAGGTTTTTCACTGTAATAACGGGCTGTTGTTCCTTCATAATATCCTTTCTCTTTCCACAAACAATACTCGCCTATTTTTCCATTTTCCAAAAAGCTGCACTGTATGCCGGAAGCTCACTTCCACCGCCAAAATCATGTGCATTGCCGGTGATCAGATCTACTGCTGTACCGCATCCAGCATCAAAATGTGCTGTATAGCTTTCACCATCTGCATTGATTGCCACCAGGACACGCTCATCATCACATTTTCTTTCAAAAATACACTGCTTATTGGTCAGCACAACCGATCTGAAATCTCCATAGTTGAGAGCCTTACTGTGCTTTTTGGCTTCACTCAGCTTGTGGATCCATTCTGTCAGCTCGTTGTATTCCGGTTTGTCAAAGCATGCACGAAGAGCCGGATCGCCTTCGCTCTTGTCAGCCTTTGCTCCCCATTCACTTCCGTAATATACACAGGGGATGCCGGGCATTCCAAACATCAGTGCATAAACCAGAGGCAGATGCTTTTCATTGGTCAGGATGCTGGCAATTCTGCTCACATCATGATTGTCAACAAATGATAACAAATGTTTTCCTTTGTATAATGTCCAGTTTTCCGGACCAAACTGACGAAGCAGTGAATGATTGATTTCAAACATATTCATGCTGTTAAAGCTGGAATATAATCCCTTGTAACATTCATAATTGGTAGCAGAATGTAACATGGAATCGTTGACCATCTGATTGTAGTCACCATGTAACATTTCTCCGACAAGGAAAAAGTCCTCTTTTTTCTGATCACAGAACCAGCGCAGATGTCTGACAAAATCGTGATCCAAACAATATGCCACGTCCAGTCTCAGACCGTCGATGTCAAATTCCTTGATCCAGCCTTCCACGCACTCCATAATATGATTTTTCACAGCATCATTGCGGAGATTGAGCTTTACAAGGTCATAATTACCTTCCCAGCCTTCATACCAGAGACCATCGTTGTAATTGGAATTGCCACCGAAATCAATCCGGTAAAACCAATCCTTGTATGCTGAATTTTCTCTATTTTTTAACACATCCTGAAAGGCCCAGAAGCCACGGCCAACGTGATTGAACACGCCATCCAGAACTACTTTAATTCCTTCTTTATGTAATGCATCGCAGACCTTTTTAAAATCGGCGTTGCTTCCCAGTCTGCAGTCAATTTTGGAATAATCCCTGGTATTGTATCCGTGAGTATCCGATTCAAATACCGGAGAAAAATATATTGCATTGGCTCCTACCTTTTTAATATGTGGTATCCAGTCAATAACTTTTAAGATTCGCGAAACTTCAACGCCATCATTTTCAAACGGTGCTCCGCAAAATCCCAATGGATATATCTGATAAAAAACACTTTCATAAGCCCACATTATGCTTCCTCCTTTAAAGAAACAACAATGTTTTGTGTTCATTTTATCACATCACTACTATATATAAAATAGGTGGGCATCATATTTCTTTTAAGATTTTTTTAATTTTAGATATTGCTCCCGATATTATTTCCGGACATTTCTGGAATATATCAAAATACAGCTCTGAATAATATGTCCTAATAATGCTTATATATAATTCGCAGGCACATTGTGCTTTCTGACCGAATTCTTGATTTTTTGTTATAATTTTTTTGGGGGAAGGTAGGAATTTTGATTTTTGATTTTTGATTTAATCCGGGCATATAATAAATAATTGGTGTTTTGAAATGCAAAAACGCAAAGTCACCAAAATATTACCACATACTTTTTATGTCAGAAACATAAATTCAAACAAAGTGCAAAGTAAAAAGCGATTAAACCCCCTCATAAAACAACGTTCATTTTTTATTTTATATATATCTCTTCACGAGTTTACATAATCTTTGTTTATGATGTTTTAATGCAAAGCCTTTCAGAATTAAAACTTGCATTTTTTCATGACAGAAAACTTGCAAAATCATTAAATAACAGATTTCATATTTTATAAATCCACAATTTCCACACATTTATGCACATTTCCATTTTTGACTCACTTCGACATTTTCAAACGCGTTTTTTGCAAGTTTCAGTCGTTATTTTTGCAATTATCGCAAATTTACAACATTTTTCTAATTTTATCAAAAACAAATTCGAAAACAGGTTATGTAAACCATATCGTTTGTTATATTACTTTTTTCGACTCGATGTGGATAACATCATTCTATGCATCACATCCTACGACACATGTCATCATCAATATAATCACATGCGTTTTGTTTCATTCATTTATCATACGCTTATCATATATTTATCATACATTGATCCTATTCTTATCATATATTTATCGTACATTGATCATATTCTTATCATATATTTATTGTACATTCACTGTCCCATACAGCTCATATCCTTACAAACTTTCCCAGAAGCTTTTCGCATACACATACATTTCGGAAATCCCAACAGCATGTACTCTCTTCCATTCTGCCGGAAACATCTTTTTGTAGCTGTTCTGCATAAACCGTTCATCTAAAAGAGCAATGACTCCGGCATCATCCTTGGTGCGGATCACGCGCCCGGCCGCCTGCAAAACCTTGTTCATGCCGGGATACCGGTAGGCATAATCAAAACCATCCTGTCCCATTTTGTCAAAATGCTTCTTTAATATTTCCCTCTCCGGTCCTACCTGCGGCAGTCCGGTTCCCACAACAATAGCACCGATCAGGGAATCGTGCTTTAAATCAATTCCTTCCGAAAAAATACCCCCCTGAACACAAAATCCAAGCAAGGTTGTAATCTTGGGCACTTGTTCTGATTTCCAGTCCAACAGTTCATCCGGCTGTTCCTCGGACCGTTCATTAAACAATTCATCCGACTGTCCAATAAACGACAGGCTGTACTGTTGATCAAAAACCCCCGTCACATCTACAGCATCATCTTCAATTTCAATATCCATTGCTATTTTATGTGCAAAATCCGCCTCATCATGATAGGAAAAATGCTCTAAAAATTCCTCTCTCTGTGCCTCACTCATATGTGACTGCTGGCACAGGATACGCACATGATCTTCTTCCTGATACAATTCCGTATATGCTTCATACACCGCATTTAAAAACGCATGTGACGGAAAGAACACCATATAATTTCCATCCTTAGCATCAATAACCGCATGAATATAGCGCGCAATATTCTGATACTCTGTCTCATTTCTGCGGGTATACCGGCTTGTAACGTCTTTTCCGATCAGCTGGATCTGCCTTTGCGGCAGAAAAGTGCTTTTGGCATATACCTCATAATCGCCCTCTTTTCCGCCAAGAAGGCTTTTATAATACTGAATCGGCAAGAACGTCGCCGAAAAAAGAATGCTGGCGGCGCCTTTATCCATACACGCCTTCAGCTCATCGGAAGGATCCACACAAAATTCCTTGATAAAAAATCGGTCTGCCTCATCGTAACCGGTATAGGTCACGTAGTGTTCCAGATCCATCCTGTCATAGGTATCCAGAAAACGCCCGATCTCAAAATAAAAATCCAGTAAAATATCCCAGATTTTACTGTTATCATGATCTTCTAAATATTGATTGATCGCACCATGCAGCTTATTGCAGGCTGTCAGAAACTTTGCGCAGCCCTCAAGGACCTTATAATTTTCACATTCTTTTTTCAAAGAAAGCAGCTCTTTATTGCATTTTTCAGACAATCTGGCTATATAAGGGCTTTCTTCTTTGACATCGGCACTAAACTTCAAAAAATCCTCTTTGACAAGAACCGCAGAATACATGCTCCTGCCACGCTCCACCAGATTGTGTGCCTCGTCGATCAAAAACAGGTACTGTCCGCCCGATTCATCCGCAAAAAAACGGTGCAGATATGCATAGGGATCAAACAGATAATTGTAATCGCAAATAATCCCATCGGAAAACAGGCTCATGTCAAGGCACATTTCAAACGGACATACCTCATGAAGCAGGGCATATTCCAGCACCACTTCCCGGTCAAAAGCATCCTCCTTGGTCAGAAGGTCAAAGACAGCATCATTGATCCGGTCAAAATGCCCTTTTGCATAAGGACAGGCCTCCGGATTGCATACACACTCATCAAGCGGGCACATTTTTTCTTTGGCGGTGATCGTCACACTCTTAAAGCAGAAGCCCTGCTCGCGCAAAAGCGAGATCGTATCTCTTGCGACACTTCCCGTTATGGTCTTGGCCGTCAGATAAAAGATTTTTTCACATCTGCCCTCTCCCATGGATTTGATGGCCGGATACATGACAGAGATCGTCTTGCCAACTCCGGTCGGCGCCTCCATAAAGAGCTTCTTGTGCTCCTGTATCGTCTGATAGACATATCCGACCAGCTGTTTCTGCCCTTCGCGGTACGGAAAGGGAAAAACCAGCTTTTCTATGCTTTCCTGCCGCTTCTGTTTCCATTCATATTCAAAATCAGACCACTTTTTATACATTTCAACCATGTTTAAAAACCATTTTTCCAGCTGCCGGAATGTATAGTTTTCATGGAAATATTTGATTTCTTCTGTTTCTATATTGCAATATGTCATGCGGACGCCGATTTCAGACAGCTCATGCTCTTTGGCATAAATATAGGCATAGCACTGTGCCTGCGCCAGATGCACCGGCTCAGGCTTTTTGATGCGCCGCAGCTCACGATAGGTTGATTTGATCTCATCCACTACCGTCTGCCCTGCCTCTTCCAATATTCCATCCGCCCGGCCTTCGATCACAATATCATAGTTTGGCAGGCTGACAGTATGTGAAAGCGTGACCTCAGCACGGTAATTTCCACCCATTCGTCGCTGGATCATGCGATGGATCCTGGCACCTTCTGCCATGGCATCCTCGCTGACGGCCTTTCTTCGATTGTCGATGTCCCCGCTGCGCAGTAAAAATTCAACAAACGCACGGACCGAAATCCGAATTACCACAATGACTATCCTCTCTGCTGACAATTCATCCAAAAATCAGAACAACTGTTTGTCTTTTTCAAGTTTAACATGTTAAAACCGTTTCTACAATGTAAAAAAGAATATAAAAAATGCGCATACCGCATTTGCAATATACGCACCTTTATTTATCCATCTTTTTAATATTTGAAGCATCCTGGCATTAGCATGCGATTGCATGACCTGCTAAAAATGCCTCCAGTCTTTCATCTGTTCCGTTGTATGAAATTGTCAGAACCTGTGAAAAATCAAGAGCAAGAACTCCCAATATAGACTTTGCATCAACTGTATAACGATTATAAGAAATATCAATGTCGAAATCACATGCGGACGCAATATTAACCAGTTCCTTTGCTTCAACAGGTTCCAATGAAACCTTACGTACTGCCATCATGATAAAATCCACCTTTCATAAACTCCTCATGCACCGATGATCCGGTACAGCGACTGATTATCACTTCATTGTTCCTTCAAACATGAATTATATCCAAATTGAAAATATTGTAAAGCACTTTTTTACATACAATTCTCTGTCACTTTACCTTACAAAAGTTTTTATTAAATCGTATTTTAATTTTATCACAAAGTAGCGCATTTTAAGTATTTATCTAAATGTTAAATACAATATTCTTGGCATTTTAAAAACCGGTTATCATCATTTGTTCCGTTTTTTACTACGCCAGACCAGTAGAATTGTAACAGGTAAAAGCAAAATAACAGCTGCAAAAAAACATTTTTCGCCGATCTTTTTATCGGTCCGGTCTGTGTCAACAGTATCTCCGGAACCAGATCCACCCAGTTCCATTTTTTCTTTAGTCACTTCCATCGCTTCCGCCACGGCAGCTTCCGGATCTGCATCTTCCCCGGCTTTTATTCCTTCTTCATTCTGCAGTGTATCCCCAGCTCCTGCGGCGTCCTCTTTGTAATGCATCCTGCCCACATATAAAAGATCCGTCTTTGTCATGCCTCCATACAGGTTGAGCGCTGCTGCCACCAGACGGGTCCGCTTTTTATCCGGTGCCTGAATTTCAAAGAAAACCCCTCCATTTTCATCCGGTTCATATTTATAATATTCACCAAATGATTTTCCGTTATTAAAACTGAATGTATAATACAGTATCCGGCTGTCCGGGTCATAAGCCGAAATTTTGCCTTTAATAACACCTGTTTCTTCATCAACACTTAAAATCTCGGCGTTACATTCTGTCGGTGGCGTATCGTCCGGCTTTACCTTTTCATCGGGTATCGGTGTTGCCGTATGGACCTCTGTGCTGTAATCCACCGAAAGCTCTTCTGATTTCAGTCCAAAATATTTTGCCACGGCCGTCGCATCTATCACACCATATTTCTGCGGCCATGTATTATGATCGATATAGGGCTTGTCATTTTCCTGATCCAGATGACAGTGCTCAATAATGACAGCCGGTATTTTTTTAGCTGTGCTGGACCGTATGATCCCATAATAATCGGCTCCGCGCGAATTGAGTCTGGTCTTGACACCTCTGTCATATAGCCCCTCATCAGTCAGAAGCTCCATCTCGATATCCGAAAAATCCTTTCCGATCGCATAACAGCTTCCAAATGCCGAAACATAACACTCCGCTCCATACAGCTTGTGATATTCGGACATATTGTAATGCAGGCAAAGCAGAATGTTCGCATTCTTTTCTTCTGCAAATTCCGCTCTTTCGGCCAGGTCTAAATCGACATCACTTTCTCTCGTCAGATAAACCTCGACGCCCTGATACTTTTCCAGCTCTTCTTTCATCGCAAGAGCTGTATTGAGTGTCAGCGTCTTTTCAATATAACCGCCGTAAATGGCTCCGGCGTTTTCGCCTCCGTGCCCCGGATCGATGACGACCACGATCGGCCGGCCGCCAGCCTCTCCGCCCGGAAGTTCTTCATCTGCCTTTACCACGCAGGACATTTTGTCATACATGCAAAAAACAGCAAGTGTCACTATGGCAAATATGCATATTTTTCTTATTATATATATACAATTTTTCAATGTTTCCGGATGTTTTTTCATTACTGCTCCTAATCGCTGATGATATTTGATTCTGGTATCATATTTTCCCCAAAACATTCAAATATATCTATTATTTTAAGCTTATAAAAACAGTTTTGTAAACATCCGGATTTTACATTCCGCATAACAATTTCTGCCATCTTAAATTTCCAGAAATAAAATCATTTCACTTACACATACTAACCAGAAATAAAATCATTTCATTTGCACATACTAACCCAAAATAACATTATTTCATTTGCACATACTAATTCAAAATGACGACATGTAAACTTTTCGTAAAAAAACACAAAAGCCAATCAATAAATTAAATGTTGTTTTAATTATTTCAAAAATCCCTATATTTAGCCGTCTACACAACATCACACGATAAACATTCATATCATAAAAGGAGAACAAAAAATGGAAAAAGAAGATCAATACATTGCCCTGAACTTACAAAACGTTGCCCTGGAGCGCGGCATGGAGGAGGCCAACATTGAAACCCAGACCGACCGCTTAAAGATGCGCGAACTGGCAGACAAGCTCAAAAGAGACGGCCGCCTTTCAGACATAAAAGCAGCGCTGTCCAATGATGATTACCGGGCAGCGCTGGAAAAAGAATACCATATGAAAAATAAAACAGATGAATTGTAGGCACTTAACAGCGCTTACTGTACGTTGAGATTGGAATATCCCATCAGGCTTTCATCAACCGCCTTGGCAGCCTCCCTGCCTTCGCGGATTGCCCATACAACAAGGGACTGCCCTCTATGGACATCGCCTGCCGCAAAAACATTGGGCACGTTGGTCTGATAATGACCGGGCTCTGTCTTGATATTGGTGCGTTCATTGAGTTCTACTTTGAAGGCATCGGTCAGATATTTCTGGCTTCCCAAAAATCCGGCAGCAATCAGTACAATATCTGCATCCATGACAGTTTCACTGCCCTCAACCTCGACCATCTTGTTTCTACCGGTTGCTTCATCTTTTACAAACTGAAGCTTTACAAGCTTGACAGCCTTTAAATTGCCGTTTTTATCCTTGATAAATTCTTTAACGGTCGTTTCATAGATACGCGGATCATGGCCATATACCGCAATGGCTTCTTCCTGGCCATAATCTGTCTTGCAGATCTTGGGCCATTCGGGCCATGGATTGTTGGCAGCCCTGCAGTCCGGAGCCTTGGGCATCATCTCGATCTGTGTGACGGATTTTGCGCCATGACGGATACTTGTGCCGACACAGTCATTGCCGGTATCACCGCCACCGATGATGATGACGTTTTTATCCTTGGTATCCACATATTTTTTATCCTTGAAGCCGGAGTCCAAAAGGGATTTGGTATTGCGTGTCAGAAAATCTACCGCAAAGTAAATGCCCTTGGCATCGCGTCCCGGAGCATTGATATCTCTGGGATTGGAAGCTCCACAGCAGAGCACAACCTTGTCATACTCGGATAAAATCTGGCTTGCCTTGATATCCTTGCCGATATTGGCATTGGTGATAAAGGTAATGCCCTCTTCCTTCATAATGTTGATCTTGCGGTCTACGATCTGCTTTTCCAGCTTCATATTGGGAATGCCGTACATAAGCAGACCACCCACACGGTCATTTCTTTCATATACAGTCACGGAATGTCCTCTCTTGTTGAGCTGGTCAGCACATGCAAGGCCGGACGGTCCGCTTCCGATGATCGCAATTTTTTTACCTGTTCTTACCTTCGGCGGCTTGGCATCTGCATATCCGTTGGCATAGGCGTGCTCAATAATCGCATGCTCATTGGCCTTGGATGCTACCGGATCACCGTAAAGCCCGCAGGTGCAGGCATTTTCGCAGAGAGCCGGACAAACCCTTGAAGTAAATTCCGGGAAGTTGTTGGTCTTTTTTAAACGATTGTATGCCTGCTTCCAGTTGCCGTTGTATACAAGGTCGTTCCACTCGGGCACGAGATTGTGCAGCGGACATCCGCTGGCCATACCCATAAGCATCATACCTGCCTGACAGAAGGGCACGCCACATTCCATACAACGTGCACCCTGCATTCTCTGTTTTTCTTCCGGGAGATACTCATGGAATTCATTAAAATGTTTTATTCTGCTTTTCGGTGCTTCTGCTTTTGCATCTACACGCTCATAATCTAAAAATCCTGTCGGTTTTCCCATTTTTCGCACCTCCTACTTTTTGTTGGCATAAAATGCTTCGATCTGTGCCTGTTCTGCACTCAGACCTTTTTCTTCCATCTGGACGATGGCTTTCTGCATTTCTTCATAATCATGGGGGATGATCTTTTTAAACTTCGGCAGATATTCACCGAAATTGTCGAGGATCATTTTTCCCTTTTCGGAATTGGTATAGGCTACATGCTCTTTGATCAGATCCTTTAATTCCAGAACATCGTATTTGGATGTGATCTCATAGGAAGAAACCATATCCTTGTTGGTCTTGGTGTAAAGATCGTTTTTCTCATCTAAAACATAGGCAATACCGCCGCTCATACCGGCTGCAAAGTTTTTACCGATGCTTCCTAAAATAACGGCACGTCCTCCGGTCATATATTCACATCCGTGATCGCCACAGCCTTCTACGACTGCAACAGCACCGGAGTTTCTGACACAGAAACGTTCTCCGGCAACACCGTTGATAAATGCCTTACCACTGGTCGCTCCGTATAAAGCCACATTACCGATGATGATGTTTTCATCCTGTTTGAAGGTAGATCCCTTCGGCGGATATACGATCAGCTTACCACCGGATAAGCCCTTTCCAAAATAGTCATTGGAATCGCCTACAAGCTCTAATGTCAGACCCTTCGGGATAAATGCACCGAAGCTCTGTCCGCCGGCTCCATTACATAACACGCGATATGTATCTTCAGGAAGGGTATTGTAAAATCTCTTTGTGATCTCTGATCCCAAAATCGTACCGAATGAACGGTCCGTATTGGTAACATCGACTTCCACGCTTCTCTTTGCTCCGGTCTCCAAAGCCTTGGATAACTGTTTTAACAGCACTCTTTCATCCTGTGTCTTTTCCAGACCGAAATCATATACCTGCTTCGGATCAAAGGTTACTTTTTCTTTGCTTCCGGCATAAGGGTTATTTAAAATATTGGATAAATCCACTTTTGCATAACGCTCATCCAGATTGTCACGCACCTTCAAAAGCTCGGTGTGTCCTACCATTTCATCAATGGTCTTAAAGCCAAGCTCTGCCATGATCTCACGCATTTCCTCAGCGATAAATTTCATGAAGTTTTCAACATATTCCGGTTTGCCGCGGAAACGTTTGCGAAGCTCCGGATTCTGTGTGGCGATACCAACCGGACAGGTATCCAGGTTGCAGACACGCATCATGACACAGCCCATGGTAACAAGCGGTGCTGTAGCAAATCCGTATTCCTCAGCTCCAAGCAAAGCAGCGATCACAACATCACGTCCGCTCATAAGCTTACCGTCTGTCTCGATGCGGACCTTATTTCTCAGACCGTTCTGGATCAGGGTCTGGTGTGTCTCGGCAAGGCCAAGCTCCCAGGGAAGTCCTGCATTGTGGATGGAGTTTCTCGGAGCAGCACCGGTACCACCGTCATAGCCGGATACTAAAATAACCTGCGCTCCTGCCTTTGCAACACCGGCAGCGACAGTTCCGACACCGGCCTCAGATACCAGTTTTACGGAGATACGTGCATCTTTATTGGCATTTTTTAAATCGTAAATTAACTGTGCCAGATCTTCGATCGAATAAATATCGTGGTGCGGCGGCGGTGAGATCAGGCCGACACCGGGGGTTGAATGACGGGTCTTTGCAATCCAGGGATAAACCTTTCCTCCCGGAAGATGACCGCCTTCACCGGGTTTTGCTCCCTGTGCCATCTTGATCTGGATCTCCTGTGCGCTTGTCAGGTATTTGCTGGTCACGCCGAAACGTCCGGAAGCAACCTGCTTGATCGCACTGCATTTATTTAATCCGTCCGGTCCGATGGACAATCTTTCGAGGTCCTCGCCACCTTCACCGGTATTGGATTTACCGCCCAGATTGTTCATGGCAACTGCCAGACATTCATGGGCTTCTTTACTGATAGAGCCATAGGACATGGCACCTGTTTTAAATCTTTTTACAATCGAATCAACACTTTCTACCTGATCGATCGGAATACCTTTTTTAGGATAATTGAAATCCATCAGGCCTCTCAGGGTCTTCGGACTGTTTTCATCATTGACGCAGGCTGTGTACTGCTTAAACAGCTCATAATCACCGCGTCTGGTTGCTTCCTGTAAAAGGTGGATGGTCTGGGGATTGTACAAATGCTCGTCCCCACCGCTTCTTGCTTTGTGATGTCCGGGGCTGTCCAGTGTCAGGTCACTTGCAAGTCCCAGAGGATCAAAGGCAAGCGAATGCATGTCGTTGACCTGTTTTTCAATATCGGTAATGCTGATACCGCCTACTCTGCAGACCGTACCGGCAAAATATTTATCTACCAGATCGTAGTCAAGACCGATTGCTTCAAAAATCTTGGAGCCCTGATAAGACTGGATGGTGGAAATACCCATCTTGGACGCGATCTTTACAATACCGCTGATAATAGCATGGTTGTAATCATCAACCGCCGCATAATAGTCTTTATCAAGCATATGGCTGTCAATCAGCTCTTTGATGGATTCCTGTGCTAAATACGGGTTGATAGCTGTCGCACCAAAGCCAAGCAGGGTTGCAAAATGATGTACATCCCTGGGCTCTGCCGTTTCCAGAATGACAGATACCGAAGTACGCTTCTTGGTCTGGACCAAGTGCTGCTGCAGGGCTGATACCGCAAGCAGGGAAGGGATTGCCACATGGTTTTCATCTACGCCACGGTCGGACAGGATGATAATATTGACGCCCTCACGGAAAATACGGTCAACCTCAACAAACAGACGGTTGATAGCTTTTTCAAGGCTTGTATTTTTATAATAGATGATCGGAACTGTCTCGACCTTGAAGCCCTTTTTCTTCATGCTCTTGATCTTTAACAGATCGGTGTTGGTCATGATCGGGTTTTCAACCTTCAGGATATCGCAGTTTTCCGGTTTTTCTTCCAGAAGGTTTCCGCCTGTACCGATATAAACGGTTGTAGAGGTAACAACCTCTTCACGGATTGCATCGATCGGCGGATTGGTAACCTGTGCAAATAACTGTTTGAAGTAATCAAAAAGCGGATGATAGGTCTTGTTTAATACCGGGATCGGTGTATCCACACCCATGGCTGCAATGGCTTCATTTCCGTTTTTAGCCATCGGCAGGATGACCTGTTTCAACTCATCATAAGTATATCCGAATACCTTCTGCATGCGCTGTCTTTCTTCATAGGTAAATTCAGGCACACGCACATTGGGGATTTTGAGCTCTCTCAATTTTACCAGGTTGGAGTCAAGCCACTCACCATAAGGCTGTCTGCCGGCATAAGCATCCTTTAACTGTTCGTCATCAATGACCTCGCCCTTTACGGTATCGATCAGTAACATCTTGCCGGGATGAAGTCTTTCTTTTTTAACAATCTTGGCAGGATCGATCGGCAGCACGCCTACTTCTGATGAAAGAATGACTTCGCCGTCATCGGTAATATAATAACGGGAGGGTCTTAAACCGTTTCTGTCAAGAACAGCACCCATCAGATCACCATCGGAAAACAGAATGGAAGCAGGTCCGTCCCACGGCTCCATCATCGTTGCATAATACTGGTAAAAATCCTTCTTTTTCTGGGACATGGTCTTGTTGTTGGCCCAGGGCTCCGGAATGGTGATCATAACCGCAAGTGGAAGCGGCATGCCACTCATAACCAGAAATTCCAGTGTGTTGTCAAGCATTGCGGAGTCGGAACCGGATGCATCGATTACCGGAAGGATCTTGTAAAGCTCTCCTTTTAAATGCTCGGATTCCATATTTTCCTCACGGGCTAACATCTTGTCAGCGTTACCCTTGATGGTATTGATCTCTCCGTTATGTACAATAAAGCGGTTGGGATGTGCTCTTTCCCAGCTTGGATTGGTGTTGGTGGAGAAACGTGAATGTACCAGTGCGATAGCTGATAAATAATCAGGATCCTGTAAATCCGTAAAGAAGGTACGCAGCTGTCCAACCAAAAACATACCTTTGTATACAATCGTACGACTGCTTAAGGAAACCACATAGGTAACATCGTTGGACTGTTCAAAAATTCTTCTTACAATATAAAGCTTTCGATCAAATTCCAGACCTTTTTCAATCTCAGAGGGCTTTTTGATAAACGCCTGCATGATACAGGGCATGCACTCTACTGCCTTGTGTCCCAAAACATCCGGTCTGGTCGGAACCTCGCGCCATCCCAAAAAGCTTAAGCCTTCCTTTTCCACGATGATCTCAAACATTTTCTTTGCCTGATTGCGCTGCAGTTCATCCTGGGGAAAGAAAAACATACCTACGCCGTATTCTCTTTCCTCACCAATAAAAATGCCGAGGGATTTCGTGACCTTAGTGAAGAATTTGTGCGGAACCTGTGTAAGGATACCAACTCCATCTCCGGTCTTTCCCTCGGCGTCTTTGCCTGCTCTGTGTTCTAGATTTTCTACAATTTTCAATGCGTTTTCAACTGTTGCACGGCTCTTTTTCCCGTTGATATTAACACAGGCACCGATACCGCAGTTGTCATGCTCAAATTCTTCCCTGTACAAGGGAGATCTGGGCACGCTTAACTTTGCGTCAAACATGTGAAATCTCCTTCCTTTGTTGATTTCGTGTATTCGATTTTTTACTTGAACTGAATATACACCTATTTTATCAGCTTGTAAAGAAGAATTTTTTTGAAATTGTCAGATAATTAGACAATTTATATTTTGTTGTTTTAGTTGTCTGATTTTTTATAAAATTGCGCGTCTATTTTATGTGATTTAGGATCATGTCTTCGTGTTTTGTACTTTTTTAAACTTTCCTGATTTGCAAAATGTAAAGCACTTGACAGATCTGATTTAGTAATCTGATTGGACAATCTGATTATCGATTTGATTGTCAATCTGATTCGGAGATCTAATTCAACAATCTAATATCAATGGGAACAAAATATCTTATGATGTTAAAATTTATATAAAAAGCACCTAATTACTGCATATTTTTATTTTTCTGCCATAATATTCCAATTATGATAACAGCCGCAAGTCCGCTGACCAAAGCTGCAACTACCCCGGAAGCTATTTTTCCAAGCACCGGCACCATACTGAACAGAAATACGATCACGTTGGCTGCACTGTGGAACAGCACAGACGCTGTCAGGCTCTTATAATTTTCATAAAGCCATGCCATAACACAGCCCATCAGAAATCCATAGACCGCCTGCACAAGATTGCCATGATAGCATCCGAAGATCAGGGCTGAAATCGGAATACAGAATACCTTTGGAAAATACAGCCGCATTCGTCCAAAGATCAGGCCACGGAAAACAAGTTCTTCCTCAATCGGCTTGATCAGTCCGTAAATGATCAGTCCACGTACTATGGAAACCGAATACTGTACTCCTGCCACCTGTTTATAGGACTCTGAAGATGTCAGTATATGCAGATGTGAAAATACAATGTTTAAAAACAATGCCAGCGCCATTCCGCCAAGTATGATCAGAAACCCGTCTTTTTTTAACCGTGTCTGATTTCTTCTTTTTACCACACCGGATATCGGTTTCTTTTTCTCCTTTTGATACATCCGCTCAAACACAATTCCACAGATCAGGGTTGCAAACGCATCAAAAAAAACTGCATATTGTGATGAATGTTCCGCAAAATATGCTGTATAACTTGAAAGACTGCCTTTTAATAACATATCCAGAAGCACCTGTATGATAAGCAGGATTCCGCTGGAAAGGACAAAATTGTATACAAGAGGCATCAATACATGGATGCTCTTCTGAAAAGCGTTCTTTTTATCGGTCGGCTGCGGCATGCGTTCACCGGTGATAATCCGGTACAGTTCCGAAAGATCATCTGTGATATAGGTTGCCCCTGCTTTCTGCAGCTCTCCATCCTCAGCATATCCATAGCTGACGCCAACGCTGTCAATTCCAAAGCTTTTGGCACCTTCTACATCAAACTTCCGGTCACCGACCATCAAAATCTGATCTGCGGGCAGGTGTTTTTCGTCTTTTTTCTGCAACTGCTCCACGACACAGTCCTCAGGTGTATGAAAAAGTCCGGCTATGGCCTCCCGCATGACATCAGTCTTTTCCACCTTTTTTCCGTTCATATCGCTTCCTGCTACCACTTCATAATAGGACTCGATCTTAAAATGCTTCAGAATACGCTCCACAAATAACTGTGGCTTGCTGGATGCGATTGCAAGACGGATGCCTTTTTCAGACAGCCGTTTCAACAGATCTTCCATCCCCGGATACAGTTCGTTTTCAAAAATACCGATCGTGGCATACCGCTCCCTGTACTTTTTTACCGCCAGCTCACACTGCGCATCGTCCATCTGGTAAAAATCACGAAAGCTTGCCAAAAGCGGCGGTCCGATAAAACATTCCAGCCGGTCCAGGTCCGGTTCCTCTATATTCATTTCGTGCAGCGCATACTGCACACATTTACAAATTCCTTCTTTGGGATCAGTAAGCGTCCCATCCAGATCAAATAATACATACCGGTACATAATCGTCACCTTTTCAACAACCCGAATATGGTTGTATAATCATAGTAATTCTCAAGTTCAAAAGTCTTATCGTGCAAGCACAAACGACTTTTTGACCTTTTGACCCTGATATCATATAATGAAGCTATTACATCAATCTTTAACAGAATAACATAAACGAGGCAGATTTGAAAACAATGGAAGAAAATAAACAGGAAAACAACTCCCCCAAAAAAGCAAAAGCAGTTTTAAAAGAACTATCCGAATATATCATCTTATTTGTAGTCGCATTGCTGATCATGCTTTTTCTCAATCACTTTATCATCATCAATGCGCGTATTCCCTCTGCATCCATGGAAGATACCGTCATGACAGGTGACCGTCTGATCGGCAGCCGTCTGGCTTATAAACATGAAATTCCGCAGCGTTTTGATATGATCATTTTCAAATTTCCGGATGACGAATCCCAGCTTTTTATCAAACGTGTGATCGGACTTCCCGGAGAAACCGTCAATATCATCGATGGCAAGGTATATATCAATGATTCCGAGGAGCCTCTTGATGATTCCTTTACCAAAGAAATTCCAAACGCCGTCAACTTCGGACCCTACTATGTTCCGGCCAATTCCTATTTTGTCATGGGTGATAACCGCAACAATTCCTATGATTCCCGGTATTGGATCCATACCTATGTCACAGAGGATCAGATCCTTGGCAAGGCAATATTCCGGTATTTTCCGTTTAATAAGATTGGCAAGGTACAATGATTTTAAAAATAGTCCATTGACAAAAATCGTCAAAACCAGTATAGTTTGTACGAACAATAAATATTTTGCTAGGGGAGCCCACAGGCTGAGACTGCATTTATGATGATCCTTCATATGGATCCAAATGCTAACCCTCACTACTTGAACCGGATAATACCGGCGTAAGGAAGCAGTTTTATGTATAGCAGGCCAGGTGATCCTGACTTGGTCCGGCCAATCCGGTTTAGCAGTTTTTACCGTCTGCACAATACTTAAAGCGCCATCCACTCCCCTCCGAAGCAATTACTAAGGAGGATTTTTTATGTCTAAAACCACATCAAAAACACGTATCCTGGTAGAAGGAGCCATGCTGATCGCATTAGCAACCGTCCTTTCCTACCTCAAGATCATGGAAATGCCCTTCGGCGGCTCCATTACACTGGAAATGCTGCCCTTAGTCATCATGGGACTGCGCCACGGCCCGAAATGGGGCTGTCTTACCGGCTTTGTACACGGTCTTTTGCAGATGATCATCGGTTTTTCCAACGTTATGTACTGCCCGACACTGATTTCACAGATTGGCTGTATCCTGCTGGATTACCTGTTGGCCTTCTCTGTACTTGGTCTTGCACCGGTCTTTGCATCACTCGTCAAAAACAACAAAAAAGTCGGCTATATCCTTGGCTCTGTCTGTGTATGCGTCTTGAGATTCCTGTGCAGCTTCCTTTCCGGATGGCTTCTCTGGGCTGAATACACTCCCGACGGCATGACACCGGCTTACTACAGCCTTGTATACAACGGTGCTTACATGCTGCCCGATGCCATTATTCTGGCTGTTGTAGTTGGCATTCTTTCTTATGCCGCACCCAAGATTTTCTGGACAGAAGAATAAGTAGGTTTTTGCCCCCTTTTATGGTAAAATATAGGTACTTTAAATTTTGTGCCAATATACCTATAAAAGGGGGTTTTACTATGATTTCAATAAGCTTATGCATGATCGTTAAAAATGAAGAACAGGTCTTATCCAGATGTCTGGATTCCATTGCGGATCTGATGGACGAAATCATCATTGTCGATACCGGTTCCACAGACCGTACCAAGGAAATTGCCGCCCGCTACACCGACCGGATCTATGATTTTACATGGACCGGCAATTTCAGTGATGCCCGCAATTTTTCTTTTTCCAAGGCCACCAAAGACTACATATACTGCGCCGATGCCGATGAGGTTCTCGATGATGAAAACCATGCCAAATTTTTAATGCTGAAAAAGGGGCTGATCCCTGAAATCGATATTGTCCAGATGTATTACGACAATCAGCTGTCCTACAATACGATTTACAATTATGACAGGGAACTCCGTCCCAAGCTTTACCGCAGAGTCAGACACTTTACCTGGGAAAATGCCATCCACGAGGCGGTCCGTCTGGATCCGTTGATCTATGACAGTGACATTGTCATTACGCACCGTCCGACCAGCAATCACAAGGGCCGTGATCTTGCTGCCTTCCAGAAAATGTGCCGTGACAATATCCGCCTGAATAAAAAGCTTCACAATCTGTATGCCAAGGAGCTGATGATCGCCGGGGAGGATCAGGATTTTCTGGATGCTTACCAGACATTCGCACAGTCCGTGGTTGATCCGCAAAGATCCGCAGATGAAATTTTAGAGGCCTGCTGTATCTGCACCAAGGCAAACCTGATCTCCAAAAATTATCTGGAATTTTTCAAATATACCACAAAGGCAATGGCAATCGGCGGCTGCAGTGAAATCTGCTGCCAGCTCGCAGACTATTATCAGAACGCAGAGCACAATGAAGAGGAAGCTGCTTTGTGGTACTACAATGCTGCATTTGAAACGGAAAGTGTCCTCAATTTACAGTGCCATACTAAAATACCGCTTTCAGCGCTGGCAGATATCAGTGCTAAAAACGGTGATTTTGAAGAGGCTGAGCATTACCGGCAGTTATTGGAAAGTGATGATTCCGGTAAATGCTAATCCTCCAACATTGCTTGCATATATCCCATAAGTCCGACAGTTAAGCAGACTAAGACCTCTCAGTCTTAGCCCCTCACAGATCCATACGTGCGGCTTTCCCGCATATGGCTCCTCACAGTAACATTCGCTTCAACAAGAGTATGAAATCGGAAGACCCAGAGGGTAGTGAATTTAAAAAAGCAGAAAGGCAAATACAATGAGAAAAGTACCAGAAAACAATAGTTTAAAAAAGGAAATTGAAGAAATTGTAAAGTTATGTGAGAAAGCTATACCCGAATATGGTGAAAATGCTTCGTTCTTTAACGAAGGTGCATCTGAAGAAGATATGAAACAATGGGAAGAAACCAATGAAATAAGGATACCTGAGTCTTATAAAGAGTAGTTAAGGTTTTCGGCTGATTGTCAAATAAGACAGAATTTGGCAGGCTTTTATTTTCCTAGATTTTCGGAAATTGTTCCGTCAGAGCTAGTTATTATCGGATGGTTGATCGGGGATGGAGAATTACTTTGTTTTTCAAAAGAAAATGGAAATTTTATACGGTGGTTTGAAGGAAAAGTCAATGATGCGTTTGAAAATTTTGGAGATATGTTGAAAGAAATAATTCGAATGCTTAAAGAAGAAAGTAAAATTTCAAAAAAAGCTGAGGATTTATTTATGAAATTTATGAAAAATGCTGAGGAAAGAGAAAAGGAAGGTAGGAAATAAAATTTTTATCTCTTGAATAGTCACAAAGTGTTGCCATTTTGCTGCCAGTCACTAAGCAAATTCGTATGTAACCCGCATAAATACTGGTTTCTTGTGATTGTACCCAGACGGACATTATGGATGTCTTTCTTGCAAACGCACATGTACATTGGATGCACCATACAAGACATCGGTAACCGTAACAACACTAGGATCAACTATATAGCAGACAAGATAATTATCCACTACCATGCGTCTCATCCCCCAGGAGTGCTCCGGCTCAGTTTCAAACAGTGAATACTTCTCAGGAAAAGAATCTAATGTAAGTATAGCCTCTGCAATTCGATTATACTGTCCCATTGCATTTTCTGGCGTCAATGGCTCATTTGCGATGTACTCGTATATCTTTTCCATATCCGCGAGAGCTTCATCTGTAATCTTTACTTCGTATTTCATCATTAAGAATGGCTCTCCCTAAACTTTGCAAATGCCTCTGCTGCATTCTGTGTTCTACCAGCCGAATAATCATCGTATCCACGCTGAAGTTTTGCATGGAACTGTGACTCTGTCATCTGCGAAGCATCGATATCTACCGGTGGCTTTGGTACAGTAACAGAAAAAGGAATGCCACCTACCAATACTATCTGATTAAGAAACATATCAACAGCAGTAGACATAGGAATACCAAGTCTTGTAAGAATTGTTTCTGCATCGGATTTCAACGTAGGATTCACTCTTAAGTTAAGCGTTGCTGATTTCTCCATAAATATCGCCTCCAACCAACTTAATTGTAACGACATTGTTGTTACTTGTCAATTAATATTCTATCTGATGCCAATCTTTCTGCCACTATTTTACCACTATTTTATATTTTTTATCACGAAGGCTATTTGCGCGGAGTTGTATTTGACCTTGCTAAACCTGCTGACATTATTTTTTTATCCATATCCTCAACTAACTTCGTCACTGCTTCCTTTGCTTTTATAATAGTTGAATATGTAAGTTTTATTCTGCCTTTATGTGTGTATTGCATAGTATTATGGGCATTTCTAAATTCTTCGTCGACACAACCGTCCGTGTGAACCAATTTATGTCTGATTTCAAGATAATAAATTGCCTCATTTATTATATTGCTATCCTTTTCTATTCCAATTTTGTTATGAAATTTGCTTATTAAACTTATTGTACTTCTTTCATTTTCAAGCACTCGAAAAATACCTTCAATAACAACATCAATCAAATCACCTTTTTTTAATTCGTTCCCCTCTGAGGATTCCAGCTTCTTTTTCGCAATTACCTATTCCACATTAATATTCATAATTAATTCAATCTGATTCAGATTCCATGATCCCGTACCCTGTTCTTGTCTTAACAAATCTCTTTTTCTGCTCGTCAATTTCAGTTGTCCACATTTTGAAGACAACTTATTTATAGTACCTGACACCTAGTATATTGAATATCGGTATCACCCATAAAAATCAATATTCCACAATAGATACAATGGAAGACTTACTGTATTTGTTTCATGAACCATATTTGATGCTATATTCTTAAGAGAAACCTTATATCCAATCTTTGGCTCATATTTCTTGCTGAATTGTCTGTAACTTTTTGCCTGAGTATTAGTTGCGGCCTTTACTTCAACAGGAATAATATTTCCATCATTTTCATATATGAAATCAAGTTCAGCTGTATTGCCGGATTTCCAATAATATGGCATCTTTTTTTGATTTAGCAACTCATTCATAACATAATTTTCAGTTATTGCCCCTTTGGAGGACTTTAAGGTATCATTTTCCGACATATAATCATTTATTGAAACTCCAAGCCTTCTACTAAGCAGACCTATATCTGACATATATACCTTAAAATATGTGGCATCTGCATTAAACGATAATGGTACTTCTGCATTTTGAACCAATTCAAGAACATGTATCAATCCTGCATTTTTTAACCATCCAAGTGCCGCCTCCAGTTCATGAGCTCTTTTACCTTTTTTTACATGAGAAAAAACAAATTTATTGTTATCTTTCGCCAACTGCTTTGGAATAGATTCCCATATCATACGTAGTTTTTCTATCTCTGCTACAGGTGCGTGTTTCGAAAAATCATCTGCATAATCCGATAATATTTCATCCTGTATTTCAGTTACAGTTTGAAAATCTTTGTTCTCAATATAATCACAAACTACTTCCGGCATTCCACCTACTGCTAAGTACGTCTTTAATAATTGCTCCATCGGCCTTGAGTAAGCTTCCGGAATCATACGATCAACATTCCACTTTTCGAAAAGGCTGATATAGCTGTCCTCTCCCATTGCAATAATAAATTCCTTAAAGTTCATCGGATACATCTGCATACGATTAACCTTTCCGACCGGAAAAGAAATATTTTCCTGTTTTAATGCCACACCAAGTAGTGATCCCGCACATACCAGGTGTAATTCACGCAGGTTTTCACAAAAATACTTTAAGGAAGTAATCGCTTTAGGGCACTCCTGTATTTCATCAAAAACAAGCAATGTCTTTCCAGGAATGATTTTCATTTTCTGTATTAATTCAAGCTCGTTTACTATTCTATTTACATCAAAATCAAAATCGAAAACACTCACGTAATTACTATTTGATTCAAAGTTGATGTAGCATGTATTTTCAAAATACTGTTCACCCAGTTCCTTCAAAACATACGTCTTTCCACATTGACGTACTCCTGTAATCATTAATGGTTTTCTTCTTTTACTATCTTTCCATTTAATCAATTCATCAGTTATTTCTCTATACATAGCAATTCTCCCAAAACAAAAGTCCTATGACTTTTGTTTGTATTTTAACATTTATCATAGGACTTTTGCAATATTTAATTTATTTAGCTTTTAAACTTTGAATTTATGTTTAACATTCACGCAAGAGCATTTATAAATATCTTTCCGGCTGATAGCTAAATAAGCTCCACCACTTCCGAAAAATGAAAGGAATAAATATATACCCCGGCGACCTCTTTGCCCGTGATCCGTTCCAGAGCCTCTTTATAATAATCCAGCTGAAGCTTATACCTTCTCACAAGCTCCTCTTTTTCACTGACACGATCTGTCTTGTAATCCATCAGATAAATCCTGCCATCTTCTTCATAATAGGCATCTATGATACCCTGAATCAACATCGTCTCTTCTTCGGGAAATTTTTCATTTACACGTTTTGCCGGTATTTCCATGACAAATGGCTGTTCTTTAAATAGCAGATGTTTTTCATCAGCTTCCATCATTTTTTTTGCAAGCCAGCTTTCAAAAAATGCAATGATTTTGCGTTCGTCCAATAGTTTTATATCCCGTTCCGGCATTAATTTTTCCGAAAGTATACGTTTTTTCTGTTTTATTAAATTATATTTTAATTTTTCATAGAATATATCTGTATAATCTCTGTGTGTATAATCTTTTTCCTTCTCACAGGCGTCATCATTCCGGTACTCTGCCGCAAGTTCTGCAAAATCCAGAAGCTCCATAAAACGGTGATAGGCACTACCACGGGTGGAGCCTGCCACCTTTGTTTCTTCCTTCATAAACTCAGGCACAACCTGCTTTTCCTGCTCTGTGTCAAAAATAACCTCAGTCTGTTCGTCCTCATGCAGAGCGGCATGCTTGAGCTCGGATACACTGGTCTTGTTGTACAGACCTTCCAGCTCTTTGTGCGGATATTCATAGGCAGTTTTTTCCATAAGCGCTGCACTTCTGTCATCCGGTACAGCCTGTATCATCTGTAAAAAGCCATCCCTTTTCAATCGCTCCCTGATCGTCTCATCTGCACGATTAAGCATCAGCTCATCTTCATGTACCACAAAGACATCAAAAAGCTTTTCTTCCTTCCTGACCGCCATCACGTAAAATAACAGCTTCAAATAGCTGGTACTCTCTAAGATCAGCTGTCCATCTACAATTTCATTTCCAACAATCTGCTCGCATTTTTCAAATATACCCTGATAATCTGAAACGGTACCTGTCAGAATGCATTTTTCCTTTGCACGGGTCAGTGCCACATAAAGCACACGAAGCTCCTCTCCCATACTGTCTACAAGCTGCTGTCTGGCAATCCACTGCTGCTTGATCGTCGTCCTGCGGAATTTTTCATGATAATTGCGATACTCCAGACCAATACCCAGATCTGTGTGCAAAAGCAGGGATCCATTGATATCCCGGCGGTTAAATCTTTTGGCAAGCCCGGATACAAAACAGACCGGAAATTCCAGTCCCTTACTCTTGTGGATTGTCATAATACGGACCGTATTGATACATTCCTCGCTGCCGCTTCCATAGTCAATTTCATATTTCTCCAGCTGTTTCATATACTGCAAAAATCCAAACAGTCCGTGCATACGGCTCTGTTCATAGGTTTTTGCCTGCGAAAGAAGCATTTCCACTGTTTCACGCCTGCTGCCACCGGCCGGAAGCGCAGAAACATATTCAAGATACCGGTGTCTGCGTATCAGCTGATACAGAAAATCATGCACCGATTCGGTCTTGGAAAGCATCCGCATTTCGTTAAGCTCTGCCAGAAAAGCGGCCGCTTTGTCATTTTTGTAAAGTTTTAACTTTTCATAATAAGAAAGCTTCGTCCCATCATCAGATGAAATAAGGGCAATTTCCGCAAGCTCATCATCCGTAAAACCAAACAACGGTGATTTCAAGACTGCCGCAAGCGGAATATCGCGGAACGGATTTACACAGACCTCCATATACTGCAGCAAAATCCGGATTTCCAGAGCAGAGAAATACCCGGTCTTACTCGGTATTGTGACAGGGATGCCTTCTTTTTTTAATACCTCTTCCAGCTTATTTTCCAGACTTCCGATAGATCTGGTCAATATGACAATATCGTCATATCGCATATCCCGAAGCTGGCCGGTTGCTTTATCCGTCACCTTTGTCTCTCTCATCAGTCGTTTGATCCGGTGTGCGATCAGATAAGCTTCCCCTTCGGAAGATGACATTTCTGTCGTTTCACCATTTTCATCTTTTTTTTCATATAACAGAAGCTCCGGTGTATAATCGCTGCTTTCATCTTCTATATAATCAGCTCCCGGATACAGCGCTGCGGCATCATCATAGACAATTCCGCCCACATCCGGATGCATAAGAGGGTAAAATACATCATTTACCAGCTTTAAAACCGATCTACGGCTACGGAAATTCTGCTTCAACTCAATCCGCTCACAGGTATTTTCCGCTGCCTTTCCGTAACGATTGTATTTTTCCATAAAAATTTCCGGACGTGCCATTCGGAAACGGTATATACTCTGTTTCATATCTCCAACCATAAAACGGTTGGGTTCTTCATCATATTCTCTTGATATCGTAGATAACAATAATTCCTGAACGTCATTACTATCCTGATATTCATCGATCATCACAGCTTCAAAATGCTTTTGATACCACAGTGCGGTCTGTGTCGGTCCGCCATCTGCATCAACAAGGATCTGAAGGGCAAAATGCTCCATATCCGAAAAATCAATGACATTTTCCTTGCGCTTATCCGCTGCAAACTGCTCCATAAAGGAAAGCGTGAGCTTCAAAAGCGGACGCAGCAAATTCCCGGCATGAGTCATATCCTCGAAAAGCGCAGCTGCCGGTTCATAAAAGAACTGTTCTTTCAATTTTTTGATGCGGTCCTTGACAAGACTTCTGACCGCCTGCACCTTGGCCTTTACCTGTTCATCACAGGAATCTTTTTTAGCTGCCGGCAGACGTTTAAATTCCACATTTTGCAGTTCATGGAACATAAAGTCATATCCTGTGCCGGACATCATCCGCTCCAGGGCTTCCAGCTCGCCTTTTAATACCTCTCCATATACCTCAGGTCCTTCCCCATCCACACACAGAGAAATAATCTGATTATAACTGTCTATATAACTTCGGATCTCAGAATGCGCCTCGGAAAGCAGAGCCTGCATAAAATCCGTCCGGCAAAAATCATCCACATCCGCAATTTCATAATCATCCATGGTCTCTTTCAGCCATTTTTCAGGATAAGGCTTGCTCATGACAAAGGAGAAAATCTGATATACCATATCCTCGATTGGAAAATCCCGGCCCTTTACGGAGAAAGCATTGGTCAGATTGATAAACCCCGGCTCTTTTTCCATATAGGCCTTCTCCATGGTCTTTTCCATCGCTTTTTTCTGCATCCACTTCATCTTGCCGGGATCCAATACGGAAAATCCCGGATCCAGCGATATATCCTGGAAATGGTTCATCAGAATATAATGACAGAAGCTGTCAATCGTCGTGATCATCGCATGGTTGATCAAAACAGACTGCCTTTTCAACAATTCATCGTCCGGATTTTCTTCCAGTCTTTTTAAAATAGTCCGATGGATTCGTTCCCTCATTTCAGCGGCTGCCGCATTGGTAAAGGTCACGACTAAGAGCCTGTCAATATCGACAGGCTTCTCATGATCTGTGATCAGTCCCAGAATCCGCTCTACCAAAACGGCCGTTTTTCCGGATCCTGCGGCTGCAGATACAAGTACATTATGATTTCTGGCCGTTATGACCTTCTTTTGATCCGTCGTAAACTCCATGTTCGGACAACTCCTTTTTCATCTGCTCATAGACTGCATCCTGCTTTAATGCCATATCACGCTCCTTAAAGCCGGGCAGTTTCTTTTCAAATCCACAGATGCTTCTGTATGCACAATACCGGCAGGTCGTCTGTTCTGCCTGTTCTTTTACCGGGCTGATGCAGATATCCCCCTCCCGGATGCTTTGTGCGATCTGTTTGACTTTATAATCCGCATATTTTTCTATCAGTTCAAACTGTACCTTACCTGCAGTCTGTGAAGTACCGGACAATTCACCACTTTTCTTGTATTTGACAGGAATTGCCAGCGATTCTGTGCCTTTCGTCCGGTCCAGATGCTCCAGTACCGCATCATCCTCGAGGATCAGGCCATTGACGCGCAGCTGCTTTCTGATGGTCTCAATCCGTTCCTCGGGATTGTCCACAGAAAGGCTCTCCGGCATCGGATCTGCAATTTCATAATAGAAACAGGCAGACGGTACGATCGTTTTATCCGGATGCTCTTTTTTTTGCGCCGTCACAGCGGCATTCAGATAGACAGCCAGCTGCAGATCCAGACCATAATACAGACGCGAAATATCAAAGCTGTGGTTTCCGGACTTGTAGTCAAGGACCTTTACATAGCGTGTATCTCCATCATCTGCAATATCCAGACGGTCGATTTTGCCGTACAGAGAAGGATTGGCAAGGTAATGGAACGGCAGCTCGTAGTATGCCGGGCGAAAATCCCCCTGCATAAGCTGGTAGGAAAGGCTGTCAAGGGTCGTTTTTAACATCTCCTTAGCCCGTTCCTTTAGTGCTTCGTTACGCGTCGTATCAAACAGGACGCGGTTACGGTATTCGGTTGCAAAATGCTCTACCGTATCCTCTACAAAGCTTTCTGCCGTTTCTTTGGAATAGCTTGTCCAGTCCTCGCCTTTCACCGTAAGATAATTTCCAAACTGATACAGAGCCTCATGATACAGATTGCCAAGATCCGTGATATCAAATTCATAATGCTCCTCATCCGAAAGCTGCAGCCCGTACTTTAAAAAATGGGCATAGGCACAGGCACTGAACTGCTCAAGCCTGCTGACACTGGTATGAAGCTTGTCTCCAAACAGCGCTTTTGCAATATATACTGAAAGCTTACGGTCCTGATATTCAAAGAAAGCTGCGTCCAAAAGTCCTGCAAATTCCGGTTCCTTGCAGAATATATGCCCAAGTGATAATAAATAATCCCATTTGTCGCTGTCCTCAGGGATTGTTCCGGCAACATATTCGCGCAACAATCTTGATAACAGCTTCAGACCACACTCTTTGCTTTCGATCATATAAAGAAGCGTATCCTCAGCGATCATCTGAATTTCCAGATCCGTATACAGCTTCTCAACTGTGTGGATCAGATAGGACGGTCTCAATAAGTTACCAGCCTCATCCACCTCGGCATAGGAAAGAATTAGCTGTTCTGACGGCTGTGTCATATTCATATACAGGTACAGACGCTCCTCAAAGCTCTTCTGCCTCGGTGTTGGCGCCAGAGTGACACCAAGATCAGAAAGAAATTCCCGTTCCAGATCAGACAAAATTCCGCCCGAAGCACCATGTCCGGGTATAATACCATCGTTGACGCCCACAATAAACAATACCTTGACCGGTTTTAGCCTGGTACGCTCTAAATCTCCGGCAATGACCTGATCCTCACTCTGCGGAATACTTCCGACTTTCAGCTCCGCAAAACCGGCCTTTAAAATTTCGCCGTATTCATCTAACGGCATCGGCTCCTGTAACAATTCATAAATCTGATCAAACAGTGTAATAACCGCTGCATATACCTGTTCGTATTCTTTAGCCTTGGCAGGCATATTTTTTTCTTTGAAATCCTCTGCCTGCTTTTTCAATTTGGCTTCAAGAGAAAGATTGACACAAATGTCATATAATTTTCTGGTATAGTTTCCGGCATTTTTTTCATCATCGTTTTCAAGGAAAAGCAATGGAGACAGGCATGCTATCAATATTTCACGTACAAGCTCGTGTACCGGTAGTCCTGCTGTTCTTTCATCAGCGCTTTGTTCGCCTTCACACTCTGTGCTGCCATCCACATCGTTCTGAAAATCCTGCTGATCTGGCACCTGAGACGTTATTACAGTCTCAAACGGCTCCAGATACCGTCTTCTTCCACGGATACCGTGACCGACGATATACATTTCAAAGCAGTCGATCTGTTCCTCAGTCAGATCCAGATAACCGGTACGAAGCAGCTCCATCACAGCTTCATATGAAAAATCTGTGGTGATCACTTTGACAACTCCAAGTAAAAATACCATCAGAGGATGAAACAAAAGGCTCCGGTTCTGGTCTAAAAACAGCGGTATCTCCTGCTCTGCAAAGCTTTCCCGCATAATCTGCCCATATGTATTCAGATCACCCGTTATAACCGCAAAATCACGGTAACAATAGCCTTTTTCACGGATCAGCCGGCGAATGGTAAGGCATACCCAGTCAGCCTCTGCTTTGGGGCTTAAACAATGATTGATCATGACCTCATCTCTGCATGCTGTCGGCATGCTGACACGGTCTCTGAACAGATTCTGCTCCAGATGCGACAGTCCGGTGTGATCCTGAAAACGCACTGCCGGTCTTTTTGTAAGCACCACATCTTCATCCCGCTTTATCATGCTGCGTTCAGCCAGAGCACACAGCCGCTGGTAGGCCTTGGCGGTCAGATAATACATGCTCTGTGAAATATCTTTTCTGGTCAGATCATCTTTTTTATCCGCAAGCAGGGTAACGATCACCTGACTGCAAAGCTGCATCAGCTCCTGCAAAAGACGCTCCTGCATGGGCGTAAAGCCGGTAAACCCATCAAATACCACGACACTGTCACGTATCAGGCGTGAACGGTGTAAATTGGCCGTCAGAAGGTCCATGCTTTCCTCAGTTGTAATATATTTATCAGCAATATACTTTTTATAACCGCGATATAAAATCTGCAGATCCATAAGCTTGGCGCTCAGATTGCCCTTTTCCTTTGTCTGTGCGCAAAATGCACTCAGATCATCCGGCGAAATGCCATACTGCGCAAATTCAGAAATCATGGATTTAACCTGCGCGATATAGCCGATTTTTTTCATATTGGCTCCAACGACCGACAGCTTTTTCTCACAGTCAGCAGCTACCTTGCGAAGGATCAGGTTTTTACCGGTATCATCAAGCTTTGGCAGACTTTCCAGTCCCAACTCCTCAAATATCCGGTGGCTTAAGCGTCCAAAGCTCAATACCTCGACATTCAGAATACCTCCGTGCTCTGATAAATGGCACAGCACCTTTTGCGTCTGCATCGTAAACTGGTCCGGTACAATCACAAAAAAGCGTCTGAAAGGCTCTTCTTTCGCACGCTTTAAGATTTCCTGATATACAGTTGTACTTTTTCCGGTGCCGGAAGCACCAATATAAAACTGCAATGACATAGTTGCTTTGATCAATCCTTATACAATCTGTGGCATAAAATCTTCGGTGTCTGCGCAAAAAATACCTCCGCACACCGCTACAATCTTTTTCATGACAGCCTCACTTTTTGCAAATTCAACGGTCGGCACTGTAACAAAAAACAATGTTTTTACCTTGTGCTCCTGCAAAAACTGATTGCTGTAATCATCCTTAAGATCCAGGTCACATTCCTCAAAGTCTATAGAGGCTTTTTCCTCTATCTCAACCTCAAGGACACCGGCCTCTTTCCAGATTTCAATGCCGTATGGTTCCGAATCCAATGCATTTTTGATGTCTTCCACATCGATTTTACGGTCTGCCATATAATACCAGTGACGTGGAAAAGAAACCTGTGGAGCTGATTTTTTATTTTTATATTTTGCCATGATTTGTGTACATCCTTTCAGCGGAGTAGATGAAAAAATAAAGCCCTCTCGCACCAAGAAGGCCTCTGCTTTTTATAGATAGGTAGTTTCGTCTATAAGCTAAATACAAGTACACAATGCCTGTACTTAGCTACCATATATAATAATGATATATTTATTTGGATTTATCAAGTGTTTTTACAATGAAATAATTTTCAAAACTACCTTTCTTTCCATATATCCTTACCATTCTGAAAAGCTTTAAGCTTTATTCTTTTTCGTTCATAGAGTTCTTGCAGTTTTGGTATCCGAATATGCCGCTCCAACAGATCCTTTTTATATAATGAAAAATCCATCTCTGCTTTATTTATATCGACAATGTTCCTGTCTTTTACATAGCTTAATAATTTTATTTCCTTCTGGATAAAAGAGTGTGTGTTGATCTCATCCAGATGCACTTTATCCAATTGTTCATACGGAATATTATAAAACATGGAATTTCCTGAATCATATATTGGCGCCATTCCCAAAATCTCCAATGTATCCGGATCTCTAATGATCGAAATATTATTCATGTGCCTGTCCGTATTCGAGAGTAAATAATCTGTCATAATTTCATAATCCATAAAATGATCAAACTCTTCTTCTTTCACACCAAGCGAAAGGCAGACCCTTTTTAATGGATAATAATACGATTCATTTTGTCTTATTTTGATTGACTGCAGCAACTCCCATGCGCTTATGATTTCTTTATTTTCTGAGCAGAAATCATATGACAGACATCCCAGACCCTCAATGCCGCCTTGAACCGTAATCATAATTTCCTGATAAGCCGTATAATTTGAAAAATCCTGTTTTTTATGCAACTCGGTCGCAAATAACTCATTTATGCTTTGCTGGTAGGACTCTCCATAATTTCCTTTTATCATATATCTTTTGCCAGAAGCATCAATACACCACTTTTTCTGCAATTCCCCCTGAGACGCAGCACAATTAAATTGCGTTTTGTTTCTCAAATCAACAACCTGATCTTGATTGATTGTCAGTTCCCCAAAGGTATCAACAAAATCATTTGTAAATAAATTTACATCAGCCCATGTCAGCCCCTCTCCACGCGGCTGAATCCAATAACAGTCCGACAGACTTAATGCCAGATTATCAATTAAAGCACTATTTGTAGATTCATATCCGAGCCTTTGGAGTGCACTTTTTGCTCCATTTCTGGTTTTAGGAATAGCTCTGTCCTTCCACCAGTCGTGAAATTTCACATCATTCATTTGTGCCCCAATTGGAAAATGTTCCAGAGCCGAAAGGTTTCTCTTATAATTTCCCAACCTGCCATCACTGGATAATTCCATCAGACACACCGGAATATCCTTATGCATCAGGTAATATTCTTCTACTCTTTTTTTTGCCATAACCTACCCCCACAGAATATCTTCCTGTTTGTCCAGTCTGCAATCCCGCGTAAATTTTTCCACTGCATCATAGTAACTTTCAAACAAAGAGTTGGCATATATTACCAGATTTTGTTCTTTTACACCATCAATTTTTTCTTTAATACCAATTCTGGTACCTTTCATATCTACAATCGTCTGGCTAACTTCATCGTAGTAGTATGTGCCATTTATAGATTCTATTTTTCGCATTGAACTATTCTTCATTGGTATCTTTTCAGCAATCAGCTTCAAAATATATGGTGCTGGAGTACTTTCTCCGTATTCCCACCTTCGCAATGTTCCTACCGGGATTCCAAAACTATCTGCAAATTCCTTTTGTGTTTGTCCTGTCAGTCCTCTCAATTCTTTTATATTCATGAAAACCACTCTCCAAATGCTCAAATTGGGTACTTTTTATTTAAAAATACCCGATATGAGTATTTTTGTCAATATACTTGCTTTTATTCATCTATAACAAAAAAGGATGCAGCCTCATTTCTGAAGCCACATCCCTTATTTTGTAATCTAATGCGGATTATACTGCATCATAAGAAGCATCCTGCATATCAATGCGGTACATATTTTTCCGATTGATAGCACCGATTTCTTCCAACAGGTTGATCATGCGATACACGGTTGCTATGCCGATTGAATCATCTTCATTTGCTGCTTTATAATAGATCTCCTTGCAGCTGGCACATTCCTCTTCCAATATAATGTCTAAAAGGATTTTCCTCTGCTTTGTCATACGGCATCCATTTTCTTTCAACCGTTTCACAACTTTTTCTTTTTGAGATTGTGTTTTCTGAATTTCTCCTGCCATATCTCATATTCCTTTCACACTTATTTTGTCTTTTTACTGCCACATCCATTGTATTTTGTACAGGTTCCGGCAGACGGACAACCAATGCATCTGATTCCCTTTTTTTTCTCTTTTTTGATGTATAAAACAGCTGCACCTACAATAACCAGTAATACTATTATAATAATCAGGTTTGCCATAATTATCCCTCCTATGATACTGTAAATCACCAGGATGCCAAATCCTTAAACCGCTGCATCGTTCAATTCATATTTAGCTTCAAACTGCTTGTTGGTTCTGTGGATCAGGAAAGCGATAATTGCAGCGAATACAAGTACTGCGATTAAGCCGGGAACAAAAGCTGCTCCAAGTTTGCCGGTTGTGATCAGTGTACCTACCTGATATACAAGGAATGCTACTGTATAACCGGTTGCAAGCTGTAAGCAGATAGCGCCCCACAACCATTTTTTACTCTGCATTTCTGAGTTCATAGCACCAAGAGCTGCGAAGCAGGGAGGTGTATAAAGGTTGAACATCAGATAAGCAAGTGCTGCTACTTTTGTAAGAGCCATTGCCTGAGCAACTACGTTACCATCACCTACAAGTGCAAGTTCATCTGTATCAATGAAAGCACTCAGACCATAACATACTGCCAATGTACCAACAACGTTTTCTTTTGCGATAAAGCCTGTAACTGCTGCTGCAGCAAGCTGCCATGCAACGATACCTGTAATCGGAACTAACAGATATGCAATGGGAGATGCGATGGATGCAAGGATAGAAGTATTTTCCATTCCTTCTTCAACCACCTGCATCTGCCAGTTGAAGGACTGCATAATCTGTACAATTGTGTTACATACAAGGATGATAGTTCCTGCTTTGATAATGTAAGCTTTACCACGCTCTAACATAGAGAAGATAGCTCTCTTTAAGCTCGGAACTTTATATTCCGGAAGCTCGATGATAAAGAATGATTTTCTGAATTTATATCCGGTAACTGCATTTACAAGTAATGCACCAAGTAAAATCAGGATGATACCTACGAAATACATTAAAGGTCCAACCCATGTTGAGTCTGAGAAGAAAGCACCAACAAATAATGCAATAACAGGAAGCTTAGCTCCACAAGGCATAAATGTTGTCAACATAGCTGTTGCTCTACGCTCTCTTTCATTACGGATGGTACGGCAAGCCATGATACCAGGGATACCACATCCGGTACCGATGATCATCGGGATAACGGATTTACCTGAAAGACCTACACGTTTGAAGATCGGGTCAAGTACAACAGTTGCTCTTGCCATGTAACCACAGTCTTCCAAAAGAGCAATTAAGAAGTACATTACCATTACCAGAGGAAGGAAACCAACAACGGCACCAACACCACCGATAATACCATCTACCAATAATGACTGTAAGAAAGGATTTGCATTTACTACAAGTCCTGCAACATATTCCTGGAATGTTTCAATCCAGCCTGTCAACCAGTCAGCGATCCATGTTCCGACTGTAGACTGTGAAATATAGAATACACCATACATGATAACGGCAAAAATCGGAATACCAAGCCAGGGGTTGGTAAGAACTGCATCGATCTTATCCTGTCCGTTCTTTTCTTTAGTAAGGACTTTACGTTTTTCAACTGCAGCAACGATAGTCTTTACAAAGTCGAAACGTTTTCTATCTTCTGCTTCAACGGCATCTTTATTATGTAAGTCAATTTCTGCCTGTACATAAGGAGCTTTCTGTCCTGCTCCTTCCAGATCTGCAGCTGCTGCCACAACTTCTTTTAATCCAACGTGGCCGGCAGATGTGGAAATTGTCTTGATAACCGGGCATCCAAGCTTTTCAGATAAAAGCTCAACATTGATCTCGGTATCTTTCTTTTCGTTGATATCACTCTTGTTCAGTGCTACAACAACCGGAACACCAAGCTCTAACAGCTGTGTTGTAAAGAACAGGCTTCTGCTTAAGTTTGTAGCATCTACAATGTTGATGATTGCATCAGGGTTTTCATGTTTTACATAAGAACTTGTAATACTTTCCTCAGATGTAAATGGAGACATGGAATAAGCACCGGGTAAGTCAACCGCAATGATTTCCTTCTCTCCGTCATAATAGGCCTTTTTAATCGGGCTTTCTTTTCTCTCGACAGTAACACCCGCCCAGTTACCGATCTTTTCGTTTCTACCTGTCAGGGCATTATACATGGTGGTCTTTCCACTGTTGGGGTTACCTGTTAATGCGATTCTCATCACGCATCCTCCTTTTTCCTCATTTTCTCCTCATTTAACTATCCAGCCTGCACAACTTTTATCATGCTGCCATCAAGTCATCAAAGACTACTTAAAATTAGTTATTACTAACTTTAAAAGTAAAAAAAATAAAATACTTATATGATATAAGGATTTTCGGGGAGAAAGCCGCATCAATACAGCTTTCCACCCTTGATCCCGGTATCCGTTTAGATTGAAATAGCTCTCGCTAAATCAGTATCAATATTGTATCGTGCATCTTTGATGGAAACGACACAACCTCCTTTAATATGAGAAATAACCGTAATCGGCTCTCCACTATAGCATCCCAGTGAAAAAAGGAATGCTTCCAAATCATCATCTTCTGTTATGATATCTTTTACAATATATTCCTCTCCGATGTTTGCATCTGCTAAAGTCATAATCAATCACCTTTCTTTTGTTACATATTATATAGAAAAGCATGGTGTTTTATGTAACAACCAATTGTTAGTTCATTCAAACTATGATGAGTTTAATGCAACTAACGTCCGTTGTCAATACTTTTTATCAAAAAAGTCCCAAAATCTTTGTTCTCTTTAAAATACATCAGCCGAGTGCCACGTCCAAAACCATCATCAGACTAAACCCAACGGCAAACATAACCGTACCAATATTGGAATGTACCCCTTCAGACATTTCCGGAATCAATTCTTCCACAACGACATAAAGCATGGCTCCTGCCGCAAAACTCAGAAAATACGGTATCCCCGGTACCAGAAGCTCTGCTGCAAGAATTGTCACAACCGCACCGATCGGCTCTACAATTCCCGAAAGCACTCCCAGCACAAAAGACTTTGTCTTAGAGACACCCTCTGCCCTGAGTGGCATGGATATAATAGCCCCTTCCGGGAAATTCTGGATCGCAATTCCGATAGCAAGCGCTAACGCCCCGGTCATCGTAATCCCCTGATTGCCCGTCAGATAACCTGCATAAACAACACCGACTGCCATTCCCTCCGGAATATTGTGCAACGCCACGGCAAAAACCAGCATCGTCGTCCGCTGCAGCTTTGTCTTGGGTCCTTCCGCTTCCTCACTTCCCCTATGAAGATGCGGGATCACATGATCGAGCAGAAGCAAAAACAAAATCCCGATCCAAAAACCGATAAACGCCGGAATAAACGAAAGCCTCCCCATTCCTTCTGACTGTTCCAAAGACGGAATGATCAGACTCCAGACAGATGCAGCCACCATAACACCGGCCGCAAAGCCCGTCAATACCCTCTGCAACATGTCGCTCATTGTATTTTTCATAAAGAACACACAGGCTGCACCAAGGGTCGTTCCCAAAAAAGGAATCGCAATCCCATAAAATACTTCCATCAATAATCCTCCTGTTGTATTCAATACCACATCTTACTGCGCCCAACCAGTAGCCGTAGCCTTTCGTAGATACCAACCAATCTGTTTCTCATCTACTTATACTTACTGGCTTTTGGTTAGCCTCCACTAACCCATGGTACCACACCACTTTTTCATTGTACATACACCATAACGATATTTTTTATCATTTACAATAAATTTTCATCTCTCCCGTCCCCAATCTACCAGCCCGATCAGTCACGGTCATGGGATATACCTGCTGTCTCTGCCCCATTTTACGCCGAGCCGTGTGAATCTTAATGCTGCCCAAAACCAGTTTCCGGTACGGAAAATAACCCGTCCAAGCCGCAGGCGCGTTTTATTTTCCGTACCTTTACCGGCAAGAACACCTATCCGGGCAGCATTTAGATACACTAGGCGCAGGCGTTTCCCGGGGCAGAGACAGCAGGTATATCCCATGACCGTAACTGACCGGGCGGACGAGTTATCCTCCCAAACTCAAATTAATAACTAACCAGACGACATCCCCAGACAAATTAAAAAAGAGGGAGCTCCGTCCCAAACTCGCAGAGCCTCCCTCTTTTTTTCAAAAAAATCTTCTTTTAATAAGATGATATCCGTGTCAAAAGATCAACCAAAACACCATCCTAGTTTTCCTTCTTGCCCCATTCATAATCATTTCCGGGCAGAATAGCATTTAAAACCACACCTGCAATAGCTGCGATTGCAAGAGAAGTCAGAGTAACACTGGTAGATCCAATGTTAAATGTCAGACCATCTGAGAAACCAAGACCGGATACCATGATAACAGCGGCAATGATCAGGTTTCTTGACTTCTTGAAGTCAACATGATTTTCAACAACGTTGCGGACACCGATAGCGGAAATCATACCGTAAAGCATGAAGCTGATACCACCGATAATAGATGCCGGAAGAGAACCGATCAGCTCAGCAACCTTCGGAATACCACTCAGCACGATTGCGTAAATAGCTGCAAGACGTACAACAGCAGGATCATATACATGAGATAACTCAAGTACGCCGGTGTTTTCTCCATAAGTTGTATTGGCAGGACCGCCGATAAAACCTGCTAAAGCAGTAGCGATACCATCACCGATCAAAGTACGGTGTAAACCGGGATCCTCGATAAAGTTTTCTCCAACAGTAGCGGAAATAGCTGAAATATCACCGATATGCTCCATCATGGTAGCAATAGCAATCGGAGCCATAACTAAAATTGCTGTAATATCAAATTTGCAGATCTGGAAAGGCGGCAATCCAACGATGCTTGCATTTGCCACACCACTGAAGTTTAAGATAGCGGATCCATCGGGATTGGTAAATCCAACTGCCTGGAAGATCAGCGCAGCCACATAAGAAATAACAACACCCATCAGGATAGGAAGAATACCAAGCATTCCTTTTCCCCAGATATTAAAGATAATGACAACAGCCAGTGCAATAAAAGCCAGGATCCAGTTTGTGGAAGCATTGGAAATTGCAGAAGGCGCAAGACTTAAACCGATACAGATGATCATCGGTCCGGTAACAACCGGCGGTAAGAAACGCATAACTCTTGATACTCCTACAGCCTTGATGATCAGTGCAAGAATCACATACAAAAGACCGGCTACTACAACACCGCCACATGCATAGGGAAGCTTTTCACCCATGGTCATGTGAGCATAGATACCGGTATCCAGAGCTGCTACGGATGCAAAACCACCTAAAAAAGCGAAGGATGAACCGAGAAAAGCAGGTACTTTAAATTTTGAACAAACATGGAAAAATAATGTTCCTATGCCGGCACAAAATAATGTGACCTGAATCGATAACCCTTCGCCTTCGAAATAACCGTTTACTAAAATTGGAACTAAAATTGTTGCGCCAAACATTGCAAACATGTGCTGCAAGCCCAACAGAAGCATCTTGGGAATACCAAGCTGTCTGGCGTCGCGGATAACTGTTTTTTGTGTTTCCACTACTTTCTCCTCCTCATCACGTATAAGTAAATTGTGTCACAGGGTCTGAAAACCCTTTGAAAGCAATCATAACACATCATATTGGGTTTTTCTAGTAAAAACCATGAAATCCGTGTTTTTTTACAAATACCTTGTTGCTTTTTTTCTCAAAATAACCCAAACTAAAATTAATGATGATTTTACAAACAGGGAGGTTTATATTATGAAAGAAACACTCTACACCATTCCTTTAACCGATGCCTTCAATGCCGACGACGAATGTCCCTTCTGCTACATCGAACGCAACGTTGAGCAGGATCTTTTAGATCTGGTTCTCGGCTCCGGCTCATCCTATATGGAAAGTGATATGCGCGACCAGACCGATGCCGCCGGTTTCTGCCGGACGCATTTCAAAAAAATGTTTGAATACGGCAACACCCTCGGAAACGGCTGGATCTTAAAGACACACTATGTACAGATCAACAAGGAACTGGACAAGCAGGTCAAGATGTTTGCTCCCGGCAAGGTTTCTCTGATGAACAAAATGAAAAAAAGCACCGAGACCACCAATTCCATGGCTAACTGGGTCAGAGAAAGAGAAAAGTCCTGCTATATCTGCAATTCCTTTAAAGCAACCTATCAAAGATACCTGGATACTTTCTTCTTTATGTATAAAAAAGATGATGAAATGACAAAGATGCTCAAAAAAAGCAAAGGCATGTGCCTTTACCATTTTGGCGATATCTGTGCAGAGGCTGACAAGCAGCTTAACGACAAGCAAAAAGAAGCTTTTTATCCTCTCCTGTTTGAACTGATGCAGACAAATATGAAACGTGTCGGAGAGGATGTGGCATGGCTGGTTGAAAAATTCGACTACCGCAACAAGGATGCCGACTGGAAAAACTCCAAGGATGCCATCCAGCGCGGCATGCAGAAGCTCTGGGGCGGTTATCCTGCCGATCCCTTTTACCAGCAGAATAAATAAAAGCGATCAGTCAAGAAACTCTTCCTTGGTAAACTGCTGACGCATCATTTCATAATAATCTGTAGCTTCCTTTAAGACAAGCTCCGGTCCCATTCCAGTCGTAAGTGCTGTCTCCATGAGGCCTCTTGTGACATAGTACATCGTACGGACAAGCAGATCCTTGTCCACCTCATCCTTGATCCGGTCATAATCAGCCCGGCTCATAACTTCACCCATGATCTGTGGCACCTTATCAACATACGGTGCTACAGATTTTTTGATTTCCTCATCCTTTAAATCTATATGTGTCAGCAAAAATTTCTGCATATAAGGATAATTGGCTAAAAGCACGGACTTGGCCTCTTCCATCTGCTTTAACAAAAGAAACAGATCCTTTTCCCTGAGACTCACGGCACGCTCCAGCTCCATTGTCATAAATCGGGAACTATATTCATACATAAAAGTATAGACACCGGCCTTGGAGCCGAAATAGTGAAATAAAAGGCCTTTGGAAATGCCGGCCTCTTTGACGATATCATCCGTACTTGCCTTCTGATATCCGTTGACAGCAAATATTTTTAATGCCGCATTGATCATACGGTCCTGTTTTTCTTTCTTTAGATCAAAAAATTTTTCGTTCACAGATATAACCTCAATCTCATATTTATACCCTATCTTAACATAAGAAAAAAGGCATTTCAACACGGCAGAAATCTATAAATACATTCTAAAAAAAATGCTCTGCATCTTGTTTTATAGCACGTTTTCCTTTAAAATAGAGTCAACGCATCAACCGGTGCCCGAAAGGAGTTTCATATGGCAAAAAAATTAAACACATTATTGATTTTAGGTGCGACAATCGGCGCAGCAGCCGCAGGCGCATACTTTTATTTTAAAAAACAGGACGCAGCATATTTTGATGACGAAGATACTGACGACGACTTTGATTTCTTTGAAGAAGAACCGGAAAGTAAAAAACGCAATTACGTTCAGCTGAATCCCAATTCCGATACAGCAGGCGATACTTTGGAAGCTCCCAAGGAAGCAGAACAGCCGGCAGCAACAGAAGAAAAAGCTTCTGACGATCAGGATGCTGTTGTAGAAGAGTTTTTCGATGAAGAGGATGAAGATGACAGCGGCGCAAAGACAACTTCTTTAGAAGACGAGGAAGCTTAAAGTCCGGTCGCAGGCTATTATCTATCTGCAATATTTATCAGTCAATTCAAAACAGCAGGTGCTTATCATATCATGCATCTGCTGTTTTTATACTGTTTTTTTACTTTTCTTATATTTCCCACGCTTTTTTCAAAGCCTCTGTTCCGTCCACAATCTCTTTCTCCGTCATCGACGCATATCCCAGGATCACGGCAGCCGGCCTCTCTGTATGGACACTTCCCAGAAAATCCAGACGGTAATCGCCCATTGCATATACATGACAGCCCTGCTCTTTTGCAAGCCGCGAAAGCTCATCCTCTGTTGCATCAGGCTTCTTTGCTGTCAGGATCACATGAAGCCCGGCCTGCTCACCGGAAATATCAAAATCTGCCCTGAAAGGCCTTAGCTGTTCCATCAAAAGATCGTGCTTTCCTTTGTACAGCTTTCTCATCTTATTCAGGTAACGCTCGAAATGCCCTTCTTCCAGAAAATGATACAATATCGCCTGATCAATCCTTGATACGGTTGATGAAACAAATCCCAGCTTTTCCTCGTACTGCTTTGTCATCTCAGGCGGCAGCACCATGTAGCTGACACGGATAGCCGGTGCAATGGATTTGGAAAAGGTTCCCAGATAGATGACCTTTCCCTTCCTGTCCAGAGCCTGAAGTGAAGGAATCGGCACTCCCTTATAGCGGAACTCACTATCATAATCATCCTCTATAATATAACGTCCATCCTCTGCATTGGCCCAGGATAAGATTTCACTTCTGCGCCCTACTGGCATAACAATTCCTGTCGGGAACTGTCTTGACGGTGTCACATAGGCAATTCTGGCGCCGGACTGTTTCAGAAGATCCACACGCATGCCACTCTCATCCAGTTCAACCGGGCAGACCGTATCCCCACCGGAAGCAAAAATACGTGCAGCCCTAAGATATGCCGGATTTTCCACCGCGACCCTGGTGCGGTTTCCCAAAATCTTTTGCAAGAGCATCAACAGATAGTCATTTCCGGCTCCCACGATCACCTGATCCGGGGTACAGACAACGCCCCTGCTTCCATGCAGATAACGGCAGATTGCCTGCCGAAGTCTCAGATCGCCCTTGGAATCACCCAGGGCAAAAATATCCTTGTCCTCATCCAGAAAAACCGTTTTGGATATCCTTCGCCAGGTATCAAAGGGAAATGCTCCTATATCAATGCTGTTGGGTGAAAAATCATACCGGTAGCTTTCCTTTTTCTTTTCCACCTCTTGGGGCAGAACCGTATCAACCGGCTGGTAAATACCGCTTATTTCACAAACAAAATGGCCCTTATAGGGGATTGATTCGATATATCCCTCTGATAAGAGCTGTCCATATGCAAAATCCACCGTACTGCGGGCTACCTGTAAATGCTCTGACAGTGCCCGCGTAGAAGGAAGCTTCTGCCCTGCCGGCATGCTTCCCTTGCGGATTTCATTCTTTATATAGTTGTAAATCTGAAGATACAGATGGTCACCCGAATCCTTTTGCAGCGGAATCATTAATTCATTCATGAACTTTCTGCTCTCTCAATTTTTTAATAATATCTGCCTTGAGATCCCGCGCTTTATCCTTGATCCTGTTGGGTGTTCCCTTGGCAGCAAGAAGATTGGCTACTAATTTGGCACCGGTTTCATATTCTTCAAAGCGGATGGCAAGATTGGCCAGAAGGTAATCCAGTGTAAACATATCCATTCCGGCGATCGGGAAGGTCTCATTTTCCCTTGCTTTGATCAGGCCATCATATGCATTGTGCAGAAACTGATTTTCGGTCTGCTCGTATTCACGCTTTTTGCTGGTATAATCAGGATCATCAGCAGAAAGTGCTTCCTGCATGCCCCGAAACAGCCATCCAGTCTTTAAACAGATATATGCCTTTTCACTTGCCTTTCCATGCTTGACGATCGCATTGACCAGTGCAAGCTTATAACGCTCCAAGGCTTCATCATAGGTATAATACGGCAGCGCATTTTCAGTCTTTTTAGGCTTGAAGCTGCTGCAGATATTGTCCTTGATTGCCTTTCTCTGGCTGGGTGTCAGATACATAAAGTTCTTTCCATACCCTGCATAACCACAATGCGGACAGGCAATAATGTCATATTTTAATGTGTCTATATTTTCGTGCCGCGGTCTGAGATCTCGATCAGATTCCAATGTACGCACCTTGCCGGCACGCACCATTTTGGCCTTAAATTCCTTATCGCACAATGGACAGGTAAAGGATTTGTCAAAAACCATATCCTCTTCCTTTATAACCGTTTTCCCCTTATTTGCTAAATCCCCATCGTCGTTTTTATCATTCCCGGGTGTATCGTAGATGTCCAGACCTTCCAAATTGCCCAGTCCAAAATCACTTAACCCGGATAGTAAATTCTGATCCATGAAAACCCTTCTCCAATATCATTTATCTCTTTATTTAGGCAACTTGAAAGAACTCTTTAAGGATACAATACGGTTGAATACCAGCTCGTCTTCTGTAGAATCCTTGTAGTCTACACAGAAGAAACCATTTCTTACAAACTGGAAGCTGTCATATGCCTTGGCACCCTTAATTGCGGGCTCTACATAACAATTATCAAGCTCTGTCAGAGAATGAGGGTTTAAGTTCAGACTGCCGTCTTCCTCATTGTAAACACCCTTCTCCTCATCAATAATATTTTCATACAGACGTGCCTTTACTTTTACCGCACTGTGTACCGGAACCCAGTGAATGGTTCCCTTTACTTTTCTTTCGCTGAAACCGCTTCCGGCTTTGGTAGCGGGATCATAAGTACAGTGTACAACTGTAACCTTGCCGTTTTCGTCTTTTTCAAAGCTTACGCATTTTACAAAGTAAGCATGCATCAGACGTACTTCATTGCCGGGGAAAAGACGGAAATACTTTTTGGGCGGTTCTTCCATAAAATCATCCCGCTCAATATATAATTCCCTTTCAAAAGGAATTTCATGCTCGCCAAGCTCCGGATTTTCCATGTTGTTGGCTGCTGTAAGCATCTCTGTCTGACCTTCCGGATAATTGTCGATCACAAGCTTGATCGGATCAAGAACAGCCATCATACGGCTTCTCTTAAGCTTTAAGTCATCTCTCAGGCAATATTCAAGCATCGCATAATCTGCAGATGCATTGGCCTTGGAAATACCACACAGCTCTACAAACTTGCGGATGGACTCCGGTGTAAAGCCTCTTCTTCTGAGGGCTGCGATGGATACCAGACGCGGATCATCCCAGCCGTCTACGATACCATCCTCAACCAGCTTTTTGATATATCTCTTACCGGTTACGACATTGGTCAGATACATCTTGGCAAACTCAATCTGTCTCGGTGGTCTCGGATATTCAAGCTCTCTGACTACCCAGTCATACAAAGGTCTGTGGTCTTCAAACTCCAGAGTACAGATGGAATGTGTGATGCCCTCGATGGCATCCTCGATCGGATGTGCAAAATCATACATCGGATAGATGCACCATTTATCTCCTGTATTGTGATGATACATATGTGCAACACGGTAGATAACCGGATCACGCATATTCATATTGGGTGATGTCATATCGATTTTAGCTCTCAGTACCTTGCTTCCATCCTCAAACTCACCGTTTTTCATACGTTCAAACAGATCCAGATTTTCCTCGATGGAACGGTCTGAATACGGATCCTTTTTTCCGGGCTCTGTCAGAGTACCTCTGTACTCACGGATCTCCTCAGCAGAAAGATCGGAAACATAAGCTTTTCCTTTTTTGATCAGCTTGATCGCGCCTTCGTACATCTGATCAAAATAATCGGATGCAAAAAACAGACGGTCCTCCCAGTCAGCTCCAAGCCATGCGATATCCTCTTTGATGGATTCCACAAATTCGGATTTTTCTTTGGTCGGATTGGTATCATCGAAACGCATATTGAACTTTCCGCCATATTCTTTGGCAAGTCCGTAGTTTAAGATAATACTCTTTGCATGTCCGATATGAAGATATCCGTTGGGCTCCGGAGGGAAACGTGTATGCACGGTATCATAAACGCCCTCTGCAAGGTCCTTTTCTATTTCAAGCTCAATAAAGTTTTTGGATACTTTTTCTCCACTTTCTTCGGTTGCATCTATTTTTACTTCATTTTCCATCTTACTCAACTCCTGCTGTCTCTTATTTTGTTTTAATAGTGAATGCAAATGCCTCTATTTATATTTATTTAATCATACTATATTTTGATGTTGGGGTCAAAAATAAAATTCTGTTGCTGTGCCTGCTGTTGCTCTGCCTGTCTTTTCTCCAAGTATATATATAAGAAGGATACACCAAGGATAACCAGACCAACGACCAGGAATACAATGATCCTTGTCATGGATTCCGCTTCCTTAAAGTCATAGCCTACCAGCTTAAGCGCCACAAAGATCATAAGGCATAGGCCGTAAATACGGATCGGTTTGTCTTTTTTGATAAAACCGCCACCGATCAGTGCTGCTGCCAGAATACAGATCAATACACTGCAGATCAGCGGATACATTCTTTCGGTCAGCAGAAACAGCCATGCAAACGACACTGCGGTATATAAATGATATTGTTTATACTTTTTAACAAAAAACGCTCCGATGATGATCACGCAGGCAAATGCATAGCCAAGCAGGCGGACATCGTCGTTTCTTGTCAGGAAGCATACATACAATACGGCAAACATGGTATAAATAGCATCTACCGGCGCATATTCCTTGCGGGTCACCGCAAACAGCCTGTTGATAATGAAAACGATCATGGCACACAGACATACAGCCAGCTTATTGTCACACCTTTCAAATGCGACCAGTGCATATATAGCTGCCACAATGTAAGGTGCACAAAACAGATTGCTCTTGCGGTAAAGGAAGGTAAATACCGCACCAATCACTGCTACGCCAACCACACCCCAGATCATCCAGTCTTCGTAATTGCCAACACTCCATAAAAATCCAAGGAAAAATACATTGGCTGCCCAATACAGGATCAGGTATTGTACGTTTTTATCTCTGCTCATGCACAACAGATGCAGATTCAAGATACAGTCACATACCAGAATGTACATCGGCCACATCTGCAGCCCTGACATATAAAGCAGAATATTCATATAAAATAAGAAAGCAATCGTACTGATATACTGCACATAATCGGCTACTACATTTTTTCCCCTGACCGGACACAGGCATCCAGCCAGATTCAGTGCAAAAACGATAAATGACGGAATGGCAAATGCCATCAGGTTGTCAAGATTGTCAAGCGGTACCAGGGATATATAACATCCCAGCAGACAGATAATACGTATCATTGCCGAATCTTTTCTGCGGCTGTACCAGATAAAAAATGCGGTGACCACAACCGTTATGATAAGTGCTGCATATGACGGAAATATCTTTAAATACAGATAATTGAGTATTGTCGTGATATACAGTCCCGCGATGCCAAGTCCGCTCACAAAATAAGAAAACTTTTCCAGTCGTTTTGCTAAAAACAACTCGGATCCCGCAAAGATCGCAATGCCTAAGATGTAAAACAAAATCCCCTGAAAAGTGGAGCTCATATACTGCAGTCCAAATGTAACAAACGCGATCAGAATAAATATAATTCCGACCACACCCAAAAATGCGGTTCCGATCTTGTATTCCAAGGTCCGTTTATTTTTAGGCTGCGGCGGTGTTGGCTGAACCGGCGGCTGCTGCCAGAATTGCTGCTGTGCCTGCCGCTGCATATTTTGCTGCATTTGCGGCACTGGTTGTTGCGATACGTTCTGTGCATACTGTGACATGGGCTGCCCGTTCTGATTCTGTGACACAGTCTGTGTATACCGCGGTCCATTCTGCACCGGTACATTCCCCTGCCCCGGCTGTACCGGCGGCTGCACCAATCCGTTTCGCTGCAAATACATCTGATAGCTGTGTACCAGATGTTTCTCCGTCTTTTCAAGATCAGTCTCCGTCATCTGCAGCTTGTGCAGCACCTGATCCAGATACTGTGTAAACTGGTAATCAACGGAGTTTCTTTTAAAGCCCTCGATCTTTTGTTTTAATGCATCAATTCTGTCCCCCCGATTGGGAAATGGTGTCTGATTTAACATACTTTTCCTCAAAAGCATCCCGTGGTAAAGGTTTATCAAAAAAATATCCCTGTACCATCTGTACTTTCATTCCTTCCAACACTTCAAATTGTTCCCTGGTTTCTATTCCCTCGACGCAGACATTGACATCAATCGCTGCTGCCAGCTCTGCGACCATCTTGATAAAGGATTGTGAATACTCATCCTTTGTCAGATCTTTTACAAATACCTGATCCACCTTGATAACATCCAAAGGGATCTCCCGGATATGCTTAAGTGACGAATATCCGGTTCCAAAATCATCCAATGCGATCCTTACGCCCAGCGCGCGGATGGCATTGAGGATCTTCTGCATGCGCTCCATGTCGTTGATGGCAAGACTTTCCGTAACCTCCAAGGTCAGGTTTTCGGGTGCAAGCCCGCTGTCTGCCAAAGCTCTTTTTACAACATCGACAATGTCATTCTGTAAAAGCTGTACAACCGACAGATTGACATTGACTTTGTATTCGGGATGGCCGCTCTCGTTCCATCTCTTGCACGCATAGCAGGATTCTCTTAATACATATGTGCCGATCGGTGTAATCAGTCCAAGATATTCTGCAAGCGGGATAAAATCCGCCGGCGAGATAAAGCCCAGTGCCGCTGAGTTCCAACGCACGAGTGCCTCGGCGCCCACACAGGGACTGTCTTCCTTTTGTACGTCCATGATCGGCTGGAAATATACGGCAAATTCAGAGCACGCATTGACCGTGGCATCACGCATATTTTTTTCCATATCCAGTCTCCGGCTCGAAACAGAAGACAATTTATCGGAAAACTTGGCGACGCGGTTTTTGCCGGTTGTCTTGGCCTCATACATCGCAATATCGGCTTTTTTGATCAGGTCGGCAACATTGTCACCGTCCTCAGGATAAACACAGGTACCCATACTCATGGTACAGTAATACTCTGCGTCCTTTAGCATCCACGGTCTGCTGAACATCTTGCGGATGTCACTTACGATCTCATCCAGCAGATGAAAGCTCTTGGGTGGCACGATAATGACAAATTCATCACCACCCATGCGGTAGCAGGTATCCTCGATTCCCTTGATCTGTACAAAGCCATGGGAAATCGACTGCAGTAAAATATCTCCGTACTGGTGTCCCAGTCCATCATTGATATGCTTAAAATCATCCAGATCCAGATATAGCAGGGCACCTCTTTGCCTGTTTTGCTTGGCAAGATCAATGAAACGTGCCAGATCCCTCTCGCAGCACATACGATTGTAAAGACCTGTCAGAAAATCCGTATAGGCCTGCTGTTCGATCTTTTTCTGGTAAACCTTTTTATCTGTAATATCGTACAATGCGTACAGATCAACCTGACTCATATCGATCCAGCGTATCAGCACATGATACATATCGTACCATCTGTCTTTTTTCTGATGGTAGATCTCGTAATAGCCCTCTTTAATTCCTGTCGGCTTTGCCAGCTCCAAAAAGGCATCGATCTGATGCTCCTTGATCTCGGCTGCAAAGACCTGTTTAAACAATTTGTTGGCAAAAAGCGCTTTTCCTGTCTGCGAATCTTTGACATAGATGCAGGTACCGACATTATCCAGAATCTCCTGCAGGGATGCATAGGATCCAACCAGAGAGCTGTTTTGGATACGTTTATCAAGCAGGCTCTGCACCACCTTGACAACATCACTGATATATTTAACCTCATCCTTGCGCCAGATGCGGTTTTTTTCATGCTCTATCACGCAAAAATACATGGCAGGCTTTTTATTGACGTAAATAGGTAAAGCAACCACTGCCCTGATATGGTATTGCAGCATTTCAGCATGCATACCGGCAGATGCCAGAGAGTTAGCAGAAAGAATCAGTGGCTTATCTTCTCCAAGTAAAAGCCCACGAGGGATTCCCTTGACCTTGTTGCCAACCGTGCGTGAAAGTGTCGGAGCCTGATAAAAAGAGATCAGATCAACATAGTCTTCATCTTTTTCAACCTGAAACAGCCTTGCAGCGCTGACCTCCAGATATTCCCCGACAATCTTGAGAATTTCCCCGGTGGTATCCTCAAAGCTTTCCGTGCTTTCCAGATACTGCACCACCTCTGTCATGGCCTCCGTGCGTCTGAGCGCCGAGCTCATTTCCGTTTCCGAATACTTGCTCTTCTGGCTCTCACTCCTTGCATTCCGGACATCGATCTCATTTTGAACAAGCTTGCGCTCAACACTGGCAAGCATATCCAGCGCATGATACAGATCATCCATTGAAATACCCTCAACCGGTGCCTCCGGCATCTGATCGTCTGCCGCATCCTTGATAATGGCACATAAAAGCCAGCAGTTGGTGCGGCTTCCCTGCGAAGTGACACAGACTGCTGCCAGCTTGAGATTGGCATAACGGGTAGGCTCTACCAGAATATCCTCCAACGTACTATCAGCAATACGCTTGTAAACCTGATAAAAGTCCTCTTCCGAAAGAAATTTGCGGATATAGGCGATTCCCTCTTCATCACCTGACATCTCTGTCAGTTTCTGGCCGTCCATATCCACACAATATGCGAATAAATGTGATAAGGTGCAGAAATGATTCTGCACCTTTTGAAGTTCTGCTTTGCTAAAAATTTGTTGCATAAATAATAATCCCTGATTAGTTGTCTACGCTATAGTTGGGAGCTTCTTTTGTGATATGGATGTCATGAGGATGACTTTCCTTTAAAGAAGCTGCGGAAATTTTGACAAATCTGCCCTTTTCCTTTAACTCTTCAATAGTAGGAGTTCCGCAATATCCCATACCGGATCTTAAACCGCCCATTAACTGGAAGATGGTATCTTCAACGGAGCCTTTGTATGCTACACGGCCTTCTACGCCTTCGGGTACCAGCTTTTTGGCATCTGTCTGGAAGTAACGGTCTTTGGAACCATTTTCCATGGCTGCGATAGATCCCATACCACGGTATACTTTGTATTTTCTGCCCTGATACAGCTCAAATGTACCGGGAGCCTCATCACATCCTGCAAACATGGATCCCATCATACATACATTACCACCTGCAGCGATCGCCTTTGTCAGGTCACCGGAGAACTTGATACCACCATCTGCAATGATCGGAATACCATATTCCTTGGCAGCTGAATATGCATCCATAATAGCTGTGATCTGCGGAACACCAATTCCGGCAACGACACGTGTTGTACAGATAGAACCGGGTCCGATACCAACCTTAACTGCATCTGCACCGGCTTCGATCAGGGCCTTTGTACCTTCGGCTGTTGCAACATTACCTGCAATAACCTGCAGCTCCGGATATGCATCCTTGATCATCTTGACACAGTTTAATACATTCTGTGAATGACCGTGTGCAGAGTCCAAAACAACAACATCGACCTTGGCCTCAACAAGTGCAGCCACACGCTCAAGACAGTTAGCTGTAATTCCGACTGCAGCACCACACAGCAGTCTTCCCTGTGAATCCTTGGCAGCTAACGGATACTTGATGGTCTTTTCAATATCCTTGATCGTGATAAGTCCTTTCAGATTGAACTTGTCATCTACGATCGGAAGCTTTTCTTTTCTGGATTTGGCAAGGATAGCCTTTGCTTCCTCTAAAGAAATTCCCTCTTTTGCTGTGATAAGACCTTCGGATGTCATGCATTCCTTGATCTTTTTGGAAAAATCTTTTTCAAACTTTAAGTCACGGTTAGTGATGATACCAACTAATTTTTTGCCTTCTGTGATCGGAACGCCGGAAATGCGGAACTTGCCCATCAGAGCATCTGCATCGCCAAGAGTATGATCCGGTGTCAAAGAAAAAGGATCAGTAATAACGCCGTTTTCAGAACGTTTAACCTTATCAACTTCCTCTGCCTGTGCTTCGATTGACATATTTTTGTGGATAATACCGATACCACCCTGACGCGCCATTGCAATTGCCATGCGGTGTTCAGTAACCGTATCCATTCCTGCACTCATCATTGGAATGTTTAATTTGATTTTTTTTGTTAAGTAGGTAGATAAATCCACCTGATTGGGAATCACCTGTGAATATGACGGAACCAAAAGCACGTCATCAAATGTAATTCCTTCACCAATAATCTGACCCATTTTTTCTTCCTCCGTTAATTGTATTTTATCGTTAATAAACGTTTCTGGGTGACATTCTGCGGAT
>ONHB01000003.1 GCA_900317505.1 uncultured Lachnospiraceae bacterium | reverse complement strand
TGCTTATAGCGTATCTGAAAATGCTTATATTTTTTACAAGAAAGTGAGGAAAAATGAGAGATAAATCAAATTATAAACATTATGAAAATGTCAGTATAAGGCTTCAAATGGAAACATTAACATTTGAAGCTGAATCGGTAGCTTACGTCGTTTGCCAGCATTATGGCATTGATACTTCGGATTATTCTTTCCCTTATGTAGCAACTTGGTCTGCTGATAAAGAAGTACCTGAGCTCAAAGCATCACTTGATACAATCCGAAGAACAGCATCGGAGCTTATTGTTAAGATTGATGAAAAGGTGCAGACACTCACAACAGTAAAAGAAATGGATCAGTTCATGGAGGCTCACGGTGATGAGCTCCCTTTCGATAATCCGGAGGTAGATCGTCCTATTGGGTACATCAAGATCGAGCCTCCGGTAGATTTTGGAAAGGGTGAGCAGGAGAGGCCGATCAAGCTTTCTGTGGAAAAGGTAGACAAGGAACCTGAGAAGAAAGCAGAAAAGAAAAAAGCTTCCGTAAAGGAAAAGCTGAAAGCAGAAAAAGCTAAGTCTGCCAAAACTAAGAGCCCTAAGAAAAACGCAGATAAAGATATGAGGGAGGCAATCTGATATGGAGAAAAAGAGAAAAACCAAGATTCAAAAATGGGATGAAGTAGGCGGTGCAGTTGAGACTGAGATTGAAGTCGCAGGAGACTCTTTTGATGAGACTCCCGGTGCCGGTCCTTCTGTAAGCAGAAATCCCATGCGTGGCATCGAAGATATGGTAGAGCAGAATGATAATTCTTTTGATGGTGTTATCAATAATCTGCCCGAACCTAAGCCGGTGTGTCAGGTTGATGCTGCTGAAGTCATTGAGCAGGAGCAGAAAAAGAAATCTGTTCTTAAAAAGTTACAGGAGGCGCCGACTCCTGAACCTCCAAAGCCTACAAGGGGATGCGTGCTGTGCGGAGAGTTAGAGAGGACTTAAAATGCGTGAGTATACGGATTATATCCGAGTCATGCTTAAGAAGGGCGACCGCGAAAAGATAGAAGAGCGGATGAAGGAGGCGGGCATTAAGAATATGTCCGCCTATATCCGTAAGATGGCTATTGATGGTTATGTGGTTCGCCTGGATCTTTCAGATGTGAATGAGGTTGCACGTCTTCTTCATATCAATTCCAACAATCTGAACCAGTACGCAAAACAGGCAAATACCAATGGCAGTATCTATTACGGAGACATTCAAAATCTCAAGCGTCAGCATGAGGAATTATGCAGTTTGTTAAAAGCTATTTATCAGCGACTTTTAACAATTTAAGAAAAGAGGTGATGACTATTGGCTGCGACCAGACTTATTGCCATGCATCAGAATAAAGGCCGTTCCCTTCAGAAATGTTTGAAGGACAGAACCGATTATGCTCAGAATCCTGAAAAGACTGAAGGCGGTGAGCTGGTCAGCAGCTACCAATGTGATCCTGAGTTTGTTGAGGAACAGTTTGCATCTTCCAAGAAAGAATATCTTGAGATAACTGGAAGAAAGATTGTCGGGGATATCATTGCATATCAGATCAGACAGTCATTCAAGCCCGGGGAGATTACACCGGAAGAGGCAAATAAAATCGGTTATGAAACAGCGATGCGCTGGACAAAGGGACAACATGCTTTTATTGTTGCGACCCATGTTGATAAGGCGCATATTCATAATCATATTATATATAACTCAACAGCACTTTCTTGTGACAGGAAGTTTAGAAACTTTTGGTTTTCAGGCGTGGCTCTTCAAAGAGTAAGTGATCTTGTTTGTCTTGAGAATGGTCTTTCGGTTATAGAACCGGTTAAGCCCAGTGAGAGAGTTAAGAGAACTGAGTATCCTGAAAGGCGGAGCTTTCGTGAAGATATCCGTGATGCAATCGATGCTTGCCTTGAACAAAATCCCAAGGATATGGATGAGCTTTTACGACTTCTTCTTGAAATGGGATATGAGAGCAAACGAGGGAAATATGTCTCAGTAAAAGGGAAGGGGCAGAAGAAATTCCTTCGTTTTCGATCTCTTGGAGCCGGGTATCGAGAGCAAGATCTGGAACGTATCTTTTCAGGTGAATCTCGTGAGAAGGTTGCTTCCGTCACCGAGAAAACTGAGCCTAAGCTTGATATGCTTCTTGATATTCAGAAGATGATTGCCAAAGGTAAAGGACCTGGCTATGAACGATGGGCTAAGGTTCATAACATCAAGCAGATGGCACAGACGCTTCTGTTTTTGGAAGAGCATAATCTTAGAGATTATGATGAACTTGCAGCCAAGGCTAAGTCAGTTTCAGACAGATTTGCTGAGATAACGGAACGCCAAAAGTCTTTGGAGGCAAGACTTATAGAGATCACAGATCTTAAAAAGTATATTATCAACTACTCGAAAACAAAGCAGATTTACGTAGCTTACCGTGAGAGCGGATACAGCAAAAAATTCTTCGAGGAACACCGTGAAGAAATAACGCTTCATAAGGCCGCTAAGGAAGCTTTTTCTAAAATCAAAGGTAAAATACCTACGATAAAAGAATTGAATGCTGAATATTCGGAAGTACTTGGTGAGAAGAAAAAGACTTATGCCGAGTATCGACAAGCTCGCCAGGAGATGAAAGATTATCAAACGGCGAAGTACAATATCGACCGATTCCTACAGACTGAGGAACAGGAGAAACAAGCTGAAAAACAAAAACAGAATACAAAGGCCAGATGAGATTTGGGGCAATTCTACTTTTAACAGAAGTGGGGTTGCCCCTCTTTTTTATGTTCCGGGGAAAATGCATTTAGCACCAACTTGTTGGTGCGTGGCTCCGAGTGAAACGAGGTTCTTGGGGGATTGGGGGCTAAGCCAGCCAACAAGCAAGGAGCGTCGATGATAATCGAGGAACTGCTTGCGAAAATGAAAAAACTTTGTTATGAGTCCGTTTTAACGGACATGAAATATGGATAATGGAAGGTGGGCGGTTATGGTCGAACCCCAAAAATAAGTTATGAAAAGTTATAGATTTCTATAATAAAATTATTGAGAGCTGAAGGCTGCTGTGTTATAATTTACTCTGTATTATTGTAGGGAATTTGAACCCATTTTTATGCAAATTTGCTAAGAGGACTTTAGTATGAAAGTAAGTTATAACAAATTGTGGAAACTACTAATCGACAAGAATATGAAAAAGATGGACTTGCTTGAAGCTATTGAAATGAGCCCGAATACATTGGCAAAACTTGGCCGAAATGAAGATGTTTCAATGGATGTTTTAAAGAGAATTTGCGCCTATTTGCAATGTGATGTCGGTGACATCATGGAGATGATTCCGGAAGAAAACGACACGAATGGAGATCATAACAATGCCTAAGGGCCAGACTACGTTTAATTTTATAGATTTATTTGCCGGAGCCGGAGGTTTGTCTGAAGGATTTATCCAAGCGGGGTTTAATCCAATCGCGCATGTCGAGATGAATGCTATGGCTGCGCAGACATTGGAGACGAGAGCGGCATTTCATTATTTGAGTAAACAAGATGATAACTCAATTCAGTTTTACTATGCCTATGAAAGAGGAGAGATTACTAGAGCAGAATTGATGGAACATATTCCGGAAGAAGTAATTGCAACGGTAATCAATGAAGAGTTATCTGATAAATCTATCAAGGGTGTATTTGAGCAGATTGATAAAAATATGCAAGATGCAGGTGTGGAACATGTTGATGTAATAGTTGGAGGACCACCTTGCCAAGCATATTCGCTAGTTGGAAGAGCTCAAAGCAGTCATATGATAGTTCCGATGGAAGAAGATCCTAGGAATGAACTTTACAAGATGTATACGCGATTTCTTACCAGATATAAACCAGAGATGTTTGTTTTTGAAAATGTCGCAGGAATTAAATCTGCACGAGGGGGAGCTGCATATAAGAATCTTCAGGCACATTTAAAACGTGTAGGTTACGAGTTTGAATGTCGCGAGCAGAATGCATTTGATTTTGGAGTTCTTCAAAGTCGAAAGCGAATGATTATTATTGGTTGGAGAAAGGGAACAGAACATTTTTATCCGGATTTTGTGCCACACAATTCGGAGGCAATTGTAAATGATTTGTTAGATGATTTAGCTCCAGTAAATCGAGGAGAAGAAAATAATGCATATGCTGTTCCGTATGAGGACTGCAGTGACTATTTGAAAGAAAGTGGAATACGCACACCGCATGATGTCGTAACACACCACATAGCCAGACCAAATTGTGATAGAGATGTTCAGATTTACGGTATGGCTATTGATGCTTGGAATGATGGCGAACAAAGATTAAGTTACGATAGACTTCCGGAAGAATTAAGAACCCACAGAAATACCACTTCTTTTAAAGATAGATTTAAGGTTGTGGAAGGAAATAAAAATAGCTGCCATACAGTGTTGGCTCATCTTGCCAAAGATGGACATTATTTTATTCATCCGGATCGTGAGCAATGCAGATCTATTACTGTTAGAGAAGCTGCTAGACTTCAAACATTTCCTGATAGCTATTTCTTTGAAGGCAGCAGAGGAGAAAAGTTTAAACAAATTGGAAATGCAGTTCCGCCGATGATGGCAAAGGCGATAGCTGAGGCTGTTCGCAATCAGTTGTAAGAAAGGAGAAGCAGCATGGGAATTGTTGATGGAACCTATGCAGAAATAAAAAAGCAAGAGCTTTCGCAAAATCCATATAGCTGCTTATCTTTATCTAGGATTGATTTGAATCCACACCAGATAGAAGCTTATGTTTTTTCGCTTGCTGCGATGAAGAATGGTGGTGCTATTCTTGCTGATGAGGTAGGACTTGGAAAAACAATTGAAGCAGGACTGGTTGTTAAACATCTCTTGATGAGTGGGAAGAGCAGAATTTTATTGATCATGCCTTCTAACTTGAGAAGACAGTGGCAAATTGAACTTGAAGAAAAATTTGATATTGAATCGTTCATAGTAGATAGTTCGAATCTGGAGGAGTACCAGGAGGAACTTCATAAAGACAAAGCGGTTATTATTGCCTCATATAATTTTGCTGCAAGACAAAAGAAACTGCTTGGAAAAGTTCCTTGGGACTTTTGTATATTTGATGAAGCTCATCGAATGAGAAATATACATAAAAGCGGGATGAAGATGGCTTCCGCAATTTTTGAATTAACCAAGGCAATACCCAAGCTTTTGCTTACGGCGACGCCAATGCAGAATACGCTGCTTGATATGTATGGGCTGGTGCAGTTTATTGATGAAAAAGTTTTTTATAGCAAGGCTGTATTTAGCGAACGTTATGTAAAGAATGAAATGTATGATGAGCTAAAGCAGCAATTAGCTCCTATTGTTCAAAGAACACTTAGAAGTGAAGTGTCAGATTATATTCTATTCCCTGAAAGAAAAGAGATTACGGTAGATTTCTCCCTGTCTCCCAAGGAAATAGAATTATACATGATGATAAATAACTATCTCAAAAAAGAGATATTATACGCTTTGCCTAATTCAAGGCGAACACTTATTACCTCTGTAATTAGAAAACTGCTTGCATCGTCGAGCGTGGCTGTTGCAGAGACTTTTGAAGTGCTAAAAAAGCGACTTGTAGTATTGAAAGAGTCTTCACGCGAAGAATCCGTTGCGGAGAGTTTAGACTACTTCTTTGCTTTTCTTGATGATGAGCTTGATGATGACAATGAGCCAGAAGAACGTCAAGAATTATACACAAGAGAATTAGTTAACGAGTTTATTCAGCACGAGATTGATGAAGTTGATGCAATCATAAAGAAGGCAAATAGCATTACACATAATGCAAAGGCGGATGCGCTTAGAATAGCTATTGCTCGTGCCTTTGAAAGTCAAACAAAAGAAAATACAGACAACAAGGTGGTTATTTTCACTGAGTCAGTCCGTACACAAAACTTTCTCTTTGAAGAATTGTCAGAGCATGGATACAAGGGTGATGTTTTAATGTTTAATGGAAACCCAGGAGATCCAACAACTAAAGCAATTTATAAAGCTTGGAGAGCTAGAAATTACGGAAAGTCCTATGGAAGCAGGAATGTCGAAATAAAGAATGCTATCGTAGAAGCATTTCGAGATGAATACAAAATCCTTTTGGTAACTGATTCAGGATCTGAAGGACTTAACCTACAGTTCTGTAATTCGATTATCAATTATGACTTGCCTTGGAATCCACAAAAGATAGAACAAAGGATAGGTCGATGCCACCGTTATGGCCAGAAGAGGGATGTTGTAGTTATAAATCTCTTAAATACGCAAAATGAAGCTGATAGAAGAGTATATGAAATACTTTCTGAAAAATTCCAGCTGTTTAAGGGCGTGTTTGGTGCTTCAGATAAGGCGATTGGACTGCTTGAAAGCGGCTCGGATTTTGAAAAAAGAATTACCCAGATTTATCAGGAGTGTAAGACTTCAGATGAGTTTGTAAAACGCTTTAATTCACTTGAGAAGGAGATTGATCGTAAGCGAAATAAAAAGATGGATGAGTTACGCGGACTCATTACGAAACAGTCTCCAGATGAGCATAAAAGAAGTTTTGCTCATATTTTGGCAGAAATAGATGATTACAAAAAACAGGTCGAATACTGGAATGGAGTACCTGATCCGGTAACAACCGGAAGATTTCCTAAGTATATGGAAACAAACCTAGATGTCTTGGATGATGGTTCTCATGGTTATTTAATCATAGGCGGATGGTACAATGACAGCCAATTAATAAGCTCAGTGTTGGCCGTTTGTGGTGAAGATAATCGAGTACGGAAGATACCGGAGGCAATGTCCAGGGAGGTTGTTTCAAAACTGACTGATGGATGCGTAGTAGAAAAAAACTGCAACACTAATTCGGTTGGGAAGGTTATAGAACACGTGGAAAATCTTCTGTACGACGATATGTGCGCTGGTAAAGTTGAAGAACTTGCAGCGAATAGACGAAAGATGGAAGTCTGGCTTAATTATCGTAAAGAAGAGTTCTTGCTAAATATGAAGGACACTTCTGAAATAAGTAAGTTACAGGAAGAATACCAGGCTGAAAAGAATTTTAAACTGAAAATCCAGTTAAAGAAAAGAATAGAAGAACTGGAAAAAGAAAAAGAAAACTCAGAGGCAGCTTTCCAAGAAAAGATGCAGGAGTTAGAAACAGAAGCTACGGAATTAACGAAAGTGTATGAGAAGGATTTGCTTAAGAAACCAAGCTTATACGCAAAGATTGTAGTGAAGTATTAATCAGGAGGCAACATGGAAAAAAAGGGAAAACTCGAATTAACATGGGTTGGAAAATACGAGGAGCAGGATCTTGAGCCTCGAATTTTGATTGAGGATACAAGCAAATCTTATGGAGACGTTGAATCGGAAAATATGTTGATTCACGGAGATAATTTATTGGCGTTAAAAGCGCTTGAAAATGACTTTTATGGGTCTATTAAGTGTATTTATATTGATCCTCCATATAATACAGGTGCAGCTTTCGAATATTATGATGATAATTTAGCTCATTCAATTTGGTTAAGTATTATGAGAACCAGATTGCAGTTATTAAGAAATCTTCTATCAGAAGATGGAACGATCTGGATTCAAATAGATGACGAAGAACAGGCATACTTAAAAGTCTTATGTGACGAGGTCTTTGGCAGAGATAATTTTGTAAATATGGTTTCTGTCAATATGAAGAATATAGCAGGTGCATCTGGTGGGGGAGAAGATAAAAGACTAAAGAAAAACTGTGAATACATACTAATATATGCAAGAGATTATTCCATGCTTCCTTTGTTTAATGGGCCATACACATATACTGAAATGTCAGAATTAGTCCAACAGTATTTGGATGAGGGAAAGAGTTGGAAGTATACATCAGTTTTGTTAGATGCGGGTGAAAAGGAATATATAGGGTCTACTGTCGATGGAGATGGCAATGAAATAAAAGTTTATAGAAGAAAAAATTATAAGTCTGCATCTGTTAATCAGTTGGCAAAAAAAGAGGGGCTTACAGTAAAGGAAACATATAAAAAATATGGTGTAAATGTTTATAGAACTACAAATGCTCAAACTTCAATTAGGACTAGAATAATTGAGTTTAGAAAAGAACATGATATTTCAGATGAACTTCTTTCTATAGAGTACGTGCCTAGGACAGGGAAAAATAGAGGCAAGCTTTATGAACAGTTCTATAAGGATGATGGATGTAATTTATTTGTATGGTTGCGAGATACATCAGAGATAATTGACGGAGAGTTATATAAAAAAGATCTTCAAGGAACATATTGGGATATGAATGCCTGGATGAAAAACTTAACAAAAGAAGGCAATGTCGTATTTCCAAATGGGAAAAAGCCAGAGGCTTTGCTTAAACAAATTATTGAGATGTGTACATCTGAAGGAGATTGGGTTTTGGATAGTTTCCTTGGCTCAGGCACAACAGCAGCCACAGCGCATAAGTTGAACCGCAAATGGATAGGAATAGAAATGGGCGAACAGGCTTATTCACATTGCAAGGTTCGACTGGATAATGTAATAAATGGAGAACAAGGTGGAATTTCAAAAGAGATTAATTGGCAAGGAGGTGGAGGATATCGGTTTTATGAGTTGGCTGACACCTTGCTTGTTAGGCATGCAAAGTTACCAATTTACCAGATAAATCCCGCTTATACTTGGGAGATGACTTGCGAGGCAATATGTAAAATAGAAGGATTTAACTATGATCCTAACGGCGAGTTCCAAGGATATTCTTCTGAGAACAGATTTATTCATATCACAGAGGAGTTTGTAAATGGTAAATATGTTATGGGATTATTAAAGTCATTGGGCGATAGACAGTCTGTATTAATATATTGCAAAAAATATCAAGCAGATATGATTTTGCCAGCTAACGTAGAAATTAAAAGGATTCCAAAAGATTTATTGGAAAAATGTTCTTTTGAAAGTGAGGATAAAGCATGAGCCAAATAACAGAAAAAATAAAGTGGGCGATGAGCTTGCGCGATCCTCAGTATGAGGCACTTAAATACTTTGACGATATCTCAGATAAGATAGACTATCGCATAAGTTCAAAAGAAGAAGCTGAAAAAATAGCGTCAGAGAATTGCCAAGGAAAACATGCAATTAAAGTAGATAAGGAGTTCGATTTTCCATCTTTCTGTTTTGATATGACAACTGGAATAGGCAAATCAAGATTGATGGGAGCTTGCATATATTACTTGTACAAGACGAAGGGATATAAGCATTTCTTTATTTTGGCACCAGGAAATACTATTTATGACAAGATGAGACGCGAAGCGGTCCCTAGTCACCCTAAGTATATGTTTAAAGGTTTAGAGGCAGAGATGGGAAGACCGAAGGTGTATGATGGCGAAAACTATCTATCATATCCGGTTAAATTTCAGCAGCAGGAAATAGTAGTTGAGAAGACATCCGAAATACAGATTTTTATCTTTAACATTTCAAAGATTTTTACGAGGGGTGATGTTCAGTTTAAGTTTCATGAGTTTCATGAAAATCTTGGAGGTTCTTTTGCTCAGGTATTGCGTTCCTTTGATGATCTCGTATTTTGCATGGATGAGGCACATAGGTATTATGCACCTGCTTCTATGAAGGCGATTAACTATTTACAACCTAAATTGGGTTTGGAGTTTACAGCAACACCTAAAGATACAAATAGAAATATTATTTATCATTATGGTCTTGCTGAAGGAGCAGGGAAGTTCTTAAAGATTCCTGTAGTGACAGGAAGAACAAATACGGCTGGATATTCAGATGATGATATTGAAGAGATGAAGCTTAAGGATGGAATTAAGCTTCATGAGAGACGTAAAGCAGTTGTTTATAAATATTGCGTGGAAAATCACCTTGATCAGGTGAAACCTATCGTATTAGTTGCGTGCAAGGATACAACACACGCTCAAAAGATAAAGGCGATGATTGATTCTGACGCTTTCTTTGATGGAAGATATCTTGGAAAGGTAATTGAGATTGATTCTAGTACAGGAAGCGCTGAGACAGAAGAAAATATACAAAAGCTATTAACAATTGAGAAAAATACAAATCCTATTGAAATTGTACTTCATGTTTACAAGTTAAAAGAAGGATGGGATGTAAATAACCTCTTTACAATCATTCCTCTTAATGCTGCTAAGAGTGACATCTTAGCATTGCAAACAATTGGTAGAGGTCTTAGATTGCCATTTGGTGAAATTACGGGTGTAGAAGAGTTAGATACATTAGATATTGTTGCTCATGATCACTATCGTGAAATAATTGATGATGTCAAGAATAATCCTATTTTCAAACAGAGAAATTTGGATGAGGAAGAAATTGAAGAGACAAGCACAGTAAAAGTCACATCTACTGTAAGTGATGATAATGCATCGATTTTTGAAGAGATTTTCAAGCAGGCAAATGTCACCTCATTCCAACAACTGGATGAAAGTAAGACAGAGGATCTATACAAAGCTTATGAACAGACATTTATAAAACGTCACAGACCTAAAAAGCAGACAGATGAGGAAACAGGTCAGATGTCGTTGTTTGATATTATACCGGAACTATCTGAGAATGGCTCAGGAACAAAAGATGGAGAAGCAGCGCCTACAGCAGCTGAAAGCACAGCTACGTCGATTGATCTTGATTCTAATGGAGAAATGGCCAAGCGTGTAATTCCTTATGTTAAGGCTATTTTTGAACAGAAAATCGAGGAATTAAAGCGTGTTGCAATTTCAGTTCCGCGTATAGGTATGATTTATAGTTCTGAGGTTTCTTTCAAGCCGGTTACGGTAAAAAGAAATGTAGTGGATTTTGAAATCGCAAGTGCAAAGATAGAACGATATGATGCGGTAAATGGAAAACTGCTTCAAGAGATAGATGCAGATGCTCTTGAGGTTGATGATCCTGAGAATCTTTTGGCATGCTCATTGCTTGAGGTCATACCGGAATTATCTGCTGACGATGCAGAGTTTATTTTGGATGTCGTGGAGCAATACCTTGCTCTTATCGAGGGTGATGAAGAAGAAAAGAAAAAGATAGTAAGAAGATATGCGACTGTCATTATTGAAGATTTGAAGGAACAGATCTATTCGGCAAAGGAAGAGAAGACGGACTTCACTTTCCAAGTTCAATCTGATTTGATTATGTTTACTGGATTTGTGAAGAACACAAAAAAGGATGGTCGTCTCGGGTTTAAAAAGGAAGTTCCTGATAAAAAGAATATTAGGAAATACATCTTTGAGGGATACAAAAAGTCATTCTATCCAGAAAACTCATTTGATAGCGATGATGAGCGTAGATTAGCCGTTATTTTGGAAGAAGATGATGAAGTCGTGAGATACATCAAACCGCCTCTCAATCAGATGGGTCTGTATTATAGAGCGGGCAAACAGTACAATCCTGACTTCTTGGTAGAGACGAAAGATTCAAAGTATATGATTGAGGTTAAAGCCTCAAATCAGACAGATCAGGAAGATGTACTTGAGAAGGCACATGCCGGAATAAAGTGGTGCGAATGTGCTTCTCAGGTAGATGCAGATGGTAAGAAATGGGAGTATCGAATGATACCAGGAGATAAAATCTCTATAGGTAATACATTCAAGTATGTGGCAGGAATGGCAGTGCAAATAAGTACTGAAGAATAAGTAGTTGGAGGGACATATGGCAACAGAGAAGGATTTCAAAGAGGCGAAGGTCAGAAAGATACTTTTTGAATCAGTATATGAAGACCTTATAGGCCCAGCGGAAGAAAATGAAACTATCACCGATTTGCCTACAAATGCATATATTATGGGAATGTTATTCCCTGCTGATGCGGCAATCACTGAAGACGAGAATTACCGTGATGTAGAGTTTTCGGATCGCTTTGGAGATGCTGCATTAGATGCAGATCAGAATATTGAAGCAGCGGTGTTTGAGGATGACGAAGCAGATGATCACGGTAAGAGTCTTTTCAAGAAACCGTCATCTGCAGGAGTTTCTTTCTATGTTGCTAAAGATGTCTCTAAACTGGTGGCTGATATTTCATGGGGAAAATACTATGCGGAAGAAGTACAAGGTGAAGTGATTGACGGAACCTTGGAGGAAGATGCTGAAAACAAAAGGAAGAAGCCACAAAGAGTATATGTAAGAGAGCAAGAGGAAGAGCAGGTTGTAATTGACCTTTCTACAATTGGAAGGTCAGGGGAACTTAAACTGCAAAAGAATCCTTGTGTAAGTTTGTATATCATTCAAATGGAATTGAAGAATGATTACAAGATGATATCTGTTTACATACATAATAATGATAAGGCTGGAAAGGGTGACAAGGAGTACGAGAAGGTCTTATTCCAGGTGCATATGAACTTGTCGGATGGCAACAATTCTCCAATTTTCATGCCTGAGTATGAATGCAGAGATACAGGTTTAGAAGATGAATATTATTACCAGGGAAGACCTGTATATGCAAGAGGCAGAGGATGTGCAGCAAAATGGGATGTATTAGAGGAAAATCATGCAGCTCATTCTGTTGGTATATCATTTATGCCAAGCTATGAAATACATAGTGTTAGTGCCGAAGTAACGGAACTGGAGAAACACATTCTTTCGGTCAGAAATCTAGGATTAGAAAGAAATAAGACAGAATCTATTAAAAACCTGCGTAGCCTTGCGGAGGTTTATAAGTCGTGGATCGAAAAGCTTAATAAAGATCCTTTAATGGCTGGAAAGGACTTTGCAGATACTGGAAAGAAGATTATTGGTGATTGCAATAGAGCTTATGAGCGAATTTGCGAAGGTATCGATATCATAGAGAAAAATGATACCGCATTTAAGGCATTTCTCTTTATGAACAATACTATGTTCATGCAGAAGGCTTTGTCAGAGTATTCAGCTAAGTTTGGATCAGGTATTCCTTGTAAACTTAGAGAGTTCATGGACGAAGATAGTAAGCCTGAGAACAAGCGATTCGACTGGAGACCATTCCAGATTGCTTTCATTTTATTAAATATAAAAGGAATAATTGATGGAGAAGATCCTGATAGAGATGTTGTAGACCTTCTTTATTTCCCTACCGGTGGTGGTAAGACGGAAGCTTATTTGGGGCTTATTGCCTTTACGGTAGGATATAGAAGACTTACGGCTAGTGAAGAAGATGAGTACAACAAGGATGGAGGCGTAACTGTATTTCTCAGATACACACTTAGATTATTGACTACACAGCAGAGGGACCGTCTGCTTAGACTTGTTGTTGCGATGGAAATGACAAGGGTTCAAGAGGCAAGAAAGGCATATAAAGAGGGAAGAAACGAATCGCCTTTCGGTCACGAACGTATTTCGATTGGATTTTGGGTAGGTGGACAAGTTACACCTAATAAGTTCTCTGACTATGATGAAACGAATGATTATTCAAAAAGGGAATTTGTTAGAAAGGTTACCAAGCAGATTTTAAAATGCCCATGCTGTGGAACACCAATTGAGCGAAAGAACTTTAAGATAATACCAGAATGTAAAACTGTTCAGATTCATTGTGCTTCATCGGGCTGTTATTTTTCGGAAGCAGGAGCAACACTTCCAGTTTATCTTGTGGATGAAGAAATATACGCAAAGTGCCCTACTATCATTATTTCTACGGTTGATAAGTTTGCTAAATTACCTTGGAGTGAGCAATGTGGGGCTTTGTTTGGAAAAACTGATAGAAACTGTATTAGATGTGGACATTTGGCGGTTGGAGAGAAGCATGTGAAACACCGTGCTTCAGGAGATATTGAAGCATGTGAGGAAGAGGAATGCAGATTGTTCTATCCTCCTGAACTTATTATCCAAGACGAGCTACATCTTATTACAGGTCCGCTTGGAACAATCTATGGTGGTTACGAAACTGTTGTAGAAGAAATGTGTAGCATCACAAGAAATGGAAAGAGAATTAAGCCTAAATATGTTGTTTCAACAGCAACTATTAAAAATGCAGGAGAACAGATTAAAGGCTTATATTCACGAGAAATCAGTGCTCAATTTCCACCTAGCGGATTAGATATTAGAGATTCGTTCTTTATTAGGGAGGTGGATTTACCTTCAGAAGATGTTGGAACCGCAACAGAACAGCAAGTAGCTGAGATGATCGAAAAAGGAGAAAAACCATTTAGACAGTATGTTGGAGTATGTGCGCCTGGACAATCTGTTAAGACTACGATTGTACGTCTATATTCAGCAATTTTGCAGAAGATGTTCGAACTCTCTGAGGATAGTGAATACATGGATTATGTAGATCCATATTACACTTTGATAGGCTACTTCAACTCCATTCGAGAATTGGGGGGTGCAGTGCGCCTTCTTGACGACGATATTGTTAGCCGAATTAGGGTGCTTATGAAAAAGCATAAGTATTCGAAACAGAGATTTTTGAATCGTAAGAAAGAGATTACTTCACGAGTTCCTTCTTGGCAGATAGCTGAAGTCCTTGAAGAACTTATGGAGTCATTTGATCCTGAAAATGGAAACAAGCAGAAATGCTATGACGTTGTTATTGCAACAAATATGATAGCTGTCGGTATGGATGTTGGAAGACTCGGGCTTATGACTGTAGTTGGTCAGCCAAAACAAAACTCAGAGTATATCCAGGCTACTAGCCGAGTTGGCAGAGAGCATCCTGGTATAATCTTCACCGTTTATAATCCATATAGACCAAGGGATTTGTCTAACTATGAGAATTTTGTGGGATTCCATTCTCAAATGTATCGATACGTAGAAGGTACGACAGCAACACCTTTCGCTGCCAGAGCTAGAGACAGAGATTTACATGCGCTTGTTGTTTCATTGCTGAGACTTCAATTCGAAAATATGGCCGATAATGGAGGCGCAGCAAATATACTGTCTCTTTCGGACGAAGAAATAAACTCAGTTAAGCAGAAGATTCTAAACAGAGTTGCAGTGGTAGCAAATAGTGCATACGGTGCAACTGAGCAGGAAATGGACGAATTTATCAGTACTTGGAAAGGACTTGCACACTCTCAAGACCTTACTTATTGGGTATACAACCGCAGTGGAAATAAGAAACGATTATTGGCATATTATGGACAACCTTGTGGTCCGACAGAAATGCCGACATTAAGTTCTATGAGAGACGTAGAACAATCAGCAACATTATTTCATTTAAATCAGGACTAGGAGGGTAGGTTATGTTTGAAAAGAAAATAGGTGAGATTAGACCTAATCAGCTAATCACAACATATGGTCCTGGATCAATTATGGATGCTGTGAATGACTCATTAACGGTCTTGGATCTTTCGTATTGGACAGAAAAAGGATTTGAAATTAATGATTTACGTTTAGCAAATTATTTGCAGGTTCAGAAGCTGTATTCACCAAAGGCTGGCGGCAAGGAGGATATCCCTGTTGTATCTTTCCCATACATGCATGTATGCACAAAGTCGGATTGTAGAGCAATCTTTGATATTAGAGAGCACTTCAATATCGACATGTATAGAGACACCCAGGGCCAGGTTAAGTGCCCACATTGTGGCTGGGATGCATTCCCTGCAAGATTTATAACCATTTGTGAAGACGGTCATATGGATGATTTCCCTTGGAGATGGTGGTGCCATCACGGTGAAACTTCTTGTAAACAAACGATTAGATTAAAGTCAACAGGAAAGACATCTTCGCTTGCAGAACTCGTTGTCGAGTGTGATTGTGGTGAAAAGCGCTCAATGATGGGAGCGATGTCTAAAGAGAACTTTTCGGGGCTTCGTTGCAGTGGAAATCATCCGCATAGACCCGGAGCAAAATGCTCAAGTTGTGGAAAACCGGTCATTCCTAGTCAGAGAGGTGCGTCAAACGTATACTTCTCTGTTACAAGAAATGCTATTTCAATTCCACCTTGGACTAATCCGATTAATGACGTCATGAGTGCAAATAGAGCAGCAATAGAACTTGTGGCTAAGATGGGCAAACCTGGTCTTGATCTTGCTTATCAACAATACTTTTCTGAAAGATTTACTAGGGAAGAATTTGATGAAGCATATGAAAGACTTTCAGAAGATATCAAAGAGTTTACAGAGCTTAAAGAGATGGAATACATGGCCATCATACATCATGAAGATGTGAAGTATCAACATGATGTGAAGTATTTTAAAGCTGAAGAAGTAAACCTTCTTGCCGGATTGAAGAAGTATATCAGCAGGGTAATAAAAATTCACAGATTACGAGAAGTTCGTGTATTGACTGGATTTACTAGATTGGAGGCTGCTGAACCAGATGTAGAGGATGGACCGCGTATCTGTAAACTCAAGCCGGCCCAAGGTGAAAAATGGCTTCCTGCAGTTGCTGTAAATGGTGAAGGAATCTTTATAGAACTGAACCGTGACTCTATTGCCGAGTGGATGAAAATTCCACAAGTAGAGGCTCGTTCAAAGAAATATGAAGAATGCTATGGACAATACTGTGAAGCTAAGGGCTGGGAGCATTACAAGAAAAGAAATGCGGAATATGTGCTTCTGCATACGCTATCTCACATGCTTATTAAGGAAATGGCACTAGTGTCTGGATATTCATCGGCTGCATTGAGCGAACGAATATATAGCAATGAGAACATGTGCGGTTTATTGATATTTACTGGCGCAGCAGATAAAGAAGGCTCTCTTGGAGGCTTGGTTGAACAGGGAGGAATGGATAAGTTTATTCCATTGTTGACTAAAGCTTTGGAGAATGGTCTTACGTGTACCACAGATCCGGAGTGCTTTATGAAAAATCCTACATCAGAAAGACTTAACGGAGCTGCGTGCCACTCCTGCACAATGATTTCTGAGACAGCTTGCGAATGCGGAAACAGATTACTTGATAGAGCGTTTGTAGTTCCTATACCGGAACACGAAGAAATGGCATACTTCAGAGGATTGGTGAATGACCTATGTGGGATTCAAATATAAGACTTGAACTTATTTCAAGCGAGATCATTCAAGCGATAGAGGCTTTTTGCGTTAGAAATGATAGCAAAGTGTTTGGAACTGTTATAACTAACCTGAAAAAGGAGTTTCCATCTCTTTCAGATCAGGAGATATGGCAGATTATAGGACTTTGCGTAAATGTGTATAGTGGTAAAGAGGCTGAAAAAGCTGAATTGGCCATTACTGCGCCCATTTCATTTAAGCTTAAAGCAAGAAAAATAAATGAAGTAATTACTAATATGATTCAGGATTCGCAAAAGAGTATTACTTTAACGGGTTATTCTGTATCAGACTATTTCTCTGAGATGATTGATCTGATCATATCAAAGAGCCAGCAGGGCATATACGTCAGGTTGTATTTGAATGATTATGAGAAACATAAAACTAATTTAAAAAGGCTGATGGATTTACGGACAAAGCATTTAAGAGTATTTGATTATCAGAAACAAGACGATGAAATGGCAGCCTTACACGCAAAAACTATTGTAGTTGATGAAAAAGAGCTTTTAGTATCCTCTGCAAATCTTTCATATCACGGTATGCAGGGAAATGTTGAAATGGGTATCCGCTTAGTTTCAGAGGACAAAGCAAAGCAAGTGGAATCTTTACTAAAAGAAATGGTCGGAATGAAGGTATTTAAAGAACTACGGAAGGATTGATATCAATGGCAAAATTCAGTCAGGGGCAGATGATTGTACTTAAATCGAATAGATCTGTTGAAGGAGCTGTTATAGCTGTCTTGGAAGGCTCTTCTGAGACACGGTACCAGGTCTTTACAAATTCGCTCGGGATGCAGACATATTATGAGTCTCAGATTGAAGCGAAAGAGCTAGAAGAGTCAATAGAAGAGGTGGACGGAAAGAGGTTTCATGCAGGTCTTACCGCTTCTCTGATTAGAAATCCTTCTTTATCATCATTGTATTCTCTAAACACTGCACGAATTGATTTGATACCGCATCAGTTCAGACCAGTTTTGAAGTTTATCAGATCAGATAGACCAAGATTACTAATTGCAGATGGCGTAGGTGTTGGTAAAACAATTGAAGCAGGCCTTATCTTAAAGGAACTTGAAGCAAGAAGAAATATCAACTCCGTACTTATTATTTGCCCAAGACCGCTTATTACTGAGCGAAAATGGGAAAAGGAAATGAAGCGTTTCGATGAAGAATTTGTTGCTGTTGATGGAGAGAAGCTAAGGTACTGCATAAATGAACTCTATATGGAGGGGGAATGGCCTTCTAACAGTAATAAAGTGGTTATGCCTTATTCGCTATTTGATAAGAACAATATCTATGGCGTAGAAAATGGACGGAGAGATCAGCGTGGATTAATGAATGTAGATCCTCCAAAATTTGATTTAGTGATTGTTGATGAGGCTCATCATATTAGAAATACTGATACATTTGCATATAAGGCAGTTAGCCGTTTCGTCGACAATGCAGAGGCGGTGTTATTCTTAACTGCTACCCCGGTGCAGCTTGAATATGATGATCTATTTGTGCTTTTAAATCTATTACGCCCTGACTATGTAATAGATAAAAATGCTTTTCATGAGATGGCAGAGCCTAATTTGTTTATTAACCAGGCTGCTATGTTAGTGCGTGGAAGAGGAACTGGATGGCAGAAAGAAGCACTTGAACAGATTAATCAAGCTTGTAATACATCTTGGGGAAGAAAGGTATATACAGGAAATCCGGAAGTTGCACGTATCAAGGAATTGCTTGAATCAACTTCTATATCACATGAAGATACGGTTCAGCTCATATCAGATATTGAGGGGCTACATACATTCTCAAATATAATAAGCAGAACCAGAAGAAGAGACATTGGTGAGTTTACTGTAAGAGACCCGCATACTGTTACAGTTGATTTCACACCGGCACAGAGAGAATTGCACGATACAATCTTGCAGATTACGCATGAGATGTTATCTCAGATTCACTCTACCGATAATACCAAGTTTATGATGACAACCATAAGGAGGCAGACGGCGAGCTGTCTATTTGGTTTGGTTCCATTACTAAAGGATATGCTTTTTAAGCATGTTTTTGAGCTAATGGAAGAAGAGGATTTTCTTGATTCTTTATTGGAAGATGGGAAAGACGATAGCTTGTTAATGCGGGATAGAATTAATCAAATTATTGAGTTGGCTGAAAAACTGCCAAAAGATGATCCAAAGTTCGATGCTATGCTGAAGGTTGTTAGAGAAAAGCAGGCAACCCAACAGCAAAAAATTATGATTTTTAGTAGTTTTAGACATACATTAAGTTACTTGTATGAAAAACTTGTGGATGCTGGATTTAGAGTGGGAATGATTCATGGAGGAGTATCTGATAATGATAGGTTACTCCTGAGAGAAAGATTTGATCCATCAATCACTAATCCAGAAGACAAGAATGCTTTAGATATTATGCTGTTTTCAGAAGTCGGAACCGAAGGCCTAGATTATCAGTTTTGTGATTGCATGATTAACTATGATTTGCCTTGGAATCCGATGAGGGTTGAACAGAGAATTGGTCGTATAGACAGAACCGGACAGAAGAGCCCTAAAGTAAATATTTATAACTTGATTACACCTAATACAGTAGATGCTGATATTTATGAGCGATGCTTAATGCGCGTGGGCGTATTTCAAGCATCAGTAGGTGACTGTGAGGAGATTCTTGGTGAAGTAACAAAAGAGCTGAAGGATATCGCTTCTGACTTTGAGATGAGCGAAGAAGATAGGCGAAAGAAACTTCAACAGATGACTGATAACAAGGTCAGATTTATCAAGGAACAGGAAGAACTTGAAGAAAAGCAAAGAGACTTGTTTGGAATAAGAGTGAGCAAGGATGCATTTGATAAAGAATTAGAAGAGGCGACTAATTTCTGGCTTTCTTCCGAAATGATTCAGAATTTGATAGTGGAGTTTCTGTCGGAAATTCTTGGAAAAGATAGCGAGTTTATTCTTGGAGAAAAGGAGATAAAGACTCTTAGACTTTCCCAGGAAGCCAGAACAATTTTACTGGATGACTTAAAGCGGCATAAATACAAGAAGAATGAGATCCATAGGAATTATGAAAAGTTCCTTAAGGGCGCAGATCAGTTCTGGACTATTACTTTTGATGTAGAAAGTAGCAAGAGTAATAAAGACGCGCAACTCATTACACTTACACATCCTTTAGTTAAGCAAGCAGCTGATTATCTGCAAAGCAAGGGTAAACATGTCACCAAATTGACTGTAAAAACTGATCGATTTACTCCCGGTGAGTATCCGTTTGCGGTCTATCAGTGGAAGATGGTTGGCGACAAAACAGATATTGATATAAAAACTATATCTGAAAATGAAGACCTTAATCAAATTCTGTTTGAATTATTGAAGGACAGCAAGCCAGCAGATCATACGGCAAACGTTGATTCTTCTGCCTGGGAAAGAATAGAAGCTATTCATCATGACATTTGGGAAGGTGAACTAGCTGAGCATAAGAGAAAAACACTTGAGAGAATAAAGTACAAGGAAGCAAGCCTTTACACAAGTCATAGCGCGAGAGTTGGTGCATTGAAGGATCAGCTCAAAAATGCCAAGAATGATGTTTCGATTAAATTGACTGAAGGAAAGCTTAATGTGGCCTTGGCTGATTATGAAAGACATTTTGCTGAGCTCCAACAGGCAAAGGAAGAAGCAGATATATTATTCGAGTTATTAGCATATGGAATACTCCAAATAGAGACGTAGAAGCCGTATTTGAGCTGTGTACGTTAATTAAGATAGGAGAGTTAAGATGGATTTTTTTAATCAAGTTCGAGAAGAAAATATAGTTAAATACGGAACTAGGGTATCCAGTTATATTCCTATCATTATTAATCAGTACAGTGATAGAACCCACTTTATTTATGAAGTCCTTCAGAATGCAGAAGATGCTGGAGCAACATACATAAGGTTCGTTCTTCATAAAGATAGATTTGAGATATTCCATAATGGGCGACCTTTTAATGAGAGAGATATAGTTGGTGTCTGCGGTATTGCTGATGGTACTAAAGAAGATGGAACTAGAATTGGACATTTTGGAATTGGTTTTAAAGCGGTATATGGCTATACACTGACTCCAGAGATCTATTCGGGTAAGTACAGTTTTAAAATAGAGGATTATCTTAATCCTTATGAAATTAAAAAGAAGCCGGAGTTAGCTGAGGAAGAAACATGTTTGGTGCTTCCTTTTGACAAGGATTCTGTAACCAAAGAGGTAGCATATTCTGAGATTAAAGAAGCATTAACTAGGAAAATTACGGCTGAAAGTATCCTTATGCTGGATTCTATAGCAGAAGTAGAGACTTCAATCGACGGATATCCTGAGATTATTTGCATTAGCAAAGAGAAGGGACCTAAAGATAAGACAGGTAATGTTTTTGATCTTAATATAATGACTTCCTACACAAATACTGCATTAAAAACAAGTCGGGAGGAGGAACAGAATTATCTTTTCTTTACAGATGGAGAAAAAGAAGCATGTGCCATTATCTTTAAGACTGTAGGAAAAGAGTTGATTGAAGTAAAGAATAGCAAGATTTTCGCGTTCTTTCCAACAGCTAAAGAGGCTCATCAAAGTTTTTATATACACGCACCTTTTGACACAACACCGGCAAGAGATAATTTCAAGGAAGGCGCAGAGTTTGGCGGTCATAATATCAAACTTGTGAAGAATATTTGCAAGTTGATTACTTATGCTTTTATTTGGCTTCGAAACAACGGTTATCTAACCTTTGCTGGGTTAAACAAAGTATATCCAATTTATGAGTATGAAGAAACAGATATCTTAAGAGCTATTTATCAGAATAGTATAGATATTATTCGTGATGGAGAACCTTTGCTTCCTACCAATGAAGATGGTGTTTATAAAAGCATCGATGAAATCTGTGTTCCTGAGAATATGGGTATCGTTAATGTGTTTAGCGACACCGACCTTCAGCGACTCATTGGAAACAGAAAAATTTTCTGGTTATCTAAGGAAATATCAACCAAAGAGTATGGAGCTTTTAAGTCATTCTTAGATGATAATTTTGATTTTAAAACATATGAATGGCGACATCTCGTATTAAAGATGACCGCATCTTATTTAAAAGAGAAAGATTTAGTGTGGACAGAGCGCTTAATGGGAAACATTGAAAGTTTCTGTATTAGACGTTCGTCACAACAGAGCAGTCACTATATTGATGTATCTGAGATACCGTTTGTTAGGTTGTCAAATGGTGAGCATATTTGTGCAAGGAAAGACGGTAAGCTGCAGGTTTATCTGAACAATCCAGCGGTTTGTAAGCTGAAAATACTTGAAGCGTTTAGAAATAATGATACTATTCGAAGCTTTTATGAAAGAGCTTTAGGTATTCCTAATTATGATCTTGAACGCGAGACGATAGACAAGATACTGCCTAAATATACAACCAAGAACGTTGCATTTAAATCGGATGATCATATCAGGGAAAATATAGAGGATTTAAAAGAAATAAAAGATGCCATTTCCATGAATCCCCTCATCTTAGAACAGGTGGCAGAAAGGTATATTGTAACCGATGGAAAAGAATGGTATAGACCGTCTGAATTATATATAAGATCTGGCGATGTTAGGTCTGGTTATGATCTGATAAGAGGAATTGTAGATATCAAGTATTTGGCGTCCAGTTATTTTGATGATACTGTGATGACAATTAGGCTGGATGAGGACTTCTTTAAGAAAATTGGTTGTTCATTAGGTGTAAGAATTGAACAAACAACCAAAGAAGCATACTTAAGGGCTTTAGGAAAATATTGTGGATCACAGGCTGCTTCGGATCTTCGAGCTAAGGTAATGTCAAAATACTATATCTCGAAGAAGTTTGACTGGTCATTTAATTTTGAGGGATTTCCGGAAGTGTTTAAGGATATGACTCCGGAAAAATCAATGAAGATTGCCCGTTTCGTTAATATGTACACTACCAAGTTTGATATCCAGGGAGAACTTGTAGGTGCAGACGATCAGAACTTTTCTGGGAAAAATGTTGATAGCTCGATGGCTTATTCAATGCTTGGTTTACAGTTGTGCTATGAAAAGTGGGTTTATATCAATGGTAATCCGAATCCTCAAAGCCCAATCGATGTTGACCGGGAAGATTTGATTAAGGGATATGAGCCGGCAAAGCGACTAATGGCAATGATTCCCTTTAAGGAAGTCAAGAATGCATTATTCGATTACTTAGAATCAATGTTTGATGACAAAGGCGATCTTGCTTTAGTAAAGCAGATGATGTCTGATCCGACGGAATTTCTTAAGTTAGCAAAGCAGAAAGCAAAGAGTGAAGCTAAGCTTGAAGCACAGGCTGCTAAGAAAGGAAGTTTAGAAGAGCGCCTAAAAAATGGTGATAAAAATCAAAAAGGCGAAAAACCAGAAGAGGACAATGGTGGATTAGAAGTTAATCCGATTTCTGCGAAGGCGCTTGAAAAACGAACTCAAAAACTGGAAGAAGAATTAACGGCGTCATTAGGCGAACAGATTAAAGTGACACGAGGAGCATACTTTACCAGAAGGGAATGTGACCCTAATGAACGAGCTTTTCTGCAGGCAGAATATGATGGCAGATGTCAGATATGTGTAAAGAAGATTACTAAATGGAACAATGAGCCGTACTTTGAAGCTATAAACATTATTAAGCCGAGTACGATGTTTGATAATTTGTCCGGAAGTCTTGGCTTAGGGTGGAACTCTTTGTGCTTATGCCCTAACTGTGCAGCAGAGTACAACTATTGTTCAAAAAGAATCTCTGATATATATGATCAAGTAATGAACACTGAGGTAGAACCAGACTCAGATGAAGCAATTGGTATTGATATCGAGTTACCTCAAGGTAAAACTCGAACTATAAGGTATTCACCAAGGCATTTCCTTGCATTGAAGAAGGCATTTGAGGTGTTTACAAAGTCAGAATAAGGGAGGCGAGAGAGTGGCTTTAAATCTCTTTACTCAAAAGGATATAGAGCGTATTGATATTAATGAAATTCCGGAAGAGTTCATTAATTATTTTGACGACCTCAACAATATTGAAAAACAAAGAATAAGCGATCTTAGACCTGATTTAGCAGCCGCCTTAGGATATAAAGAAACATCATCACAGATATCTTCAACTATTTCTGAGAAAACTGAAGAAGAGGCTGACGAGGAAAGTGAGTTTTTTTCCAATCAGGATTTTGAAGAAGATGTTCCTCATATTGATTTGAGTGAGATTTCTAAAAACATATACGATGGAAAAAATCTGCGTGAGTTAGTTAAGACTGAATTAGATCCGTTGGAATTGCTTACTATAAGAGAAGGCCAAGAAAAGTGTAAAATTCATAGAAGGCCTTTCGAACACCTGCAGATTTCATATTCAATTCCTAGTGATAAGCGTCCTGGCTTAATGGCAACATATGGTATTACCCCTAGATTTTGTTGTGATTGTAATAGGCTTTATGTGCTGCAAGGGCGAGCTGACGGAATTGAAGAAAAGCTATCTTTGGTAAACAAAACAGCGCATGTTTACTCATTGGAAGAGACGGATGCATTTGTTCGCAGTCAGATGTCAGAAATAGAATTGGGAGAGGATGAGTGTATCTATGTACCGGATGTTTGGATAGAAGAAAACCCTGTTTGCCCTATTCATAATGAACGGATTGAAGAATATCCCTATGCTATTGTACATGGAAATAAGACTGTAAAGTTCAATGCGTGTTTTTGCGAAAAATGCAATAAAACAATGCTTCGGAGAACCAAAGCACTGGATATTGAGGATATGTGTGCAGAGGTAGGAATACCTATGCCAAAAATCGAACCATTAACTCCGAAGATAAGGAAAGAGAAGCAAAAACCTAAAACTGACCTCAAGCCAGATTATTTTGTTGAAAACGGAAAACGTAAGGAGTTTTCTTTCAAGAACTCATATGATTTTTATATGTTAGATGAATCAGATACGGTTGTTGTATCGGATTCTATTTACTGTAATCTGCTGGAGCATGATACTGAAGAAGTTATGGTCGTATTTTCTGTTAATCAGAAAAGAGATGGCAGAAAGAACTATTTATGTTTGGCCGGATACTGTGCTCAGTGTCAAAAATACTACATGTCAGAGGAAGATTATAAAGTAATTTATCCTCTTGGAAGACCTGAAGTAACTATTATTAGTGACCTAGAAGGTGACGATTACCAGATTACTTCAGGGGAAGTCTTTGACTTAGAGAAAAAGCACTTAGCGGATCTTGAAGGTGATTTAAATAGAAAAACAGAAGAAATATATAAAGCCGATGATTATGTGAATCCTTATGAAACAATTAAGGGCGGATATGATGATGGCGGTCTACATTTTGGTAAAGCCAGAAGTGAATTGAAATATGGTGACTCCCTAGAAAAGTGGAATGGCTATAAACCTAAGCCGTACACATATCGTGTGGATTTAAGTTGTGACGGCGATAATCTTACATATTATTTAGGCCCAACAGATATTCAGATAGACGATGATACAAGGGTTATTTCTTTTAATGATAGAGGTTTCGGTGCTAAGTTAGCAAATTATAGAACTATAGACATTGAAATAGGCGGTAAAAAATATAAGGTAAAGCTTTCAAGGCAGTTTGATATAGATAATGCGCAGTTGTATGGTTATGTAAATCTTAGAACTGATGAGGATATTATTTTTAGATCGGGCATTACAGATCCATTCCTAATAAAGGTTTTAAATTTACGAAAGAAACAGCATAACCTTGTTGATATTATAGCCACTATTCAGGAGAATCAGAATGCTATTGTAGATGAAAAGTTTCGTCAGAACATTGTGGTCCAAGGATGCGCTGGATCAGGAAAAACAATGGTATTGCTTCATAGATTATCATCTCTTAAGTATAACCACCCAGAGTTTGATTTTGGCGAAGCATTGATACTTACACCTAATGAGCAGTTTAGTCTACATATAAAGGGACTTGCTGAGGGATTACAAATTGGCTTTATCAGTAGAATCTCGGTAGAGGAATACTATATTCAAATTCTTAAAGATTATGCTATTGGTTTTGTTCCTCAAAATGCTGTATCTTCCGAGGTTTTTGTTAATCAGGCGTATGTGGACTATGTCTATTCAGATGCATTTAAAGACGATTTTAATTCTGCTTATGAAAGAGTTATGAAAGACAGGCAGGATGCCTTTGCTATGCTTAAGGGGTTGTGTGAGGGACTCTCTGAAGATTATCCAACATATTTTGGGAATACTGATAGCGAATTTTTACCAGTGATAAACCACGCAATCAGACGCATTTCTCTTAAGGTAGAAACCAAGGATAGGGAAATAAACGAAGCAGAGGAACTGTATAAGAATACTGAAAAGAAGCTTAGGGAAGCACAAGAACGTATACCAAAGGTTGAACATTTAGCAGAAACGGCAATTACAGAAGTAATACCGAAGGTATATACAAAATTAGGAAGTTATATGTCGAGTCTTCAGCATTCAATCGAAGAGCAGCAGACAATCATCAACAATGCAGCAGAAGAAACAAGTCGTGTTGAAAGACAGTTTTTTCCGTTTGGAAAACGAGAGAAGCTTGCTGAATTAAAAAAGACATCTGACAAAGCAGAAAGGAAGATTAAATCAGAGCAGCTTAAAATAGAGGAAGCTCGACCATTGCTTGAAAACAAAACTGAGGGTAAATCTGAAGAAGAGATTCTTGAATGGATGAGGAAAACTATGCTTATAATTCCTGATGTTCGTGATGAAATACGGTATTATGAGCGTTGCAAAAATGAATTACCGGAGTTAAGAGCTCAGATTGGTGAATTAGAAGTAGAAATTGTTGAACAAAAGAACCAGTACGAGAACGTTGCGGAAACACGGTATTCTGAGGAAGTTAAAAAGGCTTTAAACTATCTTATGGTTAAAGCAACAGAGTATTCGGAGTTCGAGACGTTTACGAAGGTTTTTGAACAAGCAGTATCTGCTTTCAAAGAGGCAAATAAGGTAAAGGTTAATAAGGGAACCCATAGATATGATTTATATGCAGCTATTCTTTTCTGCATAAAATTCTATGACAAATTACCAGGCACAGCACATTTTATATGTGTTGATGAAGGCCAAGATATGTCAATAAATGAGTATCGCCTTATATATTTACTCAATCAAAAGGATGTTGTATTTAATGTATATGGTGATGTAAATCAGTTATTGAAGCCAGGAAGAGGTATTTCTGATTGGACTGAATTAGAAAAAGAGTTCTCGATGAAAGAGTTCCAACTTAATGAGAATTATCGAAATACTAACCAGATTACGCGTTTTTGTAATTCTAGTTTCGAGATGGATGTCATGCAAACCGGTGTGGACGGGGCTAAAGTGCGTGAGATACCAAGGCGCGAATTGGAGAAAGAATTGGCCGACCTTAAGCTTGGTTCTGAAAAGATTGCTGTACTTGTACCTAGAAGCGTAAGACGGAAAAACTATCTTGTTACTGACATCTTGCCGGCTGACATAAGGAATGCAATCGGACAGAAGATCGATAATGGCTTAATTTCGTTTATGTATGTAGACGAAGTAAAAGGCATCGAGTTTGATAAGGTTTTTGTAGTATCAAACAAAATGACCAAGAATGAAAAGTATATCGCATATACCCGTGCTCTGTCTGAGCTGGTTATTGTGGTAGACGAAAATATAATTGAGCAAGGGGTAGCTCAAGAAGACTAGAAAAAGGACTGAATATATGGACAGATAGAGATTTCTTATGTATTGGAGGGCGTAATAATTGGCAACTCAGAGTGACTTAAGAGCAAGTGAAATTTTAAAAAAACTAACAGAGGGAATACTTGGTGCTAAAACCTTTGCGAATATTCCTAAGTGGGAGGTAGAGGACGGTATAATTCCGAGAACTTTTTTCGCTGATAGATTAAAAAGAAATGCGGATACGCCAATAAATGATGAAGCTGTGCATTGGCTTGTAAAATTGTACCGTTCTCAATTAGGCATCTTTAAAATGAGGGAACCTATAAGTGAAACGAAATCTGTATCTATAGCTAACGAGCTGCTTGATTATTTATCGGATATAACCGGTATGGATTTGGCTACACTAAGAAACTCTTATAGTGACGCTGATGCTTTAGAAAAACGTAAAGTCATTGTGGATATTCTTGCGGTGGTTTTGAACAGCGTGGTCGACAAAGAAAATCTTGATCCATCAGTTGTTGCTTCTGATATATCCAATAAAATTCAAGGTTTACTTGATAGTGGTGATGTTGATGCGTTAATTAAGATGGCATGCGTTTCTGAAGTCTATAGTAAATGTCCTTTTTGTAAACATGGTTTAATCGACGAAATTGGCGGTCAAACCATAGAAGAATATAGGATTATTAAGTTCCCAGTCAGAGGACAATTTGAACACATTGCAGTTTGTAATAATTGTTACGAGAAATATAAAGATACGTCTAATGACGCAGTTATTAGATGCTTAAACGATAAGAAGAAAACAATCATAGCAAAGAGAAGTTTTGATAAATCGGTTGATGCTTTGGAAATGGAAAAGGAAATCAGTCAAGTATTAGAGGCCTTATCGGATGCTGATCCTACTGAATTGCCTACGTTTCAATATACTCCAGTTGAAGTAAAGCAAAAGATTCCTAATGATAAAATGTTGTTTTCAAAGGTCTGGACGAATGTGGTTCAGTATTTCCCTTTTGTAGAGGATAAATTGAAACAGCTAAATAATGAGCGAAGACTGACTTACGAAAAGATATCTGGAGATGTAAAGAGAGCATACTTAGAATTTGCTACTGATGAGCAAGATAAGGAAGTCATTTTCAACCGGTTATGCGAGTGGTTGGCTGAAAAGGCTCAGACTGATAAGAAGTCGGCGTGTGAGGCTATTATTTCATACTATATCCAGAATTGCGAGGTGTTTGAACGTGAAACTACCGAATAAAATAACAAGCTACAATGAAAGTAGTATATCTAAGTTCCCTCCTATTCTTAAAGTGTTACGAGAGGGGGAGAAAAGTCCCATAGAGTTATATGAAAAGGCTAAAAAAGATAAAATATCGATTTCTGAATTTATGGAGGTTATTGATGCTTTATACGCCTTGGGCAAAATAGATTTAAATGGGGAAGGAAAACTGTACTATGTTACGAGAGATTAGATGTGATAAGTTTCGGACATTTGATGATAAGCCAAGGGGGCCAATTACATTTCATCCGGGACTTAATGCGGTCCTAGGTACAAATGATGCAAAAAATTCTATAGGTAAGTCTACGTTTCTCATGATTATAGACTTTGTATTTGGTGGAAAGGACTATGTACAAAAGTGTACTGATGTCCAGCAAATTGTTAAAGGACATACCATAGAATTCTGTTTTGAATTTGATGATGGATTACACTATTACTCAAGAGATACAATAAATACCACAAAAGTAAACAGATGTGATGAAAACTATAATGTCATAGAAACAATTTCAACAGATAAGTTTTGTAAAGAGCTTGCTAAGGGATATCATGTTGATGAGTCGTTGAGCACATTCCGCGGTATGGTGAATCCGTATTTTAGAGTGTATCAACGAGATAATCTGGATGAAAAAGCGCCTTTGGAAGTTGCAAAGAAAGGAAAATCTGAGGCGGCCATAAATGAATTACTTAAACTCTTTGGATTATATAATCTTGTTATGGAGTATAAAATCCAAGAGAAGGAGAATGAAGAAAAGAAGGATATTTATGCCCATTCAATTAAATATGATCTTATTAAGAAAATAAACGCACGTGAGTATAAGGATAATCAAAAAAGAATTATTGAACTACAGGCGGAAATTGAAAAACTTGAAAAATCAAGTGAAGAATCCGATCTGTCTTTGCTTGGAATAGAAAATCCGAAGATCATAGAACAAATAGGGGAACTAAAGGAAGAACTGCGAAAGACAAACCGCAGATTATCACAATATATGTCTCAGCTGCGAGTTATTAGTGATAACAGACGGAACTCTGTTATAGGTGTTGATAGCGATCTTGAATTATTGAAGGAGTTTTTTCCGGATGCAGATATTAAACATATTCAAGAAATAGAACAATTTCATCGAAAAATCCAACAGATTTTGAGTGATGAGTTTTCTGATGCTGAGGAACAGCTTAGAGCTCTTATAAAAATTGCCCAAGGAGATCAATCACTTCTTGAGAAAGAGATTAGAGAACTAGGTGTTAGTAAAGACTTTTCGACTCAAGTATTTAGAAAGTATGCCAGCTTAAGAAATGAACTGGATGAATTGCAAAGGGCAAACGATGCATATGAAAAGTTGAAAGAACATGGAGATGCAGTAAAAGAAGCTAAAGAAAATACTAAGGCAGCGCTTAAGGATGAGCGGGCACATCTTCAAAAAATGCTTAATGATAAGATGGCTCAATTGAATGCATATATCTATAATGATGATTCAGAGTCGCCTATTATAACAATTGCTGAAGATGGAAAACAATATGATTTTTACACTCCATATGATAGTGGAGCAGGAACTTCATGTAAGGGGCTTATTCTGTTAGACTTATCTATTCTTGAATTGACAGTTTTACCTGCTATAATTCATGATTCAGATATTCATAAGCGAATAGAAGATTACTCCTTTGGTAAAATTCTTGATTTATATCAAAATTCAGGGAAACAGGTCTTTATCGCCATGGATAGACAAGAAACATTCTCTCCAGAAATAGCTGAAAAACTTGAGAAGGCTAAGGTACTTTATCTTTCTGGAAACGGAAACGAGCTATTCGGAAGAGAGTGGAAGAAAAAATCTAACCGAAATTGATAAGTTAATATTTGAAATAAACCGTATTGGATCTGATATTAGCTGATTCCTACAGTATTTGACTGAGGAATCGGCGGTATCAGGTCTTTTTTTATTTCCGACATCATTCCGACATCCTGCGCATGTATTCCGACATTGAAAAAAACGATAATGAGTACAGTTGCAGGGATGTAATTCCAGCAACAAATTGACACTACCTGTTTCGTGCAGGACAAACAAAATATCGAAGCCCTGATTAGCTATAAGGGGTGAAGGATACATATAGAAAGCATTTTCACATTGCGAAAGTGTTTTTTCTATGCAGTACCCTTTCCTTTTTGCGCTAATCGGGTTCAAAGGTCAGGGATACGAAGTACCCTGGCTCTTTTTTATCCTTCACCTCTCTGCTGGCAGGCAGAAAGGAAACAAAATGAAGAATTTAGTTGCAAAGAACGAGTTCGGAATGTATGCGGACAACAATGGTGTTGCTAGGGTTGACAGTCTTGCGGTGGCAGATGCTTTTAATAAGGATCACCGTAACGTAATCAGAGACATCAGAAATCTTGATTGTTCTGAAGAGTTCCGACAGCTCAATTTTGAGCAGTCGAGCTACATCAATGCTCAGGGACACAGACAGCCTTGCTTCAATATGACCCGTGATGGATTTGTTTTCTTGGTCATGGGGTACAGAGGAAAAAAGGCAGCTTCTTTTAAAGAGGCATACATCAAGCGCTTTAACGAAATGGAAGCCTTTGTTAAGTATCTGCTTGAGGCAAGAACGGAATTTCCGCTCCTTACCGATAATATCCAGCTCATTCATGAGAAGCCGATGCATTATCACTTCAGCAACGAGGCGGATCTGTTGAACCGTATTGTTCTTGGAAAAACAGCTAAGCAGGTGCGTGAAGAAAATGGTCTCAAGCCCGGCACCAGCATTCGACCTTATCTTACTACTAAGCAGATTGAGGCAATTGACCTCCTTCAGAGAGTAGATATTGGTTTGTTGGTTTCAACGCCTGATTTTCAAGAACGTAAGAGATACCTTGAGTGGTACTACATGAAGAAGTTGCAGTAAAGGAGGTGGGAATATGGCCAAGACTATTAATATCTTAGATTCATATGAAGAAGGTTCTGCAAGAGACCGTGCTGAGCTGATATATTCCCATTATTGCTCCTTTACAGGAATCCTTGATGATTGCAAGACGAAGCTCATTTATGAGATTCAGGCTGAAGAACAGTTTAGCCGCAGTCACCACAGGGACGAGCTTGGGGTTCGTATTCAAAATCTAGGACATCACAGTGATCCGACAGCACAGCAGGCGGTTAATAACGTGATTTTAGAGGAAAGTATTGACGGAAGCGGTGCTATTAACTTAAGCAACCTTATTCCTAAGGAAGCACAGGAACGGATTAAGAGGAAGCATAGAGTCCTTGTCGTAATGAGAGAAGAGTTTGCTGCTTTTGACAAGCATCTCTACACACTCATGCCGGAAGAACAGAGGATTATTATTCCCTTACTTAATCATAGTAAAAACTATAACCAACTATCTGATGAAACAGGGATATCTTTGGAGGCTTTGCGTAAACGTGCGAGTCGAATCCATAAGGACTTTATTGAAGATATGACTGCCTATTTCATTGACAAAATTTAGGGAGGAAACAGCATGAAAGATATGCCTGATATTACCTTTCCTCCCGAAGTCGAGGAAATGGCGATAAAGCTAGCTGCTTTTGACATTATGAAGCAGCTTTGCGATGACGGGAAGATAACAAAGAACGAACTTGAGTATATAGCAAAAAAACATAATGTTCCCGTTGATAAAGAGTAACTAAGGATTTATAATGATATTGTATACGAAATCCGTATATGGCATCTGGAAAGACATGAGGTTAACGTGTGAAACGTAGAGTCGTTATATATGCCCGTGTCTCTACAGAACACGAGGCACAGATTTCAGCCTTGGAAAACCAGGTGCAGTATTATGATGAGCTGCTCGGAAGGCATCCTGAGTGGGAACTCGTCGAAAGATACATTGATGAAGGAATTACCGGAACTTCTATTAATAAAAGAGAGGGGTTCCTTCGGATGATGCAAGATGCCAAAGATAGACGATTTGATCTTATAGTCACTAGGGAGGTTTCTCGTTTTGCCAGAAATACCGTAGATACGTTACAGCAAACAAGAATCCTCAAAACTTATGGCGTGGAGGTGTGGTTCACAGAAGACAATATCTGGACACTGAATGATGAGGACGGAGAGCTTAGATTATCAATCATGGCTACCCTTGCTCAGAATGAAAGTAAGAAAATCTCACAGCGTGTTAAAGCCGGTCAAATGATTTCTTTTAAAAATGGTGTTCTTTACGGTAATGGAAATATCCTTGGATATGACCGTGTTGATGGTAATTTGGTTATCAACAAAGAGCAGGCAGAAACAGTAAAAAGAATCTTTGAACTGTATCTTGAAGGAAATGGTGTTAGAAGGATACAGGACATCATGGAACAGGAAGGTCGCAAGACTGCTTCCGGACTTACAAGATGGCAAGCAGGTAATATCAACAGGGTTTTAAGTAATTCTTTTTACTGTGGACGCATTGAATATCGTAAGCAGTACGTGCCGGATTATCTTACTCAGAAGAAAATCAATAACCACGGTGAGATTGAAAAGATTTATGTGGAAGGCTCCCATGAAGCAATCATTACTCCGGAAGTATTTGATGAAGCTCAAAGACTTAAGGAAAAAAGAAGTACGGTTAAGAAAGACGAGCATGGGAATATCATTAGAAAAGGTCAGTCTCCTTGTAAGAATGTGTGGGCTGCTAAATGCAGATGTACATGCGGACATGCAATGAATCGTAGACTAGCACATAAGTCAAAGACCGGTGATACTTCTTTCATTTTTCAGTGTTATGGTCAATTACGTACCGGAACACCAGCTATGAGATTGAAGAGGGGCTTAGATATCGAAGGTATATGTGATAATACAACCTTCATGCAGTGGAGACTTGATATCATGGCCGACTTCATCTTCAAAAAACTTGTGACTAACAGACAGGCCATTTATGAAGAAGCAATTGCTATGGCAGGCGATTTGCTTGATGTTCGTATGACTGATGGTTCATCCGATAAGGAAAAGGTAGAGAACAACATTAAGCAGATCGATAAGTTGAAAAAGCAGATTGCTGTGCTGGTTGATATGTGTACGGAAGGCGATATCTCCCGTGAGGTATTCCGTCAGAAGAAGCAGAAGCTTGAAGATCAAATCATGAGCCTCGAAAAAACGAATAATGAGTGTAAACAACAGATTCTCGAATCGGAAGATGACAAGCTGAAGCAGAGGCGCATCGAAAGCTTGACGGAGTTTATTAAGATGCAGGCCTTTGACCCGAGAGCGAAGATTCCTGAAACAATGATCGATGCATTTGTCGATAGAATTGTTTTTGACAAGGGAGTGTTCTCATGGTATCTTAACCCTAAGCTTGGTAACGAGACCTTCAGTATTGATACTACCGATTGGAAGAAGAGCATGTTGAAAACTCAAAAAATAACGTTACCCGCTCATGACAGCACAGGCAGCTATCGCTAACTCTTAATATATAGCAATTTGATATGAAAGCTAAAAAAATTCCCCGGTCATAATGACCGGGGAATTTTTAATATCCATTTTTACTTGTCAAAAGTAATATCTTTAAATATTAGTTGACACCTTTTTCCAGAGCAAGTGTTCTTGTTGTAAGATCACATACTTCAGAAGGTCCGTAATACTGGATAGCACCGGGATAAGTAAATGCTGTTTCAACAGCCCATGTATCTCTGTGTGCTTCGAAGTATTTGAAAGGAGCACCATCAAGCTCTACTAAAGCTTTGCGGATAACCGGTTTGTCTTCACCGTTTCTTCTTTCCATGTTCATCATCTTAGTGATCGGCATACCACCTGCAACCCATTCATCAGCGGGTTTAGAAAGGTTGGATACTTTTGAAAGATATCCGGTATAGCCGTAAGAGATCAGCATGAATGCATTGTAACCAAGTGAGTAGCAGTAGTCAGCATCGAAGTTAGAAGGGAATGCGCATCTTCCTTCGTATCCGAAGAAGTGATGTAATGCACTGAATTTTCCTTTGTATGTGCCGGCTGCTTTTCTCTTTTCAAGTTCGTCTTTTACTAATGCAGAGAATAATTTCTCAGATTCGATCAAGGATACCTGTACGTTTCCGTGAGGATCTCTCTCTAAGAATAACTGCTGCTGAACGAACTGGGGAAGCATAGCAAATACTGCCATGGATTCTTTTGTAAGTCCGCTTTCGATAAATGCATATTTTGCAGCCCAGTCAGGAAGAGCATTAAATTCTTCTGTTTTGCTGCCGGCAAGAAGTTCGTTGATTTCAGCGATCAGTACTGAGAACTCAGGAACGAATTCTACGATACCTTCAGGGATAATAGCAACACCGAAGTTGTCACCGTTAGCTGCACGTTTTTCTACAGAGTCAGCAATCTGGCCTGCGATCTGTGCAAGAGACATCTTCTTAGCTTTTACTTCTTCACCGATCAGGCAGATGTTGGGCTGTGTTTCAAGAGCACATTCCAGAGCAACGTGAGAAGCACTACGTCCCATAACCTTTACAAAGTGCCAGTATTTCTTAGCTGAGTTAGCATCTCTTTCGATGTTACCAATTACTTCTGAGTATGTCTTGGTAGCTGTATCAAAACCGAAAGAAGCTTCGATATCTTCGTTCTTTAAGTCACCATCGATTGTCTTAGGGCATCCGATTACCTGGATACCAGTGTTGTTAGCTGCCATGTATTCAGCAAGTGTAGCAGCGTTGGTGTTGGAATCATCACCACCGATGATAACGATAGCTGTCAGTCCGTTTTTCTTTGCGTTTTCAGCAACGATAGCAAACTGTTCTTTGGTTTCGAGCTTTGTACGGCCGGAACCGATGATGTCAAAACCACCTGTATTTCTGTATGCATCGATGAAAGCATCATCAAATGTAACATAATCATTATTTAAAAGTCCGTCCGGGCCACCCTTGAAACCAAGAAGCTCATTGTCCTTGTTGGTTGCTTTTAATGCATCATAGAGACCTGTGATAACATTGTGTCCGCCAGGAGCCTGTCCACCGGAAAGAATAACACCAACTACCTGTTTTTTAGCAGCAGCTGTATTCTGACCTTTTTCAAATGTGATTTCCTTTTTTCCATATGTGTTGGGGAAGAGAGCTTTGATCTTGTCCTGATCAGCAACACTTGCTGTTTCAGCGCCTTCCTTTACACAGATTTCTGAAATACCGTTTCTGAGCATTCCCGGAAGCTTGGGAGTGTACTCATATCTTGCCTTCTGAAGAGGTGAAAGATTCATATTCAATATCTCCTTTTCCTTATAATAATATGATTTTTATTTCATTACCTAAAATACTAAAACATTTTGGAAAAATAGTAAATAGTATTTCGATGTTTTTCCGCTAAAAGATGGCAAAAAACAGATTTTGGCTGGCATTTCATTCGGATAAATTGTATGATAAAAAAGAAAAATATCAGGGAAAAAGAATGGAGCAGAATATGAATCGTTTAAAGAAAATTTTACTGACCCCTGCCAAGTTTGCCGTTGATCTGGGCGATGGCAGTGAAAGAGGGAGTTATGTAAACCAAGACTATATATTGCAAAAAATGCACAGACCGCACAGAGGCATCAATCTGATGTATTGTTATTATCCGCTTGATGAAGGCTGGCCTGCACGTGCAAGGGATGCTTATGCCGATCAGGATGTGTCATTTGCCTGGGATTATCCGTATGATGATTATTTCACCTATGGAGGCGGCCTTAACGGCAGCCGCGATGGAGAGCCGTTTGCCTGTATGCGTGATGTCAGAAGGCATGGACAGGATGTGATCCTGACGCTTACCTGTGATCCACACGTTTCGGATGAACATATTATTGCAATAGCCAAGGATCTGCAGCCATTTGGCCGTATGATGCTTAGGGTAAATCATGAGGCGACCGGAAGCTGGTTTTCTTTCAATAAAAGAGCATCCTATCAGGAGGTTGCGGATTTTTATGTGCGCTTCCACAAGATTATCAAGGAGTATGCGCCCAATGTACAGACCATTCTCTGTATTGGCGGAATTGAAGATCCCAACCCGGATGTAAAAGAGATTCTATATGAAAAAGAATTTGCCGAGGCTGTCCGGACGACGGATATCTGGTCAGTTGATAAGTATATGGCGCTCAACTGGGGCTGGCCCTATGAGGTAGCGGAAAAAGAAAATTTCCAGCACAAGCGTGATTTGGTTGAGACCGTTTATGATCTGACAAAACGAAGCTTTGAGCGTTTTAAGGAACTGAATGATGGTGTGGCAAAGCCGATGGTAATGTCGGAATTTAATGCGGATGGGGATGTGACCGGACCTTTTGATCAGGTAAAGATGGTACAGGAATTCTGCCGCATGGTAAAGGAAGACAAAGAAAGATGGTTTAGCGGACTGACATTTTATCAGTTCCGGGATGATGGCAGACTTGGATTGGAGATTACAGATCCCAACAATGCTGAGGTTGGTATTGAGCAGCCGGTACTTTCTGCATACAGGGATATTATCAATGATGATTTCTTTAAGCCTGGAATAGAGGCACAGGAAGAAGCCAGCCTGCCGGTTACCTTACGCTGGGGCGGAGCTGAAGATGCAGAAGGTCTTTCCGTCACATTATCCCTGGAGGGCAATCCGGTGTTTGCAGAGGTTTACTTCAAGGATGAGTTAGCAGAGGCTAATTTGATGATGGAACTGAATGGAAGATGGTTTTACAAAGCAAGTGGAGTGACATTTGTTGATTTTATGCCTGCATTTTTTGATCAGGCGATTACAGGACCGTGTGAAATGGATTTGCATATATTTGCACCGCCGGCGAGTGGTGAAAATGATCCTTCACAGGGAGAGGACTGGGCAGTCAATTATTATTATACGATAAATGCACTGCCGGATATCAGACTTCGTTTTGAACCGATTGTATTGTAAATGCATCAGCCCGTTTATAAAATTCCTGATAAAAATCCTGTGGATAGGGAGTTTTATAAAAACAATTTAAAAACCTGATAGAGAGAGTTTTTTTCGTTTCAAAAGAAAGCTGTGGATCGTGCATTTTTGCCCTGGTCTGCAGCTTTATTTGATGCCATTTTAACTGGAAGGCTTCGTATTGGTCCAAATCAGCAATTTCGAGCCAGTCAGAGATACGGATATAGGATTTGTTTTTAGCCGGACAGCCGAGATCTTCATTTAAGATAAAATAGGTCAGTTTATTCGGATAAAAATTGCGTCCAAGAGGATAAAGACGGCAGAGACCGGTACGGATCGGGTGGATGGAGCATCTGCCCTGTGCATTTAAAAATGGACAGACACCACGGTCCGGATTGATATGCGCAAAACGTTCATCCGCAACCATTTTGATATTGGGCATGATCAGACCATCATGGCTTGAAAGCTCCAGAGGACCATCCTCGGAAGTGAGAATCTCGTAAGTGGCATAAGAGCCGTCAGAAAGCTTTAGTGCAGAGGTAAACTGCCACATGTCATACGGATCCAGAATGATGGAGTCGTCCATATTTTCACAGCATTTATTACAGCCCTTGCAATCTGAACAGCCGATTTTGACAGTCTGTGAATGATTGTATTCCTTTGCGAAAGCAATGGGAGTGTTTGTTGTTGATGAAGTTGTGGATGTATTTGTTGTCTGATTCATTTTTTTGCCTTTGTTTTTTGTATTAGTTTTGTGTTTTTATATAGTCTTGTGATTTATAATATATGAAAATCTGTAGACTAATTTTTAATCCTGTACAAATTTATGATTTGCTGCCTATATGATAAACCAGACTATTTATTTCATAATTATCAGAGCATACAAAACATTTGTCGCAAGAAGCAGTTCAATCACCGGCATCTGTAAAATATATATCGGATAGGTGGTTTTTCCAAGAAAACCAAAAGCCTTTTGCACCGGTTCAGGAAGCTTGGGAGTACCGGCAAGCATCAAAAGAAGGAGACTGAATGCATAAAGGCCGATTATAAAAAAGTCCCATTTTGATCGATGTCCAAACTGGCTGTATATAAACACACCAATGACGATGAGATTGGCTGCAATAAAAAATGGAGCGGCCAGTTTCGCAGAAATTGCAGGAATAGATTGGCAGATAAAATAAATAAAGATACCGAGCCCCAATCCGGCAATGCCACGCAAAATGCAATGATGATAGATGATGACATCTATTTTTCCAATCAGCAGGTAATAATACCGGTAAAGGAAGAAGCTGATAGCAGGGGCTAACAGATAACCTCCAATCTTTTCGGTCAGTGCTAAGAGGATAACAAAAAAGATTCCGCCGAAAAAGACAGCCGGAACATACCAGTCTGCTGAGATCAACACTTCATTTCCCAAAGGAGTCCATTGCAGCATGAGAAATTCGGCATAACAGCTTTTTAATGTGGATGGCAGCATGGAAAATGTGAGCTGACCGATCAGAAGCTTTATGATGAGCATGACGATAAGGGCTGCAAAATATAGCGGATACAGACGTCTGAAGCGGGAGAGTATATAATGGCCGACTGATTTCAGGCGATTCCCCAAATCCCTGCCTTCCAGTTGCCTGAAATAAAAGCTACCGATAAAATATCCGGAAACCAGAAAGAAAAATTCGACGCCGAGATATCCGACATGAAACAGCTTGGAATCAATTTTACTGAAAAAATGAAATCCCAATACCATAATACAGAAAATAAAACGCCAAAGCTCCAGTACATAATTGCGTTCTGGCGCTTCCGTGTTGGTTATTTTGTTCATAAATACCCCCGCATAAGTTGTTTACCATATAAAATAAGTATATCCATCTTCTTTTTTATAGTCAAATTGAAGATTGTTTTAGCAATTAAAAAAGGGTTTTGATGTTGAGCCGATGAAATATAATGCATAAATTTAGTAATGAATCTGATCCGGGACTTTATTTTTGACGAAAATGGTCGATATATATTATAATAAAAGACAAAAGGTGGTGAATAGCATGGGTATCGGAGCAATAGGTGGTTTTTATCAGAGCCAGCCGGCTATGCATATCAAGCAGGTCGACGTAGCAACCGTAAAGGCACAGGATGAACAGAAAAAGCAGATGGAGGCGCAGCTTCCTCAAAAGGCAGATGTTGTGCAAAAGACCAATGATGCACGACGCAATGCTATAAGCCTTGAAGATATTTCCTTAAATTTCAATACCGGAGATACATACGATTATATCGGCAAGGAAAGTGATATTACCCTGCTTGATATGGATCAGGCACTTTCTGATGTGAAAAAGGATCAGATCTTAGATCAGTACCGTTATTTTGTCGGAGATGCATCCAATATTGGAATGATCAACAATTCCACAGCTGATGGAATTGTCATTATGAAATAAAGCAGTTTTATTTTTTACAAATATTTGATATGATTAGCTCGGAGGATTGATCGGTATTCTCCGGGCTTTTTTATAGCAACAGATAAAAATGTATAAAGGAAATTCGTTTTATGTTTCAAAATTTTTATCCGGATATCTGGATGGATTCAACTTATGAAATAGATTTTGAAGCCCTGTATCAAAAGGGAATCCGGGGGCTGATTTTTGATATCGACAATACACTGGTTGAGCATGGAGCTCCGGCTGACCAAAGAGCCATTGCCCTGTTTCACAGACTGCATGAGATTGGCTTTTCCATGATGCTCTTGTCCAACAATAAGGAGCCGAGGGTCAAAATGTTTTGCGATGCGGTAGAAGGTGCATCCTATATTTACAAAGCCGGAAAGCCGTCAAAAAAAGGGTATCAACAGGCTATGGAACGGATGCATACAGATGTCGGTACGACGGTTTTTATTGGAGACCAGCTTTTTACAGATGTCTGGGGAGCCAGAAGATGCGGTATTTACAGCATTTTGGTAAAACCAATCGATAAAAAAGAAGAGATCCAGATCATTTTAAAAAGATATCTGGAGCGTATCGTACTGCATTTTTATAAAAAGAAATTCAAAAAAGATCTTAAAAAGAAGAAATAAAAACAGAAAGAGAAGTGAAAACATGAGAGAAATTGACGGACTGACCAAAACCTGCGGATTGATCGGGTGTCCGGTTGAGCATACATTATCACCGCTTATACACAATTCCATTGCAAAAGATCATGGCGACAATTTAGTCTATGTGCCGTTTCATGTGGTAAAAGATCAGGTAGAGGCTGCCGTAAAGGGTGCATACGGGCTCAATATACAGGGACTGAATGTGACGGTTCCGCATAAAAGTGCGGTGCTTCCATTTTTAAAAGAGATTGATCCTCTGGCAGAAAAAATAGGAGCTGTCAATACGCTTGTAAGAGTGGAGGGCGGTTTTAAGGGATACAATACCGATATGACAGGCTTAAGACGAGCCATGATAAAGGAAAATATCATCATAGAGGGCAGAGATGTTATCCTGCTTGGTGCCGGAGGAGCTTCCAGAGCGATTGCTTTTCTGATGGTTTCGGAGCGGGCCGGACATGTATACATCCTGAACCGTTCTGTTGACAAGGCTGTAGCTGTGGCTGAGGAAGTAAACCGGGCTATGGATACAGATGTTGTAAGCGGTCTGGTGCTTTCTGATTATACAAGGCTTCCTCATAAAAAATATTTGTGCATCCAGGCAACCAGCGTCGGCCTGTATCCGGATTGTGATTCCGCTGTTATAGAAGATCCGGCATTTTATCAGCTTCTGGATAATGCGGTGGATATCATATATAAACCGGCAGAGACGAAGTTTATGAAGCTTTGCAAAAACGCCGGTGTAAAGGTCTGCAATGGCCTTGGAATGCTGTTGTATCAGGGAGTTGATGCATATGAGCTTTGGAATGGTGTGCAGGTTGATGATGACCTGTGTGATAAAATATACGATTTGATGAAGGAAAAAACAAAGGTTGATGAATAATACAATATTAATCGGATATATGGGCTGTGGTAAAACAACAATAGGAATAAAACTCTCCTACAGGGAGAGAGTTGCAATGCTTGATACCGATAAAATGATTGAACAACAATATGAAAAAACAATTTCCGATATTTTTGCCACAGAGGGCGAAGCGGCTTTCAGACAGATGGAAACAGATATGTTAAAAAGCATTCTGGAGTATAAAGACCGGTATATCATATCGGTCGGAGGCGGACTTCCTCTCAGGGCAGAAAACAGGGAGCTTTTGAAAAAGCTCGGAAATGTCATATATCTCAGGGCAAAACCGGATACCATATATGAACGTCTGAAAAACGATACCACTAGACCATTATTACAGTGTGAGAATCCACAAAAGAAAATAACCGAAATGCTTGCCGAACGTTCTCCTATATATGAAAAGGCTGCAACGGCGGTTGTGGATGTGGATGGAAAGTCGTTTGAAGAAATTCTTTCGGAAATTCAAGGTATTATAAAAACAGAATAACGGTTAAAAATAAAAATGAAGGTGACAAAGATGAAAATTTTGGTTATTAACGGACCCAATCTCAATTTTCTGGGGATCCGTGAAAAAGGAATTTACGGAACAACAGATTACAACGGACTGCTCAAGATGATCTCCGATAAGGGAGAGAGCTGCCATTGCAAGATCGAAGTATTCCAGAGCAATCATGAAGGTGCAATCATAGACAGGATTCAGGATGCCTATTTTGACGGAACAGAGGGCATCGTGATCAATCCCGGTGCGTTTACACATTACAGCTATGCCATCCATGATGCGCTGGCTTCTGTTACGACCATGCCAAAGGTTGAAATCCATATCTCTGATATTACCAAGAGAGAGGATTTCAGAAAAGTATCCGTTACCAAGGCTGCCTGCGATCATCAGATTTACGGACATGGACTGGAAGGATATCTTGAGGCCATTGATTATGTGATCGCTCATCCACACAAAGAAGATAACAGATTATGATAAAGCTGCAAATTGTAAATTGCAGATAAAAAACAGTTGAAAATTGTTTGTTTTTAGTATAAACTATTAGAGAATTATGACGTGAAAAATTGAATGTGAATTTAGGAGGATATAATCATGATTACAGCAGGTGATTTCAGAAATGGTATGACCATCGAGTATGATAACAAGGTATGCCAGGTCATTGAGTTCCAGCACGTAAAACCCGGTAAAGGTGCAGCTTTCGTGCGTACAAAGCTCAAAGACATCAAAAACGGTGGTGTTGTAGAAACATCTTTCCGTCCTACTGAAAAATTCCCAGCAGCACGTATTGATAGAAAAGATATGCAGTATTTATATGCAGACGGAGATTTATACAATTTCATGGATACAGAGACATATGATCAGATTTCATTAAGCGCAGATGAAGTTGGCGATGCAATGAAATTTGTAAAAGAAAACGAAATGGTTAAGGTATGTTCTCACAACGGCAATGTATTTGCAGTTGAGCCTCCGTTGTTTGTAGAGTTGGAGATCACAGAGACAGAGCCCGGATTTAAAGGTGATACAGCTACCGGAGCTACCAAGCCCGCAATCGTTGAGACCGGTGCACAGGTTAAGGTTCCGTTATTTGTTAATCAGGGTGAAGTGATCAAGATCGACACTCGTACAGGTGAATATTTATCACGTGTATAAGCATATTGGCAATCTTCTGATATCAGAAAGCTTTAGGCAATAGATGATGAGTCTGTTGCCTTTTTAATTGCGCTTTTTATTGCGTATTTTATTATTAATCTTATTTCAAATCTTTTTTCATACCGGCTATGGTTGAAAATACAGGCACGGTTATGAAAATCTAATTTCAAATCGAAAGGAAAAAATCATGGAAAAATTAAATTTTTTAGAGTTTGTTGACGCAGTTAAATCGGAAATTGAAGATAAAATGGGAGAAAATGTCAGAATTGACATCCATGACACGGTAAAAAATAATGGTGTGACTTATAAAGCCTGCTCTGTTATCAGAAAAGGCAGCTGCGCTTCTCCCAATTTACGGCTGGACGATTTTTATGAAAAATATCTGGATCACTATGATCTGCCGACAGTAGCAGAGGAAATGGTCTATGTATTTAAAAAATACGGCAATCCGCAGATTGATATTCATGGTTTTGAATGCTTTGCACAGGCGAAAAACCGTATTGTCATCAAGCTGGTCTCTTATGAGGAAAATAAAGAAAGACTGCAGGATATTCCTTATACACCTTTTCTGGATCTTGCCATCACATATTGTTATGTGATAAGCCGGAACAACAGTGCAAAGACAAAGGCGTCCATCCAGATCGAAAATGAACATCTGGCAATGTGGAAGATCGATAAACATACCCTGCATCAGACTGCCATGAAAAACAGTGCAGAGATCATGCCGCTTCGTGTCAGCAATATGGATGATGTGATTGTGGAAATGCTGCAGCATAAAGGAATTGAAGCTGATAGTATCAGACAGGATATGGAAAATATCCAGAAAGAAATGCCGATGTATATTCTGAGCAATCAGGATAATTATTTTGGGGCATCTGTGATCTGTTATCCCGGTGTCTTAAAACAGATGGCCGAAAAACTCGGTACGGATCTGGTTATTCTGCCGAGCAGTATTCATGAAGTGATCGTACTCCCGGTATCCGGAAAAGAAGATTATGATGAAATGGATAATATGATAAAGGATATTAACCGTGATCAGGTAGCAAAGGAAGAGGTTTTATCAAATCATTTCTACTATTATAAATATTCTTCCGAAAAATTGATGATTCCGTCGGTAAGTTTCTAACGATCAAAACTTGTCAAACTATGGGTTTTATGATATTATAAACGAGTTGTAACAATTTCGTAATATTTATGTACCCGTAGTTTAACGGATAAAACAGCTGATTCCGGTTCAGCCGATGGGGGTTCGATTCCTCTCGGGTACGCTATATTATGATCTTATAAAACAAAGGAAGGACGTATATTATGGCTAAATCATCTCACGCATTTATGTTGGGAATGGGGAAAAATAAAAACAACAGACATATATCTAAGATTATGCTTCTGATCGCGGTTATGGGATTGACACTTGTTTGTACCGGATGCGGTAAGAGCAAAGATAACACATCTGATGAAGTCTCAGACAATTCACAGGAAGTGACAATGTCTGCAGATACTGCGATTGTAACACCACCGGACGGAATGGAGACAACCACCAATCAGGACATCATCAATCTGATCACATTGTATTACAATGCATTAAAAGATGGTGATTCTGCAACAGTTTCATCTGTGAAAAAAGATGTTTCCGAGGAAGAAAAGATCAGACTTGAGACAAGAGCTGCAGATATTGAAGCTTATGATAATATTTTGATTTTTGATGAACCCGGAGCAAATGCAGGCGAATACATTGTTTTGATTTACAGTGAAACAAAATTTGTCGGAATTGATACCAAGGCTCCCGGCTTACAGGCAACATATGTAAGAACTGATGAAAACGGCAACTTATATATTGACAGTAATGTGGATGAAGCTACACTTACCTATGTACAGGGTGTGGTATCCGGTGAAAAGATTGCAAATTACTACAGTCTTGTTCAGGCAGCTTTCTCCGATGCAATCGCTTCCGATGCTGCATTAAACAGCTATATGGAAAGCATTGATGCCAAACTGGATGAAGCAGTAGCTGCCAAACAGGCAGAAGCCGCAGCTAATGCAGCAGCAGAAGAGGCTACAGAGACTGCATCAACAGCTACCGTCAATGAAACAGTCACAACAACTGACAAGGTTAATGTACGAGTATCCGACAGTGAAAACGCTGATCGTCTCGGACAGGTCGAAGCCGGTACAACGTTGACCAGACTGGAAGTCAAAGAAAATGGCTGGAGTAAAGTAGATTACAATGGACAGGAAGGTTATATCAAATCTGACTTCTTACAGTCCAGCGCTCCTGCTGAAACAACAGATGCTGCAGTTGACAATACAGAAACAGAGGCTACAACAGATACAACTGCTCAGGAGACAACAGAAACAACAACCTCTACAGCTTCCGGAAAGGTTACACCCAAGGAAAGCGTAAGAGTACGTGCTTCCGCAAGTGAAGATGGAGAATACCTTGGTACTATTTATCTTGGTGAAACATATACACTTTATGAAAATGCCAATGGTTGGTGCAAGATCGACTATAATGGCAAGACTGGTTATGTAAAATCCGATTTTGTTGATATCCAGTAATTACTTAACAAATAAAAAGCTATTGCAAAAACACTTTGCAATAGCTTTTTTCTTTGTTAAAATGATGTTGTCGCAGGATGAAAGTCACAAGACAGATATCCGGGGTCACGACAAGAATCGATAAAGAAGTGTATAAGCAGAGAGGTGGATATTATGGCAAAGATTAAAGTTGGTATTATCGGTGCCGGAAAAATTGCGGCAGTTATGGCAGATACGGTTTCCCGGATGCGTGGAGCTGAAATGTATGCGGTTGCATCCAGAAGTATTGATAAAGCCATGGAGTTTGCTTCCATTCATCAGGTTACCAGACCATATGGAAGCTATGAGGACATGCTTTCGGATCCGGCTGTAGAGCTTGTATATATAGCAACACCGCATCCGTTTCATTATGAGCATGCCAGGATGTGTATTGATGCCGGAAAGCCGGTTTTAGTAGAAAAACCGTTCTGCGTCAATGCAGAAGAGGCAGAGGAATTGCTTGCATATGCAAGAAAGAAAGGCGTTTTTATTACAGAAGCTATGTGGGTGCGTTATATGCCTATGGCTGAGACTATCCAAAAAGTGATAAAGAGTGGAATGATCGGTACACCGCGTATGATTACGGCAAACCTGTCTTATCCGATGCTTAATAAAGAACGTCTGGTAAAGGCGGATCTGGCCGGAGGAGCTTTGCTGGATGTCGGAGTTTATGCACTGACATTTGCTGATATGTTTAAATCATCGTCTGTGGATGATATTCATGCAGTTGCGCTTATGACCAAAGAAGGCGTGGATGCACATGACAGCATTACGATCCGTTATCAGGACGGTTCGATGGCTGTGCTCAATACATCTATGGAAACGGTAGGAGACAGAAAAGGAATCATTCAGGGAACGGAAGGTGTGATCGTTATTGAGAATATCAATAACTTTGAATCCATTGCCGTTTATGATAAGGATTACAAGAGAAAGCTGTTTAAAAAGGCTCCCAAGCAGATAACAGGCTATGAATATGAAATTGAAGCATGTAAAAAGGCTTTAAAATGGCATAAAAAAGAATGTGCGGAAATGTCGCATGCAGATACGATGATCATTATGAAGCAGATGGATCATATCCGTAAAGAAATCGGATTGAAATATCCGTTTGAAAATTGAAATTTTTTCACGTTACCGTGTTAAAATTTTACTTGCCTAAATACCGATAATGCATGTATAATGGAGAAAGGTGCAAAGGCGTACCAGCTCTGTAAATTATATATAAACTAAAGGAGGACATGTCACATGTCATATGTTGATGAAGTGCTGGAGATCGTCCAGAAGAAAAACGCAGATCAGCCTGAATTTTTACAGGCAGTAACAGAAGTTTTGGATTCTTTACGTCCGGTAATCGATGCAAATGAGGAGCTTTACAGAAAAAATGCAATCCTTGAAAGAATTACTGAGCCGGATCGTCAGATTATGTTTAGAGTTCCGTGGGTGGATGACAACGGACAGGTACAGGTTAACCGTGGTTTCCGTGTACAGTTTAACAATGCAATTGGACCTTACAAAGGAGGATTAAGACTTCATCCTTCTGTAAACTTAGGTATTATCAAATTCTTAGGATTTGAGCAGATTTTCAAAAACTCACTGACAACACTTCCGATCGGTGGTGGTAAAGGTGGTTCTGATTTCGATCCTAAGGGCAAATCAGATAGAGAAATCATGGCGTTCTGCCAGAGCTTTATGACAGAGCTTGGCAAATACATTGGTGCTGATATCGATGTTCCTGCCGGTGATATCGGAACAGGCGCTCGTGAAATCGGTTTCATGTTTGGCCAGTACAAGAGAATTCAGGGAATGTTCGAAGGCGTATTAACAGGTAAAGGACTTACATGGGGCGGCTCTTTGGCACGTACTCAGGCTACAGGTTATGGTTTATTATACCTGACAAACGCATTATGGAAAGATCACGGCATGAGCCTTGAAGGAAAGACAGCAGCTGTTTCCGGTTCAGGTAACGTTGCTATTTACGCAATCGAAAAAGCTCAGGAATTAGGAGCAAAGGTTGTTACATGTTCAGATTCAACAGGCTGGATCTATGATCCCGAAGGAATCGACGTTGCATTATTAAAAGAGGTTAAAGAAGTAAAACGTGCTCGTTTAACAGAGTATGCTGCAGCTAAACCTTCAGCTGAATATCATGCAAAACAGAACGGTGAGCATGGTGTATGGCAGTACAAAGTAGATTTAGCACTTCCTTGCGCTACACAGAACGAACTGGATATCGAGGATGCTAAGATGTTAGTTGCTAACGGTGTTAAATCCGTAACAGAAGGTGCTAACATGCCTACTACTCTGGATGCTACCAAATACTTACAGGAGAATGGCGTATTATTCGTTGGTGGTAAAGCAGCTAATGCCGGTGGTGTTGCTACTTCTGCACTTGAAATGAGCCAGAACTCTGAAAGACTTTCATGGACATTCGAAGAAGTTGATGGCAAGCTGAAAGGTATCATGGAGACAATCTATGCTAACATTTCAGACGCTGCTAAGAGATATGACATGACAGTTGGCGGCAATACAGACTATGTTGCTGGTGCTAATATCGCCGGATTTGAGAAAGTTGTAGATGCTATGTTAGCTCAGGGTGTTTGCTAATTTAGAATTTTCAAAATGATATATGAAAAGTCCCGTAAACTTAGTGTTTATGGGACTTTTCTTATGGCGCTGCTTACCTACATAGATAGGAATAATAAGCGAAAATAAATAAGCCACTCTTGTCTTGGCGGACGAGTGGCTTATTAAATAACCATTTACGAGGCTAACCACTTTGTGGGCGGTTGCTTTTTTTTATGTATATTATAATGTGTGAAGGATAAAGTTTCAAGAAAAAGATTGAAAATGCCTGAGATGAAATTGTAACTCTACAAACACTTATATCAATGGAATCGTTTACGTTTTCTATGATTATGATCGTGTTGTCACCACTTGCCGGAATTGTATTTTCTATATGGTAAAAAGAATTACTGCTGGCTCCTAAAGGAGCTGGCGGTAATTTCAAGAAGAATGTTTTCTTTTTTTGATAAGATAGTTAATCAGATAACAAAAAGCTCCGCAAAAGAGGCCTATTATTCCATGTGTCGATTGTTTTTTCTCAAAAAGGTAAACGGAAAAAACGTCTCTTTGCACTTGCTGCTATTTATCTGTGTCTATTTGTCATTTCTCAGATGAAAATCGTCTGGCTGAATAATGCGTGTTTTGTGTTGGGAAATTTTATTTATATCATGATCTTTTGTGATATCAAATGGTACATTGCTCTATTGCATACCGCAACGATTACCGCGGTTATGGCATTGAGTGAATTGTCTACTCTTCAGATAGTATTTCCCTATGGAAGTGACAGCGCGTCGTTTGTATCATATATAATCTGGGCTGTTTTAAGCAAGGCAGTATATTTTATTCTGGTTCTCATTCTTGCCTGTATTTTTAAGAAAAAAGTGAACGGTGTTAAAAGTTATGAACAGACGTCTTTGCTTTTGATTATCATTCCGGCAGTTTCTATTCTGATTATGGTGATCTTATATTCCGTCGGCCGAAATTGTGATCTGGACTCAAAGTATGAGTGGCTTTTATCCATGGCATCAACACTTTTACTGTTGGTAAATATCCTTATGTTTGCAATATACAGCTACAATCAAAGGAAAAATGATGAATTTATAGAAATGCAGATTCTGTTACAAAAGGAACATGATTTTTCTGAGTATTATAAATTGCTTTTGAATCAGACGGAAACGCAGAATATTTTGGTTCATGATATTAAAAAGAACCTGCAGACGGTCTCGATTCTGGGAGAGCAGCAGGAATACCAAAAAATGAATGCCTATATACAGAAGCTTACGAAAGCGCCTGTTCTACAAACTGTGGCGCGAATTTGTGATAATGAAATGCTAAATATGTTATTATATAGATACCGGCAGCAGTGTCTGGATATGGGCATTGGATTTCATGTAGATATCCGAAAGGAGACGCTTTGCTTTGTTGAAGATATGGATCTGACATCGCTTTTTTGTAATTTGTTGGACAATGCTTTTGAAGCTGTGAAAAAAACGACAGACGGATACATAGATTTGAATGTGACTAAACATGAAACAGCAGCTATAACGATCATTTCCATGATCAATTCCTGTCAGGATTCTCCATATACAAAGGATACTCAGCGACTTGTAAGTCACAAAAAAGATCATTATCAGCATGGATATGGTATGAAAAGTATTGCAAAGACTGCTCAAAAATATCATGGTGACCTGCAGACATATTATGATGCCGGGCACAAGGAATTTCATACAATAGTTACCTTAAAGCAACTCTAGAAATACAGAACTTATCAATTATTTGAAACAGGAAAAACAATGAAAAAACCAATCGTAGGAATACTGGCACATGTAGATGCCGGAAAAACAACTTTATCAGAAGCTTTATTATACAATAGTGGAATGATCCGAAACATGGGAAGGGTGGACCATCAAGATACATTTCTGGACAATTATGAATTGGAAAAAAAGCGTGGAATTACTATTTTTTCAAAGCTGGCACGGATGAAATTTCTGGATGTAGACATGACATTGGTGGATACGCCGGGACACGTAGATTTTTCCGCAGAGACAGAGAGAGCATTGCAGGTGCTTGATTATGCCATTCTGGTCATCAGTGCAACAGATGGCGTGCAAGCGCATACTAGGACCTTGTTCCGACTTTTGATGGATTATCAGGTGCCGACCTTTCTTTTTGTAAACAAAATGGATCTGGCATGCAAAGAGGATTCGGTGCAGGCAGCGACAGAGCTTATGGAACAGTTAAAAAAAGAGCTGCATGAGGGCATGATCGATTTTACTTCCATACATGGAGAGGCGCAGGAAAAATGGAATGCAGAGGCAGTGGAAGAAATTGCCGGAAGCGATGAAGAAGCTATGGAGCAGTATCTGGAAACTGGAGAAATAGCAGAAGACGTGATCCAGAGACTGATTGTGGAGCGCAAAATTTTCCCGGTTTATTTTGGATCCGCCTTAAAAGATCAGGGAATCAAAGCATTTATGGAAGGGATTGCCCAGTGGTTTTGTGCCTGCTCGTATCCGGAAGAATTTGGAGCAAAGGTTTACAAGATTGGCAGGGATGACCAGGGCAACCGCCTCACTTATTTAAAAATCACAGGTGGAGAGCTGCGTGTAAAAGGATTGCTGCAGGATGAAAAAGTAGATCAGATAAGGCTTTATTCAGGCAGTAAATTTGAATTGACAAAGAAAGCAGAGGCAGGAACGCTGTGTGCCATTACAGGACCGGTTAAGACTTATCCGGGGCAGGGAATCGGTATTGAGGCTGAAACCGGAGAGGGAATTTTATCACCGGTTATGACATATCAGATGATTCCACCGGATGGAATGGATGCCGCGCTTCTTTTAAAAAAGGTAAAGGAACTGGAAGAGGAAGATCCGATGCTTCATGTCGTGTGGAATGAGGAGCATCAGGAAATCCATGTCCGTATCATGGGAAAGGTGCAGCTTGAAGTCTTGAAGTCCCTGATGAAAGAGCGCTTTGATGTGGACGTGACATTTGGGACAGGCAGTATTGTATACAAAGAGACGATCACGGCGCCGGTTGAAGGCGTCGGGCATTTTGAACCCTTGAGGCATTATGCGGAGGTGCATCTTTTATTAGAGCCCCTGCCACAGGGAAGCGGGCTTGTTTTTGATACCGAGGTTAGTGAAGATGAACTGGATTTAAACTGGCAGAGGCTGATATTGACGCATCTGGCGGAGCGGGAGCACAGAGGTGTGCTGACCGGTTCGGCAATTACGGATATGCGGATTACTCTGGTTGCCGGAAGGGCTCATATCAAGCATACGGAAGGTGGCGATTTTAGACAGGCAACCTATCGGGCATTGCGGCAGGGATTAAAAAGCGGAGAGTGTATGCTTTTGGAGCCGTATTACAATTTTGAACTGACAGTTCCCAATGAGCAGATTGGTCGTACCATGAATGATATGCAGATGATGAGTGGTACTTTTGAGCCGCCACAGACATTATCGGAGAAAATGACCCTGATAAAAGGGCGGGTGCCTGTTTCTACCTCATTGGATTATATGAGCGAAGTACATTCCTATACCAAGGGAGAAGGACAGCTGAAGCTATCAAACGGAGGTTATGGACCGTGTCACAATGCAGAAGAGGTCATTGAAAAAAGAGGCTATGACAGTGAAAGAGACCACTGGAATCCGACCGGATCTGTATTTTGTGAGCATGGAGCGGGTGTTTATGTGCCCTGGGACCAGGTGCGGAATTATATGCATGTGGAAAGTAAAGTACTGCAGAATGATACGCACTTTGAGACAGAAGAGGAACGCTTACAGCGAAAAGCCGATGCAGACAGACGACGCCGGGAAAAGGCTGCTACAGAAGGTTTTGGAAAAGAACTGGAAGAAATTATGTTACGCGAATTTGGTCCAATCAGGCGCCGGAAATATGGAAGTGGAAATACCCGCTATATTTCACATGGAGAAAGCGTGACACAGGAGACTTATCAGAAGAAGTATAAAAAGAAGCCCCAGAAGCCTATAGAGCAGTATCTGCTGGTGGATGGATACAACATTATTTTTGCATGGGATGAATTAAAAGAGTTAGCAAAGGCTAATCTTGATGCGGCAAGAGGCAGGCTGATGGACATTCTGTGTGACTATCAGGGCTTTGTAAAATGCCGGCTGATCCTGGTATTTGATGCTTACAAGGTAAAGGGCAATTATGGTTTTGCCACGAAGTATCACAATATTGATGTTGTCTATACCAAAGAGGCGGAGACAGCCGATATGTATATTGAGAAGGTTACCAAAAAGATCGGACAGGAGCACCGTGTGAGAGTAGCAACCTCCGACGGACTCGAACAGATCATTATACTCGGACATGGTGCCATGCGTATTTCCGCAAGAGAGTTTTATGAAGAAGTCATGGATGTCAAGGAAAAAGTCCGTAGTATGATTGATAACTGATAAAACATAGATTATAATATGATGGAAGTAACAATAAGAGAAAACGAATGAGAGGTTTGGGATATGCCTGTTTTTGATTTTAACCAGGAAAAGAAAGATGCTGTAAAAGCAGAAAAAACATATGAGTTGATTTATACAGATGAGCATTTTGCAGATGCAGAGCATCCAATCATGCTGTTGGAGGACCGGGACAAAAAGATGGTTCATCATTCATCCGGTATGTTTATGGCACCGGTAACCGGTACCGCTTTTGTATATGAAAAAGATGAAGAAAAATCCAATCATGATATTCTGACGCTGGATGCACGTTTTGAAAATCTGATAAAATGGCTTGGTGAAAATCATATCATGGTTCGCCTGTCCGGTAAGCCAACAGATAAGGGGTATGCCGTATACAAGATCCATGAAACCGGAGTTGCCATGCGTGGCAGTAAAATTTCCGGAGAAAACGGTTTTCTGCAGTTTATGATTGAGCGTCTTTTCCAGAGTGATGCACCTTCACAGACAACCGTGGATATTGATGAAATGGAAGATTCAGATGATATGAAGCTTACCAGTATCCAGAGTATCACAGACTACCTGATGTGTGCAGGAAGCACCCTTCCCGACAACATCCGTATGTGGGCAAGGAGAAATCTGGCAGTTGCCAAATCCACAGAGGTTACGCCCGAAGAGAGACGTCATGCGCAGAGAGCTCTTTCCATCATGCTCAATATTCAGTGGAAAAATACAGATTTTCAGCCGATTGATCCGGTTGAGGCAAGAAAAATTCTGGATGAGGAGCTGTATGGACTGGACAATGTGAAGCAGCGTATTATCGAGACTATCATCCAGATCAACCGTACACATACACTTCCGGCATATGGTATTTTGCTGATTGGTCCTGCCGGAACCGGTAAATCACAGATTGCCTATGCGGTTGCCAAAATTTTAAAAATGTCATGGACAACCCTGGAGATGAGTTCCATTAACGATCCGGAGCAGCTTACAGGAAGCTCACGTATTTATGCCAATGCAAAGCCCGGTCTTATTATGGAAGCCTTTGCTAACGCAGAAAGCTCCAACCTGTTGTTTATCATCAACGAGCTTGATAAAGCCTCTGCAGGAAAAGGAAACGGAAATCCGGCAGATGTGTTATTGACCTTGCTTGATAATCTGGGATTTACGGACAACTATATTGAGTGTAATATTCCGACGACCGGAGTATATCCGATTGCTACTGCCAATGATAAAAAGGCGATCAGTGCACCTTTGATGTCACGTTTTGCAGTTATTGAGCTTCCGGATTATACGCTGGAAGAAAAGCGTGTGATCTTTACCCGTTTTGCAATGCCAAAGGTTTTAAAGCGTATTGGCTTAAAGGAGGAGGAGATTGTGATCACAGAGGATGCCTTGGATACTATTATGGATGTATTTAAAGGGACCTCCGGTATCCGTGATATTGAGCAGGCAGCAGAGCATATTGCAGCTAATGCTTTGTATCGGATCGAGGCAGAAAAGATGACCTGTGTGACATATGATTCAGATATGATAAAAGAATTGCTGGCATAGTGTCAGTTTTATAGAAAAAAAGAGAGACCGTCCGGGAAATTTCCGGAGGTCTCTTTTTTCTGCTTGTTTTAACATTTTCTATTCGTTTGCTGGTTTATTTGTGTCTTTTGAATTTCTTATTTTGATTTTTTTATTTATTTTCCCGTATCGCATTTCTGTATTTCTGAGGTGACATCCCTTTTTGCTTTGTAAATAACCGGCTGAAATATAGCTGGTTGTCATAGCCGACAATATTGCTGATCTCGTTAATGGAATAGTCCGTGGACTCCAACAAAGTCTGGGCATTGATGATCCGTCTTGAGAGAATATATTGAAGCGGCGTGCAGCCGGCGTATTCCTTGAAAATACGGATAAACCAGCTGATACTCATACCTCTGGAAGCTGCATATTCTTCAATACTGATATTTTCATGATAATGCTCCTGAAAGTACTTCATGGCAAGCTCTGCTTCTTTCATTGCAAAGCTTTCTTTGTGATCTTTATCAGATTTGCAATTTCTGGATATCAGTAGCAGCAGTCTTTTGAAAAGCAATTCGATCATCATTTCATATCCACTGTCTTTTTGATTGATTTCATTTATGATCTGTTTGAAGGTATCTGCATAAAGTGCATGTGTTTCTGGAAAAAGAAGCTTTTTATCAAGTGGAATACCGCAGGATTTCAGAATCTTTTTAACACTGTGACCGGAAAAGTGGATCCAGAAGGCTTCTGTATGCTCTGAGCCATAATAGGTATATTTCTGGTATTCCTTTGGCCGGAACAGGATAAAGGTCCCGGCGGACACAATCGTTTCTTTTTGATCGGCTCCAAAATAAAAATGTGCAACACCGGACGCAATATAAATGAGCTGGTAATCCAGACGTCCCTTTGGCCGGAAGGTAGGTAGAAGCTTATCGTCGGATGATAAGCGGTACTGCCCACAGCTTAATATGGAAAGTGGATGTATGTCATCCTTGTAGTTTAAAAGGGAATCATTTAAATATGCTGAATAAATATACATATGATATTACCTTTCTTGTTTTGTATTATTTTGTGCATATATTGTATCAATTATTCCATGGAATAATCATGCTGTAAAGATATAATTAAAAACAACAAAGAAATTTTGTGTATATCAAAGGGAGGGCTATATATGAAAAATGAATTTAATGTATTGGACTATGGAGCAGTTGGAGACGGCATCATGGATTGCACGGATGCCGTGCAGAGAGCGTTGGATGATGCAGCAATGTGCTGTGGCAAGGTCATTGTTCCGCCGGGAAGATATGTGGTAGGACATTTGAAAATGCATGGACAGGGAGTTTCTTTAGAGGGAGTATCGGCATGGTCTTACCGTTCGGATGGAGCGTCTGTCTTTTGTCTGAAAACATGTAAAGAAGATTCGATGATCGATATTACCGGTGCCTTTGGATGTGCCATTCGTGGAATGTGTTTATGTGGCAATGGCCTTGTTACAACCGATGGACAGCCGGTGCATGGCGTGAAGCTTTACTGGGACAAATACAATGGTGGAAGTGAAGAGGATACACCGATTATCGATGACTGCCGGATTGGCGGTTTTTCCGGGGACGGAGTTCATCTCGAACATATCTGGTGCTTTTCAATCCGTCATTCCATGTTTCACCATAATGGACAGAATGGTCTGTTTATTGATGGATGGGATGGGTTTGTCATGGATAACTGGTTTTCCTACAATGAGAGATGGGGAATCAAAGGTGGAAATGTTGTTGCGTCTATTACGGCAACCGGTAACCGTGTTGAATGGAATTACAGAGGTGGATTTTGCTTTCCATTTGGTGACAGTTATAACCTGACCGGTAATTTTTTTGACCGGAGTCATGGTCCGGCAGTCGAACTGGGCGGCGATAAAAAGGTAGCTTTGGTATCCGTAACCGGAAATATATTCAGACGTTCCGGTGCATATCTGGAAGGTTATCCTACAAAAAATACCGGCTGTCATGTGCTTTTAAGGAATTGTTCCAATATGACATTGTCCGGCAATACGATGCGGGTAGGCAGAAATGATGGAGGCGGTGGTGTGCTTTCACCTGACTATGGAATTGTTATTGAAGACAGTAAAGGATGCATCATCCGGAATAATACCATGATGGATGGTGCCAGAAAGAAGCTGATTGTAGCACAAAATAATACGGACTGCCTGATCGATGATAATTTAGGATCGTTAGCAGATGCTAACTGGCAGAGCGGTTCGGAATTGTTGAATTAAAAATGGAGTTTGACATGAAAAGGTTTTGCTATATGATGATCGCTATTATTGTGATCGCTATGGGGGTAACGCTGTTAAAAATTTCTGATTTTGGAACAGATCCTTTTAACTGTATGAATCTGGGAGTGAGCAGTCTGCTCCCAATCCGCTATGGGACCTATCAGCTGCTTTTTAATATTGTATTGTTTATTCCGCTTTTTGTATTAAAGCCGTCTATTCTGGGGCCGGGAGCCATTGCAAATATGTTTTTTTCGGCATATATTGTAGAATTGTTTTCTTATTTATTTGGTCTTTTCGGAATAACGGAGAGTGGGATATACGGGCACACCGGAATGAGAATTATCTTCCTATTGTTAGGCATTGTATTCATGTGCTTTGGTGCGGCTTTATATATGGAATGTGATATGGGGATTGCAGCCTACGATGCGCTTGGAAAGATTATTTTTGAAAGATCAGCACAAAAAGTACCGTACAGACTTATTCGCATTATCACAGATGTGATCTGTATTGTGATAGGAGGCATGACCGGTTCGGTAGTGGGAATTGGGACAATGATCAGTGCTTTTTTTACAGGACCGTTTATCAGTATGTTTCAGAAGCTCATACAAAAAGAAATGAAGCTATGACTTTGAGCCATAGCTTCATTTGAAAAATCATTATTTTTTGTTTTCTTTCTTTAACTCGTTCATGCGCATTGCACGTACCTTTAACGGAAGTCCCCATAATGTGATGAAGCCTTCTGCATCATGATGATCATACATATCACCGGTTGTAAAGGATGCAAGTGATTCGCTGTAAAGTGAGTAAGGAGAGGTTGTACCGTTTTTGATGATGTTTCCTTTGTACAGACGTAATTTAACTTCGCCTGTTACATACTGCTGGGTAACATCAACGAAAGCAGAGATTGCTTCACGTGCAGGTGTAAACCATTTTCCTTCGTATACAAGGCTTGCAAGCTTGCTGCCAAGCTCTAATTTTAATGCGATGGTATCACGGTCAAGAACCAGTTCCTCAAGCTGCTGATGAGCTTCCATCAGGATGGTTCCGCCAGGAGTTTCGTAAACGCCACGGCTCTTCATACCTACAACACGGTTTTCTACGATATCTACAATACCGATACCATGTTTGCCGCCGATGGTATTTAATTCACGGATGATATCGGATACTTTCATTTTCTTTCCGTTTAAAGAAGTGGGAACACCTTTTTCAAAAGTGAGAGTAAGCTCAACGTCTTCATCAGGGGCTTTCTCAGGTGTCACGCCAAGGACAAGCATGTGATCATAGTTGGGTGCAAGAGCAGGATTTTCAAGCTCCAGACCTTCATGACTGATGTGCCAGATGTTTCTGTCACGGCTGTATGACTGGTCTGTTCCAAAAGGAAGGTCGATGCCATGAGCCTTGCAGTATTCAATTTCTGCTTCACGGGAATCCATCTGCCATTTGTCGTCACGCCAGGGAGCAATAACTTTGATGTCGGGTGCTAAAGCCTTGATACCAAGTTCAAAACGGATCTGGTCATTTCCTTTACCGGTTGCACCATGGCAGATAGCAACAGCATCTTCTTTTCTTGCAATTTCAACTAATTTAGCTGCGATAGCGGGTCTTGCCATAGCAGTTCCCATCAGATATTTATGTTCGTAAACTGCACCGGCCTGAACACAGGGCATGATGTAGTTGTCGCATAAATCATCAACAACATCTTCGATGTAAAGCTTGGAAGCACCGGAAAGCTTAGCGCGTTCTTCCAGTCCGTCAAGCTCTTCGCCCTGACCGCAGTCGATACAGCAGCATACAACTTCATAACCATAAGTTTCTTTTAACCACGGAATAACCGCAGTTGTGTCAAGTCCGCCTGAATAGGCTAAGATAACTTTTTCCATTCTCGTATCCTCTTTTCTTTTATTGATGGATTAATGTCCGGACAATAGATATTCTGTCCTTTTGATATCAGATTGCATTGGCTTTCTGGTATGTATATTGACTGAAATTATAATATCGTAAATAGCAGAAAATGACAAGGTTTGATTGAAAGATGATCACAAAAAAAGGATATATCCCATCACTGCCAACAGCATCAGAAGTAATCCACAGCCGATAAAGACGATCGGAACGACTGTATTGACGACAACTTTTTCCACATAGGCCTGTCTGGGTTTGTCGGGATTGTAGAGGATCGTGACATCGGAGCCGACTGGCCAGACCTCCTGCGCCATTTTTTTATAATTGGTGCACAGACCCTTTTTGTTGATGTGGAACCAGTCTCTTTCGGATATCCAGAAAGAATCCTGATTTCCAAACAGGCTGTCGGGATCCGGTGCGACTTTGGTACTTGCCACAACGCCTTTATAATGTCTGTAGGCCTTGTATTTCTGACCACCGACATAAAATTCTGCCCGTGGCGCAACTGAACAGTCACCGTTGCCTCCGGCGTACCGGTAGCCATAGACTGTTCCTACGGTCTGGCAGGTGCAGTGAGCTTTCTTTTTAGAAGTGCATAGGGCGATTATGATACCTGTGAGCAGAAGTATGATCGCGGGAGCACCAAGGGACAGTAATATGATGAAAGATGTTGACATTGTGGGTTCCTTTCTGTGGTATATTTGTTATTTCTTACATAACTCCCAGAAGGCAACAGCGCTTGCTGCTGCAACATTGAGAGAATCTACATTTTCCCGCATAGGGATACGGATGGTATAATCACATAGATCAATGGTTTCCTGTTTCAGGCCGTTTCCTTCGGATCCTAGAATGATAGCTAACTTCTTTTCTTTTGCAGGAGCCGGATCGGAAAGAGAAATCGAACGGTGTGTCAGAGCCATTGCGGCAGTCTTATAACCAAGTTCTTTCATTTCTGCATATCCATTTCTTAAAAATGTCCATGGAATCTGAAAAACGGTTCCCATGCTGACTCTGGCAGCACGCCTGTATAATGGATCTGTGCATGCCGGTGTCAGAAGTATGGCATCAACATTCAAGGCAGCGGCACTTCGGAAAATGGCACCGAGGTTCGTGGGATTGACAACATCTTCCAAAACAGCGATTCTTGTCATATCTTTGCAAATATCAGATACAGAAGGAAGGACTCTTCTGCGCATGAGCGCAAGCATTCCGCGGGTAAGCTTGTAGCCGGTAAGATTTGTTAAAACATCAAATTCGGCAGTATAAACCGGTACATCCGTAAGGCTGGATAATACATCAGATATTTCATCAGTCGGATGCTTTATATGGTCGTGTTCGACCAAAGCAGAAACTACTTCGTAACCGGCATCTATGGCGCGGCGTATGACCTTGGGGCTTTCCGCAATGAAAAGACCTTCCTTTGGTTCGTAGTAGCGGAGAAGATCCACTTCGCGCATAGTATATGGTAAAAGGTCAGGACTGGCCAGATCTGTGATGTCTATAATGTTAATATTATTGGTCGGCATGGTAAATTCTCTTTATGTAATAAGATCAGAATATCTGTAAATGCATTTCTGCAGGATAATTTCAATTATACGATACATATATGGCATACTCAAGGTTTATCATATGGAGTTTTTATTTCCAAATTCTTATTCCCCAATTCCAAAGATTTTCCCTTGACAAATCCCACCCGATATATTACTATCTTAGTAGTTTAATACAATAAAGCAATAAACCAATGAGCGAGAGAAGTAGATCATGGAAGACATCACAGAGAGCTGCGGCAGGTGGAATGCAGCATGGTAGAAATGATTGAATGGACTTGCGAGGGTGACTTGAAATGCATGACTTAGATCTTTAGATCTGATTGCAAAGTAGACGTCAACGGGTTCCCTACCCGTTATCAGGAGGGTGCATATAGTGTGTATGCAGACAGAGTGGATTGTACAATCAATATGGGTGGTACCGCAGAGGTTAATTATAGCTTTTGTCCCTAGTCGGGGGCAGAAGCTTTTTTTATTTATCAATTATCAAATTTAAGGAGAGGAGTGCTAAAAGATGTATTATCCGGATTATGAAACAGCAAAACAGTATGAAAAGGATTACGACATCATTCCGGTATGCCGGGAAATATATGCAGATGTTGTAACACCGATCACATTGCTTCGAAAGCTTGCACAGATAGACAGCAGATTTTTCCTGCTTGAAAGTGTCGAGGGCGGAAACAAATGGGGCAGATATTCATTTTTAGGTGTCAATCCCCTGTTGCAGATTTCAGCCAAAGCGGGTGTGGTTACCTTAAAAAGTGGAGCCATTGAGCAGAAGATGCAAAGAGATCCCATGGATGCATTAAGAGAGCAGCTCAATCGATATAAATCACCGAAAATAGATCAGATGCCTTCTTTTACAGGTGGATTTGTTGGTCACTTTTCCTATGAAATGATCGGATATGCAGAGCCGAAGTTAAAATTGAAATCCAGTGAATTTGATGATTATAATCTGATGCTTTTTGACAAGGTGATCGCTTATGATCATCTCAAACAAAAAATTGTGGTGATCGTCAATTATTATAGTGACAAAGGAGAGCAGGGTTACAATGCAGCACTTTTGGAGATCGACAAGATCATACACCTGATTTATGATAATACGCCGCTCATGCCGGAAACTGCACAGGAAGATGTGGAATTTACCTGCAATACTTCCAAAGAAGAGTACTGCACGATGGTGGAACGCACGAAGTACTATATAAAGGAAGGCGATATTTTCCAGGGGGTTATTTCCAGAAGGTTTGAGGCCGACTATCACAGCAGTCTGTTAAATACCTACCGGGTGCTTCGGACAACCAATCCTTCCCCGTATATGTATTTTATCCAGTGTGATGATTTACAGATCGCCGGAACCTCACCGGAGACCATGGTAAAACTGGAAAACGGAAAGCTTACGACATTTCCGGTTGCCGGAACCAGACAAAGAGGTGAGACGGCTGCCGAAGATCTGGCATTGGAAAAAGAGCTTTTAGACGATGAAAAAGAACGTGCCGAGCACAACATGCTGGTGGATCTTGCCAGAAATGATATCGGAAAAATTTCCGAATACGGAAGTGTGGCAGTTGAAGAATATATGCAGATCCATCGTTTTTCAAAGGTTATGCATATTGCATCCGTGGTTTGCGGGAAGCTTCGCAAGGATAAAGATGGATGTGATACGATCGCAACCATGCTTCCTGCCGGAACCTTATCGGGAGCACCCAAGTTCAGAGCCTGTGAGATCATAGATGAATTGGAAAAGGATAGCAGAGGTGTATATGGCGGTGCCATCGGTTACCTTGATTTTTCCGGAAATCTGGATGTGTGCATTGCCATCCGTACAGCGGTAAAAAAGGGCGACAAGGTATATATACAGGCGGGAGCCGGAATTGTTGCCGACAGTATTCCCGAAAATGAATATCTGGAATGTGCCAACAAGGCCGGTGCTGTTATTGAAGCAGTAAAAAGAGCGAGCGAGGTGAATGGCTGATGATTTTATTGATTGATAATTATGATAGCTTTTCCTACAATCTTGTACAGCTGATCGGAAGTCTTGCAAAAGAAGAAATCCGGGTGGTAAGAAATGACGAGCTGAGTGTGGATGAGGTTGAAAAGTTAGCACCTGCTTACATCATTCTTTCGCCGGGACCGGGAAGACCGTCGGATGCTGGAATATGCGAAGAGGTTGTAAAAAGAATGCAGGATAAATGCAAGATACTCGGTGTATGTCTGGGACATCAGGGAATTTGCGAGGTATATGGAGCAACGATTACCTATGCCAAAGAGCTTATGCACGGCAAGCAGAGCATGATGAAGATCGACAAAGAAGAAAAAATCTTTGACCGCCTGCCTGACAGCGTACCGATTGCCAGATATCATTCTCTTGCAGCAGATCCGGATACGATACCGGAGTGCCTGAAGGTTATCGGAACAACTGACGACGGAGAGATCATGGCGGTGAAACACCGGGATTATGATGTTTACGGTCTGCAGTTTCATCCGGAAAGTGTACTGACACCGGATGGAAAGATTATGATGGAAAACTTTTTAAAGCTGTAGGAACAGGATGCAGTCAGACCGGATGGAAAGGAAAGAAATCATGGCAGATAATATATTAGAAATACTGGCAGAAACCGCACGTGAGCGTGTATCTGAGGATAAAAAAAAGATACCGATGGAAAAAATGAAAGAGCTGGCTTTTTCCATGGAGTGCAATACGGACAAAAAAAGTGGCTTTCCGGTAGAACGGGCACTTTCATCGGGAGATATTTCCTTTATCTGTGAGGTAAAAAAAGCATCTCCGTCAAAGGGAATTATCGCAGAGGATTTTCCTTATTTAAAAATAGCAAAAGAATATGAAGAAGCCGGAGCAGCATGTATCTCCGTTCTGACGGAGCCGAGCCGATTTCTGGGAAGTGATACCTACCTGAAGGAGATTGCAGAGACAGTACATATTCCGGTACTGCGGAAGGATTTTACAATAGATGCATATCAGATCTATCAGGCTAAGGTACTGGGAGCTTCCATGGTGCTTTTGATCTGTGCACTGCTGGATGAGGCGACGATCCGGGAGTATATCGGTATCTGTGACAGCCTTGGATTATCCGCTTTGGTAGAGGCGCATGATGAAGCAGAAATTGACATGGCCGTACGTGCCGGAGCCAGAATCATCGGCGTCAACAACCGCAATTTGAAAAATTTCACTGTGGATGTGCACAATAGTGAGAGGCTGCGAAAGCTGGTTCCGCAGAATATTTTCTTTATTGCAGAAAGCGGGATCCGTACACAGGATGATATCAGAGTGCTGCACGAAGCGGGCGTAAATGGTGTTCTGATCGGAGAAACGCTGATGCGCAGTGACGATAAAAAAGCGATGCTGGATGAACTTAGAAAAGGATGTCAATAGCTTATGAGTGATATCAAGATATGCGGATTAAAACGGCCGGAGGATGTCCGGGCGGTCAATGAATTTCATCCGGATTTTGTGGGCTTTGTGTTTGCCAACACAAAGCGGTTTGTATCCGATGAAACAGCGGCAGAATTAAAGAAAGCTTTAGATCCATCCATTCAGGCGGTTGGTGTGTTTGTAAAAGAACCGATCGAGCATGTAGTAAAGCTTGCGGCAGATAAGACCATTGATGTGATCCAGCTGCATGGAGATGAAGAAATAGATTATGTAAACCAGTTGAGAGAAGAACTTAACAAAAAACTGGGATCACAAAAAAAGAGTTCCGCGACAAGGGTTCCGATCATCAAGGTAGTCCGTATGGACGCGGTCATTGATGGATCCGGACAGGAAAGAGAGCAGATCATTCAAAAAAATGTGCGGCTGATAGAAGAGGCAAGGCAGTGTGAGCCGGATTACCTGCTGTTTGATACAAAGGTAAAGGGAATACCGGGAGGAAGCGGACAGACCTTTGATCTGTCGGGACTGCCACCGGATGATCAGATTGGATTGCCGTATTTTTTAGCAGGCGGTATTGATTTAACAAATGTGCAGGATCTGATAAAATTAAGGAGACCATTCGGAATTGATGTCAGTTCCGCAGTGGAAACGGATGGCTTAAAGGATGCCGGAAAAATCCGGGCAATGATTGCAAAGGTCCGGGCAATGATTGCAAAGGTCCGGGAAATGGATACAGATACTGTATAAATAAAAAATAGGATTACAATATAGAAAAACAATGCAGAGAAATAGAAAGGAGACAATATGAGCGTAGGAAGATTTGGAGAATATGGCGGACAGTATGTTCCGGAAACATTGATGAACGCCGTACATGAGTTAGAGGAGGCTTACGAGCATTACAAAAATGATCCGGAGTTTTGTGCAGAGCTTGATCAGCTGGAAAGAGAATACGCAGGAAGACCGTCGTTACTGTATTATGCTGAAAAAATGACAAGAGATTTGGGCGGAGCCAAGATTTATTTAAAAAGAGAAGATCTCAATCATACCGGTTCCCACAAGATCAACAATGTATTAGGTCAGGTATTGCTTGCCAAGAAAATGGGCAAGACAAGAGTTATTGCAGAGACCGGAGCCGGTCAGCACGGAGTGGCAACAGCCACAGCGGCAGCTCTTATGGATATGGAATGTGAGATTTTCATGGGAAAAGAGGATACCATCCGTCAGGCATTGAATGTGTATCGTATGGAGCTTTTAGGAGCAAAGGTACATCCGGTTGAAAGCGGCACCATGACATTAAAGGATGCTGTCAATGAGGCCATGAGAGAATGGACCAACCGTGTAGATGATACCCTTTATGTACTCGGATCCGTTATGGGACCTCATCCTTTCCCGACGATCGTACGTGATTTCCAGAGTGTCATCGGAAAAGAGATCAAGCAGCAGATCATAGAAAAAGAAGGCAGACTTCCCGATGCCGTAGTAGCATGTGTCGGTGGTGGAAGTAATGCGATGGGAACCTTTTATGAATTTATTCCGGATAAGGAAGTACAGCTGATCGGCTGTGAGGCAGCAGGTCTTGGCGTGGACAATCCCAAGAATGCGGCTACGATCGCCAACGGAAGCCTTGGTATTTTCCATGGTATGAAATCCCTGTTCTGCCAGAACGAATACGGTCAGATAGCACCGGTTTACTCTATTTCTGCCGGACTGGATTATCCCGGCATCGGACCGGAGCATGCAATGCTTCATGAGACCGGAAGAGCACAGTATGTTCCGATCACAGATGAGGAAGCTGTAGAAGCGTTTGAATATTTATCCAGAACCGAAGGTATCATCCCGGCGATTGAAAGTGCCCATGCGGTTGCACAGGTTATGAAGATTGCCAAAACAATGGGCAAAGACAAGATCATCGTATGTACCGTTTCCGGACGTGGAGATAAAGATGTGGCAGCGATTGCCAGATACAGGGGGGTTGAATTATATGAGTAGAATTGCAAAAGCATTTGAGAATAAAAAAGCATTTATCGCATTTATTACAGGAGGAGATCCGACACTGGATACAACAGAAAAGCTGCTGTATGCCATGGAAGATGCCGGTGCTGACTTAATCGAGATCGGGATCCCGTTTTCTGATCCGATCGCTGAGGGTGCTGTCATTCAGGAAGCTAATGAGCGTGCTCTTGCGGCAGGATGTACGACAGACCGTCTGTTTGATACTGTGAAAAAAGCAAGAGAGCGCGTGACGGTTCCGATTGTATACTTGACATATGCCAATGCTGTTTTTAAATATGGTAATGAAAAATTTATGAAGCGTTGTGTAGAGTGTGGCATTGACGGACTGATCATTCCGGATGTCCCTTATGAAGAAAAGAAAGAGTTTCTGGATGTCTGCAATCAGTATGGTATTGATTTGATCACCATGGTTGCCCCGACCTCCAAGGATCGTATCCGCATGATCGCAAAAGATGCCAAGGGCTTTGTATACTGTGTATCATCCATGGGTGTTACCGGTGTCAGACAGGAGATCACAACCGACATCGGAAGTATGGTCAAGCTTGTAAAGGAAGTGACCGAAACACCGGCTGCCGTTGGTTTTGGTATTTCCACACCGGAGCAGGCAGAAAAAATGGCTGCACTGTCTGATGGAGCGATCGTCGGTTCTGCAATCGTCAAAATTGTGGCAAAATACGGAAAAGAATCACCAAGATTTGTGGCAGAGTATGTAAAATCCATGAAAGAAGCAGTTAGCCGCGCACAATAATATGATGGAAAAAGCGTTCCGGTTTATGACAAAATACAGATATTCGGAGGTATTGTCATAAAGAGGAACGCTTTTATTTTGTCAGAATATGATTGGCGGGCTTACTCCATTTCCATAAGCTCCTGCATAAATGCATTATAATCAGTCCTGTTTTCCTTGATAAATTTAATAGCAGTAGAAGGGTGGCTGTTTAAAATACCGGTCAGCAGATAAGGAATATCATAGCCCCAGACAGCACCTTCTGCTTTTAACTTCAGAATGTGCTTCTCCACAAACTGGATGATCGGGCGGACATTGTACTTGGGATTCTTTAAAAAGCACAACAGTGATTCCATAAAGCAGTTTCCGGCACCGCGTCCCATGCCGCTTACAGTGGCATCTAAAAGACAGACACCGTTACGGATACATTCAATCGTGTTAGCAAATGCTAACTGCTGGTTGTTGTGAGCGTGGATACCTACGATCTTTCCATGTTCTTCTGCAATTTTTACATATTTTTGGGACAGCTTGGTGATCTGTTCCGGATAGAAGTGACCAAAGCTGTCAACCAGATAGATGACATCGACGTTACTGTTGGCTAAAAGCTCAAGACCGGCATCTAAATCATCATTGTTGACCTTGGATACAGCCATGATATTGACTGTGACCTCATAGCCCTTTTTCTTGAAATCTTCGATCATCTCGATTGCGGTAGGAATCTGATGGATATAGGTGGCTACACGGATCATGTCGATCACGCTTTCGCTTTTGGGAAGAATGTCCTTTTGGTAATCACAGCGCCCGACATCTGCCATGACAGATATTTTTAAGGGAGAATCGTTGTCGCCGACAATGGCACGGATATCTTCCTCATTGCAGAATTTCCATTTTCCGTATTCTTTGGGATCGAAAAGCTCTTTGGATGCTTTATAACCAAATTCCATATAATCAACACCGGCCTTGATATTGGCCTGATATAAATCTTTTACAAATTCATCTGTAAATCCAAAATTATTGACCAGTCCTCCGTCTCTTAAGGTACAGTCCACAACCTTTAAATCCGGGCTGAAACTCATCAGAGTTCTTTCTTTTGTCTTGCTCATGTTAAGACCTCCATACAAAATATCACTTTAAAGCGTTGAACTTTAAATTGCTAAAGCGTTATTATCTTACCTCATATTGGAAGAAAAGTCAATCAAAGACTGCAAAAAACGGATGGCGTAGTAGATAAACTGCGTCATCCGTCTTTCGGTACTAGGCTTCTTCTTCCCCAAGATTTCCATAAAAACTGATCAAGTATAAACCGCCCAGGCCAACAAGTGCATAAATGATACGGGAAACCCATGTCATACTGCCAAAGACCGCGGAGACCAGATTGAAACCGAAGAATCCGATCAGTCCCCAGTTGACAGCTCCGATAATAACGAGTGTCAGGATGACAGCATCAATCGCTTTGTTTCTCATTTTTATTCCTCCTTTCCTGACAGTTCTTGCTTTTATTTACAAAAGAAATCCTTTTGTAAACAATATTTAGTATTCCGCGCGCGCGTTGTTTTATGCTGGAAATAATTTCGTGAATCCATTATAATAATGATATTAAGTGTCAAAGTTCAGAAATTTGATTCGAGCTTGCTTCTAAAGAAACAAATGCAAATATATGAATACAAAAACTCAAAAATCAGATAATTATAATCATGAAAATTTCAAATCGGACGGTATAAGGATCAACAAATATCTGGCGCAGGCTGGCATCTGTTCAAGAAGAGATGCCGACGGGCTTGTAGATTCAGGAGTTGTCTGTATCAATGGAAGGACTGCAAAGTCCGGAGACCGTGTCTTCAGCGGGGATACCGTTACCTGCCGGGGAAAGAATGTCGGCAGCAGACAGGATGTGGCTGTACTTGCCTATTATAAGCCGATTGGTGTTGTGTGTTCGGAGCGAGATAAGCATGCGGATAAGCTGATATCGGATCAGCTTCATTTTCCGGTCAGGGTCACTTATGCAGGACGGCTGGACAAGGATTCAGAAGGACTTCTTCTGATGACCAATGATGGCGCCCTGATTGACCGCCTGATGCGTGGTGCCAATTATCATGAAAAGGAATATATTGTCAAAGTAAAGCAGGATATCACCGGAGATTTTATACACAAAATGGAAGAGGGCGTCTATTTACAGGAGCTTGATCAGAAAACGCGTCCATGTGAGCTGGAGCAGATTGGGAAAAGGACATTCCGTATCATTCTGACACAGGGATTAAACAGACAGATCCGCAGGATGTGTGAAAGCTTCCATTATGATGTGGTTTCTTTAAAGAGAGTGCGGATTGCCAATATTACAATAGGTAAGCTGCGGCCCGGAGAATACCGGATCATAAAAGACCATGAGCTTGAGAATCTTTATAATATAGCAAATGGTGCAGGTCAGATATAAAAACAATCTATATAGATAGCTGATTAAAAAACTCCAGCATAGAAAAGGAAACAACTATGAGCAATACAGAAAACAACAAAATAAACCGGATGAAAGAACTGATCGGGATTCTCAATCAGGCGTCCTACGCATATTATGCCAAAGATACAGAGATCATGAGCAATTATGAATACGATGCTCTGTATGATGAGCTTGTAGCATTGGAAGAGGAGACCGGCATGGTGTTATCCAACAGTCCGACGGTCAATGTCGGATATGAGGCTGTGGATGAACTGCCAAAGGAGCGGCATGAAAAGCCGATGTTATCCTTAGCCAAGACCAAAAGCCGGGAAGAGCTGCGGGACTGGCTGAACGGAAAAGAGGCACTCTTATCATGGAAGCTGGATGGACTTACCATCGTTCTGACCTATCAGGATGGTGAGCTTTTAAAGGCTGTTACCAGAGGAAACGGTGAGATCGGAGAGGTTATCACCAACAATGCCAGAGTGTTTAAAAATATTCCTCACAGGATTGCATTTAAGGGACGGCTGATCTTAAGAGGTGAGGCCGTGATCACATATTCGGATTTTGAAAAAATGAATGCGGAGATTTCCGATGAGGAAGCCAAGTATAAAAATCCCCGTAATCTGTGCAGCGGATCTGTCAGACAGCTAAACAATGAGATTACCGCCAAGAGAAATGTACGACTTTTTGCTTTTAATCTCGTAGAAGCTGTTGAGTCAGACGGAACACCGGTTGATTTTGATAATGACAGGGAAAATCAGTTTTTATTTTTGAAAAAGCAGGGCTTTGATGTTGTGGAGTATTTCCGTGTCAATCCCGACAACATCATGGAACGGATTGAATATTTCGCACAGACGATTTCCGGATATGATGTACCATCCGATGGACTGGTACTGACGTTGTGTGATCTTGCATATAGCGCATCCTTGGGCAGAACGGCAAAGTTTCCCCGTGATTCCATTGCTTTTAAATGGGCGGATGAGACAGCCGAGACAACACTTTTGGAGATTGAATGGAGCCCGAGCAGGACAGGTCTTATCAATCCGGTAGCTATTTTTGAACCGGTTGAACTGGAGGGAACAACGGTCAGCCGCGCGAGTGTCCACAATTTAAGTATCATGGAAGAGTTGCAGTTAGGCATTGGCGACCGCATCAAGGTCTACAAGGCCAATATGATCATTCCGCAGATTGCAGAAAATCTGACAAAAAGCGGCAAAATGACTATTCCGCAGAAATGCCCGGTATGTGGCATGGAGACCAAAATACGAAAAGAAATCGACACCAAGACTTTGGTATGTTCCAATCCGGACTGCGAAGCCAAAAAGATAAAATCCTTTACCTTATTAGTCAGCCGCGATGCCTTAAATATTGACGGTCTGAGTGAAGCAACACTGGAGAAATTTATTGCCAAAGGTTTTATCCACAGCTTTGCGGATATTTTCCGTCTGAACCGCTTTGAGGAAGAAATTACACAGATGGAAGGCTTTGGAGAAAAGTCTTTTCAAAATCTGGTGGATGCATTGGAACAGGCAAAAAATACGACCCTGCCAAGATATCTGTATGCAATCGGAATTGCCGGTATCGGCGTAGCCAATGCCAAGGTGCTTTGTAAAGCCTTTAATAATGACTTTGAAAAGATAAAGTCTGCCACAAGGGAAGAGTTTGCAGAAATAGACGGCATTGGAGAGGTATTGGCAGACGGTATTGTCTCTTATTTTTCCGACGAAAAGAAAGCTCAAAATGCGCTGGAGCTGTATGATCAGCTCCATATTGAGAAACCGGAGCAGAATGACAATGAGCAGATCTTTGCAGGTATGACCTTTGTCATTACCGGCAATGTATATCATTATGCCAACCGCAATGAGGTTAAGGAAGTCATTGAGCAAAGAGGTGGAAAAGTAGCAGGAAGCGTTTCCTCCAAGACCAATTACCTGATCAACAATGATGTGACATCGACTTCCGGTAAAAACAAAAAAGCCAAGGAGCTTGGTATTCCGATCATATCAGAGGATGATTTTATTGCCATGCTGTCCTAGGACTGGCTGTTCTATCGCATAGCTTTACGATATTTGCAAATGATGATATGATGAACAAGGGGTAAAACCCTTAAAATACATGTGTCTGCAAAAAATGATATGCAGACAATGAGTGAAAAGAAAAAGAAGGTCTAAAAATGCCAATCAGAACACAGAGTGATCTCCCCGCAAAGGAGATTTTGGAAAATGAAAATATATTTGTGATGGATGAGTTTCGTGCCATCAATCAGGAAATCCGTCCACTTCAGATTGTGATTCTCAATCTGATGCCGATCAAACAGGATACGGAGCTACAGCTTTTAAGAGCTTTATCCAATACACCGTTGCAGATCGATATTACCTTTTTAAATATGAAAAGCCATATTTCGCAGAATACATCGGCTAACCACTTGAACCGCTTTTATGAATCCTTTGATGATATCAGATGGAAAAAATACGACGGGCTGATCATTACCGGAGCTCCGGTAGAGCATATGGAATATGAAGAGGTAGATTACTGGCAGGAGCTTTGTGAGGTCATGGAATGGTCCAAGACCAATGTGACATCCACCTTCCATATCTGCTGGGGAGCACAGGCAGGTCTGTATTATCATTATGGACTGCAAAAGCACATTCTGCCTCAAAAGGTATTCGGTGTTTTTGAGCACAAGGTCATGAACCGCAAGATCCCGATCGTGCGAGGCTTTGATGATTATTTTATGGCACCGCATTCCCGTCATACCGAGGTGCGGAGTGAAGATATCCATGCGTGCAAGGATCTGACGGTACTGGCTGAGTCGGATGAAGTCGGTGTATATCTTGTGATGGCAGGAGAGGGCAAGCAGTTTTTTGTCATGGGGCATTCGGAATATGACAGACTGACACTTCAGGAGGAGTATTTCCGGGATCTTAAAAAGGGAATGGATATCCAGGTTCCCAAAAATTATTTCCCGGATGATGATCCGACCAAGAAACCGCATCTGCAGTGGAGAAGTCATTCCAATAATTTATACAGCAACTGGCTTAATTATTACGTTTACCAGATTACGCCATATGTGCTGTAAAAAAGAGCAGGATCCGGAAAGTGCAGTACAATTTTACAGAGATTTACTGCATTGGATACTTGCATCATAAAAAAGCAAAGAAGCTGTTGTTTTGGTACAATGGCTTTTTTATTTTACAGAAAGATTTTTGAAAAAAAGGAAATATTGCACTTTTGTACAATGTTGTATAAAAAAACTGTCTGATATAATGAGGCAATGGGTACATTGTGTAAAAAGGTGCAAATAAATGTATAGGGGGATCAGACCTTGGATAAAGATTATATTCCACCGTCGAAAGGCTACCACAAATTAAAACTGGCACGCAGCTTCCAGCAGGATGTGTACCTGTATGGGGCAAGTGGTTATGGGAAAACCACCCTGATCAAGCAGTACCTGGATTTTCACAACTATATTTATATAGACTATTGTGAACAGTTCTGGGACGATTCGGTAATACCGGAGGAAGGAAAAAAGGAATGTACCTATGTGGTGATTGACAACCTTCATCTGATAGATCAGGAAGAGATCAGGCGTGCAATTCTCGAACTGGCGGCAAGAAAGGATATCTGGCTGATATTAGCCGGCCGCTGTAAGCTTCCCGAGTGGTTAAAACCACTGTATGTTGATAATAAGCTGATGCTGATTACCGAAGAAGACATGCATATGACTGACAAGGAAATTGAAGCATTAGCCAAAAAACAGGGAATGAAGATGAGCGATGAATTAAGACAACAGTTTCTCAATTATGCACAGGGGAATGCATATGCTGTTATGCTCACTTTCAAGTTTATCAGCGAATATCAGATGTCGCCGGGACGGGAAATGGTAGAAAGGATTGAACAGGCCTTTGTTTCCTATCTGGAAAATAATGTTGTAAACCAATGGGATGCCGATATCCAGCAGTTTTTGATGAAAGTCAGCGTTGTAGATGAATTTACCGGTGCGCTTGCACAGGAAATCACAGGGGAAGACAATGTGGACAAACTGCTGGAGAGAGCGCTCAATCTTGGCAATTTCATGGTTTATGATCAGGGCGTATACCGGTTGCGTGGGGTCCTTATTATGGCATTGCGAAACCGTGCCAAAAAGAAGCTGGGGACAAGGCTTCTTCACAACTGCATGTACAATGCAGGAAGATATTATGAGCAGCAGGAAGATATTGAAAAGGCATTTGAGATGTATGAGCGGTCGGGAGACAGTGAAAGCATCCGCAGCCTGTTGATCCGAAACGGAAGACGCAATCCGGGAGCCGGGTATTATTACGAGCTTCGCAAATATTATCTGGCACTCGATCCGGATGAAGTCAGAAGTGATGCTGTTCTGATGGCCGCTGTGAGCATGACCTATTCCATTCTCCTGCAGGCCGACAAGAGTGAGTATTGGTATCAGGAGCTGAAAAATTACTGCAGCGGGTTTGTATTTAAAGGCGTGGTTTCGTCACTTACGATCAACTACCAGCTGTTTGACCGGGATGGAAATGCCGTGCAGGCACGCGTATCCATGCGCATCCGGGGAAAAGAAGAAAAGAGTGAAAAAAATGTTTTATCCAAACCATTTGAATCACCGGACCGGACAAAATACCGGAATCTTGGTCCCGCAGATGAACTGTGGATGTTAGCGTATGACGAGTATGATGATGCGGCAGACTGGCGGCACATTGCAAAGGAAAATCATATTTTAAATCCCAGAAAACTGGACCGGACCAAAATGATGAAGCTTCCTTCTATCTGATACCGCAAAGATAAGAGTGGAACATCGGATATTTATTAGTTATGTAAACCTATCGGAGAGATGAAACATGAATTTGTTGAGTGTGACAACGTCATATCAGGCCCTTGAAAAAAATATAACAGTTTTAAAGCTCCAACACTGGAAATAACAGTTGGCGGCACAAAGCTTGTATCATCTCTTAAGATGAGTATTCAAAATCTGGACATTGACCTGTCATCAGATTATGAGGCGAGCGGATGCTCTTTTTCCATCATCAATGCCTATGAGCCATCCCAGACGGATTTTAGCAAAGCGGCCAATAAGATCGGAGTGGGAGACAAGGTTGAGGTATCGATCGGTTATATCCGTACAGAAAATGTATTTACCGGCTATATCAATTCTATCCGGTATCTGTTTGATAAATACAGCCATATCGGGGAAATCCGTGTGGAATGTATGGATGTAAAAGGATTGATGATGAAAAACCGCCGTATGGAATTTTTTACCCAGAAGAGTGCAGATGGAATCTTAAAGGAAATTTTGTCAGCGTCTCCTGTCAGCTCTTATGTCGAAGGCAAAAATATCGATCCCTGCGATGAAGAGGAAATCCCTTTACGCAGCAATATGCAGACCGATTATGAGATTATGACGGAACAGGCATCCAAGCTTGGATATGAGTTTTTTGTATCACAGGGAAAGGTCGTATTCCGCAAAAAGGAAAAGGTGACCACACCTGTCATGACATTAAATCCATCCTGTGGAATTTATGAACTGAGAGCTGGTTATTGTGCACAGCAGCTTGTAAAAAAGATCGAGGTAAGAAGTGTTGATGCAGAGACTGGAAAGCTGATAAAAGGAGAGGCCTCCATAAGCGGTAAATTTTCACCGGGCAGTGGCGGAAGCAAGGTGATCGGAAACTCCAAACAGATCTTTTATGAGCCGGGGCTTAAGGATGCCGCAGAGGCCAAGAAGCGGGCGCAGGCCCGGATACAGGCGGTCGAGGATACTTTCGGAAGTCTGGAGCTTACCTGTATCGGGATCCCGGAAATCGGACCGGGCCGTTTTATCAGACTCGAAAAGATCGCAGAGCATGTCAATGGCAAATATTATATTACCGGTGTGCGTCACACGATGGAGAACGGTAATTTCCTGACAACCTTTAAAGCCAGACGCAACAGTCTTTAATTGAAAGGAATCCGGTATGAGTGAACTGACCGATTTATTAACATTTCAAAATGAATATTTTGACAGCCAGAAGACCCCGGGCTTTGTGCAGGGAACGGTTATCGAAAATAATAACAAGGATCATCCGGGCATGGTAAAGGTTGAATTTACAGCATGGGAAGAAAAGAAAAATGTATGTGAATGGGTACGGCTTTTAACACCCTATACAGGTGGTGCTTATGGCAGTTATCTGGTGCCGGAGATCAATGAAGAGGTACTTGTCGGGTTTATCGGCGGCAGCCTGAAACGGCCGTTTTTGCTCGGAAGTCTTTATCCGCAGAATTGTGAGCTGATTAAAAATGATTTTGATGATAAAAATCTCAAAAAGCATTTTAAGACCAAGGGTGGGATGGAGATCGAGATCCTGGATACTGCTGACAAGGGCTATATCAGGATCATGACCAAAAAAGAACAGCAGATCTTTATTGATGATGAAAAGGAAAGCTGTATGATCGGGGATAAAGAAGGAAAAAATCAGATTCTTATGGATTTTAAAGGCGGAGAGATCACGATCAAAGCAGAAAACAAGATTTCGTTTTCAGCAGGAAGTGTCACAGTCGAGCTTGACGGAAAAGGAAAAAGTCTTGAGCAAAAAGCGGATAAGATCGGAATAAAGGCCACAAACAGCATGGAGCTTGAGGGAAGCTCCAAGGCAACGCTAAAAGGCGGAATGCTCCAGTTATCCGGCTCGCAGTCCTTAAAGGCTGAGGGCGGTACGACAACGGAGATCAAAGGTGCCATGGTCAAAATCAATTAGACGGGAAAGGAAACAGTATGAATACATCAAAAGATTTTTTAGGAAAAGGCTTTGCTTTTCCGCCCAGAATTGATCCGGCTACCGGAAAATTTGTAATGGCCGAATCAGAGGAAGATATCAGACAGTCTGTATACATTATCCTGATGACGCGTCTCAAAGAAAGAGCGATGCTGCCGGAATTTGGTACGGATCTATCCAGCTATATCTTTGATATTCCGGATCCGACATTTGAAAATCTGCTTTGCATGGAAGTGATGAATGCGCTGGTCAAATATGAGCACCGTATCCGGGATATCAATGTTTCCATTGACAATGTCGATTCTGCAAAAGGAGCAGTTTATATCCGGATCCGTTACTATATCCGGGCTACCAATAATCCAAACAATCTGGTATTTCCTTACTACATGGAAGAGGGAATTGGGGAATTATGATGAACAATCAGAACTCGTATGAAAAATTAAATCAGCTGATGCACGCTTATGTACCGGAGTTTTCATTTGATGAAAGCTCGGACGATCCGGGCAGTGTATTGTCCGTTTTGTGCGCCGATATGCTAGGTGACAGCAGGAAACGGTTTGAACGCGTCTTTGACAAACACAAGATCCAGTATCTGAATCTGTTGGATGATCTGAAAAGCGAACCGGTCAAGGCTGCCAAAGGCTATGTGCAGTTTGATCCGGTGCTTACCTATGATGATCAGAGTGTGTTTGTTCCAAAAAAGACACAGGTGATGGCACAGAAGGCAGAGACAGGGGATATCATTTTTGAGACCACACATGATATGTCTGCCACACATGCCAAGCCGGTTGCCGTGATTGAGACGGACAAGGAAAAGGACGTGATCATCAGGCAGGAGCTCCAGGATAATGGAAGCTTTCAGGCTTTTAGCATAGAAGGGGGAAATGAGGCTGAGCACAAGCTTTATCTGTGCTTTGAGGATGTTTTTGACTATGTTACGGAGCTGTCCTTTGACCTGATACTGACAGGGAAAAATAAGGACTATGAAGAAAACCGGTCCGATATTGTTGAGGCCATGACCAAAAATACCATAAAGTGGTATCTGCTTGATCAGGATGGAAATGCTGTGGCGTTTGACCGTGTCAGTCCGCATGATCATGGCATCCATTTTGAAAAAGAAAATTACACGCCGCAAAAAGCGGTTGTGATGCAGAAAGAGGGATATTATATCGTAGCCTCCCGTATGGGAGATGATGATAATTTTTATATCGATACCGTGCAGATTGCCATGAAGCAGGAAAACAGGCTTCTGGATACGGTATATGTAAACGGCTTAGAGGACAATATCAGCAAGGTATATCCATTCGGGAAGCCGTTTGGACTGTACAATGAGTTTGTTATGGAAAACAAAGAAGTGCTTTCCAAAAAAGGTGCCGAAATCGTACTCGAATTTGATCTGGATTATATGAGACACGAGGAAAGGCTGGATGTGCAGGAAGCCGATATCGAGTACAAAAATTTCATGAAAAAACCGCAGAAGACCATGATGCCGGCATCCAGTCAGGTACTGGCAGATTATGTGGTGTGGGAATATCTGAGCACGACCGGATGGAAAAGACTGTTTAGGGAAGAGCATCTGTCAACCATGTTTAACGGTACGAAAAAAGGACATATGAGACTGCAGTTTACCTGCCCGGAGGATATGGAAGCCTATCAGCCGGGGGAGGTGGAAGGACGTCTCAGAGTAAGACTGCTTCGCGCAGAAAATATCTACAAAATGCCTGCCATATATGTATGTCCCATCATAAGTGGGATGATGCTTTCTTATCATTATGAGAATATGCCGTATGCAGACTATGCCTGCACCTCCAACAATTTTGAGACGGTTGATATTACCCATGAACTGAGGGATAACAAGATCATTGTGCCGTTTTATTCCCATGAACTTAACAGGCGCACCATGTATCTTTGCTTTGACAATCCCCTTTCGGGAACGCCGGTCAGTCTTTATTTTGATCTGGAAAACTTAAGCGACAGACCGATCACATTTTCCGTACAGTATTTATCCGACAGAGGCTTCCAGACGATCAAGGTAACGGATTCGACCAACGGATTTTTAGAAAGCGGCAACATGCTTTTAATGATCCCGGATGATATGAAGAAACAGCGATTATATGGAGTGGAAGGATATTTTATCCGTTTTGTCAATTACGATGTTGCACATCCACAGTTTGCCCTGCCGCATATCAGGGGAATTTATATGAATATGGCAAAGGTTGAAAATGTCAATGTGGAAGAGGAAGTTTTTTATCTGGATCAGTTTGATACGGCAGCAGACATTACCTTATCCCAGCAGAATCTGTTGAAGGCAGATGTTTATGTTAAAGAGCTCATAGACGGCGTCGGACAGTATATATTGTGGAAACCGGCAGCTTCTGTCGCTGATGACATACGCGTATATCATATGGATATGGTACAGGGCATCCTGCATATTGATAAAAGGATCATGTTAAATACCGCCTTTGATGAGGAAGGACCGCAGATCAGGGTGAGGCATTCCAATTACAACGGAAGCGAAGCCAATCTTCCGGAAAACAGCATCATCTTTTTACGCAATGCAGTACGTTTCATCAGCAGTGTACACAATCCGTTCCCGACATACGGCGGACATGACGGATATACACAGGAAATATCGGAAAAGCTGATCACAGGGCTTTTGCGGACGAGAAACCGTGCCGTAACGGCAAAAGATTTTTATGATATGATTGCCCAGTCCACATTTGGAGTAAGGAAAGTAAAATGTGTCAGTGGGATCGATCTGTTTGGCGATCCCGATCCGGATGTGATCACGGTGGCTGTTTTGATCGACGAATATGAAAAAGGGGTTCATATTTTTTCGGAGTTAAAAGATGAGCTGAGAAAAAAACTGGAAGAGCAGAGCTTTGTTATGCCAATGGGAAAAAGGCTGGTGCTGACACAGCCGCGTTTTGTCAAGTTCAGTGTCCGTGTGTGGATCGAAAGAGACAGCATGGAAGGTGCCTACGATATCCAGAATAAGGCTTCGGAGGTTATTTATGAATTTCTGGATCCGTTAAAATGTGAGCAGTTAGGCATCAGCCGCGAGATCGGTGAACTGCCGAGGACATCACAGATTATTTCAGCACTGCGGGCCAATATTCCGGACTGCAATATTTCCAAAATCGTGATGACAGCGCAACTGGATGGAAAGGAAATTCCGATAAAAGATGACTTTTACCAGAAATATGAGACACCTTTTATTATGGGAATCAACGGAAAGCACGTTGTGCATATTGATTTGATCTAATAAAAAAGCGCTTGGCTTTTAGTAAACAGGGGTGAGTACATGCAAAGAGTACCGGATATAGATGATATTACATATGAGCAGATTTTTGAAAGGGCGGTCAACCGGATTCCGACCATGACTGATCAGTGGACGGATTTTAATTTCAGTGACCCCGGCATTACGGTATTGCAGACCTATGCCTGGCTCGTGGATATGCTCAATTATTATATGAATGCAACCGGCGATATCCATATTGAAAAATATCTGAAATTACTGGGGGTTACGCCGGTTAAGCGGCATGCATCGAGCACGGTTTTGTGCATTGACAGTCAGAGTGAGCAAATTGAGCTTAGCAGAGGCTGTGAGTTTCTGGCAGGTGATATTCCGTTTTATCTGGAGGAGGATGTCGATTTTGTTCCCAACCATTTTATTTCCTATCTCAATGAGGCGGATGGAAATGTGATGGACCTGACCATGTTTGCAGGGGAAGACGGAGATTATGCTGACCTCTTTTCCAATGATTTTACAGAATATGCAGCAGGATGGTTTGGCTTTGAAAAGAAGCTTGAAAACAGATTTTCCGTATTTTTTACCGTAAAGGACAATGAGAGACGCAACGCATTTGTAAAGGACTTTTCCTTTGGAAAGCTTAGCTGGGAGTATTATACGGCTGATGGCTTCCAAAAGCTGCAGGTGATCCGTGATGAAACCTGCGGTCTGTTAAAGAGCGGCAGGATCCAATTTGAGATACCGGATGACAAGATGGAGGTATACCGGCACGAGGTCAATGATCTTCCGGCTTATTATATCCGGTGTGTCATAAAAGACAATTTTTATGATATGCTTCCCAAAATCGGAAAAATATTTTTAAATCCGGTCTGCGCCAAGCAGGAAAAGCAGCTTTGCCGTTGTGAGACGATCGTATATAAAGGGGAACCGGAGATCGCAATTCCGGGCTATATTCCCATAGATGCTTTTCTGATGGTCGGATTACAGCAAATGGATGGAAGCTTCCGGGTTATTTACAATTATTCGAGTGTTGACAATCCGGGTTGTGAGATCCTGGATGGGGAAAAGGATGGCAGCAAGATCCTAAGACTGTCTAAGCCGTGGAACCGGATCGTGAAGGGTACCAAGCTTCAGGTCATGGTCTTATCTATGGAAGGAATGCCTTATTTTACATTGGGAACGGCTGATGGCTGCAACAACCAGCAGATTGAATTTGATTATCCCGGTGTCAGCCGGATATCCGTAGCCATGTGGGAAAGACGTTTTGATAAAAATCTGTATTATACGCCCTATAAGCAGGTTGAACATTTAAAAGCAGCGGACTATGACGATGCGGTATTTTCCTATGACAGAGAGAATAAGGTGCTTACTTTTGGAGATTCCATTCATGGGATGCTGCCTAAAAAAGGACAGATCGTCGGTATCTGTGAGCTGTCCGTTTCCAAATTTGAAGAGGGCAATGTCATGGCCTATGGAATAGACAGATGCTCCGATACCTCGGATCAGACACTTACGGTATACAATCCGCTGCCCACGCAGCACGGAAGAGCGGATGAGACGATAGAGCAGATGATCAGCCGTTTACAGACGATGCTTTTAAAACAAAACAGGCTTGTCTGCGAACAGGATTACCGGGATGTCATCTTACATACACCGGGGCTTATGATAGACCGGGTGGCAGTCATTCCGGACCGGGAATATGCGCAGTTTCACAACAGCACCGTCCGGGGAGATACCGTTGTGGTGGTCAAACCGTACAGCCATGAAAAGACACCGGTCTTATCGGAGGTTTACCGCAAGGTGATCGAGGACTATATTGAGCCGATGCGCCTGATCAATACAAGGATCAAGATTGTGTCACCTTCCTATGTGGGGATCGAAGTACACGCAAAGATCCATGTAAAGGGAATTTCAGAGGCAGATAAAGACGCTGTTTATGAAGTGCTTTACAAGGAACTGTCCTATGAAAAACAAAAGGATGCTTTTGGGCATGCCATTATCTTGGGAAAGGTCTTTACGAAGCTGGATGCACTTGACTGTGTAAAATATATTGAAAACCTGTCCTTGGAGCGTATCGGGCAGGGAGCAGAAAAAAATGAACGCGGAGACATTCTTTTGCATAAGGATGCACTAAGCTATATCCGCAGCGTGGATATTGATTATGTACTTTAGACGCATCATAGACCGGTGACAATATCACCGACGAATTCAGGTAAAGAGGTTAATTTATGCAGCAGACAAAAAAAGTAAATTATTTTCATCTTGCATTAAAGAACGGGCAGATGCAGAAAATATCATTTACCCATACATATCAGCTTAGCGGGCATGGCGGCGGAAGCTTCCTTTATATTGCCAGTGTATTTGATACGGATGATTTGGACAGTACCTATCACAGGCTGAGGCTTTTTGGGACATTTGAGCAGTGCAAATATGAGATTTTTGTGATGGCATGCAATACGGATGAAAGAAAGGTCATGGAGGATTCCGGCATCTCTATGGAAGAGAAGCTTTCCTATATGCAGAATTTTTCGTACTACAGAAGTGTCAATGCGGATGATATTTTATTGCACAGCGTAAAAGGCAGATATATATGGATCGCAATCCGTATCATAGGAGCGGCCAGGGAAAGCAGCTTTTTGATTGACGGATTTTCCATTGAATTTCCGGGCAGCAGCTTTATTGATTATCTTCCGGAAATATACAGAGATTCACAGGATTCCTTTTTTGAACGCTATATGGCTGTCTGGCAGAGCCTCTATGAGGATGTGGAAAAGCAGGTGGAGGATGTCGTGGAACAGCTTGATTATGAAAGCTGCGATGAAAATAAGCTTCCCATGTATGCAAGATGGACCGGACTGGATGAAAAGGGACGGAAATTTACCCCCAGACAGCTCCGTTATCTGATCGGACATCTGCAGGAGATCCAGAGCGGCAAAGGAATCACCGGAGTCCTGCAAAAGATCATTTATCTGGTGTACGGCAAACAGGCAAAGGTCATTGAAAATTTCAAATGGAATGAGTGGATGAAAAATTCCGAATATCTGGAGCATTATAAAAGACTGTACGGAAAGGATTATTCCGTCTTTACACTGATGCTAAACTGCGTGGCTGATGATCAGGATAAACTGCCCCAAAAGGCAGAGCTTATGAAGCTTATTGAGGAATATACACCGATCGGGGTAAACTGTCATCTGGTGTATCTGAGGGAAAACAACAATATGGATACCCATTGTTATCTGGATGTAAACAGTACGCTTTCAACGCCCAAGGTTGCGGATGCGGCCGGATTTGAGCTTGGCAGCAATCATATTCTTGGTTAATGTGACAATCCTCTTTTTTTTTGCGGCTGATATCGTATAATGAAAAAGAACCATAATATACAAAAGGATGGAATTATTTTATGATACAGGATATTTTTCCGCATAAGCTTTACAATCAATACAGACCGGATATACAGCCCGGGAAAGATGATTATGTGATCTGCATAAAAGAACAGAATATGCTGGTTGATACACAACAAATGGAAAACCAGATACTGGAATTTCCGCGTGTGAAGGATTTTACAGAGGAATTAAATCTTAGATACCTGTTATCGGTGGATGACGAGCATTACTATATATATATTCAAGGCGACGGTACAGTGCGTGAAGCCTCCGGTGTGGAGAAAAAAGCAGAAGGACCGTCACTTCCCGGATATGATTATATGGATATCCGAAAGATCCGCAAAAGCGGAAGTGCGCCCAGATACCGGATCTTTGCCCTGCTGACAGCCAAGCATCTGTATGACTGGTACCGGGACAACGTATTTTGCGGCAGATGTGGGAAAAGGATGGTACATTCCAAAAAAGAACGTGCCATGATGTGTGAATGCTGCGGCTATACTTCTTATCCGAGGATCATGCCGGCGGTCATCGTGGGCGTCCGTGATAAAGACCGCCTTTTAATTACCAGATACCGTAACGGCTATCAGCACAATGCGCTGGTGGCAGGATTTACCGAAATCGGTGAGACACTGGAAGAAACCGTTATGCGGGAGGTCAAGGAAGAGACCGGCATCCGCGTGAAAAATATAGAATATTACAAGTCACAGCCGTGGGGAATTGCCAACGACATTCTGATGGGCTTTTATTGTGATGCAGACGGAAGCACCGATATCCGGATGGAAGAGGATGAGTTAAAGTATGCAGAGTTTGTCCACAAACAGGATATCGTCTTACAGCCGGATGATTTCAGTCTGACCAATGAGATGATGAAGGTATTTAAAGAATCCTGATATCTGTAAACATAAATTTTATATAAATTCATGATATTACACTAGACATAGTATTGAAAACTATGTAAAATGGAATAAAAATTATATAACAACACATTTAGACTACGTGTTGACGCTTATGGAGGCCTTTATGTTTCAGGTATTTGTTGATTCGGCTGCCAATATTCCGGCAGAGCTTGTGAAAAAGTATGGAATTCATGTGATTTCATTTGTTAATTATATAAACGGAGAAAAAATTGTTAATTTTGATATCGCGCTGAGCCCGGAAGAGGAAAGGGAAAAGGGAAGACTGTATTATGAGGCTGTCCGCAATGGAGCCAAGGTCAAGACTTCTCTTGTCAATACAGCGGATTTTATTGCGCATTTTACACCTATTCTGGAAGCAGGGGAGGATATCATGTATTTTTCCCTGAGTAAAAATATCAGTGGTACATACAATGCAGCAAGTCTGGCTGCAGAGGATTTAAAGGAACGATTCCCGGAGCGGAAGATCCGTTTAGTCGATTCGTTAAATGCCTCTCTGGCCCAGGGCATCCTTGCTATCTATGCGATAGAGATGCGGAACAGCGGAATGGAATTTGAATTGATCGGCGATATATTGGACAGAAAAGCCCTTCAGATGAACGGTGTCTTTACCGTCGGCGATTTAAAATATCTTTCCAACACCGGACGTATCAGCAAAACAACCGCTTCCGTCGGCAATATCTTAAATATCAAGCCGATACTGCGGGGCAACAAGGACGGTTACATCGTAGAGTTTAAAAAATGCCGTGGCAGGAAAAAATCACTGGATACCCTTGTAGATCTGGTGTGTGACAATATCGAAAATCCCGAAGACCAGATTATCGGAATTGCACATGCGGATGCCTATGAGGATTCATTGTATGTCATGGAAGAGATACAAAAAAGGATAAAGGTTCGTGAATTTATCAATACTTCCTATGATTACTGTACAGGTTCCCATGTTGGACCAGATACGGTTGCTATGTTCTTTATGGCAGCAGACAGAGAGCTTGGCGGTAAAAACAGTCACTGATTATGAACTGAATTTTGCTTTATGTTTTACTGATAATAAAAATATAGATTTTTCTTCCTTTTTTTGTTAAAATATCCTATATATGGTTCTCAAAAGCAAAATTATATAGTCATATTGTTCAAAAACATAACAGAGGTGCTGCTGATGAAGCGTGGAATGGTCAAATTAGAAGAAAAGTTTATATTGTTGATTATTACCGGTGTTTTCATCAGTTTTATTTTTTTAGGATACACTTTCTACAATCAGATCAGTGATATCATTCTCAATCAAAACGTGGAAGATGCGATGGGCATTGCCGAAACTGCTGCAGCAGCAATTGACGGTGATGTTTTTGAGCAGATCAAAGAACAGGGAGATGCTGCTTATCAGGAGGTCTTTGATGCGCTTGATAATTACGGCTCAGACCGCCTGATCAAGTATATTTATACGATGAAGGTTCAGGACGGAAAGGCTGTTTTTGTCGTTGATACCGATGCCGATTCTCCGGCAGAGTTTCTGGAGGCGGACCGTCGCATGAGCATCGACAATCCTGCATTTCACGGACAAGTCACCTATGAACTCGACAAAAAGACAAATCGATGGGGCGAGTGCACCTGTGCATATGCGCCTATCTACAATTCTGACGGAGAGGTAGTCGGAATTGTCGGCTGTGATCTCAATACAGACAATATCAATGGAGTACTGGAAGATCTGAAGACTTTGATCCTGTCTCTGATTTCCGTATTTGCACTTGTGATCGTCGTATCATCCATCTGGATATCCATGCAGTTAGTTTCAAGGGACGCTTTGACGGAGCTTCCAAACTACGACAAGATGATCAAGGACGGCAATTATCTCTATAAGAAAAACAAGCTTTCCAGATACAGTGCGGTTATGTACGAGATCCACGATCAGAAGTTTATCAATCAGAAGCTTGGTGCCATCAATGGAGACAACCTGATCAAGGAATATGCAAAGGGACAGAAAAAGCGTATGAAGCGTGGCGACCGTCTGTATTCCATCAGCAACGGACGTTTCTTTGCGCTGATCAAAAAAGAGCGGGAGCAGTTATTTTTGGATGCTATCCGCAAGGTAGAAGTCACAGTCAGGGGAAAAGATGGCGTGATGCCCATGGAGATCGAGTTCAACTGTGGTGTTTTCCAGATCAGGGCGACTGACCAGATCCAGGATATCCACAATTACTGTTCTCTGGCACTCGAAGAATCAGCCAGGCAGGCAGTGGTCAATACCAGATGGTTTGAAGAAAGCATGATCGAGCAGATGGTTTCGGAAAGAGAGATCATCAATTCGTTCAGGACCGGTCTGACAAGACATGAATTTGTTGTATATTACCAGCCCAAGGTCAATTTGAATGACAACAGGCTGTGCGGGGCAGAGGCTTTGGTACGGTGGTTTAAAAACGGCAAGATCGTACCGCCCGATTCCTTTATCCCGATTTTGGAAAAAAATAATCTGGTCACGGATCTGGATTTTTATGTTTTTGAACAGGTATGCAAGGATATCAGCGCGTGGGTTTCGGAAGGCTATCAGGTAGTCAAGATTTCTTCCAATTTCTCTAAGCTGCATCTGAAAAATCCATATTTTGCCGAAGATCTGATGGATATTATCAGCAAATATCAGGTCAATACAGATTATATTGAAGTAGAGCTTACCGAATCCTCCGGATATTACAATTTCAAAGCACTCGGAGATTTTGTAGACCGGATGAATCAGGAGCACATTTCAGTCTCTATTGACGACTTTGGTACCGGGTATTCATCTTTATCCTTATTAAAGGATCTGGATTTTGATGTGGTCAAGATGGACAAGTCATTCTTCCGTGATCTGGAAAAAGGAGACCATGTCAATGAAAAAATGGTTGAAAATGTGATCAAGATGGTACATGATCTTGACCGGGATGTGATCAGTGAGGGTATCGAGACCAAGCAGCAGGCACAGTTTTTGAAAAAACTGCAGGCACCGGTGGTACAGGGATATTTATATGACAAACCACTGCCACACAACGAATTTGAAAAGCGTCTCAAAAATCCGGTATATTCAGGCAGGGTTGACTAAGTGGCGTCTATATGATAAAAACGGAATAAGGGCAGTTACCACAAAATATGGACTGCCGGAAAAGAGGTAATTTTACCATGGTAAAGCATATTATATTATGGACACTGAAAGAGGAATTATCAGAAAACGAAAAAGAGGAAGTCAAAAAAGGTATTAAGGAAGGTCTGGAAGGACTGAAGGGAAAAATCCCCGGAATGACAGACATCCAGGTAAGGATTGACAAGCTTGCAAGCTCCAATGTTGATGTGATGCTAGACTCATCTTTTGAAAGTGAAGAAGCACTGAAAGGATATTCCGTACATCCGGAACATGTAAAGGTAGCCAATGAAAAGGTAAGACCTTATACCGCGATCAGAAGCTGTATGGATTATGAAGTCTAAACGATGAGATAAAACGGGAAACCACGGAGTTATTCTTTTATGGTTTCCCATTTTTTTTGATCAAGTCTGAAAATGCTGCATTCACAGTTTTTTTGAAGACCGTCTCCCCAGTAGTGGCTGATATCGCGATGCTGGATATGGCACATAAGGCCTTTGTTCAATGCTCCGTGGGCTACGATCATGATACGTTGCTTTTTACCTTCCAAAGGTTCTATGACCTGCTCTAAAAAGTCTCTGGCACGTGCGCATACCTGCTCAAAGGATTCGCCGTTTGGTGGTGTCAGATACCGGGAAGGATCGGTAAAGAAAAAACGATAGGGGCTTTTTTCGTCAAACCACTCATCACAGTGGATTCCTTCCATATCACCAAAGCTGATTTCAAGCAGACGGTCATCCGTTATGATCGGGATATTGCGGTCACCGCAGATCAGCTCGGCTGTTTCATGGGCTCTTTTTAAGGGAGAAGCATAAATGGCATCAAAATAGGTGTCGGAAAGCTCCTTTTGCAGACGCTTAGCAGCTTCCCGGCCTTCTTCATTTAAGGGAATATCCACATGTCCCTGAAGACGGCCCTGTTCATTCCACATTGTTTTTCCGTGTCGTACGATGTAAAGTTCCATAGGTTGTTTACCTGCTTTCATTGTCATAGAGTATGCATTGCAATATATTTCAAAACTGAGTATAGCACGGACCGGGCAGGATGGTGAAGTAAATTTCCGAAAATGCAAAGCACCGGGTTGAAAGATAAAAGAAAGCTGATATAATGAAATGGGTATCTAGGGATAAGTGAAATAAAATTGAGGGTTAATAATAAGATTAAGGAATGTATATATAAATGGCCAATTCAGTAAATAATTCAAGGAAAACCTCAGGCAGTTCCGGGAATGGGAACAATACAAGAAATCGAAATAACAACAAGAGTAATACGGCCTCCAGAAATACCAATACAGGCCGTCAGACAACCGGCAGCCGCAGTGCGTCAGGCAACCGGAACGGCAGCCGCAGCACAACATCAAGAAATGGAAGAAGCAGTGCCAGCCGCCGCAGACAGAAGCAGCAGAAGATCAAAAGACTGATGCTGGTTGCAGAGATCGTTCTGATCGTTGCTGCGGTCATTGGAGGAATCATATATTTCAAAAAGCATAAGGATTCGACGATCATGACTTCCAAGGATGCAGAGACCGAAGAAGCTGCCCATGTTAAGGTCAATGGAATTGATATTACAGACCTTAGCAAGGAAGAGGCAAAGGCAGCATTATTAAGACAGCATGAATGGAATTTTGTGATCTCATATCAGGGCAACACCTATGAGGTTGACAATCTGTTTGAAAAAGAAATCGATGCGGTATTATACGATGCTTATGCACCGGGAGCCAATGCCGAATATACGGTAGCCATTACAGATACAGAGAGTGCAGCATCAGAAATTGCCAGGACCGTTTCTGATATGTGGAGCCAGCCCGCTGTAGATGCGGCAATCACCGGATACAATTCAGAGACCGGAGAGTTTATTTTATCGGACAGTGAGCCGGGATATGTGGTAGATGTGGATCAGCTGTCTTCGGATATTGCTTCTGCTCTGGATGCCGGCAATTATGTGACAACGATCGAAGCAGAGGGTGAAAATTCAGCACCTCAGTTTGAAAAAGATGATTATCAGATCATAGGAACCTATTCAACAACCGCGACCAACAATTCCAACCGTAATACCAATATCCAGATCGCGTGTGATACGATCTGTGGTACCATTTTACAGCCGCAGGAGCAGTTCTCATACAATACGATCCTTGGCAGAAGAACAGCGGATAAGGGTTACAAGGAAGCCGGAGCGTATGCAAACGGTGAGCATGTACTTGAGCTTGGCGGAGGGATTTGTCAGGTTTCCAGTACGATTTACAATGCGACAGTGTTTGCCAATCTGCAGATCGACCAGAGAACAGGACATACCTATGAACCTTCTTATGTGACACCCGGAGAGGATGCTGCAGTCAGCTACAGCAATCCCGACTTTGTGTTTACCAACAATACCGGAGCTACTCTTGGTATCAAGACGACCTTTAAAGACCGTACGATCGTGGCAACCGTCTTTGGTGTACCCACTCTGGAAGAGGGCGTCAAACGCTATATGCGTTCAGAAAAGATTGCCGATGTTGCACCTCCGGAAGACAAGGTTGTAGAAGATCCTTCCCTTTTGCCGGGACAGACACAGGTTGTATCCGGTCCCAAAAACGGAAGTAAATGGGCTACCTATATCATTCTGGAAAAAGACGGAGAGGTTATCAGCGAAGAATATCTGCATACCACGACATACCGTGGAACAGCTGCAGAGATTCATGTCAATACGACCGGAGTTGTAGATCCGGCAGCCATAGCTGCCATGCAGCAGCAACAACAGGCCGCACAGCAACAGCAGGAAGCTATGCAGGCACAGCAGGCTGCACAGGCAGAGCAGCAGCAACAGCAGGAGGCTGCGCAGACACCGGAGCAGTAATTGGGAAATCTTTGGAAAAACCGATATCTTTGTTGCAAATTCAGATAAATCATGATAGCATTAAGCTATAAAGAAAACGTATATTTGGGCAAAGCAGATGAAAGTCTGTGACGCAAAGCTATAGGGACTGTAAAATGTCAGCCAGTTGCACTTTTTAGACATCATAAGCTCCTTTTATGATGTCTTTTTTTATCTTTATTGTGTATTCTTATGGACATTTTATAGTACAGGGGTGGTCATTATGAATGCGCAGGAAGAATATTTACAACTCAAAAGCAACTGGAGAAGAAGGATTGTCGCATCCTATTATGTGGTGGCAGGGATTATTTCCGTAGCGGAAATCGCCATGTTTTTATTTATGGTCATATTGTCTGAAGCTCAGGATATGGATACATCCTATGTTGGGATAAAGTATGTACTGTTTCCGGTATGTATCAATTTTCTGAGTATCTGGCTTGCTCAGACCATCTTAAAAAAATGTCACAGTGAGGCCGCCAAGGACTGGGCTGTGGTGGGAAGCCTGATGGTCATCTGCGTTGTGGTCGGTCTGGTACACAGTTCTTTTCTGATCGCACCGGCAGCCTTTGTGGCACCTGTTATTGTATCCTGTATTTTGGACAACAAGCAGATCACAAAGTTAAGCAGTATCTGTTGTGCGTGCCTGCTGCTTCTGACGGTATGGCTGTCGCCGGTTTTTGATGACGTCAATACGGATGTGTCCAGATGGCAGAATGCACTTGCGGGACTTGTGATATTACTCGTTGTTTCCGATATATGCTTATCCCTGTGTGATTATACCGAAGATAAAAATGATATTATTTACCATACATCCCTGTCACAGGAACGGATGCATGCGGCACTTAAAATGGATTCCATGACGAGGCTGTTCAATCATTCTGAATTTTATCATTGTATGGATGAAAGTATCCTGTGGAGCCAGAGCCATCACAGACAGGTAAGTGTTGCCGTGATCGATGTGGATTTTTTCAAATCTGTCAATGATACCTATGGACATGAAAACGGAGATACGGTGTTGATACGTCTGGCTGAGATCCTCAAGGACAACTGTCCAAAAGAAGGAAAGGCTTTCCGGTATGGAGGAGAGGAGTTTGGACTGATCATCAATGGCTATACAAAAGAGCAGACCTATGAGCTTATGGAAAGTATCCGGAATCAGATCTATCAGGAGAGATTTTCGTTTATGCCGGAGAGGCATCTGAGCATCAGCACCGGTATTTATGAATATCAGGGTGATGATATGGATGGAGAGGAAATTTTCAAAAAAGCGGATCTTGCGATGTATGAGGCTAAACAGAATGGACGTAACCGTACGGTCTGCAGTGCATGATGCGGATAGCAGTTCATACAATAAATCGTCAGAATGACAAAATAAAAAGAGGCATGACCTGCCTCTTTTTATTTTGCTTCGACTGTCTGATATTAAAAAAGTGTAACACGTATTTTTAATATGTTGTTTTCAGCAGCAACGCCGTTTACAACAAAATTTTTGTATCCATCAGGGATATCCATTGAGCGACCTTCAAATGCAGCTACACGGGAAAAGCTTTCAATGTAAATGGCAACCTCCTGTGCGACAGAAACTGTTCCGGCCCCAATGAGGTCGGATAATTTGATTTTTTCCATTTTTTCTCCATTCTGTTGCTGATAGCAACAAAAAGAGTTATGAAAGTCCCCTAATCTTTCATACCTTCTTTTTATTATATTGTATAAATCCATTATACACAGTTTTTGTCACACATGCCATATAAAACTGCCGATTTCTGAAATAAACTGTGAATATTGCAGTATTTTGTTTTTTTACGCATGAAAATAATTGGAATTTAATAAAACCTATAATGAATTAGAAAAAAGAAAATATATAATATATCTGAAAAATTTTTTCAATAATAAAATTACGCTTGCAATATACCCCATGGGGGTATATCATACAGAATGTAAAAACCAAACAGAAAGGGAGAAATGCATGTCAGAAGAGAAAACATCATGCTGTTCACATAAAAAAAAGGAAAGAGGTGAAACTGAATATAAGGATCTGATCAGTCGACTGAACCGGATCGAAGGTCAGATCAGGGGAATCAAAGGAATGGTAGAAAAAGATTCGTATTGTACGGATATTTTGATACAGGTTTCAGCGGTAAGAGCTGCTTTAAACAGTTTCAATAAAGTGCTTCTGGAGAATCATATCAAGACCTGTGTGACACAGGATATTTTGGAAGGCAAAATGGACACCGTTGATGAACTGGTTGAAACCTTGCAGAAGGTTATGAAATAGATACCCGGTAAGGGTACTATATAGATAGATAAATAAGAAATGGAGTGAATAAAAATGGATCAATATACAGTTACGGGAATGAGCTGTGCAGCTTGTTCAAACCGTGTGGAAAAGGCGGTCAAGGCTGTAGAGGGCGTTGAAAGCTGCTCCGTGAGCCTTTTGACCAATTCCATGGGAGTAACAGGAACAGCCAGCCCGGAGGCGATTATTGAGGCTGTTACAAATGCCGGCTATCATGCCGAGAAAAAAGAAAGACGCGGAGCATCCTCCGGACATTCGGGATCAGGAGCCGGTGCGGAGGATGCACTGAAAGATACAGAAACACCCAGGATGAAGAAACGTCTGATCGCATCCTTGATATTCTGGCTGATCCTCATGTATTTTTCCATGGGAAATATGTTGTTTGGATGGCCGTTACCGGCTTTCGTGGATAACAATCCCGTCGGTATGGGATTATTGCAGTTATTATTGACCGTGATTATCATGGTCATCAACCAGCGCTTTTTTATCAGTGGTTTTAAATCCCTGCTTCACAAGGCTCCTTCCATGGATACGCTGGTAGCATTGGGATCCGGTGCAGCCTTTGTGTACAGTACCGTCGTTTTATTTGGTATGACCGGATCACAGGGACATGGCGAAGCCATGGATATGCAGCATATGGATGCATTTTATTTTGAATCGGCTGCGACTATCCTGACGCTGATCACTGTTGGAAAAATGCTGGAATCTTATTCCAAAGGAAAGACTACGGATGCATTAAAAAGTCTTATGAAAATTACGCCAAAGACCGCTATCCTGTTAAGAGACGGAGAAGAGGTCGAGGTGGCAGCGGATGAGCTGGCTATCGGCGACTGTTTTTTGGTAAAGCCCGGAGAAGCTATTCCGGCAGATGGTGTTGTCAAAGAAGGAAAGAGTGCGGTAAATGAATCGTCCCTGACCGGCGAAAGTATTCCGGTTGATAAGGCACCCGGTGATAAGGTATCGGCTGCCACCATCAACCAGTCCGGTTTTTTAAAGTGTGAGGCTACGAGAGTTGGAGAGGATACCACATTTTCACAGATCATCCAGATGGTTTCCGATGCAGCGGCAACCAAGGCTCCGATTGCAAAAATAGCAGATAAGGTATCCGGAATATTTGTTCCGGCAGTATTGGGAATTGCAGCCGTTACCGTGATCTGCTGGCTCTTGGCAGGACATCCGATCGGACATGCACTGGCAAGAGGGATTGCAGTCCTTGTTATCAGCTGTCCGTGTGCATTGGGACTTGCCACACCGGTTGCGATCATGGTCGGTAACGGTGTCGGTGCCAAAAACGGTATCCTGTTTAAGACAGCGGCTTCATTGGAAAGTGCCGGTAAAACAGATATTGTGATCATGGACAAGACCGGTACGATCACGATTGGTAAGCCGAAAGTGACTGATATACAGGCGATAGAGGATGTGGCGCAGGAAGAATTGTTAGCAGTGGCTTACTCATTGGAGCAGTACAGTGAGCATCCTTTGGCAGGTGCGATCAAGGAATATGCAAAGCAGAACGGAGTAAAGGAATATCAGGTAACTGACTTTGAAAATAAACCCGGAAACGGTGTATCCGGTACGGTCGTTGGTGTGGCATGCTATGGAGGAAATGAAAATTACGCCAAGCAGTTTTTATCACTTTCCGCAGATGTCAAGGCACAGTATGAGGACTATGCCAAGGATGGAAAGACCGTTATGTTTTTCTGGAAGGAAGCAAAGCTTCTTGGTATGATAGCAGTAGCTGATGTTATCAAAGAGGATGGAGCAAAGGCTGTTTCCGAATTGAAGGGAATGGGCATCAGGGTTGTGATGCTGACCGGTGACCATGAAAATACCGCAAAGGCGATCGGAAGAGCTGCCGGCGTGAATGAAGTGATCGCAGATGTATTGCCCGACGGCAAGGAAGCGGTTGTAAAGAAATACCAGAAGATCGGCAAGGTTGCCATGGTCGGAGACGGTATCAATGATGCACCGGCTCTTACAAGTGCAGATGTCGGTATTGCGATCGGAGCCGGAACTGATGTGGCGATCGATGCAGCAGATATCGTATTGATGAAGGATACACTGGTAGATGTGCCTGCTGCAATCCGTCTGAGCCGTTCTACGCTACGCAATATTCATGAAAACCTGTTTTGGGCATTTATATACAATACGATCGGTATTCCTCTGGCAGCCGGTGTGTTTACACCTTTATTCCATTGGGAATTAAATCCGATGTTTGCAGCCGCAGCGATGAGCTTATCAAGCTTCTGCGTAGTGACCAATGCATTACGTCTCAATTTCTGTGCATTGTATGACAGCAGACATGATAAAATCAGAAAAAATAAAAATGAAATGAAAAAAGAAATGGAAGAGGAAAAGGAGAACCAGACTATGATAGAAGTAATTGAAGTAAAAGGTATGATGTGCGGACATTGTGAAGCAACCGTAAAAAAAGCACTTGAAAAGATGGATGGTATCGAGAGCGTTGTAGCAGATCACGAAAAAAATACAGTAACCATGACCTGTGCATCCAAGCCGGATGAAAACAAGATCAAAGAAGTGATCGAAGAGCTCGGATATGAATACGGCGGTGTGCAGTCCTAAGATACGGTATCCCAAAATATACAATTTATCGCAAAATCTGAAACCGCCTGTATGGATAAATATGTCAATAAATGGTATAATAGATACGATAGATTGGTTTGGAGGACGAAAGAATGTCTAAGTTTGATGTAAAAAGCATGAAGTGCAATATCTGTGGCAGGGTCAATGAGGTCACCTATCTTGCCATGGGATCCCAGCAGGGTGGTCCGGATCTGGATTTCAGGCCTGCAGAGGTACGCCGTAGTGCCATGCCTTTATGGATCAAAAAATGTGATTATTGCCGCAATGTTTTTTCGACATCAGAAAAGATGCCCGAATACGAAGAAAAATTCATTGATTCCAAGGAATATGTGAATTGTGGCAATATTGCAGGACTTCCCGAACTGGCCAAGCGCTTTGTCAGAATCGCACTGATTTACAAGCATTGCGGAGATTACCGCAAAGCAGGAGATTATTTTTTGTGTGCTGCATGGGCGTGTGATGATGAGCGGATGGATGCTCTTGCAATCGTATGCAGAAAGCGTGCCCTAAAGTGCTACAATGAAGTTGACGGTTCGATGTTATCCAGACGGGAACTGCCGGATTTTATGCTCCGTATTCTGGATATCCTAAGAAGAAGCGGTATGTACGATGAGGTGGCAGAGTTTGCCAGTAATTGTGCTTTCGAGGATTCCAAAGACCGGGCAGTCTGTGATTTCCAGATCAAAAAAGCAAAAGAGCGCGATAAAAAGTGCTATAGGCTGGAAGATGTTGTAGTACAGCAATAGTACCTTCAGGAGGAAAAAGATGAAAGTATTGGTTACCGGAGGAACCGGCTTTATTGGTTCCCACACTTGTGTAGAGCTTTTAGAAAAAGGATATGAGGTTGTCATCTTTGACAATCTATACAATTCCAAAAGGGATGTTGTAGATAAGATCGAAAAGATATCCGGCAAAAAGGTTGTTTTTTATGAGGCGGATATGCTTCACAAGGAAGAGTTAAGACCGATCTTTGAAGAACACAAATTTGATGCGGTCATTCATTTTGCAGGATTAAAGGCAGTCGGAGAATCAGTCCAGAAGCCTTTGGAATATTATCAGAACAATCTGACCGGTACGATGAATTTATGCGAACTCATGGCAGAATATGGATGCAAGAGGATTATCTTCAGTTCTTCGGCAACCGTTTACGGTTCTCCCAAGACTGTACCGATCACAGAGGATTTCCCGCTCAGTACGACCAATCCGTACGGCACGACCAAATTGTTTCTGGAGCGTATCTTAAGCGATCTGTGTGTACCGGATCCGGAATGGAGCGTTGTACTGCTTCGTTATTTCAATCCCATCGGTGCGCATGAAAGCGGACTGATCGGAGAGGTTCCAAACGGCATCCCCAACAACCTGATGCCTTATATCACCCAGGTTGCCATCGGCAGACTGGAAAAGCTCGGTGTCTTTGGCAATGACTACGATACACCGGATGGCACGGGCGTCAGAGATTATATCCATGTTGTGGATCTGGCAAAGGGACATGTCAATGCCCTCAATAAGGTTGTAAATTCTACAGGTGTCAATATTTACAATTTGGGAACCGGAAAAGGATATTCTGTACTGGATATTGTAAAAGCATTTGAAAAGGCGAATGGTGTTACGATCCCTTATGAGATCAAGCCAAGACGTGCCGGTGATATTGCTACCTGCTATGCCAACCCGGATAAAGCCAAAAATGAACTTGGCTGGGAAGCTCAATATGATTTAGAGCGTATGTGCAAGGATTCCTGGAATTTTACCCAGAAATACTTTGGCAGTCAGGACAATGCATGATAATAGATTTTGTCATAGGATTGAAATCAGGTGGTCTTAATAAATTTATCTTAATAAAATAAGATTGATGAGTTGATCTCAATAAAAATGATTTTAATAAGACGATTCTAAGATTCTAATTAAGATATTTTGGTAAATAATCTAAATGATGAAATATAAAAAATGTATCTTCCAAACCGGAAGATACATTTTTTTGTTGTGTATTTTAGAACATTAGAACACTGGATTATTTATTTTCCTGATTGAGGTTTTTAAATGCAGTAGAGAGCATCAGCTTGATACGGTTTAACTGATTAACCTCACTGGCACCCGGATCGTAATCGATGGCCACGATATTACTTGACGGATACTGTCTGCGGAGCTCTTTGATAACACCTTTACCTACAATGTGGTTGGGCAGACAGCCGAAGGGCTGTGTACATACGATATTGGGTGTGCCGGAATGGATCAGCTCCAGCATTTCACCGGTTAAGAACCAGCCTTCACCGGTCTGGTTACCGATGGAAACAATATCCTTGGCATAATCAACCAGAGTAAAGATATTGGCCGGCAGGTCAAAGTGTTTGCTCTTCTTTAAGGCCTTGATACCGGCACCACGGAAGTAGTCAACCGCATAAATACCAAGTCGGGCATTGCGGGCTGATTTTTTGGAGGTACCCAGGTGTTTAGCCTTGTATATCTGGTTGTAGAAGCAGTACATCAAAAAGTCGGTCAGATCCGGACATACGGCTTCGGCGCCTTCTGATTCCAGAAGGTCAGCCAGATGGTTGTTGGCCTCCGGCAAGAATTTAACCAAAATCTCTCCGACGATTCCGACACGTGGCTTTTTCTCATCCGTAATCGGAATGCGGTCAAAATCTTCGACAATCTCACGGCACATCTTGCGGTAAGTAAAGAAGGATGGATGCTTGCTGCTGACAAAGGCCTGACAGCGTTTGAGCCATTTTTCGTGAACGGCATTGGCCTCACCCTTTACTTTTTCATAAGGACGCATACGGTAGAGACAGCGCATGAATAAATCGCCGAATACACCGGCATATGCGACACGGAGACCTAAATTGAGGTCGAGCTTAAATCCAGGATTGGTCTCGATGCCGTTGAGGTTGAGGGAGATAACCGGGATCTGTTCCATGTTAGCCTTGGCTAAGGCTCTTCGGATAAATCCGATATAGTTGGTCGCACGGCATCCACCACCGGTCTGTGTGATCATGACAGCAACCTTATTCAGGTCATAACGACCGGAATTTAATGCATTCATGATCTGGCCTACCACGATCAGGGAAGGATAGCAGGCATCGTTGTTGACATATTTTAATCCGGTATCAACAGCATGTCTGTTGTTTTCCGGGATAACCTCAAAATGATATCCGCCTGCGGCAAAGGCCGGCTGCATGACATCAAAGTGGATCGGAGACATCTGAGGACACAGGATGGTATAATCCTTGCGCATTTCCTCGGTAAAGACCACACGGTTCATGGCTGTTGAGTGGATCTCACGTTTTTCTTTTTTCTGCTCCTTGACACGGAGAGCCGCAATCAGGGATCTGACACGGATTCTGGCAGCACCTAAGTTATTGACCTCATCGATCTTTAAGCAGGTATAGATCTTGCCGGAGCCGGAAAGGATATCATTGACCTGATCGGTTGTAACGGCATCCAGACCGCAGCCAAAGGAGTTGAGCTGGATCAGATCCAGATTGTCCTGTGTGCGTACAAAAGCAGCTGCAGCATAGAGTCTGGAATGGTACATCCACTGGTCAGATACGATAAGCGGACGTTCCGGTTTGCCCAGATGTGAGATGCTGTCCTCGGTCAGTACGGCAATATCATAGGAATTGATCAGTTCCGGAATACCATGGTTGATTTCGGGATCAATATGATAAGGACGGCCGGCCAGTACAATGCCTCGCCTGCCGGTATCTTTTAAATACTGCAGGGTTTCCTCACCCTTTTTGCGCATGTCCTCACGGGCATTGGCAAGCTCAGTAAATCCGGCGTGGATGGCTTCTTTTAATTCAGACAGCGGAATATCGGAAAAGGTATCCCTAAGACCCTGTAAAATGGTCTCTTCGTCGCGGAAGCTCATAAATGGATTCTGGAACTTGATGTCGCCGCGGTTGATTTCCTCTACATTGTTTTTGATGTTTTCCGAATAAGAGGTAACGATCGGACAGTTGTAATGGTTGGTAGCACCTTCCACTTCCTCACGCTCATAAAACAGAGCCGGATAGAAGATGTATTTTACACCCTGACGGATCAGCCATGTGACATGTCCGTGTGCCAGCTTGGCAGGGTAACACTCTGATTCACTGGGGATGGATTCGATTCCAAGCTCATAAATCTTGTGTGTGGACTGCGGAGAGAGCACGACACGGTATTTTAATTTTGTGAAAAATGTAAACCAGAATGGATAGTTTTCATACATATTGAGGACACGGGGAATACCGACCTCGCCACGTGTAGCCATATCTGCACTCAGAGGTTCATAATCAAAATATCTCTGGTTTTTGTATTCGAATAAGTTGGGCAGGTGGTTGGCATTTTTCTCCTTGCCGATACCTTTTTCACAACGGTTGCCAGATATATACTGACGGCCGCCGGAGAAACGGTTGATGGTCAGACGGCAGTTGTTGGTACAGCCGCGGCATTTTGCCATGCTGGTCGTATATTCGAGTGATTTGATCTTTTCATAGGAGAGCATGGTTGTCTCTTTTTCTGCGGGACAGCCTGCGTCCTGTTTTTCGTGATAACGTTCCTTGGCGATCAGGGCAGCTCCGAAGGCTCCCATGATACCGGCAATGTCGGGACGGACTGCTTCACAGTCTGCAATCTTTTCAAAGCTTCGCAGGACTGCATCATTGTAAAAGGTTCCGCCCTGTACAACGATCTTTTTACCAAGCTCGGATGCATCGGATACCTTGATAACCTTGAAAAGGGCATTTTTGATAACAGAGTAGGCAAGTCCAGCGGAGATATCCGATACGGATGCGCCTTCTTTTTGTGCCTGTTTTACCTTGGAATTCATAAATACGGTACAACGGGTACCAAGGTCGATCGGATGTTTGGCAAATAAAGCTTCCTTGGCAAAATCCTGTACACTGAAGTTGAGGGAATGTGCAAAGGTCTCAATAAAGGAACCGCATCCGGAAGAGCAGGCCTCATTGAGCTGTACACTGTCAACGGTATGATTTTTGATCTTGATACATTTCATATCCTGACCACCGATATCAAGGATACAATCTACATCAGGTGAGAAGAAAGCAGCAGCATAGTAGTGTGCTACGGTTTCTACTTCGCCTTCGTCAAGTAAGAATGCAGCCTTCATCAGGGCTTCACCATATCCGGTAGAGCAGGAATGTACGATCTTAGCACCTGCCGGCAGTTTTTGGTAGATGTCGCAGATGGCAGAGATAGCGGTTGCTAACGGATTGCCGTTGTTGCTGCTGTAAAAGGAATCCAAAAGCTGTCCATCCTCACCGATCAGCGCAAGCTTTGTGGTGGTGGATCCGGCGTCAATTCCAAGATAACAGTTCCCCTGATATTCTTTGAGATCGCCGGTGCCGACACGGCTTCGACTGTGACGTGCGCTAAAGGCATTGTAGTCATCCTCATCCTCAAATAAGGGATCCAGTCGTTCTACTTCAAATTCCATTTTGATGCCGGATGATAATTTACCTATCAGATCGGAAAGCGCAAAGGATACATCTTCCTTGGCATTGAGAGCTGAACCGATAGCGGCAAACAGATGGGAATTGTCGGGAGAGACAATGTGCTCATCATCCAGCTTCAGGGTGCGGATAAAGGCTGCCTTTAATTCAGATAAAAAGTGTAAAGGACCGCCTAAAAAGGCCACGTGTCCGCGGATTGGCTTACCGCAGGCAAGGCCGGAAATTGTCTGGTTGACAACCGCCTGAAAAATAGATGCAGACAGATCTTCTCTGGTAGCACCGTCATTGATCAGGGGCTGGATATCAGTTTTGGCAAATACACCGCAGCGGGCTGCGATAGTATAAAGCGACTGGTAATTTTTGGCATACTCATTAAGACCGGTTGCGTCCGTCTGAAGTAAGGACGCCATCTGGTCAATAAAAGAACCGGTACCACCGGCGCAGATACCGTTCATTCGCTGTTCGATATTGCCGCCTTCAAAATATATGATCTTGGCATCCTCGCCACCAAGCTCAATGGCAACATCGGTCTGGGGTGCCTCTTTGGTCAGTGCTGTTGATACAGCGATAACCTCCTGTGTAAAAGGAACACCAAGGTGGTTGGCAAGAGTCAGTCCGCCGGAGCCTGTGATCATCGGATGAACCGTGATATCGCCGAGCTTTGCGCTTGCTTCCTGTAACAGATCAGATAGTGTCTCCTGAATGTTGGCAAAGTGCCTTTTGTAGTCAGAAAACTGGATATTGTATTGCTCATCTAAGATTGCAATTTTTACAGTTGTGGAACCAATATCGATTCCCAAGGTGTATGCTTGCTCACTCATGATTTCACTCCTTAAAAAAGTATTGTTTCTTATTTATATATAATGTGGTTTCGACACACGTTGATATTATACGACAGGAATTTCAAAAGTTCAATTGTGCAAAGTCTTAATAAATTATAAAGAAAGTGGAAAATTTTCGTCCATTGTTTACACAAAAAAAATGGCATGCTAAAATAAAACAGTATGTAAAAATTCAGACTAATCGAGGTAGTTATATGTTGTGGTTTACAAAATTAGAACAAAAATACGGAAAGTATGCGATCCCCAACCTGACATTATATCTGATCATATGCTATGCCATAGGGTATCTTTTACAGCTTTCCGCTAATTACAATCCGGCGATCAGCAACCTGATCGGGTACCTGACGCTGGATATTTATGCAATTTTACATGGACAGGTCTGGAGAATTGTGACCTGGCTTCTCATTCCGCCGGGAAGCTTTGATCTGTTTACCCTTGTGATGCTGTACTGCTATTTTAGCATAGGAACACTGTTAGAGCGGACATGGGGGACATTTCGTTACAATGTCTTTATGTTTATGGGCATTATCTTTACACTTCTTGGCGCCGTTATTCTGTATATTATTACATTTTTTATCGGAAGCGGATCGGGAGCACTGGCAGCCGGTGTTGATTATATGAGTGTGATGTCATCCGGATATTCTTACATGTTCAGCACATACTATATCAGTATGTCTATCTTTTTGGCATTTGCCATTACATTCCCGGATTCCCAGATGTTGTTTATGTTTGTCATTCCGATCAAGGCAAAGGTGCTTGGCATTTTCTATGTACTGATCATGGCTTATACGATCTTTACCGCTTTTGCATCCAATGTCTTTTATGGAATCGTCAAGGGAACCGTTATTTTATTTTCCCTGTTCAATGTCCTTGTGTTCTTTATCATTACAAGGAAGAGCTTTCGGACGCCGACGCAGATGAAGAGACAGAGAGAATTTCAGAAAAAGACAATTCGCCCGAAGAGTATCACACGGCACAAATGTGCGATCTGCGGACGTACCGAGGAATCAGATCCGGACGAGACCTTCCGTTTCTGCTCCAAATGCGATGGCAATTATGAATACTGCTCCAAGCATATTTACACCCATACGCATATCAAAAATGATGTTTAAAATTTAAAAAGATTGGAAATACAATATGAAACAGGAAGAAATTTTTGTAAAAGAACTCAGTGCTCTGGTAAGACTTGGTAAAAATCAGGGCAACCAGCTTTCATCAGACCAGATTAAGGAAGCCTTTGTCCAGTCGGAGATTGCCGAGGACAAGATGCCTTATATCCATGAATATCTGCAGAAAAATCAGATCCGGATCGATGATGAGTTTGACCCGGAGGAGGCTTTAAGTGAGGATGACAGGGATTTTCTTGGCATGTTCATGGAAGAGCTGGAGGGACTGCCGTCGATTTCCGATGCAGAAAAGGATGCCCTGATCGTGCGTGCGATCGAGGATGATCTGGAAGCGCAGCAAAAGCTGGTTGAAGTATATCTGCCAAAGGTTGTGGAGATTGCCAAGCTCTATGTCGGTCAGAATGTATTGCTTGAGGACCTGATCGGAGAGGGCAATGTGGCATTGACTGCAGCGGTATCCATGGCAGGCTGTATTGACAAGGCAGAGGATGCGGACGGCTATATTGCCAAGATGATCATGGATGCCATGGAAGTGCTGATCTCAGCAGAATCTGACGAAAAAGAAGCCGATGCAAAGATTTTGGAACGGGTTGTACAGGTGGCTGATGCGGCAGAAGAGCTTTACCGGGACATGAGACGCAAGGTCACACCCGCCGAGCTTGCGGCAGAGACTGATTTTAGCGAGGATGAGATCATACAGGCATACAAATGGAGCGGAAAACAGATTGATACACTGGATATAGGAGAAGATGACAATGGCACTGGAATTTCAGGATGAAGATTATAAATATGCGCTACAGGATTTTTCCAATGTATACCTTGGCGCAAGGATGACATATCAGGATCTTGCCGATTATGATGATGTACCCTGCAAAATAAAAGATGCTGTATACCGTATCTTTTTAAAAGAGGTATCACCCGATATGACGATCGCGGAGCATTTGCTGGCTTTAAAAGAGGATTCGGTCAGTTATATGGCCTACAAGCAGCTTCATATCAGCATCAAGGTGATCTGTCTTATCAGAAAAACGGATAAAAAAGGAAAAATGAAGGAAACCTATGATATAAAGGATTATTCATTGCGTGATTTTATGAACAATAAAGAACTGCATGCGCATCCCGACCAGTATATGGTGCAGGAGATCAGCATGAAAAAACGAAATATGATGCTTTTGCATGTATAAGGAGACTGTGACAACATGAATTTGGATATGCTCAAAGAATATGAATTAATCAAAAAAGAGGACCTTCCCGATCTCAATTCAGAGGGAATGTTACTCAGACACAAAAAGAGCGGAGCACGTATCGTACTTTTATCAAATGATGATGACAACAAGGTTTTTTATATCGGATTTCGTACAACACCTGATAACAGCACCGGAGTTGCCCATATCATGGAACACTCTGTTTTGTGCGGATCCCGCAAATTTCCGGTAAAGGATCCGTTTGTAGAGCTTGTAAAGGGATCGTTAAATACATTTTTAAATGCCATGACCTATCCCGACAAGACCCTGTATCCGGTAGCAAGCTGCAATGACAAGGATTTTCAGAATCTGATGGATGTTTATCTGGATGCTGTTTTTTATCCCAATATCTACAAAGAACGCAAGATCTTCAAGCAGGAAGGTTGGCATTATGAGATTGAAGATGCGTCTGATCCTATCAAGATCAATGGTGTTGTATACAATGAAATGAAGGGCGCGTTTTCTTCACCGGATGATGTTTTGGACCGCGCTATCCTCAATTCCTTGTTCCCGGACAACACCTATGCCAATGAATCGGGCGGAGATCCCGATGATATCCCCAACCTGACTTATGAGGAGTTTATCGCCTTTCATCAAAAATATTATCATCCGTCCAACAGCTATATTTATCTGTACGGTAATATGGATATGGAAGAAAAGCTGAGATGGCTCGATAAAGAATATCTGTCAGCCTTTGATGATCAGAAGGTCGATTCTGCAATCGAAGAGCAGAAAGCATTTGACAAGCCTCTTGATATCGTCAGGGAGTATTCCATCACAGAGCAGGAATCCACGGAGCACAACACCTACTTATCCTACAATGCGGTAATCGGCAATGTACTGGATGCAGAGCGTTATATTGCTTTCCAGATACTTGATTATGCACTTTGCTCCGCACCCGGAGCTCCGGTCAAAAAGGCTCTGTTACAGAAAGGCATCGGAACAGAGAGCTATGGCGGCTTTGATAACGGCGTCTACCAGCCGTATTTTTCCATTGTGGCCAAAAATGCAGAGCTTTCCCAGAAGCAGGAATTTCTGGATATTATAGAAGCTGAGCTGAAAAAAGCTGTAGAGCAGGGCATTGACAAAAATGCCTTAAAGGCAGCCCTAAACTTATTTGAATTCCGTTACAGAGAGGCCGATTTTGGCTCTTATCCCAAGGGACTGATGTACGGACTGCAGATGCTTGACAGCTGGATCTATGATGAAAATGAACCGTTCCTTCATATTGAGGCAGGAGATACCTTCCGTATCCTCAAAGAAAAGATCGATACCGATTATTATGAAAAGCTCGTAAAGAAATATCTGCTTGACAATCCGCACAAGGCATATGTCTGTGTTGTTCCGCACAAGGGACTAAATACCATCAAGGAAAAAGAGCTTGCAAAGAAGCTTGCGGATTACAAGGCATCTTTAAGTGAAACAGAAGTAGAAGAGCTGGTACGTCAGACTAAAGAGCTGGCAGAGTATCAGGAATCAGAGGATTCCAAGGAAAATCTCAAAAAGATCCCGATGCTTGGCAGAAACGATCTGAAAAAAGAAGCAGAGCCGTTTGTCAATGAGCTTTTAAAAGCCGGATCGACTGATGTGCTGTTCCATGATATTTTCACAAACGGAGTTTCCTATACAAGATTGATCTTCAATATAGACGGAATCAGTGAAGATGAGCTGTTTGTGCTTGGCGTATTAAAGCTTGTTGTCGGCATGATGGATACCAAGCGTCACGATTATGGTGCGTATTTCAATGAAGTATTTATGAGAACGGGCGGCATCGTTCCCTGCATCAATATTTATGGCAATGCCAAAGACAGTGATAAATTCCGCTTACATTTTGAATGCAAGGCAAAGACCCTGTATGGTGAGACCAAAGAGGCCTTTGACCTGATCGAGGAAATGCTGTTTGAGACAATCTTTACCGACAAAAAGCGTCTGTTGGAGATTTTGGAAGAGACCAAGTCCAAAAAAGAGGCGCAGTTTATGAGCTCAGGGCATGTGACAGCGCAGCTCAGGGCCAATTCCTATTATGATAAGCTTGCCTACATTGAAGAAGCTTTAGGCGGAATTACATTTTATCAGAACTTATGCCGGTTCATCCGCAACTTTGATGCCGAGTCTGATGCTTTTACAGAAAAACTGCAGCTTATGCTGCATAAAATTTGTCGTCCGGAAAATTTCATGGTCGATTATACAGGAACAAAGGAAGGTCTTCGCGAGGTGCTTGACAGAATTCCTGCATTTACCAAGAAACTTTATACCGATCCGGTAGAGAAAAATACACTGCAGATTTCATTGTCCAAAAAGAATGAAGGCTTTAAGACCTCCGGTTCGGTACAGTTTGTATGCAGAAGCGGCAATTACAAAAAGAAGGGGCTTTCCTATACAGGATCGCTTGCCGTTTTGCGTGTTATGATGGGCTATGATTATTTGTGGCTGAATGTCCGCGTCAAGGGCGGGGCATATGGCTGTATGAGCGCCTTCCGCAGGACCGGTGAATGCAGCTTTGTATCTTACCGGGATCCCAATTTAAAGGAAACCGTGGACATTTATGAAAATGCAGCCGATTACATCCGCAATTACAAGGCTGATGAAGATACGATGACCAAATATGTGATCGGAGCCATCAGCGACAAGGATACACCGCTTACGCCGCAGGCAAAGGGGCTGCGCTCCATGACTGCATATTTTTCAGAATGGAGCCTTGAGGATGAGCAAAAAGAGCGGGATGAGCTTTTAAGCACCGGTGTCAAAGAGATCAATGCTTTAGGCGATCATATTGAGGCATTCATGGATGAGCATGCATTCTGTGTGATCGGTGCAGAAGAAAAGATGAAGGACAATCAGGATTTATTTGACGGACTTTACAATCTTGTAGAAGGATAAAATCATGGAGAACAATATGGAAGAGACAACAAAGAGTGGGTTTGCCACTCTGATCGGAAGACCAAATGTAGGCAAATCAACATTGATGAACAATCTGATCGGGCAGAAAATTGCGATCACATCCAAAAAGCCGCAGACAACCCGCAATAAGATCCAGACCGTGTATACCGATGACAGAGGACAGATCGTATTTTTAGACACCCCCGGTATCCACAAGGCGAAAAATAAGCTTGGGGATTATATGGTGCATGTGGCAGAGCATACCCTCAGGGAAGTGGACGTGATCCTGTTTTTGGTGGAGCCCTCGACCTTTATCGGTGCCGGTGACAAGCACATTATCGAACAGCTCAAAAAGGCTGGCGTCCCGGTTATCCTGCTGATCAACAAGATCGATATGCTGGCACAAAAGGAAGAGCTGCTTCCCATCATTGATGCATACCGCAAGGAGATGGATTTTGACCAGATCATTCCGATCAGCGCCTTCAACGGAGATGGTACCAAAGAAGTACTGGATGCGATTTTTTCATTTCTTCCGTACGGACCGATGTTTTATGATGAGGATACCGTGACGGACCAGCCGCAGAGACAGATTGTTGCGGAGCTTATCAGAGAGCAGGCATTGCGCATTCTGGATGATGAGATCCCGCATGGAATTGCCGTATCCGTGGAACAGATGAAGGTCAATAAAAAGATCGTGGATATTGATGCGACGATCATCTGTGAAAAGGATTCCCACAAGGGTATCATTATCGGGAAAGGCGGCCAGATGTTAAAAAGGATCGGCACCAATGCGCGTCATGGAATCGAGGATATGATGCAGTGCCGTGTCAATTTAAAGCTCTGGGTCAAGGTTAAAAAAGACTGGCGCGACAGCGATTATCTGCTCAAAAATTTTGGATACAATCAAAAGGAAATAGATTTATAATTATGTAAAAATTACCGTTTCATTTTTATAGAAATGCTGCATAGAAATTCCGCAAAAGCAGAACATAGTATTTACAAGCATATGATGATTTTATAAACGCGGAGGATACTTTTATGATAGATGACGGATGGCAGCATTTTTGTATGACGGGAAGTATCAGGGATTATCTGGCTTATTGTGCACACAGGGATGATGACCTGAAACAGGCAATGCACAGACATGGAATAGAACAGATACAGAAAGAAGATTCGATGCAGGATGCAGGAATATGTAGAAGTAATGGGCTTGGTTGTAAAGAGCGCCCCGATGGGAGAATATGATAAACGTGTGACCATTCTTACCAGAGAGCGCGGTAAAATTGCTGCATTTGCCAGAGGCGCCAGACGTCCCGGCAGCAAGCTGATGGCAAGGACCAATCCGTTTTGTTTTGGTACATTCAAATTATATGAGGGAAAAAGCTCCTATACGCTGGTGGATGCGGAGATTTCCAATTATTTCGATTCCTTCCGTGAGGATCTGGAAGGAGCCATGTATGGAATGTACTTTTTAGAGGTGGCTGATTACTACACAAGAGAAAACAATGATGAAAAAGAGATGTTAAAGCTTTTGTACCAGTCCCTGCGGGCCCTTTCCATAGCTTCGATCCCAAATGAGCTTGTGATGTACATATTTGAAATAAAGGCATTGGTCGTCAATGGTGAATTTCCGGGCATCCGGACAGAGTGGGAGCTGTCCACGGATGCGGTATATACGATTGATTATGTGGTAAAAAGCGGGCTGGATAAGCTGTATACGTTTGTGGTGTCAAAAGAGGTGCTTTCAGAGCTTTCAAAGTGCGTCCGGGAATACCGCAAGAGCTTTATGGGGCATGTGTTCCACAGTCTGGACATTTTAAATGCGACGTTTCCTTTGGACTAATCCGAAAATGCAGGTTGAAAATCTGAAAACTGTTCGTTATAATGAAAAAGTATGTGGAGGTAGATTATGAAAAAAAGTAAAATGCTCATGATAGCATGCGCATTCATACTGATGATGACTGCCTGTGGCAATTCGGGAGCCCTGTCCTCCAAAAAGGACTTTACGCAGACAACCGTGAGTATCGGGAAAAAGCAGGACGTTACCGAATATATTGTCGAAAAACTGGATAAAGATTATTATGATGCAGATGAACTGAAGCAGGAAATGGAAGAGACGGTTGCAGATTACAATGCAAAACAGGATTCCGATAGTAAGGCCGTCAGTTTAAAAGACTTTGATTATGATGCAGAGACACAGGTTTTAAAAGCCCGTATGGTTTACCAGACATACCGGGATTATGCATCCATTCACAACTGTGATTTTTTTGTCGGAACGATTTCAGAGGCCGGACAAAACGGATATGAGTGGGGCGATCTCAAGGAGGTCGGCACACAGTCCGCAGATGAAAAAGGGTCTGATGAGGACAAATCAGAGCAGATGGTGGTTATCTGCAGCGAGGCTGTGGATGTGGAAGTACCGGGCAGTGTGTGGTATCTTAGTGACAATGCATCTGTAGACGCATCAGGAATTGTGACAGTAGGACAGTCAGACGGATATTCCGTTATTATTTATAAATGATAAAAACTGCTGAGGATTTAATCGGATCGGAAAATCCGGCAGCAGATATGAGATAAGGAGCATAACAATGGAAAAAACATTAGACAAAATCGCAGCATTGGCAAAATCCAGAGGATTTATCTATCCCGGCAGTGAAATCTACGGAGGTCTTGCTAACACATGGGATTACGGTAATCTGGGTGTTGAATTGAAAAACAATGTAAAAAAGGCATGGTGGCAGAAATTTATCACAGAAAGCCCTTACAACGTTGGTGTTGACTGTGCGATCCTGATGAATCCCCAGACATGGGTAGCCAGCGGACATCTTGCAGGATTTGCTGATCCTCTGATGGACTGTAAAGAATGTCATGAGAGATTCCGTGCTGATAAACTGATCGAAGACTTTGCACAGGAAAAAGGAATTGAGCTTGGCAAACCGATCGATGCATTCAGCCAGGAAGAGATGAAAGCCTTCATCGAGGACAACAATGTTCCTTGTCCTACCTGTGGTAAACACAATTTTACCGACATCAGACAGTTCAACCTGATGTTCAAGACATTCCAGGGTGTTACCGAGGATGCCAAAAATACAGTATATTTAAGACCCGAAACCGCACAGGGTATCTTTGTCAACTTCAAAAACGTACAGAGAACCTCACGTAAGAAAATCCCGTTTGGTATCGGACAGATCGGTAAATCTTTCCGTAATGAAATTACTCCCGGTAACTTCACATTCCGTACCAGAGAGTTTGAACAGATGGAGCTTGAATTTTTCTGCGAGCCCGGAACCGATATGGAATGGTTCCAGTATTGGAGAGGGTTCTGCCGTGACTGGCTGATGAGCCTTGGTATCAAGGAAGATGAAATGAGACTTCGTGACCACGATCCCGAAGAGCTTTGCTTCTACTCAAAGGGTACAACCGATATCGAGTACTTATTCCCGTCCATCGGATGGGGCGAGTTGTGGGGTATTGCAGACCGTACTGACTACGATCTGACCCAGCATCAAAATACATCCGGACAGGATCTCACTTACTTTGACGACACCAAGGGCGAAAAATACATCCCTTATGTTATTGAGCCTTCACTTGGTGCTGACCGTGTGGTACTTGCATTCTTATGTGCAGCATACGATGAAGAAAATATCGGAACCGAAGATAAGCCCGATGTGCGTACTGTTTTGCATTTCCATCCGGCACTTGCTCCGGTTAAGATCGGTGTGCTTCCGTTATCCAAAAAATTAAATGAAGGTGCAGAAGCAATCTATACACAGTTATGCAAAAAATACAACTGTGAATTTGATGACAGAGGAAACATCGGTAAGAGATATCGTCGTCAGGATGAGATCGGTACACCGTTCTGCATCACTTATGATTTTGATTCAGAAACAGATCAGTGTGTAACAGTCAGAGACCGTGACACCATGCAGCAGGAGAGAATCGCGATTGCAGATCTGGATGCATATTTTGCAGACAAATTTACATTTTAATTTTATGAAATAACCATGACCATGCCACGTATTGATGCGTGGCTTGTGTCACGTAAAAGGATATATTTTTAAATACTTTTTGTTTTGGAGGAAAAATCATGAAGCAGTTTACTTCAGATGAATTGAGAAACAGTTGGCTTAATTTTTATAAAGAGCGTGGACATGTGGATGTCGGAGCCGTATCTTTGGTATCCGATGGTTCCACCGGCGTTTTATTCAATGTAGCCGGTATGCAGCCCCTGATGCCTTATCTTTTAGGTCAGAAGCATCCCATGGGAACCAGACTTTGCAATGTACAGGGCTGTGTCCGTACCAATGATATCGACTCTGTAGGTGACAAGAGCCATGTCACATTCTTTGAAATGATGGGAAGCTGGAGCCTTGGAGACTATTTCAAGGAAGACCGCTGCAACTGGAGTTATGAGTTGCTGACACAGGTATACGGATTTGACAGAGATCATCTGGCAGCAACCGTATTTGCAGGAGACGACAATGCACCCCGTGATGAAGAAGGCGCACAGTGCCGTATCGCATCCGGTTTCAAAAAAGAAAATGTATATTATCTGCCGGCAGAGGACAACTGGTGGGGATTGGAATATGGTCCCTGCGGTCCCGATAGTGAAATGTTTTACATTGCCGATGTTCCGGACTGTGGACCGAACTGCGGACCCGGCTGTGATTGTGGCAAATATACAGAGCTTGGTAATGACGTATTTATGCAGTATGAAAAGCACAAAGACGGACATCTGACACCGCTTGCACAGAAAAACGTGGATACCGGATGGGGACTGGAGCGTAATCTGGCTTTCTTAAATGGCACCAAGGATGTATACCGTACAGACCTGTTTGCTCCGGTTATTGCTTATGTGGAGAAACAGTCAGGTACCAAGTACGAAGAAGATGAAAAGCTGACCAGATCCATGCGTATTCTGGCAGATCATATGCGTACCGGCGTGATGCTGATCGGCGATGAAGCCAGACTGACACCTTCCAATGCAGGTGCCGGATATGTACTCAGGAGACTGATCCGCCGTGCAGTCAGACATGGACGTACACTTGGTCTTTCCAAAGAAAATCTTCTGGATATTGCCAAGATTTATATTGATGAAGTATATCACAACAGCTATCCGAATCTGATCAAAAACAGAGCCTTTATCTTAAAGGAGCTGGATAAGGAAATCGTACGTTTTGAGAGTACTCTTGAAAACGGTATGAAGGAATTTAAAAAGATCCTGGATGAAAATATTCAGGCTAAAAATAAGACAATCGACGGTAAATCTGCATTTTATCTGTATGATACCTTTGGTTTCCCGATTGAGTTGACCGTGGAAATGGCCGCAGAAGAGGGCCTATCCGTTGATGAAGACGGTTTTGCAAAAGCAATGGAAGAGCAGAAGCAGAAAGCCAGAGATAATCAGAATTTCTCAGCCAAACTTGGAAATGAATCTGATTTATTCAAAGATTTATCAGAGGATATCAAGAGTGAATTTGTCGGCTATGACAAGCTGACACTGGATCAGGAGATTATCGCTCTTGCTTCCGATACAGAGCTTACAGACAGCCTGTCAGAGGGACAGGAAGGTACTGTGATCGTTGCAAAGACACCTTTCTACGCTACCATGGGTGGACAGAAGGGCGATATCGGTGTGATCAGGACAAAAGACGGTGAGTTTAAGGTAACAGATACTGTCAAGATCCCGGAAGGCAGAATCGCACATATCGGTGTGGTTACATCAGGAACCATCAAAAAAGGTGATACTGCTTCATTATGTGTAGATGCCAAGAACCGTATGAGCACCTGCCGCAACCATACAGCAACCCACTTACTTCAGGCAGCACTGCAGGAGGTTATGGGCGATGATGTACATCAGCAGGGTTCTTATCAGGACAGCGACCGTACCAGATTTGACTTTAGCTGCGGACAGGCACTGACAGCAGAAGAAATCGAAAAAGTTCAGGCAATCGTCAATGAAAAGATTGCAGAAGATATTGATGTTACAACACAGGTTATGAGCATTGAGGATGCCAAAAAGACCGGTGCCATGGCATTGTTTGGCGAGAAATACGGAGACAGCGTCCGCGTAGTTTCAGTCGGAGATTTCTCCAAGGAATTCTGTGGTGGTACACATGTATCCCATACCGGTGAGATCCAGTCCTTCAAGATCGTATCCGAAAGCTCCGCTGCAGCAGGCGTACGTCGTATAGAGGCAATTACAGGAGCCAATGTAACAGCTTATTATGCAAAGCTTGAAAAAGAGCTTGCAGAAGCTGCAAAGGCTGCAAAAACAACACCTGCAGAGCTGATCAACAAGATCCACAGCCTGAATGCACAGATCAAGGAGCTGCAGAGTGAAAACGAATCCCTCAAGGCAAAGGCTGCACAAAATGCACTTGGCGATGTTATGAATGAGGTACAGGATGTCAAGGGCGTTAAGCTTCTTGCTACCAAAGTAAGCGGCGTTGATATGAACGGTCTGAGAGATCTGGGCGACCAGTTAAAAGAAAAACTCGGTGAGGGCGTTATCTTACTTGCTTCTGATGCAGACGGCAAGGTCAATCTGGTAGCTATGGTTACCGATGGAGCCATGAAACAGGGTGCTCATGCAGGCAACCTGATCAAAGGAGTTGCCGCACTGGTTGGCGGTGGCGGCGGCGGCCGTCCCAATATGGCACAGGCAGGAGGCAAAAATCCGGCCGGAATTGATGATGCACTTGCAAAGGCAGTTGAAGTATTAAGCGGACAGATCGCTTAAGAGACCGATTTGTCGATAATTTTTGATGAAATCTTATATTTTATTGGGATTATCAGGAAAAAACTGTTGACGAATAATGGAATTGTGTTATAATTTCTATTGTGCATATGCGAAGTATGCATAATAATTACCCAGCAGTCGTGATACTTGAAGGGACTGAAGGGAGGTCAGGTGTGATTTATGTCAAACGTAATCGTAAAAGAGAACGAGACTTTAGATAGCGCTTTACGTCGTTTCAAAAGAAGTTGTGCAAAAGCAGGTATTCAGCAGGAAATCCGCAAAAGAGAGCATTACGAGAAACCCAGCGTAAAACGTAAGAAAAAATCTGAAGCAGCACGCAAACGTAAATTTAATTAATTTCATTAAAGACACTCGGTGTATATCGAGTGTCTTTTTTTATGCCAATGAAGTGGATGATGGATATGTTGCTGTGTACCGGGAGACCTGCCCGCGCCGCTGCCGTCAAACCATACCCTGCCGGAACATTTCATATCGGATTGCGTAAATTTGTCAGATGCCGTTCGCAGGCTTCGGATTTGTGTACTTCTCTAAATGGACTGGGCCCCTCCGGTGTCCGCCTGTGGTCTACACTCTCCGGTCGTCTGCACCTGGTGGGAGTAAATGCCGCCATTTACGGTATTGGAGACGGTAAAGGCACGGAAAATAAAAAACGCGCCTACGGCTTGAACGGTATATTTTCCGTGCCAGTCTTTGATTTTTGGCGGCATTAACTCCCACACGGTTCGACAAAAGTCGAGTGTAGACCACAGGCGGACACCGGAGGGGCCCAGTCCATTTATTGAAGCACACAAATAAATAAAAAGAGCCGAGGACGGCATCGACAAATTAGCAATCCGATATGCGTTCCGGCAGGGTATGGTTTGGCGGCAGCGGCGCGGGCAGGTCTCCCGGTACACAGAAATATTCTGAATATGTGGAAAGATCGCATTTTCAAGAATATTTTCGCAGGCTCAGGATTAAGATAGTATAAATAATACTGAAATGCGGAAATAAAGATGAAAAAACGGTTATTTATCCTTGTGAGTTTTGTACTTTGCTTTTTTTACCTTTCAACGGGCGTCTATGCAGCCGAGCTTCCGATTGATTCACCTTCGGCGATTCTGATGGAGGCATCAACCGGAGCAGTTATTTACGAAAAAAATGCCGACCAGCCATTAAAACCGGCAAGTATCACCAAGATCATGACGCTGCTCCTGACTTTTGAGGCTTTGGAAAAGGGGCAGATCCATTTAGAGGATGAGGTGACGACCAGTGCCTATGCACAGTCTATGGGTGGAAGTCAGGTCTTTTTGGAAGAAGGAGAAGTGCAGACAGTTGATACTCTTATCAAATGTATTGCCGTAGCAAGCGGCAATGATGCGGCGGTTGCGATGGCAGAACATATTGCCGGAAGTGAGGAGGCTTTTGTCGGGCTGATGAACGAAAAGGCCAATGAGCTTCAGATGACGGCAACCCACTTTGAGGACTGCTGCGGACTTACCGATTCGGATACCCATATTACAAGTGCCAGAGACGTTGCAATCATGTCGCGGGCTTTGATTGAAGGCTATCCACAGATCTATGATTATACAAAAATCTGGATGGAGGATATTGTACATAATACCAAGAGAGGCTCCAGTGTATTTACCCTGACAAGTACCAATAAACTGTTGCGTCAGTATCCATATTCAACAGGCTTGAAAACAGGCTCTACCTCGAGTGCAAAATATTGCTATTCTGGAACTGCCAGCAAGGATGGCATAGATCTGATCGCTGTTGTGATGGCGGCACCGGATCACAAGGCAAGATTTGCGGACGCGGTTAAGATGTTCCAGTATGGATTTTCAGTCAGCCAGGTGTATACCGATGAGCAGACCGATGACCTGCCACAGGCAGAAGTTACAGGAGGTATTGAGCAGACCGTGGATCTGAAATATGAAAATCGGTTTTCCTATCTGGATGTGCAGGGCAATGATCTTTCGGGGGTCACAAAGGAACTGCGTTTATCAGACCATCATGTTGCGCCGATCAAAGAGGGTGATGTAGCCGGAGAAATGGTCTACTTTTTAAACGGAAATAAGATCGGAAGCGTCAATATCCTGTACAATTCTTATGTGAAAGAAGCAAAATACAAGGATTATCTGAAACAGATCTGGAAAATCTATTTTTGACGGTACTGATATGCACATGCTATACTTGATCTATCTAAACATATAGTATGGCAACATAAACTATCTAAACATATAGTATGGCGATTAAAAATTACTGTCGGATGAAAATGCCGGACAAAATAATTGTCAGCTGCCAATAAGTGCATGGCTTAAAAATTATAACTACAATAAATAGCCTGAAAATGATCTGAAAATGGTCCAAAATTAAAAAACAGATTGAGGAAACAGTATGAATAAACAACGATTCCTTTCCATATGTGCAGGGCTTGCTTCATTTGTCTTTCTGGATATTTTATATGATATTTCCCATATAAAGGTGCAACGCTATCATATAAGGAGCAAAAAGATCAAGACCCCTTATCATTTTGTCGTGCTTGCAGATCTGCATGACAATACCTTTGGCAAGGACAATGAAAGATTACTGCAAAAAATTGATGAAATAGCACCGGAGGCTGTATATATTGCCGGCGATATGATTACCGCGCACCCGAAGGAAAATTTTGATTCCACACTGGCTTTTTTAGAAAAACTTTCTAAGAAGTATCCGGTGTATTACGGAAGCGGCAATCACGAATACCGGATGCGGATCGACACCGATAAATACGGTGATATGTCTGAAAAATATGAACAAAAGCTCCGTCAGATGGGAATTGTGCGTCTGTACACCGGAAGCTGTGAGACGCACAGAAAAGATGTGCGGGTGGCAGGACTTGAGATTGAGCGTATGTATTACAAAAAATGGAAAATCCAGCATATGCCGCGAAGATATTCCGTGGAAAAGCTTGGAATGACAGATGAGGATTGCTTTACGATCTTATTGGCGCACAACCCGGAATATTTTCCAAATTATGCCAGAACCGGAGCTGACCTTGTCCTTGCGGGGCATCTGCATGGCGGAATTGCAAAGCTTCCGTTCATAGGCGGTGTGATCTCACCGAGATTTCGCCTGTTTCCCCGGTATTCAGGGGGATTATACAAAAAAGGAAAAAGCCGGATGATCGTAAGCCGGGGGCTTGGGTGCCATACGATACCGGTGCGTTTTTTAAACCCTTGTGAGCTTGTGGATGTCATGGTGGTTCAATCCAAGAATTTTCATCACAGCTGATTGCTGACAGGCCTCTCTTTTTTGCATGAAACAAATTTGATCAGATTTCCTTATAAATCAGTGTGTAATCTGAAAAGATGCGCTTTTATATGGAAAAGATCATAGCGGCAAAGAGAAATGAGATTTACATAACTATCCATATATAGTTTTATGCTTGCAATCAAACACAATATGTAGTATTATAATCTGGTGAATACGCTTTAAGGGGTAATACTATGAGTTTAGCAGTCAAATTGCAGGTGTTTGAAGGTCCGTTGGATCTGTTGCTGTATCTGATAGAAAAAAATAAGGTTGATATCTATGATATTCCGATCGTCCAGATCACTGACCAGTATCTGGAATATGTACGCAAGCTCCATCATGAGGACATGAATGTGATGAGCGAGTTTCTTGTCATGGCAGCTACTCTGATCGATATCAAGTGCCGGATGTTACTTCCGAGAGAGGTCAATGAAGAGGGCGAGGAAGAAGATCCGAGAGCAGAGCTTGTACAAAAGCTTTTGGAATACAAGATGTACAAATATATGTCTTATGAACTGAAGGACAAGTACCATGATGCGCAGAAGGTATGGTTCAAGGAGCAGTCGCTTCCCAAGGAAGTCTCCGAATATGTACCGCCGCTTGATTATGAAACATTGATCGGTGGACAAAATCTGGCAGGGCTTCGTACCATTTTTGAAAGCGTCATGAAAAAACGGGAGGACAAGATCGACCCGATCCGTTCCAAGTTTGGCAAGATTGAAAAAGATGAAGTGGACATGGATGCCAAAATGGTTTATGTGGAAGATCTGATCATCATGCAGAAGCATTGCAGTTTCCGCAATCTGCTTGAAAAACAAAATTCCAAGATGGAGGTCATTGTGACTTTCCTTGTGATTTTGGAATTGATGAAGGTTGGCAAAATCCTGATTGAGCAGGAAGATGCTTTTGAGGATATCTATATTACCTCAAAGGAGGCAGCATAGTTTGGATAAAGAAAAGAAAAAGGCTATTATCGAGTCGGTTTTATTTACCATGGGAGAATCGGTAGAGGCGGACAGGCTTTCACAGGTGCTTGAGGTTAAGCCCAAGGAAGTGAAATCACTTATAGCTGAATTAAAAGAAGATTATGACGCGGATCCGTCAAAGGGCGTTACGATCATGGAGCTTGATGGTGCATACCAGATGTGCTCCAAGCCGGAAATGTATGACTGGCTGATCAAGATCGCCGCTACTCCCCGCAGATACACACTGACGGATTCACTTTTAGAGACGTTATCGATCGTTGCTTACAAGCAGCCGGTTACCCGTATCGAAATCGAAAAGATCCGGGGCGTCAGCTGTGATCATGCAATTAACAGACTGATCGAGTTTGACCTGATCACAGAGGTCGGACGTATGGATGCACCGGGCAAACCGATTTTATTCGGAACTACCGAGCAGTTTTTACGATCATTTGGCGTTACAAGCTTAGAAGACCTGCCCAAGATGAATACAGACCGTATAGAGGAGTTCAGAGAACAGGCAGAAAAAGAAGTTCAATTAAAGTTGGATATTTAGGAACACATCGGAATATATTGTACAAAAACGGAGAAATTCCGATGAAGATTTTTCAATATTGTGTTTTTAGATTTCAGGATACGATGAAAAAGAGACGGAAGAGGATCATTTCCTTTATTCTGGCTCTTTTTATTTTGTCCATATTTTTTGATAAGAGCGGCCTTGCGGTAAACGCGCAAGAGATATATGAGACAGAACAGCCGCAGCTGCAGCTTTATGCAATGTCAGCTGTCTTAATCGATGCCACAAATGACAGGATCCTTTATCAGAAGGATGCTTTTAAAGTCATGCCGATGGCATCGACAACCAAGATCATGACGGCAATCTTAGCTCTTGAAAACGGCAATCCGGATGATGTTGTGACGGTTTCAAAACGTGCAGCCTCCATGCCGAAGGTCCATCTGGGAATGAGGGAGGGAGAGCAGTTTTATCTGAAAGATCTGTTGAAATCCCTGATGTTAGAATCACACAATGATTCGGCTGTTGCCATTGCAGAACATATTGGCGGGAGCATGGAAGGCTTTGCGGATATGATGAATGCAAAGGCGAAAGAGCTTAATTGTGAGAATACATATTTTATCACACCAAACGGTCTGGATGCTGAAAAGGACGGCAATATCCATTCCACAACCGCATACGATCTGGCAAAGATAGCTGCCTATGCCATTCAGAACCAGGATTTTTTAAATCTGGTGGCAACGAGAAATGCACAGTTTAGTGAACTGGGATCGGGAAGGGCTTTTTCTGTCTACAACAGAGACCGTTTTTTAGATATGATGGATGGTGCACTTGGAGTAAAGACCGGTTTTACCAATAAGGCCGGATACTGCTTTGTCGGAGCTGTTGACCGTGATGGTAAAAAACTCGTTTCGGTTGTTCTGGCATGCGGATGGCCGCCGCACAAAAATTATAAATGGGCGGACACGGCGGCACTTATGAATTATGGGCTGGACAATTATGAATACCGGGAGATTGCGTGGAAAGAAATACCGGTTTCCATTCCGGTGACCGGTGGTGTGGAAGTAAAAACGCCACTTTATATGGAAGATGAAACACCGCAAACATGCCTGCTTTCCGCATGGGATAAAGTAGAGGTGACCTGCGAGATAAAAGATGGGCTTTCTGCGCCGGTCGACGTGGATGAAATTGTGGGTTATGAGAAAATATATATCAATGGAGAGGAATATAAAAGTTGTCCGATCCGGACAAAAAATGCGGTTCTTCCGTATACATTTATACACTGTATAAAGGAAGTGTTAAGATGCTTCTTTATACAGGAATTTTGTTGAAAAAAATACAATTTATATCTAGAAGTGGCAGAAATTCTATGTTATACTCTTAACGATGCGTTGATGGGTTTACTCTGCCCATTCGCAAATATCGTTATTTTTTTTATTAATATAAAATGGAGGTCTGAAAAATGAGTAATTCTTCACAAGCGAGTCAAAGAATTGCAGCTTTACTCGATGACAACAGTTTCGTTGAAATCGGTGCAATGGTTACAGCCAGAGCTACAGATTTTGACCTGAAACAAACAGAAACTCCCTCAGACGGTGTTATTACCGGCTATGGAGTGATCGATGGTAATCTTGTGTATGTTTACAGCCAGGATGCTTCCGTATTAAACGGAACTGTTGGCGAAATGCATGCAAAAAAAATTGCCAACCTCTATGATCTGGCTTTAAAGACAGGTGCACCTGTGATCGGTTTAATCGATTCAGCCGGACTTAGACTGCAGGAAGCAACCGATGCATTAAATGCATTTGGTGAGATCTACATGAAGCAGACATTGGCTTCCGGAGTAATTCCGCAGATTACAGCCATCTTTGGTGCATGTGGCGGCGGTCTTGCACTGTTCCCCACATTAACTGACTTTACATTTATGGAAGCTACAAAAGCAAAATTATTTGTAAATTCTCCCAATGCGTTAGATGGTAACTACGCAGAGAAAAACGATACTGCAGCAGCTGATTTCCAGAGTGCAGAAGCAGGTATCGTAGATGTTGTTGCAGATGAAGCAGAAGTACTTTCACAGATCCGTACACTGGTTTCATTATTACCCGGCAACAACGAAGATGATGCATCTTATGTTGAGTGCACAGACGATTTAAACCGTGCATCAGCAGAGCTTGCTAACTGCGTCGGAGATACTTCCGTAGCATTATCCATCATCGCTGATGACAATATGTTCTTTGAAACAAAAGCAGCTTACGCAAAAGAAATGGTAACCGGATTTATCAAATTAAACGGTGTTACTGTTGGTGCTGTTGCCAACCGTTCAGAGGTTGTTGACGAAGAAGGTAAAGTTGCAGAAAAATTTGATGCAGTATTAACAGCTAAGGGTGCTGAAAAAGCAGCTGATTTCATCAACTTCTGTGATGCATTCAGCATTCCCGTATTATCCCTTACCAATGTTAAAGGATTTGAAGCTACTGTATGTTCTGAAAAGAAAATCGCAAAAGCAGTTGCAAAGCTTACATATGCATTTGCAAACGCTACCGTACCGAAGGTAAATGTTGTAATCGGACAGGCAATGGGAAGTGCTTATGTTGCCATGAACTCCAAAGCAATCGGTGCTGACCTGACACTTGCATGGGAAAATGCACAGATCGGTGCTATGGATGCCAAGACAGCAGCACAGATCATTTACAACGGACAGGGCAATGACGTAATCGCTGAAAAAGCAAAAGAATACGAAAAAGCCCAGACAAGTGCAGCCGGTGCAGCAAAGAGAGGATATGTTGACCAGATCATCAATGCAGCTGATACAAGAAAATATGTGATCGGTGCATTTGAAATGCTCTTTACAAAAAGAGATGATCGTCCGGCAAAAAAACATGGAACTGTATAAGAAAGGATGATATAAGATTATGAAAAAATTCTTGTTAACCTTAGCTCTTACAGTAATGTGTGCATTTGGATTAACAGCATGTGGTGAAACAGAGCAGGCTGAGCTTCCGATTTCCAATACAGATGCTGAACAGGTTGCAGAAAGCACAATTTCTATCATCAATCAGGTCGTTTTAGCAGAGCAGGTTGATGACTATGTAGACCAGTTTACATCTTACTACGGAGAGGATGCCGGAGATGCATTTGCTTCCGCATGTGACATCTTTTCATCAGGACTGGATGAGATCGGTTTTTACAAATCCATCGTAGCAGACTCTGTTGAAGTTACCGGTGACGCAGATGATTATACAATTTCTTTTGAAATTGTTGGTAGCGACAGAAATGCCAACGTAGAAATGTATTATGATGCGGATACTATCGTTCCGGATATGATGATTTCTCCCCAGTATACACTTGGTGAAAAAATGGCTAAGGCCGGTATGAACACCTTATTAGGTATGGGTACTGTATTTGCAGTCCTGATCCTGATCATGTTCTTGATCCAGTTATTTGCTTTCATTCCCAAGATTGAAAAATCCATTGCTGATAAAAAAGCTAAGAAAAACGCAACAAATACAAGTGCAGCTGTTGACAATACAATTGCACAGATCATTGAAAATGAAGAGCTTTCCGACGATACAGAGTTGGTTGCCGTAATCGCAGCAGCAATTGCAGCAAGTGAAGGCGCTGCCAGCACAGATGGTGTTGTAATCAGAAGTATCAGAAGAGCAAGCACAAACAAATGGCAGAGAGCCTAATTATAGGAGGATATTAAGATGAAAAATTATACAATTACCGTTAATGGCAACGTATATGATGTAGTAGTAGAAGAAGGCGCTTCTACAGGTGCTCCCGCAGCAGCACCCAAGGCAGCTCCCAAAGCTGCACCTAAAGCAGCTCCCGCAGCAGCACCTGCTGCAGCAGCAGGCGGAATCAAGATTGAAGCCGGTGCAGCTGGTAAAGTATTCAAGGTTGAAGCTTCTGTTGGTCAGGCAGTAAAGAAAGGTGATACAGTTCTGATCCTTGAAGCTATGAAGATGGAAATCCCTCAGGTTGCTCCTGAAGATGGTACAGTAGCAAGCATCAATGTAGCTGTTGGCGATGCAGTAGATGCCGGCGCAGTTCTTGCTACATTAAACTAATTATATTAGGATAATTGGTTTTTACTAAAACAGGAGGTTAAAGAGATGGATTTATCCTATGTAACAAATACATTAAGCAACTTACTCCAGCAGACAGCTTTTAAAAACCTGACCTGGGGCAATTATGTTATGATCTTAGTTGCATGTGTATTCTTATATCTTGCGATTGCCAAAGGCTTCGAACCGTTGCTTCTGACACCTATCGCATTCGGCATGCTGCTGGTAAACATCTATCCTAGTATCATGACACCATTTGGTGATGGACAGACCGGCGGATTGCTGTATTATTTCTACGTTTTGGACGAATGGTCAATCCTTCCTTCCCTGATTTTCATGGGTGTAGGTGCGATGACAGACTTCGGTCCTTTGATTGCCAATCCTAAGAGCTTCTTATTAGGTGCAGCAGCACAGTTCGGTATCTTTACCGCATACTTTGGTGCGATTGCAATGGGCTTCAACGACAAAGCCGCAGCAGCAATCTCAATCATCGGTGGTGCAGATGGTCCTACATCAATCTTCCTTGCCGGTAAGCTTGGACAGACTGCTTTGCTCGGACCGATTGCGGTGGCCGCGTACTCATACATGTCGTTGGTACCGATCATACAGCCCCCGATCATGAAACTGTTTACAACAGAAAAAGAAAGAAAGATCAAAATGGGTCAGTTACGTCCCGTTAGTAAACTGGAAAAGATCTTATTCCCGATCGTTGTAACAATCGTTGTTTGTATGATCCTTCCTACAACAGCACCCCTTGTTGGTTTACTGATGCTTGGTAACCTCTTCAAAGAGTCAGGCGTTGTAAGACAGCTGCAGGAAACTGCATCCAATGCATTGATGTATATCGTAGTTATCTTATTGGGAACATCTGTTGGTGCTACAACATCTGCAGAAGCATTCTTAAATATAGATACATTAAAGATCGTATTATTAGGTCTGATCGCTTTCGCATTCGGTACCTTTGCCGGAGTTGTATTCGGTAAGCTCATGTGCTGGGCTACCAAAGGACAGGTTAATCCGCTGATCGGTTCAGCAGGTGTATCTGCCGTTCCTATGGCTGCCCGTGTATCACAGAAGGTTGGTGCAGAAGCAGATCCTACCAACTTCTTACTGATGCATGCTATGGGACCCAACGTTGCCGGTGTAGTAGGTACAGCGGTAGCAGCCGGAACCTTTATGGCTATCTTCGGTGTATTCTAAATCGATAAGATTTATGAATGCTGGTTTTAAATGATATACAGTTATTACTATGAAATTTCAAATTATTATTATTGGAGGAAAAAATAATGGCAGAACAGAAACCCGTAAAAATTACGGAAACGATATTACGTGATGCACATCAGTCATTGATTGCTACCAGAATGCCTACCGATTTTATGCTTCCTATCCTGGATAAGCTGGATCAGGTTGGATACAACTCACTTGAGTGCTGGGGTGGTGCTACATTTGATGCTTCCCTTCGATTCTTAAAAGAAGATCCCTGGGACAGATTAAGAAAAATCAAAGATAAATGTAAAAATACACCTCTTCAGATGTTATTCCGTGGTCAGAACATTTTAGGTTACAGACCTTATGCAGATGATGTTGTTAATGCTTTTGTTGAGAAATCCATTGCAAACGGTATTGATATCATCCGTATCTTTGACTGCTTAAATGATATCCGCAACCTTCAGGCTGCTGTAGATGCTACCAATGAAATGAAAAAACGTGAAGGAAGAGGTCATGCACAGGTTGCCCTTTCTTATACATTAGGTGATGCATATACACTTGATTACTGGGCTAAAATGGCAAAAGATATTGAGGAAATGGGTGCAGATTCCATCTGTATCAAAGATATGGCCGGCCTTTTGGTTCCTTACAAAGCGGAAGAGCTTGTTAAGACATTAAAAGAATCTACAAAGCTTCCGATCCAGCTGCATACACACTATACATCTGGTGTTGCTTCCATGACATACTTAAAAGCAGTAGAAGCTGGTGTTGACGTTATCGACTGTGCAATTTCACCTTTCGCATTAGGTACTTCACAGCCTGCAACAGAAGTTATGGTTGAAGCATTCAAAGGAACTCCTTATGATACAGGATATGATCAGGCATTACTTGCTGAAATTACCAACTACTTCGCTCCTTACAGAGAAGAGTGCTTAAAGAGCGGCTTAATGTCAACCAAGGTTCTTGGCGTAAACATCAAGACATTATTATATCAGGTACCCGGCGGTATGCTTTCTAACATGGTTAGCCAGTTAAAAGAACAGCATGCTGAAGATAAATTTCAGGAAGTACTGGAAGAGATCCCGAGAGTACGTAAAGACTGTGGCGAGCCTCCGCTTGTTACACCTTCATCACAGATCGTTGGTACACAGGCTATCTTCAACGTATTAATGGGTGAAAGATACAAAATGGCTACAGGTGAGTTTAAAGACTTACTCCGTGGTAACTACGGCCAGACTGTTAAACCGATGAATCAGGAAGTTATCGACAAGGTTATCCCCGGTGAGAAACGTTCTACAGCACGTTCTGCAGAAGCTACCGGACATACTGAGCCCGAACTTGAATCAATCAAGAAAGAAATGATCGAAGCCGGCTTTGAGCCCCAGCAGGATGAAGATGTATTATCATATGCATTATTCCCTCAGGTTGCTTCTGAATTCTTTAAATATCGTAAAGCTCAGCAGGAAAAAGTTGATCTGACAAAAGCTGATACAGCTAACGGAGCATATCCGGTATAATTTCAGATCGTACTTTTCATTGCAGATAGCAAAATAGTACAAATAAGAACCGCAAATGCATGAACAATGTGCATTTGTGGTTCTTTTTATAAAAACAAGAAGGGGAATTAGGGGAACCGGTACAGATATGAAAAAGATAAAATATGTCATATTAAGTGGAATTATTACAGCTTTTATCTGTATATTTCTGTTATTTACAACGGCTTATATACCACAAAGTGCAATACAGAAACAGATGAAAGAGAGTGCGGAATATTATAGTGAGCATCTGTTGTTTGACAGAGTGACACCGTTTTCTTTTTTGAGCAGACAGGACAATTATGCGGATTGTATTCTGACAAATATCATATACCATATCGATTCTGAAAATATCCTTACCTCGATTTTAAGTGCCTCTTATTACAATCCGGAGGGGGAAGAGGTCAATGAAAGTTTTTCCTATGCAGTCGATCACCCGGCCGATACTTCGGGCAATGATAAGATTGTGCCAAATGTGGATTATTCACGTTATTGGCATGGCTCCATGGTGCTTTTACGGCCGTTATTTATGTTTTTTAATATCCGGACGATCCGCATGATCCTGGGGATTTTTATTTTGTTATTGACCGTCTGGTTTGTTTATCTTTTGATCCGCAAAAAATATTTATTCTTTGCCGGTTGCTATATTGTGGGACTGTTGAGCGTTTCTGCATGGATGTGTGCCTTTTGTGTGGAATATACGATGCCGTTTCTGGTAATGGCTGTTGAACTGCCGGTTTTGTTTTTGCTGATGACCAAAGAAGTCAATGACAAAAAGGATGGGTATCAGGAAAAGATATTGTGGTGCGTTCTGGCTGCGAGTGGAATTGTGACGGCTTTTCTTGACTTTTTGACAACAGAGACCCTTACATTTACAGTTGCCTATATGCTGTATCTTGTGGTACGCAGCAAAAGAGGGCAGATTGAGGGATTAAAAAAAGAATGTGGACGGATGATAAAAAGCGGGGCCGTATGGGGGATTTCCTATGCTTTGATGTTTTTCTTAAAATTGATCATGGCGTGTATTTTTCTTGGAAAGGATGCCTTTGTGGAAGCACTCCGGCAGGCTACTTTCCGTATGAACGGAGATGCGACACTGGGAAATGTGACCGGAGCGGAAACGGTATCGGACGGTGAACGGATCTTTGGCGCCCTGTGGCGTAATTTCGCCTGTCTGCTTCCCTTCAGGGATAGCATGAAGGTGCAGACGACAATGATCGTATTGGTGGTAACAGCAGTTGTAGCTTTTTGTATCTGGTATCTGTTTCGGACCAAGAAGGTCAATGATGTCAACCGGTTGTTTGGAATGCTGGCAATCATCCCGGTTGTGAGATTTCTGGTTTTGAATAATCATTCCTATATTCACTTTTTCTTTACCTACCGGGCTTTACTTGTGACGGTTGTTGTGCTGGTATATGTACTGGGTGGATATATGATTTCGTGGAGAAAAAAGACGAAGTGAAAATGTAAAAATAAAATCATGAAATGATGAAATGATAAAACATGATAAACACGATAATCACGAAATAACAAAACATGATAAACACTACAATCACGAAATAACAAAACATGATAAACACTACAATCACGAAATAACAAAATATGATAAACACGACAGTTATGTAATGATAAACGGCAGAATTATAATTTGGCAGTTATGATAGGACAGGAGCAGTTGCGCGAATAATGTTGAATGATAATGAGGAATAAAATGAGCAATAGATGGAATGGCAGAGAAATTTGCAAATAATACAATCAAAATATACAGATTGCGCAACATAATAAAATTTGATAGTATTATATAGGTATGTTATAGGTTATAAACATCCTGTGTAAAGGAATATAGATAGAATATAGGAGAGGGATTCATGAAGGAATTAAAAAAGAGGTTAAAAGGGCTGTTAGCATTGCTGCTTGTGGTATGTCTGTTCTGGGAATCAGGCGTTTCGGCAATGGCTGGCAGTGGAATGATCTCAGTCGGAGAGTATAGTACCAAAAAGTTAAGCGACTGTGTCGGTCTTGAATTTTCAGATGCCGGAGATGGAATAAAATACGGTAGCTCCGGTGGTTATTTTGCAGTCTCATACGGAAGTGAGGATATTGCAAGCTATATCAATCTGACAGTAGAGAATAGCACATCAAATGGCAATACCTATTATAACGAACTGTCTGTTAAATCAGATCAGGAATTTCCGGCAAATTATGAGACCATCAAGATATCTTCTGCGACAGCATTGGATGATTTTGCAAAAGATGGGTATTCCATATATATGCTGACTCTTGATTGGACACCGGCCAAGATGTGTACCGTCCAATACGATCATAATGGTGGAGACGGTTTTGTGCCGGATGCGATGTAACATAAAATCAGTGCAGCATATACAATAGACGATCAGATTGATGTGTACAATAAAGGCCATTCCTTCCTTGGCTGGTCTCTGGTGCAGCCGAGTGCTGTGACAGCGGATACGCATCTTTATCAAAATGGTGATACCGTCAATTTTGTAGGAAATGATTATATCAGTGTAGCAGAGGGAGATACCGTTACTTTTTATGCAATCTGGTCTGATCCCTATCCGTATACGGTAAGCTTTTCGGCAGGAGGAATGGGACAGAGCGTGCCCACAGGAACGGTGCCGGGAGTTATGGAAAGTGATGCGGACCATCCGATTACTATGCCTGAGTGTGGTCTGACCATGACAGGATACCATTTTGCAGGATGGAAGCTTACAAATGTGGCGGATGGCAATTCACAGGACGGATTAGGAGATATCTATCAGCCGGGTGATTCATTTGACTATGAACCGGAAACAGAACAGGCTGCACTCTTCTTTGAAGCTGTCTGGGAGCCCAATCATTTTACAATCAGCTATAGTGCCAACGGTGGAAACGGAACAGTTGCTGACAATGTGATTACATATGATCCGCAGGCTAATCCGGTTAAGATCCTGACAGATGGAAGCGGACTGCTTACCAGAGAGGGATATACCTTCCTTGGCTGGTCACTGTCAACTGCCGGGATGACAGACATCATTACCACGTATGAACCGGACTGGTCTGAGGACAATGCCTCGGTTATCGTATATGCGGTCTGGAAAGCCAATACCTATACGATCCGGTTTAACGGAAACGGCGGAATTGGCAGTATGCCGGATCAGATCGGAGATTCTTCGACATCTACGATATTAAATAAAAATCAGTTTACCAATGTGGAGCAGTTATTTGCCGGATGGTCTACAAGCAGCAGCGGTACCGTGCAGTATACGGATGGAGGACTTTTTGATTTTAAGGCTTCATCAGACAATCAGATCATCGATCTATACGCAGTCTGGACCAGTCTGGCAGATCCGGACGGTCGTACGCAGATTAATGCAGGAACTGTTTATCTGAGTGCAGGATTGGAATATTATTTTGGTGCAGGTGGATCGTACCAGGTAGAAGGGGATCCGAGTACATATCCATCAGGAACCGTTTTTTATGTACCTTCCAGTGGGTACTATACAATTACAATTCAATAGGCGGATAGATAGCTGAAGCACGGTCCTGTGTTTCGGCTATTTGTTATGTCCATGGCAGATACAACAGGATACGATTATTTTGTTAAGGGGAATATATGAAAAGTAGAGTAAGGGAAATTATTACAGTTGCGGTTATTTTTATACTGACTGCATTTTTAGGGATCTTCCAGCCATTTTATGCATTGGATCATATGGTGGAGGATGCGGTATATCAGAGAGCAAGTACCATCAATAAAAAAATCAAGATCATCAAAATAGATGAAAAGACAATGAGCGTGTATGGACCAACAACAGAGTGGGGACGTGACATACCGGCAAAGCTGGTGGAAACACTCTGTGCGTCTGATACGACGAAGCCTGTTGTACTTGCATTCGATGTCATGTACATCGGAGATAAGGATGCCGACGGTGATGCTTATTTTGCAAGCGCATGCAAGGATGCCGGCAATGTGATCCTAGCTTCTAATATTGTATACAAAACAAGCGTTGAGCGCTTTACGGATGGCGTGACCTTTGTCAACAACCGGAGCATAGAGCAGATCGAAAAGCCGTATGCAGCACTTTCGGCTGCGGGAACCTGCGCATTTGCCAATACGGTTCAGGACAGGGACGGATATATCAGGCAGGCACAGCTTTTTGTGGATACGGATGAGGGACAGCTTGACAGTCTGGCATTTGCCGTTTACAAGGCATATCAGCAAAAAAACGGTCAGGAGATCCGGCTTCCGAAGCTGGATGATTACAATCAGACAGAGTTTACATTTTCAGGAAATATAGCAGACTACGAGGATGTGTCTTTGTGTGATGTTCTGGATGGAACCATTGATCCGAGAGTATTTAAGGATTGCATTGTACTCGTAGGAGCTTATGCACCGGGAATGATGGATTCCTTTAACGTAGCGATCGAAAAGGGCAGTCAGATGTATGGTGTGGAGGTGCATGCCAATATCGTAGAGGCTTTGCTGGAAGGTAAATTTTCACAGCCTGCAGATGCAGTTTTGTGCGGACTTATTTTTGCACTGGCAGCTGTTTTGTTTTATCTGTGGATTCGTAAGAAAAATATCGTGGTCAGTATACTGAGCTTTTTTATCCTGCTTGCGGGTGAAATAGCAGCAGGTGTCCTGCTTCGCAATAATGGGTGCACGATACCGTTAATATATCTTCCGGTTTCTATGGTACTGATCGTCGGATACAAGATTTTCAGCCAGTATCTGATCGAAAAAATAAATCGTACCAGGACACTAAATGCATTCAAAAAATATGTAGCTCCGCAGATTGTAGAGGAATTATCCAAAAAGAACAATCTGGAGATCAAGCTTGGTGGAGAAAGCCGCCACATTGCAGTTTTGTTTGTGGATATCCGTGGATTTACCACAATGTCCGAAAGCCTGGAGCCGGAACAGGTCGTAGAAATCCTGAACCGGTATCTAAGCCTTACGACCAAGGCTATTTTTGACAATGCGGGTACTCTGGACAAATTTGTCGGGGATGCGACCATGGCGGTATTCAATGCGCCGTTTGATCTGGATGACTATATTTTCAAGGCTGTATGTGCCGCATATGATATTGCAGCCGGGGCGGATGCCATAGAAGCAGAGATGCAGGAACGCTTTGGCAAGACCGTAGGCTTTGGCGTCGGTGTCAACTGTGGTCCTGCCGTTGTTGGAAATATCGGCTGTGATGTCCGTATGGACTATACAGCAATCGGTGATACGGTCAATACGGCTGCACGTTTAGAGGCCAATGCCAAACGTGGCCAGATATTGATCAGTGAAGAAGTATATGAAGCGGTCAAGGACCGGATCGAGGTAGAGCCGGTCGGCAATATTCCGTTAAAAGGAAAGACCAAGGATGTCATGGTATATTCCGTGAAAAAGGTAGAGGGAAAAGAAAAGGAACTGTAAAAAAGCTTGGATAACAGGAGGGGAATCTTGAAGGTTGAAGTTTCATTTATTCCGGAGTACGAAAGACTTCAGGAATCGGTTGCAATAGCGCAAAAATATCATGCGCATTTTGAGTACAATGATTTTTATCTGCCGTCGGTTTATACTGATGAGGAGGAAGTTGACAGACGGATCAAGGCATATCTGTCATGTGGACGCGATACAGGCATGGATACCATGCACGGTGTATTTCTGGATATGACGGTACATAGCTCAGATCCCAATATTGCCGCATATTCTAAAAAGCGTATCCGCCAGTCCCTGGAGATTGGAAGAAGGCTTGGAGTAAAGGGCATTGTATTTCACACGGGACTGATCGCCGGCTTTAAGGAGCAAAGCTATGTTTCCAACTGGCTGTCGGTCAATGTAGATTTTTTTCAAAAGATCTGTATGGAATATCCGGATCTGAATGTCTATATGGAAAATATGTTTGACCGGGACGAAGAGCTTTTGTATCAGCTGGCAGAACGGATGAAGGATGTGCCAAATTTCGGGATTTGTCTGGATTATGCGCATGCGGCGATTTCGGATGTTGCTCCATCAAGGTGGTTTGAACGATGTGCACCCTATATCAGACATATGCACATCAATGACAACGATCTTGTCAATGACCTGCATCTGCCGCTTGGAAGCGGAAAGATCGACTGGCAGGAATTTTCTAAAGAATTAAAGAGGCTTTATGAAAATGGGGAACTTAAGGAGCTTCCGAGTATTCTTTTGGAATTAAAAAGCTTAGAGGCATTTGAAGAATCAATCGCTGTATTTTATAAACTGTTTGAATAAGGGGAAAAAGATGAATTTAACACAAAATGAATTTCGCAATATTATCTCAATCGGGATTGAGCTGACAACGGAAAAAGACCGCAACAGACTTTTGGAAAAAATTCTGGAAGAAAGTATGGATGTGACCAATTGTGATGCCGGTACACTGTATGTTCTGGAAAATGATGCATTGAAGTTTAAAGTGATGAAAACACTTTCCATGGGCATCAGCCGGGGAGAGGACGGCGAAGAAATTGATCTGCCGCCGGTTCCGTTAAAAGAGGAAAATGTCTGTGCATACAGCGCAATCCACCGCAAGGTTATCAATATCAAGGATGTCTGGTGCAATGATACCTTTGATTTTTCCGGTCCGAAAAAATATGACTCCATGACAGGCTATCACACAGAATCTTTGCTGGTAATCCCGTTATCCAATCACGAAGGGGAAGTGATCGGCGTCATGCAGTTGATCAATGCATTGGATGATGAGGGACAGATCATTGTATTTGATGAGGAATACGAGTTTATTATCTTATCCCTTGCGTCACAGGCGGCAATCGCCATTTCCAATATGCGTTATACAGAAGAGCTCAAAGAACAGATGTGGTCCTTTACAGAAGCTTTAGCAACCGCGATTGACGAACGGACGCCCTACAATGCCACGCACACCAGAAAGGTTGCGGATTATTCGGGACGGATCGTGGATGAGCTAAACAAAGAATATGGCGACGGGCAGTTTTCGGAAAGCTTTGATGAGCAGAGAAAGGAACAGCTTGTGATGGGAGCGCTGCTCCATGATATCGGCAAGATGATCGTACCTCTCGGTGTCATGAATAAGGCAACAAGGCTTGGAGAAAAGCTTTCCGACATCGAAAATCGTTTTAAACTGTTTGACTGCTATGCAAAGATCCGTTTTCTGGAAGGAAAGCAGACCGAGGAAGCGTACAAAAAACAGTCTGTTTTTTTACAGGATACACTTGAATTTGTAAAAAAAACTGATAAAAAAGGATTTTTGCCGGATGAGGATTTTGCACGTATAGAAGAGCTTACGGCTAAAGCATGGACACTTCCGGACGATACAAAAACACCGCTTTTTACAGAAGAGGAAACAGAATGTCTGAAAATCCGCAAGGGAACTTTGACAGATGAAGAGCGGAAGGTCATGGAAAATCACGTCAACATGACCAGAAAAATATTGGAAAAGGTACATTTCAACCGGTATTTTAAGGATTGCCCCATCTGGGCTGCACAGCATCATGAAACGCTGGACGGAACCGGATATCCGGATCATCTGACAGCAGATGACCTGGCATGTGAATCCCGGATTTTGGCAGTAGCCGATATTTATGATGCGCTGACAAGTGAGGACCGCCCTTATAAGAAGCCGATGCCAAGGGAAAAGGCTTTTGCCATTCTGGACAGCATGGTTTCAGAGGGAAAACTGGATGAAAAGATCGTATATGCATTGAAGCAGTGTGCATAGGCAATGATGGAAAGGACAAAACACATGAAATTAGGAAATAGAGGAATTACAAAAGTGGCAGTAGCGGCGATCTGTGGAGGTACTGCAGTAGTGGGAGCTGTCGCAGTTGCTGTAATTCTCAATCTTGGTGGTCAGAAGGCGTTCCGCAATATCAGGGTCATTGATAAGATCGGTACCGTAAACGTATACCGGGAAAGTATTGAGGATACGCTGGAAGCTTATGTTGATATGAATCTGGAATCCGGTGATGAGGTTTCTGTCGGAGCAGCCAGCGAACTGGATCTGAAGCTGGATGATGACAAATATGTCTATGTGGAGGAAAACACACAGCTGTCGTTAAAAGCAGAAGGTGATTCGGCCAATTCCAAGACACAGATTTATCTGTCAGAGGGCGCAACCTTACATAAGCTTGATAATAAACTGAGTGATGATTCCTCTTATGAAATCGAAACTCCCAATGCGACGATGGCCATCCGTGGTACGATAACCTGGGTAAGGGTGTATATCGGAGAGGATGGAGAGGTTCATTCTGATTTTATCGTATATGAAGGCAAAACGTCTTTACAGCTCCATACCATAGATGGAAAAAATATCGGAGATCCGGTTGAGATACCGGAAGGTTATCAGGTTATGACGAGAGGTGGACAGGATTTTTCAGAGATCATTCTGCAAAAAGTAGGCGATGAAGAGCTTTCTCTTGCACCGATTGATTATAAGAGCCTGCCGACACAGACCTTAAAGGTATTGCAAAGTATTATGGATTCCGGAAGGACCATTTATGTAGGTGTCAACCTGTTGCCCGACAGAGTGCCTGTTTCGTTTGATGAGATCGAAGAGATTTTGACAGAGCGTGAAAATAAGGACGATGTAGAAGGCAAAGAAGAAATTGAAGAGGATGAAAAGGATACATCCGTAGAAGAAAATGCAGAAGCTGATGAAGAGGATACGGAGCCTGCAACGGATAAACAGGATAAGCCAAAGAAAAAGAGCACCACTTCAAAATCAGGAACTGCGACAACACCGGCTGCGTCAACGTCAACCGCATCAACGCCGGCATCTTCTGACAATACACCTGCTTCCTATACGGTAGCTTTTACCTACAATGGATCTACCTTTGCCACTCAGACAGTGAACAGCGGCGCTGCGGCAAGCAGACCGAGCCTGCAGCCGTCGGCAAGTGGAAACTGGTATGCAACCGGTGCGGACAATACCCTGACAGCATATGATTTTTCAACACCTGTGACTGGGAATGTGACTCTGGTCTGGAAGTAAAATTGTGAAAATAGCGCTGATTTGGGCAGGAACAGTTGAATTATAACATAACTTATGTTATTGTTTTTGTGATAAATAATGTCAGCAGGTCTGGCATTTCACATTCCAAAGAAAAGGGGTATCAGAGATGGCAAGAAAAATCAGTGTGACAAAGGAAATGCTGTTAAATGCTGCTTTTGAGATTACAAAAGAAGAGGGATTACGGGAACTGACTGCCAGAAAGCTTGCGTCGAGGGCAGGCTGCTCGACACAGCCGATTTTCCGCGTATATGAAGGAATGGATACTCTGTGCGATGATATTTTCGTACTGGCAATATCGGATTTTTCTGATTTTTATGATAGCTACCCCGCAAAGAGCAACACGCCGTTTGTCAATCTGGGCATGGCATATATCGAATATGCGATGCAGAAACCGCAGTTATTCAGACTGTTATTTCTCGAAGAAAAAAGATGCAATGCATCCTTGTTTGGAATACTGAACGGCAAAAACAATGCGCTTCACAAAGAGATTGCCAAAGCCGGAGCGATGGGAGTGCAAAATCCGAGTGATATTTTCATGAAAATGTGGATCTTTATTCATGGAGCCGCAGCCATGGTCATCACCGGTGATTATGATCTGACGATGGAAGAAACCTGCTCCTTATTGGAAAACGCATACCGCTCTTATATGAAATAGCGGTTTTGCATGGCTGATAAAAACAGGGCAAGTAAAGGATGATTGTTAAGATACATGATGGAAGATAAAAAAGCGGAATATACAGATATCATAGCTCTGATCAACGAACGTTTTGACAGATTGAGCAAGAGCCACAAAAAAATAGCAACCTATATCCTGGACAACTATGATCAGGCTGTTTTTATGACGGCAGCACAGCTGGGAGCCAAGGTGGATATCAGCGAATCGACCGTTGTACGTTTTGCGTCAGGACTGGGCTTTGAAGGATATCCCGAATTTCAGCGTGCGCTGGAAGAATGGGTCAAAAACGAATGGAACGGCGTGGCAAAGGTTGGCATGAAATATGGGAAAAGTACGCAGTCGGAGATTTTGACGAGCGTGCTCAATTCCGATATCGACAAGATTGCCGATACGCTGCAGAATATCAATGTGGAAGCCTTTGAGGCAGCCGTTGATATTATTTTACAGGCAAAGCATATTTATATCATAGGTCTGCGCAGCTGCGAACCGCTGGCAGACTTTCTGACTTTTTATCTGAATATGATCAGGCCGGATGTAAGTTGCGTGAAGTCTTCATCCATGACCGAATTGTTTGAACAGATGATCCGGATTGATGAAAGAGACGCAGTCGTCGGCATCAGTTTTCCGAGATATTCGATGCGTACATTAAAGGCAATGGAATTTGCCAATGACAGGAATGCCAAGATCATAGCGCTGACCGATTCTGAAAATTCACCGATGTGCCTGTATTCGTCGGTAAATTTATGCGCCAGAAGTGATATGGTTTCAATCGTTGATTCTTTAGTCGCACCACTTAGTCTGATCAATGCGCTGGTGGTTGCATTGTGTTTACGGTGCCCGGATCAGGTAAGCGATAATTTGAAAAAACTGGAAGATGCATGGGCCAATTATCAGGTTTATTTAAATGATGAATTGAATTATCTGGATGATGAACCGGTGCTTAAAAATCCGTTGACGAGGAAAGAATATGAGTAAGGTCATTGTGGTCGGTGGCGGAGCCGGCGGAATGATGGCTGCAATAGCAGCATCAGAGTGTGGACATCAGGTGACTCTGATCGAACAAAATGAAAAACTTGGAAAAAAGATCTATATTACCGGAAAAGGCCGGTGCAATCTGACCAATGCATCCGATATGGAACAGGTCTTTTCCAATATTATATCCAATCCCAAGTTTTTATATAGCTCCCTGTATGGGTTTGATAACCAGGCATGTATGGATTTTTTTGAAAAACATGGCCTGAAAATAAAGACGGAGCGTGGAAACCGAGTATTTCCGGTTTCTGATCACGCATCGGATGTGATAAAAACTTTAGAAAAATGCCTGAAGGAAAATCAGGTGGAGATAAGACTTCATACCCGTATTAAGGAGCTGATCCTTGAGCCTGTAGCGGCAGATGAATCGCAGGATGATTCACAGAGCAAGGGCAAGGTCAGATTCCAATCTGTGATAAAGGGTGTTGTGGATTCGCATGGGAAACGCTATATGGCTGATGCGGTTATTATGGCGACCGGCGGGGTATCCTATGAAACAACCGGAGCAACCGGTGAAGGTATCCGTATATCCCAGGGCTGCGGACACCGCGTGGTAGATTTAGAGCCTGCGCTGGTTCCGCTTGTGACAAAGGAAGACTGGTGCAAGGATCTGATGGGGCTTGCACTTAAAAATGTGACGGTCACGATCAAAAACGGCAGGAAAACGGTCTATGAAGATTTTGGTGAAATGCTGTTTACACATTTTGGAGTCAGCGGACCACTGATACTTTCTGCAAGCTCCAAGGTAAATGGTCTGTTGAAAAAACAGCCACTGCAGATGTACATCGATTTAAAGCCTGCACTTGGCATGGAACAGCTTGAAAAACGGCTGGTCCGTGAGTTTGAACAAAACCACCAGAAGCAGTTTAAAAATGCTTTAAACGGATTGTTCCCGACAAGGCTGATCCCGGTCATGATCGAACAGTCCGGGATACATCCGGATAAAAAAGTATGCGAAATCACAAAGGCAGAGAGAAACAGCTTTGCAGGTGTGATCAAGGCACTTCCGCTTACGATCGTAGGAACCAGGGATTTCAACGAAGCAATCATCACAAAGGGCGGTGTGAGTGTCAAGGACATCAATCCGTCCACCATGGAGTCAAAGCTGGTCAAGGGCCTGTATTTTGCAGGAGAAATGATCGATGTGGATGCCCTGACCGGAGGATACAATCTGCAGATCGCATGGTCGACCGGACATCTGGCCGGCAGCAGTATATAGACGGATAAAATGAAAAGAGGAACAAAAATGGGTTATTCGGTAGCAATCGATGGTCCTGCGGGAGCAGGAAAAAGTACAATCGCCAAAAAGGTGGCAAAACAGCTGGGATTTATCTATGTTGATACAGGTGCCATGTATCGTGCAATGGCACTTCATATGTTGAGAAACGGCATACCTGCAGAGGATTCTGCAGCTATCAGCTCTGCCTGCGAAAGTGCAGATATTACGATTGAACACAGAAACGGGGAGCAGGTCGTTTTGTTAAACGGAGAAAATGTCAATGGTCTGATCCGGACAGAAGAAGTTGGCAATATGGCATCTGCAAGCTCTGTCAATGCAGATGTCCGTAAAAAGCTTGTAAGTCTGCAGCAGAAGCTTGCAAAGACAGCGGATGTGATCATGGACGGAAGAGACATCGGCACAGTTGTACTGCCGGATGCGGATGTAAAGGTCTATCTGACAGCCAGCAGCAAGGTCCGCGCAAAACGTCGTTATGATGAGCTTGTGCAAAAGGGAGAAAGCTGTGATCTGGATACCATCGAGCAGGATATCATTGAACGTGATAACCGGGATATGCACCGGGAAATTTCTCCGCTCAGACAGGCTGAGGATGCGATTTTAGTCGATTCATCCAACATGACGATCGATGAAGTGGTTGATAAAATCATTTCTTTAACAGATCGCGGATAAAAATGATATATTATTGCATGCCGGATTAAAAAAGAAATAGAAAAAGAAAATAGAAAAATAGAAAAAGAGACTGAAAATCCGGCATGTAACGGATAATAAATGAAGAAATATAGGAAAAGGAAATAAATCAGATGGAAGTACTACTGGCGGATACTGCCGGATTTTGTTTCGGCGTCAAAAGAGCCGTGGAACAGGTATATGAGCAGATTGATACCGGCAAGAAAATTTACACCTACGGACCGATCATTCACAACGAAAGTGTTGTGGAGGATCTGGAGAAAAAGGGTGTAACCGTGATCGATTCGGTGGATGAACTAAAAGGTCTTACAAAGGGAAGTGTGATCATCCGGTCACATGGCGTATCCAAGGATATTTATGACCTGATCAAAAAGCAGGGATTAGAGTGTGTGGATGCGACCTGTCCTTTTGTAAAAAAGATACACAGGATCGTGGAAAAGGAAAGCGCAAACGGAAGCCTGATTATCATTATCGGCAATGATTCACACCCTGAAGTAGAGGGAATCAAAGGGTGGTGCGCGACACCGGCAATCGTTATCGAATCAAAGGAGCAGGCACAACAGCTGACTGTTTCTGCAAACCAAAATATATGTATTGTATCTCAAACGACATTTAATTACAATAAATTTCAAGAATTGGTTGAAATTATCCGCAAAAAAGGTTATGATATAAATGTTGTAAAAACGATTTGCAACGCTACGGAAGAGAGACAATCCGAGGCAGCCGAGATTGCACGGAAGGTCAATACCATGATAGTGATAGGCGGTACTCACAGTTCTAATTCCCGTAAGCTGTACGAGATATGCAAAACGGAATGTGAGAACACTTTTTTTATACAGACTCTAGAGGACTTGAAATCGGACTTTACCGTACCGGCTGGTCCGGTAGGGATTACCGCAGGGGCGTCCACCCCAAACAATATAATTGAGGAGGTTCAAAATTATGTCAGAATTAACTTTTGAACAAATGCTGGAACAATCATTAAAAACAATCAGAAATGGAGAGGTTATAGAAGGTACTGTCATCGATGTTAAGCCCGATGTTGCTGTTTTGAATATCGGATACAAGTCAGATGGTATTCTTACCAGAAACGAGTACACAAACGAAGCTAACTTTGACCTGACAACCGCATTAAAGGTTGATGACAAGATCGAAGTTAAGGTTATCAAAGTCAACGATGGTGAAGGACAGGTTCTTTTATCATACAAGAGACTTGCACTTGAAAAAGGTTACAAGAGAATTCAGGATGCATTCGAAAATAAAGAAGTATTAAAAGCAAAAGTTGCACAGGTTTTAGACGGCGGTTTAAGCGTTGTTGTTGACGAAGCAAGAATCTTCATCCCTGCAAGCTTAGTATCCAATGTATATGAAAAAGATCTGACAAAATATGCAGATCAAGAAATCGAATTTGTAATTACCGAGTACAATCCCAAGAGAAGAAGATTTATCGGTGACCGCAAACAGCTTTTAGTAGCTAAGAAAGCAGAAGAGCAGAAAGCTTTATTTGAAAAGATCCATATCGGTGATGTTGTAGACGGTGTTGTTAAAAATGTTACCGACTTCGGTGCCTTCATTGATTTAGGCGGAGCTGACGGATTGCTTCATATTTCAGAAATGTCATGGGGACGTGTTGAAAATCCCAAGAAAGTATTCAAGGTTGGCGATCAGGTAAAAGTTCTGATCAAAGATATCGATGGTACAAAGATCGCACTCAGCATGAAGTTTGATGATACCAATCCTTGGAAAGATGCTGCTAGCAAATATGCAATCGGCAACGTTGTAAAAGGAAAAGTTGCAAGAATGACAGACTTTGGTGCGTTTGTTGAATTAGAAGTTGGTGTTGATGCATTATTACATGTTTCACAGATTTCCAAAGATCATATCGAAAAACCTTCTGATGTATTATCAGTTGGACAGGAAGTAGAAGCTAAGATCGTTGATTTCAACGAAAATGATCACAAGATCAGCCTGAGCATGAAAGCGTTACTGGACAATGGTTCAGATGACGATGCAGATGTTGTTTCTGTAGATGTTGATCAGGTTATCTCTGAGGAAGGCGAAGAATAATTTTAATGGCTGTATATGATTACGAACAATTTAAAAAAGCCATATATGATCTGACCAGTATTGATCTGAACTGCTACAAAGAAAAGCAGATGAAACGACGGATTGATACTCTGATTGCCAAACATCACATTGATGGATATGAGCCGTATGTTAAATTGTTAAAATCAAGCCAGGAAAGATTTGATGAATTTGTCAATTATCTGACCATCAATGTGTCAGAGTTTTATCGCAATCCGGATCAATGGGAATATATGGACAAGACTGTTATTCCACAGCTTATCCATGAGTTTGGACACAATCTCAAGATATGGAGTGCGGCGTGCTCAACAGGAGACGAGCCTTATTCACTTGTGATGGCTTTATCAAGGCATCTTCCATTAAATCAGATTACGATTTTAGCTACCGATATTGACAATCAGGTACTGGAAAAAGCGCAGGCCGGGTTGTACAACGAAAAAAGTGTAGCAGGTGTCCCGCAGGACTTAAAAGAAAAGTACTTCACAAAGATTGGTCCGTCTTATAAGATATCGGATGAGATCAAATCGCGCGTTAAGTTCTGTCAGCACAATTTATTACTGGATCCTTATCCAAAGAATTGTCATTTCATTGTATGTCGCAATGTGCTGATTTATTTTACGGAAGAAGCCAAGGATGAGATTTTTAGAAAATTTCATGAGTCGCTGGTTCACAAAGGACTTCTGTTTATCGGTAGTACCGAACAGATCATTACCTATAAGCAGATCGGATATTCCAGAAGAGCATCGTTTTATTACGAAAAATTATAATATCAATAATAAAAAGCCTGAATTTATATTCAGGCTTTTTTTGTACTGATTATAACCCTATTTAAGCTATGCAATCATCCATATTGCGGGCGTGTGCCATCATATCTAAAATATGCAAAGCGTATTGCCGGAAGGATTCCGGCTGTTTTTTCATATCTTCGGTCAATTCAAAATAGCAGAGCTTATCTTCATAGGATTTTTTGAAAATCGGTTCAAAAATGATATCCCACTGGGGAAGATAGTCTGATTCCTTTCTGGTATAGCAGTTAGAAGCTTTTGCCTGTTTGCGGTGCTCCTTGTCCACAAAGCTTGCAACGGCTTTGTGGAGTGCAATATCCTCAAGAGGAAGATAATAATAATCCTTGTAATTGGAGTAAAAGTATTTGAGCTCGCCCTTAAAGAGCGGAACCTTTAAAAAGCCTTCCTTGTCATTGGCACTAAAATGACAGCCTGCCTTGTGCATGGAAAACGGAATGGGAAAGGCAGAAGAAAAGCGCAGCTTCATCAATACTTCATCACCGGCAGACTGATCCACATTGGTAAAGTGGTTGGCCTGAACCTTGACGACACGGAACGGCTGCATGAAAATATCAGAATAGGTCAGGATCGGAAGCAGCTTTAGCATACCTTTCATATCCTCATTGTTGTGTAAGATCAGAAGCTTTTCGGATTCTTCTGACGGCTGTCTGCAGTATTCTTTGTAAATATCAATGAGCTGACCACCATTGTACTTGTCCTCTCTGGAAATTCCCAGAAATTCTTCGATCGTTTTCTGTTTGCAGTTTGGAAGTCCTAAGATATCCTTGTAGGGCATGATGCGTTTGTAGATATCAACACCCTCCATAGCCTCAAACGGAGAGGAAAGTCCGTACTGGCGGGCTTTTGCCTTCATATAAGGAATATCAAAGGTATTTCCGTTGAAGTGGATCAGCGTATTGGACGGATGGCACAGATCAAAAAATGCAGATAAGACATCCTTTTCTTCTGTGGTATTTTCAGCAAAAAACTGGATCAGTTTTGGTGTATTATCATCAAAACGGATACAGCCAATCTCATATAAAGAAGATGATTTTGCAGAAAATCCGGTTGTCTCAATATCGACAAAAAGAATCTGGTCAAGCGGGGCAATCCGGGATAAATCGTACTTTTCCAGATCAATATTTAAAGTTTCAGTAACAGTTTTCATATGTTTTGTCCTTGTTGTAAATTTTACGCTCTTATTTTAGCATATTTTTAAGATTGCGTCTTTAGAAAACCAAGGTTTTTTGCCTAATTTTATAGAAATTAAATGAAAAAAATAGTATAGTAAGAGATAAGAAATAAAACGAAAACGATGCAATGGCGCATTAAAAGAAAAGAGGTAATAAGATGGGAGCAAGAGGAACTTTCACCGGTGGAATACATCCTTATGATGGCAAAGATCTGAGCAAAGACAAGCCGATCAAAGATGTACTGCCAAAAGGGGATCTCGTTTATCCGTTATCCCAGCATATCGGTGCACCGGCTGTGCCGATTGTCAAAAAAGGAGACCATGTGCTGACCGGTCAGAAGATCGCTGAGGCCGGGGGATTTGTATCGGCCCCGATTTATGCGACGGTTTCCGGTACAGTCAAAGGAATTGAAAAAAGACGTATTACACTTGGCGACAGCATCGATTCAATCATTATTGAAAATGATGGCCTGTACGAAGAGGTAGATTATGGTGAGTGCAAGCCGTTGGAAGAACTGACCAAAGAAGAAATTGTAAAAAAGGTCCAGGAGGCCGGAGTTGTCGGAATGGGTGGTGCCGGTTTCCCGACACATGTCAAATTATCACCCAAGGAGCCGGACAAGATCGAGTATGTCATCGGCAACTGTGCAGAGTGTGAACCGTATCTGACCTCCGATTACCGCCGTATGCTGGAGGAGCCGCAGAAGGTTATTGACGGATTAAAGTGTATTCTGGCACTGTTTGACAATGCCAAGGGTATTCTGGCAGTAGAAGACAATAAACCGGACTGTATCAAGCTGTTAAAGGATCTGACCAAGGACGAGCCTCGTATCACGGTCAAGGGATTAAAGACCAAATATCCGCAGGGTGCCGAGCGTCAGTTGATCTATGCCACAACCGGACGTATGATCAATTCCGATATGCTTCCGGCAGATGCAGGCTGTATTGTAGACAACGTGGATACTCTGGTTGCCATCAATAGTGCAGTCAGGGAAAATAAGCCTCTGATGCAGCGTATTGTTACCGTGACCGGAGATGCGATCGCTGATCCACGCAATTTCCGTGTGCGAATCGGTACCAACTATCATGAGCTGATCGATGAAGCGGGCGGATTCAAGGAAGAGCCTGTCAAGATCATAAACGGTGGTCCCATGATGGGCTTTGCATTGTTCCATCTGGATGTTCCCACGACCAAGACGGCGTCCGCACTTTTGTGCCTGACCAAGGACGATGTATCCGATGCCAAGGAAGGCCCCTGTATCAACTGCGGCCGGTGCGTTGAGGTATGCCCCGGAAGGATCGTGCCTTCCAAGCTTGCAAGCTATGCTGCAAGAGGAGATAAAGAGGCATTCCAGAAATGCAATGGTATGGAATGCTGCGAATGTGGCTGCTGCAGCTTTATCTGTCCGGCCAAACGTCCGCTGACCCAGCAGATCAAGTCCATGCGCAAGATGGTCCTGGCTGACCGGAGAAAGAAATAGCAGGAGGAAGGGAAAACATGAGCGATTTAATGAAAGTATCATCCAATCCGCATATTCGTTCCAAGATGTCAACGAGCATTATCATGCTTTGTGTTGTGATCGCATTGCTGCCGACGACAATCTTTGGTATATACAATTTCGGATTGCATGCACTTGTTTTGATTTTAGTTACCATTGCCAGCTGTGTTCTTTTTGAATATCTGTTTGATCTGCTGGTACATAAAAAGAGTACAATTACAGATTTTTCGGCAGTTGTTACCGGACTGTTATTAGCATTAAACCTGCCACCCAAGGCACCCTGGTGGATCGGAGTTGTCGGTGGATTTTTTGCAATCGTTGTTGTCAAAATGGTATTTGGAGGTCTGGGACAAAACTTTATGAACCCGGCACTTGGTGCCAGATGTTTTTTACTGCTGGCATTTACATCCATTATGACAGATTTTGCAACAGATACCTATACCGGTGCGACACCGCTTGCCGCATTAAAGGCCGGTGAAAGCGTCAACGTCTTTAAGATGGTGACCGGCTTTACCTCCGGTACGATCGGTGAGACTTCCATGATCGCCATTGTGGCAGGAGCAGTCTTTTTGATCATGATGGGGATTATTGATCTTCGCATTCCGGGTACTTATATTCTGACCTTTGTTGTGTTTATTGTCCTGTTTGGCGGGCATGGATTTGATTTCAATTATATTGCAGCCCAGCTTGCCGGCGGTGGACTGATGCTCGGTGCTTTCTTTATGGCAACGGACTATGTCACAAGGCCGATCACGGTCAAGGGTCAATATGTATTTGGTATTTTACTTGGTATTCTGACCGGAATTTTCCGAATTTACGGAGCCAGTGCCGAGGGTGTATCCTATGCGATCATCATTGGCAACCTTTTGACACCTTTGATTGAAAAATACACAATGCCTCATGCATTTGGAAGAAAAGGAGGTCTTAGCAGATGAAAACAATGTTGAAAGAAGCAGGAATTTTATTTGCGATCACTTTGATTGCCGGATGTCTGTTGGGGCTGGTATACCAGGTGACGAAGGAGCCGATAGCAGAGGCCCAGCAAAAGGCCAAGGATGAAGCCTGTAAAGAGGTGTTTGCCGATGCAGAAGGCTTTGTTTTACAGGAAGATATTTCATCAGAGGATGCAAGCAGTTTTGTACAGGATGAAGGCTACAACGTATCCATCGATGAAGTTTTGGAGGCACAGGATGCTTCCGGCAGTAAGCTTGGATATGTGATCACTGTTACAGATCACGAAGGATATGGCGGAGATATCCAGTTTTCCATCGGAATCCGCAATGACGGAACTGTCAACGGAATTTCCATTCTGAGCATTTCCGAGACAGCAGGACTTGGTATGAATGCCGATTCCGTTTTAAAGCCTCAGTTTGAAGATAAAAATGTAGAACAGTTTGAATATACCAAGACCGGAGCACCGGGAGACAATCAGATCGATGCGATCTCCGGAGCCACCATTACCACCAATGCAGTTGTAAATGGTGTCAATGCCGGTATTACCTATTTCCGTACACAGCTGATGGAAGGAGGAAGCGCAAATGAATAAGTCACTCGAAAGATTATACAACGGTATTGTTAAAGAGAATCCGACACTTGTTTTGATGCTTGGTATGTGTCCGACACTGGCTGTTACGACATCAGCGATCAACGGACTTGGCATGGGACTTACGACAACAGTGGTACTTGCTTTATCCAATATGATCATTTCACTGCTTCGTAAGATCATTCCCGACAGAGTGCGTATTCCGGCATTTATCGTTATCATTGCATCGTTTGTTACAATCGTGGAGTTGTTGCTGGAGGGCTTTATTCCGGCATTATACAGTGCACTGGGCCTGTATATTCCACTGATCGTTGTAAACTGTATTATTTTAGGAAGAGCAGAAAGCTATGCTTACAAAAATCCCGTGATCCCGTCTTTCTTTGACGGACTTGGCATGGGACTTGGATTTACCATGTCACTTACGGTGATCGGTCTTTTAAGAGAGCTGATCGGTGCCGGAGAGATCTTTGGATTTCATGTAATGCCTTCGGGATATGAACCGGTTCGTATCTTTGTTATGGCTCCCGGTGCTTTCTTCGTGCTTGCCTGTCTGGTTGCCATTCAGAACAAGATCAAGATCGAGGGCGAAAAGAAGGGTAAGGATATGAGCAAGGTCGGCTCCGGATGCTCCCATGACTGTATGGCGTGCGGAGAGGCCGGATGTTCATCACGAAAATTTTATGATGATACCGCTTCTGTAAAAGCAGCAGAGAAAGATGCTGTGGACACAGAAGATCAGAAAGTAGAAGAGGAGGTAAATGCAAATGAGTAATCTGATTATGATTGCATTAGGCTCTGCCCTTGTCAGCAACGTTGTATTAAGTCAGTTCCTTGGTCTGTGTCCGTTCCTCGGTGTTTCCAAGAAGACGGAAACCGCAGCCGGAATGGGAGCTGCCATTATATTTGTTATCACACTGGCATCCCTGGTAGCAGCTGTTCTTTACAAATTTGTACTGGATCCTCTGGGACTGGACTACCTAAAGACGATCGTTTTTATCCTGGTCATTGCCGCGCTGGTTCAGTTTGTGGAAATGTTCCTTAAAAAGGCTATGCCGTCTTTATATGAAGCGCTCGGTGTATACCTTCCGTTAATCACAACCAACTGTGCCGTACTTGGTGTTGCTTTAAACAACGTTCAGGCATCGTACAATATTATTGAAAGTGTTGTCAATGGTTTTGCCACAGCACTTGGATTTACGATTGCAATTATTATTCTTGCCGGTATTCGTGAAAAAATCGAATACAATGATGTGCCACAGCCCTTTCAGGGTATGCCGATCGTCCTTGTGACAGCAGGTCTGATGGCGATTGCATTTTGCGGCTTTTCTGGACTGTTATAGGAGGGTAGGCATATGAGTATAAGTGGAATTGTTATTGCTGCTGTTTTAGTCGGTGGTGTTGGATTGTTTATCGGCCTGTTTCTGGGCATTGCCGGTATGAAGTTTCAGGTAGAGGTTGATGAAAAAGAAGAAGCGGTACTTGCAGCCCTTCCCGGAAACAACTGTGGCGGCTGTGGTTTTGCAGGCTGTTCGGGATTGGCAAAGGCCATTGCCAAGGGTGAAGCAGAGGTTGGCACCTGTCCGGTCGGCGGTGAGCCGGTTGCGCAAAAGATAGCTGAGATCATGGGTGTCGAGGCAACAGCCGGTGTGAAAAAGGTCGCTTTTGTCAAATGTCAGGGTGACTGTGACAAGACAAAGACCGATTATGAATATACCGGTGTCAAGGACTGTGCCATGCTTTCGTTTGTACCAAACGGCGGACCCAAATCATGTAATCAGGGCTGCCTTGGTTATGGCAACTGTGTCAAGGCCTGTCCGTTTGATGCAATTCATGTAGAAAACGGTGTGGCAAAGGTTGATAAGGAGGCATGCAAGGCCTGTGGTAAATGCGTTGCTGCCTGCCCGAAGGGATTGATCGAGCTGATCCCCTACGATGCCAAATATGCGGTAGCCTGCAGCAATACCGAAAAAGGTGCTGTTGCCATGAAGGCCTGCGAAACAGCTTGTATCGGCTGTATGCTTTGTGCAAAGAACTGCCCGAAGGAAGCGGTCAAGGTCGAAAACTTCAATGCACATATTGATCAGGATCTTTGCGTCGGATGTGGTATTTGTGCAAGCAAATGTCCGAAAAAAGCAATTATCAAGGTTTGATGCATATGATGTTAGGGGCAAAAGGTATTTTGCCCCTAACTTGATATCCACGAATTGCTCCGCTGCATAGCAGCTCCCGCAATTCTCAAACATTCGAAATCCGCTGATTTACTGCGTAAATCGCTACTTTCTCATGTTTGGTGGGTCCCAAGTTCAAAAGTCTTATCGTGCAAGCACGAACGACTTTTTGACCTTTTGACCCTGATATCATGATATAATGCTATAATTTTGATGAAAATGTTATTAATCAGGTTTAACAGCAGGATAAATGGGAAAGCTGAAATATAAAGAGTAAAGGCAGGTATAAGTGTATGAAAACAGAAAGTATATGGAATAAATATTCCGAGAAACAGTTAGAAGAACTCGAAAGCTTAAGTGCGGATTATCGTAAATTTCTGGATCAGGGCAAGACAGAGCGTGAATGTGTCAGCCAGATCGTAAACCGGATCGAGGATGAAGGCTATGTTGAGCTTGAAAAGATTTTAAAGGAAGGCAAAAAGATTAAGTCAGGAGATAAGGTATATGCTGTCAACATGGACAAATCCGTTGTGATGTATCACATTGGCAAAGCTCCGATGGAAGAAGGCATGAATATCCTTGGCGCACACATTGATTCGCCCCGTATGGACGTGAAGCAGAATCCTCTGTATGAAGATGGTGACTTTGCATATCTGGATACCCATTACTATGGTGGCATCAAAAAGTACCAGTGGGTAGCGCTTCCTCTGGCTCTGCACGGTGTTATTGTCAAAAAAGACGGAACAACAGCCATTGTCAATATCGGTGAGGAAGAGGATGATCCGGTATTCTTTATTTCTGATCTGCTGATCCATCTTGCAGCTGAACAGATGGACAAAAAGGCAACCAAGGTGATCGAAGGAGAAGCACTGGATGTCATTGTTGGCAACAAGCCCTTAAAGGGAACCGAAAAGGATGCATTTTGTGCAGGCATCCTGAAGATTTTAAAAGAGCAGTATGATGTAGAGGAAAAAGATTTTATCTCAGCCGAGATTGAGGTCGTACCCGCCGGAAGAGCAAGAGAAGCCGGTTTTGACCGCAGTATGACACTGGCATACGGACAGGATGACAGAGTATGTGCATTTACTTCTCTGGATGCCATGCTGAGTATTGAGACACCGGAAAGAACTGCATGCTGTCTCTTAGTAGATAAAGAAGAAATCGGAAGCGTAGGAGCAACCGGTATGCAGTCCAGATTTTTTGAAAATATGACAGCAGAGGTGATGGAGCTTTTAGGTGAATTTAAAGAGCTTTCTCTTCGCAGATGTCTCGCTAATTCACGCATGCTTTCATCCGATGTAAGCTCTGCCTTTGATCCGACCTATGCATCCAGCTTTGATAAGAAAAATGTGGCTTATCTGGGTCATGGTATGGTGTTCAACAAATTTACCGGTTCCAGAGGAAAATCCGGTTCCAATGATGCCAATGCAGAATATCTGGCATTTATCCGCAAGGTCATGGATGATGCAGAGGTTTCCTTCCAGACAGCCGAGCTTGGCAAGGTCGACCTTGGCGGCGGCGGAACCATTGCCTACATTTTGTCTTTGTACGGCATGAATGTTATTGACTGCGGTGTTGCTGTATTAAATATGCATGCACCGTTTGAGGCAACCTCAAAGGCTGATCTGTATGAAGCTAAGAGAGGATATGTGGCATTTTTACTTGCCAAATAGGACCCTGATATCAGAGGATACAATTTCCGGCTATTTATGTTTTGACAGAGTGTAGATAAAAAACAGATACAAAAAGGATAAAAGTATGTCAATTATAACGTTAAAAAAGGGAGAAGGCCGTTTATTAAAAAGTGGTGGAAGCTGGATCTTCGATAATGAGATCGAGTCAATCGTAGGAACCTTTCACAATGGGGATGTCGTTGAGGTTCATGACTTTGACGGTTATCCGATGGGAAAAGGCTTTATCAATCAAAATTCCAAAATCCGTATCCGCATGATGACCCGGAAAAAGGATCAGGAAATCAATCATGATTTCCTGGTTATGCGGGTAAAAAATGCGTGGGAATACCGTAAGACCGTGATGCCTGATGATCTTGGCTGCTGTCGTGTGATCTTTGGTGAGGCGGACTGGCTGCCGGGACTGATCGTAGATAAATATGAAGATGTTCTGGTTGTACAATGTCTGGCGCTTGGCATGATGCAGTTTAAGGAAGAGATTGTTGATATTTTAAAAGAACTGATGCTTGCAGATGGTTTCCGGGTCCGTGGAGTGTTTGAACGAAGCGATGCCAAGGAGCGTAAAAAAGAAGGACTTCCTTTACATAAGGGCTTTATTGGAGAAGCATTTGATCCGCATGTTGAGATCGTTGAAAATGGTGTCCACTATATGGTGGATGTAGAAAACGGCCAGAAGACAGGCTTTTTTCTGGATCAGAAATTTAACAGAAAGGCCATGCACCACATCTGCAAAGATAAGGATGTATTGGACTGCTTTACCCATATGGGCACCTTTGCCTTAAATGCCGGGATTGCCGGGGCAAAATCAGTGGAAGGACTGGATATTTCTGATTTTGCGATTGAGCAGGCCAGAGAAAATGCGAGACTGAACGGACTGGATGAAACAGTCAAATTCAGGACAGCGGATGTTTTGGACGAGCTTCCTAAGCTTGTTTCAGAAGGAAAGCAGTATGATGTTGTGATACTGGATCCGCCTGCATTTACCAAGGCAAAAGAGGCTACTAAAAATGCGATCAAGGGATATCGTGAGATCAATATGCAGGGCTTGCGTCTTGTCAAAGACGGCGGATATCTGGCAAGCTGTTCCTGCTCCCATTTTATGACACAGGAATTGCTTCAAAAGACGATCAAGGAGGCTGCCAAGGCGACGCACAAGCGGTTAAGACAGGTTGAATTTCGTACACAGGCACCGGATCATCCGATTTTGTGGGCAGCGGATGAGAGTTATTATCTGAAGTTTTTCATTTTTCAGGTTTGTGATGAAAAGTAAAGACGGGAAAGCAACAATAGATTAACGAATCACAATTCGGGAGAATGACGATCATGAGTGATAGCAGAGATTTCAAAAAAGAATAGTGAGTTTTATAAAATGATCCAAAGCCGGTTGGATAGGTACAGGGAATGAAGCAGGGGATTAACAGCTTGGAGTTTTGAAATAGGAGGATAGCTATGGCTGCTACAATTATTTATTTGGTGATTTCATTATTGGTTTCACTTGTTTTTATCATACTTGGAATATCACAGTATAAGGCTGAAAAACCGGTATCGTTGAACACGGGAGAGAAACCGCCTCGTGAAGAGGAGTTGACGAGTGTTACGGAATGGAACCATAGACATGGCAGAAATTTAATTATTTTTGGTTGTGTGCTTTTTATTACATTATCGGTTTTTATGTATTTTATTGAAAAGATGGACAGGATTGTGGTTTATGTGGTTATTTTTATGATCGTGTTATTTGCTGAGATAGCATGGCTTGTGTATGAGCATAATGTGATGAAAAAGAAAATGATAAAAAATTTGTAGCACAATCTATATGACTTAGATTGCTTTTACACTGATACAGACGAAGATGAGATGTCAGAGTATCGCCAATGGAAAGAAATTATAGATAGAGGGAATTAAATTATGAATGATAAATGGGAAGAATTATATGATGCGGCAAAACAAGTATTAAATCCACGAGATGTTTCTAAAATTATTGAGGCAGGTGGAGTTGCCGCAGCGGTAGAATCGGTATCTGGTAAAATATATGTTGGAGTTTGTGTTGATACGGCGTGTACATTAGGTGTGTGTGCTGAACGTAATGCTATTTTCAATATGATTACGAATGGTGAAGATGCTATTAAGAGAGTAATTGCTATTGATAGAGATGGAAAAGCCATTCCACCTTGTGGAGCTTGTAGAGAATTTATGACACAGTTAATGCCAGAAGAATACAGAAAGATTGAGATAATGATGAACTATGAAAATAGGAAAATCGTTACTCTTGGTGATTTAACCCCGGAATGGTGGATATAATAATTTCATCAAATTTTGGCATTGGTACTTTCTAATAAAGAGATACAAAATAATCTTCGGGATGGATTACCTTATCCTTATATTGAGCAGGATTTCAATATGAAGGTACTTTGAGAAGCAATGCCATAAAGAATGGCAAGGTTCTTGATATGAAAATGTACTCATTACTAAAAGATGAGGTATGACTTGTAGTTTGATACACAGTTGATCAGATGAAAATCGGGATTTGTCTGCGAAAAGCCCGTAAATAAGCAGATGTTAATATGCGTTGCTTGTGGCAATGGTTCTTTTGAATATAGAATTGAGCCATCAAAAACAAGGAGGCAGAGATTATGCTAAGTGATAATATCAAAAGAATTAGAAAGTCAAAAGGGCTATCACAAGAAGAACTTGCAATTAAACTGAATGTAGTAAGACAGACTGTATCAAAGTGGGAGAATGGTTTATCTGTTCCGGATTCGGATATGCTCATTTTTATTTGTCAATTTATCGGGCTGGTTATCCGGTTACAATTCGTGACGGCAGAGCAATGGCAGACAGGTTTCTTGGTGTTGATCGTATCGGAATTGTACCTGCCGGTGTAATCCCGAATTACTGTGAGTCATATTTTCCAGGGGAGAAAATTCTTGACTTTATGAATCTTGATAAAGAGGATGAAGAAAAAATACTTGAATATATAACTTGGCAGGACATACCGGAGCAAAATCTGGTATAATAGTAGGTAGGAAATCAAATCTTTGGTTTCCTACCGAAAAAAATCATATTTTTTTTGTTTTTTACTTGACACAAGCAGAAATTCAAATGTGTGAAAGAGCATTAACTTCGTTAAAATATTTTTCAGAAGAGGCTCCGGAATATCATGTGATGGCTGCGGGAAGCCTGTTAGGTGTAGCTGTAAATCGGGAAAAATATTCGTTTCCGGTAGGCAAAGTTCAGATGTTGACCATGTACCCAATGGATCTGGAAGAGGTGCTTTGGGCAAAGGGAAAACAGATGCTTGCAGATATGATCCGGGAACATTATGAAAATAATCAGCCATTGGATGAAATACTGCATGAGGAGGCTATGCAGGAATTTTACCATTATTGTATTGTGGGTGGGATGCCTGCAGCGGTGAAGGCTGATCTTGCAAAAGACAGTCCTATAGAGCAGACAGAGATCCGGCAGATGTTATTAAATTCTTATATTGCGGATATGACTAAATATGCGAATCAGTCAGATACGGTGCGTATTTTTGAAGCATATGATTCCTTGCCGGCACAGCTGGCAAAGGATGCAAAAAAATTTCAGTATAAGTTGATAAAATCGGGCGCACGGGCATCTCAATATGGAGATGCAATAGAGTGGCTGATTCGGGCCGGAATTGTGAATAAGTGTATGAAATGCAGTCAGGGATTTTATCCGGTTGCAGCATATCAGGATGTGAGTGCATTCAAATTATATTATAGTGATATGGGTATTATGTCCGCCAGATTGGGAATGACTTTGGAAGCGATACAGGGTAAGGAAACAGAGCATTTTCGTGGTATACTGACAGAGAACTATGTTGCAATTACGCTGAAAACGAACGGTTATGATCTTCATTATTGGGAATCTGATAACACTGCAGAAGTAGATTTTCTGATACAAAAAGATAGTCATGTAATCCCGGTAGAATGTAAAGCCGGAAATCATGTGAAAGCTAAAAGCATGATGGTTTATATGGAAAAATATAATCCGGTTTATGCAATCCGGATTTCAGCAAGAAATTTTGGAATGGTAAATGGGATAAAGTCAGTGCCATTATATAGTACGTTTTGTATTTAAAAAAGTTCCCTAAAATTATATTGACCTGATTTTCTTTACCATTGAATTTTTTACGGAAAGATATGATATACTTGGTTTAATCAGATGAACGAAAGCGAGGATGTGGTAATGGACGTATTAGAAATTATGAAAGAAAGACACAGTGTAAGACAGTATAAAAATCAGGCTATCGAACCATCGAAAAGAGAAGAAATCAGCGCATTGATCAATGATGTTAATGCAGAAAGTAAACTATCAATTCAGATTTTTTATGACGAACCAAAATGTTTTGATTCTTTTATGGCTCATTATGGAAAATTTGAAAATGTAAAGAATTATATTGCTATTGTCGGAAATAAGAATGATCAGGAAAAGGCAGGATATTATGGTGAGAAGATTGTGCTGAAATGTCAGGAACTTGGTCTTAATACCTGTTGGGTAGCAATGACGCATGGCAAATCAAAAGTAGAAATAAAAAGAGGACAGAAACTTTTGATCATTATTTCTCTGGGATATGGAGAGACACAGGGAGTTCCACATAAAGGCAAGAGTATAGCAGAACTAGGAAAGGCGGACCAGAGTACAGAATGGTTTGACAGAGGTATGGAGGCAGTAAGTCTTGCACCTACTGCCGTAAATCAGCAGAAGTTTCTTTTTGAACTGAAAAATGGAAAAGTTACAGCAAATAATCTTGGAGGATTTTATTCTAAAATTGATCTTGGAATTGCCAAATATCACTTTGAAGCAGTAACCGGGCATGAGGTAAAATGATGTATACAAAGGAAGATATAGATAAACTGGTAACAGCTCAAAAAGGATATTGAAGCAAGCTCGGTTATGGATAAACTATGGGAAATACGGAGAATACGTTATGAATATACGATATGCAGCAGCGAAAGATATTCCAGCAATCGCTATGGTTGAGGCAGAATGTTTTCCACCAGCAGAAGCAGCAACCGAAAAGGAATTTGTTGAAAGAGTTCATTATTACGGAAATCATTTCTGGCTGATGTTTGATGAGGAGAAATTAGTTGCTTTTGTGGACGGTTTTGTAACTGATGAGCAGGACTTAACAGATGAAATGTATGAAAACGCGGCGATGCACAATGAAAATGGTGCATGGCAGATGATTTTCGGTGTCAATACATTGCCCGATTATCGAAAACGCGGATATGCGGGAAAGCTGATTTGTCGTGCAATTGAAGATGCAAAGCAACAGGGGCGTAAAGGACTGGTGCTGACCTGTAAAGAAAATCTGATTTTGTATTACGCAAAATTTGGATTTAAGGATGAAGGAGTGACAAATAAATCGACACATGGAAATGTAGTGTGGCATCAGATGAGGTTGTCCTTTCACTTTGGGTATAGTCAGTAAATCTGTCTAAAAGGGGCATTAACAGACTGTCTGGAAAAAAAGAGAATAGCAGTTTCGTAGGTTATTCCCGGTTTAATCCATAAAACAAAAGACGTGAAAGTAGAGGAATTTTATATGAATATTACCGTTTATCTTGGTGCAAGTGAAGGAAATGATCCGGGCCTGCGACAGGCCGTTGAGGAATTGGGCACATGGATCGGAAGCAGTGGAAATGCACTTGTTTATGGTGGTTCGAAAGCAGGTCTGATGGGTGCGATCGCTGACAGTGTTCTGGCTGCCGGAGGCGAAGTGACAGGTGTTGAGCCACAGTTTTTTATTCTGAATGAAATCCAGCACGACGGATTGACGGAGCTGATCGTGACAAAAGATATGTCAGAGCGCAAAAATAAAATGATCGAACTGGGAGATGCCTTTATTGCTTTTCCGGGTGGAACGGGAACGTTGGAAGAGATCGCAGAGGTCATGTCAAAGGTATCCCTGAAGCATCTAAATGCTCCGTGCATTCTCTATAATCTGGACGGTTATTATAATGATCTGAAATCTTTGATGAATCTTATGATCGAAAAAGGATTATCTACCAGAGAGCGGCAGGAGGGAATTTATTTTGCAGATGACCTTGATGCTATAAAACGGATTTTAATGGAAAACTCAGATTGAAAATCTGATTACAGTTTTTTTGCTGGAAGTAATGAAATTCTACTTCCAAGGGGTGTACTTTTCTTCCCGGATCAAATACGATTACCTCAAAAGAAGGAGGTAGCCACATGGATCTTACTAAAATCGGAAAATACATTGCAGAAAAGAGAAAGGCACTCGGCTTGACCCAGAAACAGCTTGCCGAAAAGCTTGGCATGAGTGATAAATCAGTTTCTAAATGGGAGAGGGGAATATGTCTTCCAGATGTGTCTGTATATTATGATCTGTGTCAAATTCTCGGCATCAGCATTAATGAATTTCTGGCCGGTGAAGATATCTCTGAGGAAAGGATCGTTGAAAAATCAGAGGAAAATATCATCGGAGTTACAACAGACAGCAGGAATAAACAGAAACGGTTAAAGGTAATTATTGTTATCTTGTTTGTTATTTCCCTGGCTATCGTATTGGTTATCACAGGAATATTGTTGAGCAACAATCGTCCTAAAAATTATATAGTTCCGCTGGATAGTGAAAGTATTGAAATGAAAACGGCGCAGATGCTTTCCGGTTCAGATACTGCATATATTTATAAGTATTCGGCAACAGAGCATTATGATTTTTTGAAAATTTATATATCGGAGTATCATTGTGGAGAGCTTGTAAATAAAGATGTTGTCGATCTTGGATATCAGGATATTGAATCGCCTCAGAATGGAATGTTGTTTATTGTCCCGGATTTTGACAATTTTGTGATCAAGCTGATTATTGCGGATGATAATTCGAAGCTGTCTACGGAGATCCCAATTCTGGAAGGAGTTGCTAATCGGGAATATTATGGTAGATCAGCGACGCAGATCAAGGACAGAACGTCTATTAAATATGATGAAGAGCAGGCATTATCGGCTCTGATCTATGACCATGATCAGATGAGGGTTGGCAGCATTCAGGATTATGAGCAGGGAAATGCACCGGAAATGAATGACTATGTATATTATTTTTCATTTGAATTTTGTAAAGAATAGCATTTTGTAAGGAATAGCAGATAAAAGAGTCTGATGTTTAATTTAAAAAATAGGGGCTTACATAAAGTAAAAATATTTGCTATACTATCAAAGTTAATTAAAAATGGTTATAATTGGAAACGCACAATCCTCCGGGATGATAACGAACAACACAGTATAAAAGTTATTATCAGGAGGATTTTATTATGCCAAAAAACAAATTTCAGGATGTTGTATTTACGATTATTATGGCTACGATTATGGTTTATGGAATGGTAGTCTATAATGTTGCGTTGAACACCGGAGCGGTGACCGGAAAGACATTTTTAATGGCATTGCATGAGTTGCCGATTATGGTTCCGATCGCATTTGTACTTGAGTTTTTTGTGGTTGGAAAAATTGCACGGCAATTGGCGTTTTTGGTTATGAGACCAGATGATCGCCCACAGTTTATTACATATGCAATATCAATATGTATTTGTTGCATTATGTGCCCTATTATGAGTCTGGCAGCGACAATTCTTTTTAAAGAAACAAAGTCTTTTGGAACATGGGTTCAGACATGGGCAATGAATTTTCCAATGGCAATTTGCTATCAGATGTTTTATTGTGGACCGCTTGTACGTCTGATTTTTAGAAGTATTTTCAAAGAAAAAAAGGATTGATTATTTCCCTCAGGCAATGTTCGTAAAAGTATTGCTTGAGGGATTTTTTCATAACTGGCGAAAAAATATTGCTTCCTATAAAATAATGCACTAAAATACATATAAATCACCATATAGTGAATATTTACAAACTTTATTCACTGAATGCGAAAAGATGGGAGATATGTCATGCCTGCTAATTTTACAGAAGAACAGCGTAGTGAGATCCGAAAAAAACTGATTGATACCGGCTACGAACTGATACGGGAAATGGGACTGAAAAAAATGAAGGTGTCTGTCATTGCACAACGGACGGATATCGCAACCGGGACGTTTTATCATTTTTTTGAATCCAAAGAAGATTATGTGGCAGCATTGATCGATGAGCAGGGAAAAGAGTGGCAGGGGCAATTTTTTACCCTTGTGCAGACAAATGGAAAGATCTCTTTAGAACAGGCTGTCAGGTGTCTGCGGGAATCTTTTCGTACAGAACATAATATTCTGATGGAGCTTACATTGGATGACTGGGTATGGCTGAAAGCGCATCGGACAAAGGATGGATTGTTTAGCGCGGTTCATGATGTGAAAGAAACGATGCAATATCTGTCTTGTATAGATGGCATACGGCCGGATCTGGACATCCGTATCATCATCAATTTCTTTAAAGCAATTTATAGTATGGCGCAGAACCGGGAGACATTTTTTAAAGAGGTTTTTGAAACCAATATTGATATGATATTCGAATGTATGTACAACTATGCTAAGGCGTAGGATAAGTGAAAGTTGAGATATTTTAGCAATAACGATATAATGATACATATGAAATAGATGATGGAGATTAAAAGAAATGAAACTTTGTATTGTAACAGCTCCATGCAGAGTCTGAGGATACTGTATGGAGGAACAGCTTTCGGCTGATATCCTCAGGCTTTGCTTCTGTTTTGAAATTAGTTAAGACAAAAAGGAGCAAAGAAATGAATAAAAAACATAAATTAAATCCATTGAAGGATTTTCTGATTTTATGGAGTACACAGAGTGTGTCCCAGCTTGGCAGCAGCATTACGACGTTTGCACTCACTTTATGGCTGTATGAAAAGACGGGATCTTCCTTAAGTACAGCAGCACTTACCATATGCTCATATGCACCGTATGTACTGATGAGTATATTTGCCGGAGCGCTGACAGACAGATTTGACAAAAAGAAGACGATGATCATCTGTGATATGCTGGCGGTGTTTTGCACGATCATAATATTTGGTCTGTACAGTACAGATCAGCTGATGGTATGGCATCTGTATGCGTTAAACGCTGTTTCAGGACTGATGAATACCGTACAGCAGCCTGCATCAGAGGTTGCCATGTCGCTTATCATACCGGAAGAATACTATCAAAAGACAAGTGGTCTCCGGTCATTATCAAGATCTCTGATATCCATTTTAAATCCGTTAATTGCGACGGCATTATATGCTTTTATAGGTCTGAACGGAGTCATTGCAGTAGATGTGGGAAGCTTTTTGATCGCATTTACGGCATTACAGTTTTTTATTAAAATTCCGGAAAGCCATAGTGAAAGAAGGGAAAGTGTTCTCGTTCTTGCAAAAGAAGGAATTGGATTTTTAAAAGACAATCCGATGATCATGACATTGCTGTTATTTATGTCAGGCATCAATCTTGTTGCGTCTGCTTTTGATGCAACATTACCCGGATATGTGCTTCCAAATCCCAAAGGCGGCCAGGCAATCCTTGGAATTGTCACCTCCTGTTCCGGTATAGCTATGGTTATAGGCAGTCTGGCTGCCTCCGTTCTGCCAAAGCCAAAGGACAGGATAAAAGTCGTATACCTGACAATGTTATTTTCAATGGGAACCGAAAACTTTATTATGGCTTTTTCCAGAGAGCCTTTCTTATGGTGTATAGGACAGGTGATCGGATGGCTGTTGGTGCCTGTTATGAGTACCAATCTGGAAGTAATCCTCAGAGGCTCTATTCCCATCGAGCTGCAGGGACGTGTTTATGCCTGCCGTAATACATTGCAGTTTTTTACAATCCCGATCGGATTATTTTTGGGAGGCTTTATGGTGGATAACGTATGCGAACCGATTATGGCTTCATATGATAATCTATCAATCCTGAGCACACTTTTTGGCACAGGAAAGGGTTCCGGAGCTGCACTTATGATGTTTATACTTGGCATAAGCGGAAGCCTGATCTGTATTGTAAATGGCAGAAAATTAAAAAAATATCAATACAGTGAAATGTAGTATGTATTTTATTTACTAGAGAAAAGCAGGATAACTCATCGTGTATGGATCCTGCTTTTTTAAATAGTTAGACATAACTTACCGCGATGCAGACAATTTATGGTACAATTAAAATAATATAAATTTTACCGTACAGGAGGGGACGGATATGTTGATTATTATAGAAGGTTTAGCCTTAAGCTTTTTATTGCTGCTCATTTGTGTCATTGGGATTGCGGATGGACCGGAGGGTTCCGTTTATTTTTATGAGCAGGATGTACAGGAGAGAGTCGTTGAGCTTGGACTGATCACCAAGGAACGCATCAAAAAGAGATTTCTGATTGCAGGTATCAGTTTTATGATTCCGCTTTTGTTCCTGGTTCCGGTTGCTGTTTACTTTGTAAACGGAGCAAGAGGATTTCTTGATACTTTTATACAAATACTTCTTATCTTAGTGATTGTTGGATTGTTTGACAGGATTTTCATCGACTGGTACTGGGTTGGAAAGACAAAAGCGTGGTTTATTCCGGGAACAGAGGACCTGATGCCATATATTCCCAAGAAAACCATGATTAAAAAATGGGTTTCATCTATTATTGGTTATCCGTTGCTTGCGGCTATTCAGGCTGCTGTTATGATGCTGTTTTAAAATTGCAAAGACCAGATAAAAGTATAATTTTTAGTGAATTAGCATAGGATGAGAATATAATTGCATTTTCTCTGATTTTAGTGTAAAGTGTAATTAGAAAAGCTGTATTTCAGCGGTGGGTTGACACCTGAAATCTGATATGTTTTCCGAGCATAGGTATCGGAGGTTGGCAGGCAACGGAAAAACCTGTTATTTTCCAGACATAGGTACTGGAGGTTGGCAGACAACGGAAAAATCAACCATGAAAAGGGGATGCTTTATGCTGCGGCATGAGCATTCCCTTTTCTAATATCACAGAAATAAGAGGTTGGATATGGACAAAAGACGTGCAATTCAGATAATGACAAAAGCAGCTGAAATGTACAGAGACAATCTTGAGGATCAGAAGGTATTATTTCTCTACGGAATACCATCGGATGTGAAAAATCAATTACAGACAGAGGGAAAAATTTTGTCATCCATACAAGGGTACGAGGTAGCTTTTCACCGATATAATTTCTTACATTTAACCGGTGTTAAACTAAATAAGAAAGGTACTGCTTCAGCAATTCATTTTTATCAGAAGTGCTTGGATCAGAGATTGACGGAAAATGATTTTGTTTTTGCAAAGGATGGTTCTACTGGGCAGAAGCTGGATATATTGGAAAGAATGATGTAGATAAAAAAGAATGCAGTAATGATAGGAGAATTTACAGATAGAGGACCTAGGTTGTACGCGGAAATGGCAGCTGGTAATGTATGTGGCTGTGTTGGTTTTGTACAGGATAAAAATACAAAATTGAATGTCCCGAATACATTGTTGAAGAAAGATATAAGGGATGTGATTGCAAAGCCTACATATAAAGTATTTGCTGTTATATCAAAGCACTATACAGATGATAAATATTCAGAGATAGTTAAAATAGATAAGAGTATTGATTTAAGTGTATGTCACTTTACAGAGGAAATTGAAAATTTGATAGAAAGGATTTGAATTGTCCATGCAATTATCCACTCCACTCGGAAACATATGCATTTTTATTGACGATAAAAAAATAAATTATGAATATGAGCATGTTGAGCTTGATTTGACCTGTAGGGATGTGGCTGGACGATACATGATTCAGATTTCATTTGTTCCAGATGGACAAATACATAGAATTTCATGCAGATTGCAGGATTATCAGGCATCGGATCAGGATGAGATAGAAACTGGAGAAAATCTGGAACTGAAAAGCTTTTATAAGGGAAACGTAAAGTTGTCGATCGGAATGGAAGGAGACATCGGATACATAGATGGAAAAAGGATTTCCGGCTATGATTATGACAATGAATACGAGAAAGATGGTGTTTCTTATTCTATTCTGAGTGATACAAAGACGCAGAAGTATGTATTTGGAATATCCTGGATCGAAAATTATACTGTAGAAAATGAGGTACAGACATGGTATGGAGCCGATCCGACATTTTTTCATATTTCATAAGAAAATCTTGACAAGAATAGAAAACAATATAATATTATATACAAATTAATAATTGCTTGTCTCGGCATGATGGAAGACTATAGATTTTACTGTTTCTGAACACAACAGTTTATCTATAGTCTTTTTTCATACATACTATTAAGGAGGAGATATGATGCGGATACGGAACTGGTTGGGAAAGATTGTGGTAATTATAGTTGGATCGGTAATTGCTGCGTATGGAATTACGCTTGCACTGTATGCCGGATTTGGCGGAGCAACACTGGCTGTTTTATGGCAGGGAATATCGAAAACGGCTCATATAAGTATTGGTATGGCTTCGTTTTTGGTAGCACTTGGAATGATTTTATTTGTACTAATATATGACCGGTCCCAGATACATATAGGGACGATTATATACCAGGTTGTGTATAGTGGTTGTGTGGATTTGTTTGCAAATTGCCATAGATATAGCAGTCATATGTGGATAAATTTTATGATTATGCTGGTGGGAGTGTTCTTATTTGCGGTTGGCACCGGCCTGTATGCATCAGCATCTTTAGGGCGGGGGTCTTATGAAGCGGTTACCTTTGCCTTGGCGGAGAAAAATAAGTGGCAGGTTAAAGTAGTCCGTATGATTTCAGATATTTTAGTGGTTGTGATAGGAGTCCTTCTAGGCGGCAGGTTTGGAATATGTACGATCGTCACAGTTCTTATTTCCGGGCCAATTATTCAGTTTGTAAATGAGAAAGTAAAGCAGTTAAAAAAGCATCTGCCCAATGAGCACTAAGACATAAAAGCCAAATATTGTCTGTAAAGCAGTTCTGCAACCGTTCGTATAGAAGCACTGTCCGGATTGCAGATCCAGTCATATACAACGGCACGGATGCCCGCCATAAAAAAGTTCATATGAAACCGGAGCTTATAGGAATCGGATAAATGGTTAGCATTTGCATACTGTTCCATAATGGCTCCGGTTATTTTTGTGTTATTACGGGTTTCAAAATAAGCCTTGTAAAACAATTTGTTTTCCAAAATATACTTTAAATACAGTTCAAAGCTTTCTATTGTGAGTGTGTCAGAAGAGACAAAAATAGAAGCGATATAGGATGACTTTTCCTGTTCTATGTGCATGATCAGATCATTGATATCATCGTAATGGGCATAAAAGGACGGCCGTGAAATATGAGCCATTGTACATATATCGCTTACAGAGACGGCATTTAAGGATTTCTTTCCCAGTAATTCCATAAAAGCACATTGGATCTTACCTTCTGTGTCAATGTAGCGGGAATTTCCTGACATATTCATTATTTTTACATTCCTTTGTTTTTTGTAGTGTTTATTTTCCCTGTATTATATTACAATCTGATTAAATTAACAACTGTAAAGATAATGGAGGAAAATATGAAAGCAGCATTATATCAGGGACAAGGAAAAATAGAAATGACGACACTGCCGGATCCGGTCTGTACAGATGACGGTGTGATCCTGCAGAATATTTATGCAAGCATCTGTGGCACGGATGTGGCAGTATATACACATGGCACAGGCCTTGGACACAAGATCACGATCGGTGGAGAATTTGGTCATGAGGTCGTATGCCGGATAAAAGAAAAAGGAAAAAACGTGCAGAGACTTTCCGTAGGCGACAGGGTATATCCCTATCCAAGGCTTGTAACCGGTGATACAAAAAGAGCCGGAACGATCGGCGGATTTTCGGAATATATCAAGTCTCCTGTGACAAGGGAAGGTGTGGAAGTATACCGGATCAGTGATAAGATATCAGACAGGGAGGCTGCGTTGATTGAGCCGTTTACCGTGGGCTGCCGGGCTGCAAGAAGAGGAGCTTCTAAAAAGGGAGAAAATGCGATTGTGTTTGGTGCAGGAACAATCGGGATCGGTGCAGCGATTGCGCTCAGACATTTTGGCTGCGAAAAGGTTATGATCTGCGATCATTCAGATTTCCGTCTGCGGATTGTAAAAGAACTCGGCTTTGCAATCTGCAACAATGGAAAAGAAGATCTGCATCAGGTAGCAGAGGCTTACTTTGGAGAAAGCTATGGATATAAAGGAAAGACAGCTGATGTAGATATTTATATTGATGCTGCCGGAGCAGATGCTATTCTGGATGATTATCTGGAGTATGGGAAAGTCGATTCACGGCTTGTCCTGGTTGCTGTTGGAAAAAATGAAAGAAATGTCAATGTCCTTGGCATGACATTTGGCCAGCTTGCAATTATCGGAAGTGGCGGATATATGCCGGAAGATGTCCGGAATGTTATGGAGATCATGGAAAGCGGCAGGTGGAATATTGAAAAGATCATTACACATGAATATCCACATGGACAACTGGAGGAAGCGATAAAGATGGCAGCCAATACAGATGAGGCGCTGAATGTCGTGATTAAATATTGAAGATGTATGATCATTTATAACAAAAATGTAAAAAGGTAATTAATCTGTAAATTTGGCAAAAAGGACTGAATGGACAGTCCTTTTTGCATGCCTTTATTAAGAGAAAAATTCAGTTAGAAATCAGAAAAAAATAGGGACAACCGGGAAAAAATAGTGTTATAATTCTTAAGTGAAGTATCATATTTAGAGCCATAAAAATAGAGCTATTGAAACGAACTCCAATGCTCTAAATATGATTCTTCACAATTGTGCCAAG
>ONHB01000035.1 GCA_900317505.1 uncultured Lachnospiraceae bacterium | reverse complement strand
TTGGGCGCGGCAAGCATGATCCGTTTTAGTTTCATAAGTTTGTCACCTTCTTTCATCATTCATATATACAGCATCCCTCATGTACATACAACACAATAAACATTGCATAATTATGAAAATAATCTTGCTATACATTCGAAATTCGCTGATTCACTGCGTAAATCACTACTTTCTCACTCTCAGCCATCAAAAGTAAATGCACAGACAAAGATTGGATTTTCAGCCTGCATCATATGATAGGCCCCAAGCTCTTTGACACGGCTTACCTGCAGCTGTACAAACTCTGTATCACAAACCGGATAAGCCAGAATGATCTCCTTAATTTCACAAAGAGTCTCAATACTGACAGCATTGATCACAATTCTCATACCGGGATTGATCTGATACAGGGTTTCTATAATTTCTTTCATGTTACCGCCGCTTCCACCGATAAAGGCATGGGTCGGCATTTTCAAATCCATAAGGCCTTCCGGAGCCTTTGTCTGGATGACTGTAATATTATCTAACCGGATTTTTTCCTTATTTTTTTCAATCAGTTCTATGGCTTCCGGCTTTTGTTCCAGAGCATAGACTTCGATATCCGGAGACATTTCAGCCATTTCCACGGCTACAGATCCGGTTCCACTCCCAATATCATACACAACCGCACCGGGATGCAGATGCAGTTTGCATATGCTAACTTCCCGGATCTCTTTTTTTGTCATGGGAACCTTTCCGCGGATAAATTCTTCATCTGCAATTCCCGGTGTCAAAGGTATTTTCTTTGGATGCGGGTTATAAATAAAACAGATGTACAGTCCTTCTTTTTCACAGGACAGACATTCCTTTGGTGTCAATTTTCTGATTTCCTCATCTTCATAGGAAAGCTGATATCCGGCCGTTATGATACAGTCATCCATGAAAGCCTCTGTCAGGGTGGTGCCGAGCTTTCTCATATCCTTTACGCCCGACATAAATAGAAATGTTTTTTCATTTTCCTGTATCCGTCTGGCAAGACCCGGCAGCAATTTTCCATGCATGCTTAAAATAGCTGCATCATGATAGCTTTCACCAATGCAGGATGCCAGATAGGAAACGCTGGAAATTCCCGGAAGTATGCGGATATCCGCAAAAAATCTTTTCTCTGCTACCGCCTCATGCAGGCAGTGTGCCAACGCCTGACATCCGCTATAGCTGCCGCTGTCACCGGAAAATAATACAACAACACGGTATCTTTTTCCTGCTGACTGTAAAAACAGATTTTCCAGATATGGCACAATATCCTTTCCCAGATAATAAGGCTTCTTTTCAATGTGTGGCTTATATGGTTCGATCAGACGCTTTGCGCCGAGTAAAATATCTGCTGATTCAATCGCGTCGTATACCTCTCTTGTAAGCCCCTTTGAGGCTCCCATGCCTATGCCTGCAAGGATAATATCCATTTTATTATCTATCACGCCAGCGGTTACACCATCCTCAGCACATAACAGGATCTGCAGTCTTTCACAGACCTCTTCCATCGAATAACCGCGCTCCGTATCAGCCGGCTCGATCACATAAACGGGAATACCTGCGCGCTTTGCGGCCTCAAGCTTTTCCGGATAGCCTCCCAGTCTGCCGCTTTTCTTGGTTACCATACAGGCAATCTCAAACTGATGCAGGATTGCTTCATTCATTTCCGTACTAAAGGGACCCTGCATCGCGATCATCTGTTTTCCCTTAATTCCAAGCTCTGTGCAGATGGAAATACTCTCCATGCCGGGCAGTACGCGCACATACAGACGTTCCTTTACCAAAGGATGGCTGCAATAGGTTGCTAACTCCTTGCTTCCGGTCGTCAGCAAGATATTACCCTCTGTTTTTTCCAGAGCATCCACACATTCCTCATTGGAATGAAAATAAAATACTCTGCCTTCCGTCTCTGTATCAAGACAACGTTTCAGTCGAAGATAAGGCAGTTGCGCCTCCTGTGATGCCTTACGGATATTGGCAGTCACTTCCACAGCATAAGGATGTGTCGCGTCAACAACGGCCGCAAAGCTGCCTGTCTGCATCAGCTTTTCCATCTCACCAACATCCATTCTCCCCTGATGAATCGTCATATAAGGACTGGCACTCAGCACTTCCTCTCCATATTCTGTTGCCACACAGACCATGTGCTCAATCCGGTTCTCTGATAAATATTCGGAAAGCGTCCGGCCTTCCGTTGTTCCGGCAAAGATCAATACTCTATTCAACGTGATACCCCCGCTTTGTAATAAGCTTTCCATTGATAATCTCGCTTTCTGCATTTCCGATAAAAACAGTCGTAAACATATTCACTTCCCGATCCTTCAATTCACCCAGTGTACAGGTTGTCGCACGCATGCCTTCCCGACCGATATTTTCCACATATCCGCAGGCACGGCTTTCCTCCAGATCATACAGCAAAATCTCACATGCTCTTTTTAAGTAATCCTTTCGTCTGTGGCTGGACGGATTGTAAATAGCAATGGCAAAATCTCCCTGCGCCGCTGCATGCAGTCTTTTTTCTATTTTTTCCCACGGTGTCAAAAGATCACTGAGGCTGATGACACAGAAATCATGGTTTAACGGAGCACCCAATACAGCTGCCCCGCTGCAGGCTGCTGTTATACCCGGAATCACAAAAAGCTCAATATCCGTAAACTCCTTTGCCCCGATCTCATACATCAGGGATGCCATCCCATAAATACCGGCATCTCCACTACACACCATGGCAACTGTTTTCCCTTTTTCCGCCTCCTCAAAGGCCAGTCTGCACCGCTTGGCCTCATAGCGCATCGGTGTAGACAACAACTCCTTTTTCTGAAACTGCGCACCAAGTAAATCAAGATATACCTGATAGCCGACAATCACATCTGCTTTCTCTAAAGCTGCAAAGGCTTCCTTTGTCATCATATCCTCTTTACCGGGTCCCATTCCAATAATATAAATTTTATTCTTCATCAAATCTGATACTCCAATCTCTTTTGGCAATGGCAATCGTCATCCCGTCCTCGGCATGCTTTCGATATACAAGTTTTCCATTGTTTCCACTCATACAAAGGGCAGCGCGCTCACACACATTGTCGACTCCTACCTTTTCTTTGACAAATGACGAACTGCTAAAATCTCCGCCGACTGCTGCCAGTTCTTCTGCCGGATATGTAAAAAACGGCCGCCGGATTTCTTTGGCCAATTCACAGATCCCCGGCTCATCCTTTTTCAGATCAATGGATGCAATTCCATAAATCTGCGAAAAAGAAATCCCGGCTTTGGAAAGATGTTCTTTTACAAAGTTTTCTATTTTCTGTGCTTCCTTTCCCTTTTTACAGCCAATTCCAATGATATACTCTCTGGGACTTAAATAAAGCATGGCATCACATTTTACCGGATCAGCTGCAATCACAACATCAACCGGCTCTGACGGCGGATAGGAAATCAGCCGGATTTCCTCCGGAACCGGACTTTCTTTCACAAGATGTCCGTCTGCTACGGACAGGGTGATCTTTTTACCTTCCAGTACCTTTGCCGACACTTTGGCTATACCTTCGCGGTTCATAATAGTAAGATCGTTTTTCTTTGCAAAGTTATCCACTGCAAACCGTTTTTGAACATCTGTCGCCGTGGTTATGACAGGGCACGCTCCCATCCGGTCTGCAAGATAAACCGCAAGGTCATTGGCTCCTCCTACGTGTCCGGATAAAATCGGAATAACGTACTGCATCTTTTCATCCACCACAATAACCGGACTGTCCTTCAGCTTATCCTTGATGCAGGAGGCGATTGCACGGACCGCGATTCCACATGCTCCGATAAAAATAATGGCATTCTGCTCTTCAAACTGTTTTTTTGTCCAGTCGGAAAGACTATCCTCTATATAATAATTTTTTTCTTCTTTACAGGCCTCACACCTGGTATAAATCCGGCATTCTCCCTTTTCAAAGCATGCCGCAATCCTATGTGACAACAAAAAGCCTGTCTGCGTAAAACTGATAATACTGATTTTCATATTTATTTTCCAGTGACTATACAAATCAACAATCGTTTCTATTGGTTCTGCCCGCTCTTTGCGCTGCGGTATTCAGTCTCCCAGTTAGCATCATACAACTTGGACTTCTGATAATGCTGATGCTTTACCACATCTCCGACAAGCACCACTGCCAGTCTGGTAATTCCATTCTCTCTCGCTGTCTCACCGAGTGTTCCTACCGTACATACAAATGCTTTTTCATCCGGCCAGGTGGCCTTATAAACAATGGCAGCCGGTGTGTCCTCTTCATATCCTCCGGTTAGCAGACGCTTACTCAACTCTTCCATCATACCGCTGCTCAAATATATCGCCATGGAAGCCTGATGTGATGCAAAGCTCTCAATACTTTCCCCCGGCGGTACGGCTGTTTTTCCTTCCATCCGTGTAATGATCAGTGACTGGGATACTCCCGGAAGTGTATATTCCAGATTGAGCGATGCCGCAGCACCAAAGCAGGCACTGACACCCGGACAGCTTTCGTATGGAATATGAAGCTTATCCAGTTCATCCATCTGTTCCCGCACAGCCCCGTATATACTCGGCTCACCGGTATGAAGTCTGACTACCGTCCGTCCCGCATCCTGCGATTTTTTCATCACAGCAATGACCTCTTCCAGTACCATTTTGGCACTGTCATGGATCTCACAGTCTTTTTTTGCATAATTTAAAAGCTCCGGATTTACCAAAGATCCGGCATATATGATCACATCTGCCTGCTTTAGCAGACGCATGCCTCTTACCGTGATCAGATCTACCGCTCCGGTTCCTGCTCCAACAAAGTAAACCATTTTTCCACTCCTTTACTCTTTGCAAGCTCTCCCATTTCATTGGAAAATAAAATACAGTCTATTTCCAGCTTTTGTCCGCTCCTCTTTTCCATATAAAAACAGATTTTTTCTACGATCATCTGCATGATCCGGTCGACCAGACCCGTCGGCAGCAAAAGTCGGATTGCCTCCTCTGTGTTGACACACACAAGGACCTCTTTTACAACATCGGCCCCGACACCGGCCCGGATCGCAAAAGCGGAAAGAATTTCCATACGGCAATCAGCCTCCTTGGAATGGGTATTCATGATGCCGCCCGCCACCTTGATAAGCTTTCCGATATGGCCGGTAAAAAGCATTTTTGAAAAGCCAAGCTCTACAGCCATATCAATCGTATTTCCGACAAAATTGCTGCATTTGACACTTTTATCCAGATCATATCCATAATGATTTTTCATAAAGTCAAGACCATAATTTCCCGGCGAGACCGCAACATAATCATATCCCTGCACACGTCTCTGATTCAGTTCAACCCGGATCGTATCCAGAATGGCCTGACTGCTCATCGGCTCCACAATCCCGCTCGTCCCAAGAATCGAAATTCCGCCGACAATTCCAAGGCGTGGGTTGAATGTTTTCTGGGCCAGATCCTCTCCATCCGGTACATAGATCAATACCTTAAGACCACCCTTATAATCTAAAAGCCGGCAGATTTCTTTAACCTCTCTTAGGATCATTTCCCTTGGAACATGATTGATGGCTGCATTCCCCACCGGCTGGTCAAGCCCCGGCTTGGTGACTCTCCCGACACCCCTGCCACCGTCAATCTCAATTTCTCCATCCGTATTTTCATCCAGGCTGACCTTCGCATAAATATAGGTTCCGGTCGTGATATCCGGGTCGTCTCCGCCATCCTTGATGACGGCACAGCTGACCTCTGTTTCAGCCCTTTGAATATCCATAATCTTTGCCCGGTACAAAATCTTTTTTGGAGTTTCTATCTCGATCTCTGTTTTCTGTTTTCCACTCAAAAGCATGTAGGCCGCTGCCTTGGCTGCTGCCGCTGCACAGCTTCCGGTCGTAAATCCGTATCGCATGAAAGCTCCTTTTATCTCGTTAATTCATACATCAGTGCATTGCATATCGCCGCTGCAATATTGCTGCCGCCCTTTCGTCCCCTGTTTACAATATAAGGCACTTCTGTCTGCATGATCAATTCCTTTGCAACCTCCACATTGACAAAGCCTACCGGCACACCGATCACAAACGCCGGCCGATAAATTCCTTCATCGATCATATCATACAGCTCCAACAGAGCCGTCGGTGCATTTCCGATCGCAAAAATAACCGGTCCCTTTATCTGACTGGCTCTTTCCATGCTTACCACGGCTCTCGTCACGCCCCGCCTTTTTGCTTCCTTTGCAACATCCTCATCCGCCATAAAACAGTGCGCCCGGCAGCCAAGCTTTTTTAGTGCCGTTTTGTTGATGCCTGCCAATGCCATATTGGTATCCGTCACGATATCCACGCCCGATTTCAGCAGCTTTTTGGCAATCAAAACCGCATCCTTTGAATACATCATGGTCTTTGCATAATCAAAATCAGCGCTGGTATGAATAACCCTTTTGGTGACCATTTCCTGTTCTTTACAAAGAACGATTCCTCTCTCATTCAATTCTTCTGAAATAATCTCAAAGCTGCGTTTCTCAATATCCTGCGGCCGCAGACATTCTACCTCATAAACCTGTCCCATTTTTCTCCCTTTGTCTTCCATAAATAATCCATATCCTAATCCGATTATCATGCTGTGGTTTCATTTTCTCTGATTTCATTTTCTATAGTTTCATTTTCTCTATTATCATTTCAATTTGTGCTTTTTAGCTATTTTTATATTCCTGTATCACACGCAGTAGGCTGACATTTTCATCATGCTTCTTTACTGCAATCCGGTAATATCCCTCAGAAAGCCCCCGGAAGTTCTGGCAATCCCGGATCAGGATGCCACGCTGCAGCAGATAATCATATAACGGATTTCCCTTATCCAATGACTTATCATCATACATCAGGATAAAATCAGCCTGTCCCGAATACACCGTAAAACCTGCTTTCCTAAGCTCTGTCTCCAGAAACTGCCGTTCCTTTTTCACATAAACCCTTGTCTCTTTTATAAAATCCGTCTCCTTTATGCAGGCTATTCCGGCAGCCTGTGCCACAACAGAGGTATTCCATTCCGGCAGGTGTCTCTGTATTTCCAAAAGAATGTTTTCGTTGCAGCATACAAGATAGCCAAGTCTAACTCCCGGTATGGAAAAAATTTTGGTAAACGCCCGAACCACAATCAGATTTTTATAGCTTTCGGTCTCATGAAGCAGACTGTATCCAACGTCACAAAAATCAATAAAGCACTCGTCTACCACGACAACAATCTCTTTTTCCCGGCAGATATCCAGAATCTTCATTAAAAATTCCCGGTCTAAAAGTGACCCGGTCGGGTTGTTGGGATTTGCCAAAAACAACAGATCAATATCCGCATCCAACGCTTTTAGAAAATCCACTGTCAAAATAAACTGTTCCTCTTTTTTTGTCTCATAAAAGACAAGCTTTCCTTCTCCCGCCAGAGCTGCATGCTCATAGCCATAAAAGGACGGAACCGGAATCAGTGTCTTTTTCGGCTTTAATGCATGGACCAATGCCATAAAAAGCTCTGACGCTCCATTTCCAAATATCAGATTTTTAAAAGGTACCCCAAGCATCCGTCCGGTCTGCTCCTGCAGCATGCGTGCATCCGGCTGCGGATACTGCATACATTTTCTGACCGCATTCTCCAGTGCATCCTGTACTTTTTCAGGGATTCCCAAAGGATTGATATTTACAGAAAAATCCAGTTGTATCTGCTTATCATAAATATCTCCTCCATGTATCTGTTTCATCGCATCCTCCAGCTCATCTTTCCTTCCCGATTTTGCTGCCCAATCATCCGGCTCATCTTTCTGCCTTCTGTGTTTGTCCTTCCCTCTCGTCCTTTTTATCAGATCAGGGAAACAACCAACAGCAATAACACACAGATTCCTTCACAAAGAAAGGCCGTAATATACATCAGCCGGTTGGTTCTCTTAATATCCTCAGTCTCAACCTTACGCACCGGATCTCCGATATAGGGCTTTTTTACAATTTTACCAAAATAACTTGCATCTCCGGCAAGCTGGATTCCCAGAGCACCGGCACAAACCGATTCTGTCTGGGCCGAGTTGGGACTGGCATGCTTTCTGCTATCCCTCCGGTAAATTTTCCATGCCCGGTTCTGATCAGCACCCTTTAAAAACACAGCAGCAGCCACCATCAGACATGCACTGATGCGCGCCGGAATAAAATTCACAGCATCATCCAGCTTTGCCGCCGCTCTTCCAAAGTACAGATACCGGTCATTTTTATACCCGATCATGGAATCCATCGTATTAACAGCCTTGTATAAAAAACCGAGCACAGGACCTCCCAGCGCAGTATAAAGCATCGGTGCGATCACGCCGTCAGAGGTATTTTCGGCAACGGTTTCAACTGCCGCTTTTGTGATACCTTCCTCAGTCAAGTTTTGCGTATTCCTTCCAACGATCATGGAAACCGCATGCCTTGCATTCTCAAGCGTTCCATGCTGCAGCTGGTCATACACCTTCATACTCTCATCCTTCAGGCTCTTGATCGCCAGAATCTGATAGGTCATGATCATTTCAATACCGGCACCCAGTAACGGATGAAGCCGGTAGGCTGCAAACAGGAGAACGAACGTAACAATCCCTGTCACCAAAAGCACGGTTAAAACAGTCATACATCCTCCCCGGTATTCTTTTTTATAATCGCGTTTTCTATCCTTATAAAAAAGCTTTTCCGCCTGGGCGATCAGGTTTCCGATCAGACGGATTGGGTGCGGAAGCCAGTATGGATCACCAAACAAAAGATCCATGATAAATCCAAGGAAAAACGCTGCCAAATGATATTTCAACACTTGTTTTCCTCCGTTTCACCCAGTTTCTTTACATCTGTTATCTCAATCGCAGCTTCCGACCATTTCACGGTGCAGATATAGCCTTCCCCGGTCGCAACCTGATAATCAAAATAATCCTTTGGGGTATAGCTGCTAAGCAAAGCCATAATCGTACCGCCATGTACAACAATGCCAACGCGCTTTTTTCCATGGCAGCTATCCTCAAACAGTATCTTCAAAAATCCGGTTCTGCATCGTTTGATGAAATCCTCCCTGCTTTCGCCATCCGGAAAGGGAAGCATCCCATTGCTGTCGATAAAGGCCTGATAGCGCTCATCCGTCTGCAGCTCCTTATAATTTTTCCCCTCAAATACTCCAAAATCAATTTCGATCCATTCCTTTACCGGTATCATATCCATCTGCGGATACAAAAGCTCTGCTGTCTGTCTGCAGCGCTTCATGGGACTGCCATATAAAATATCAACAGCCGGATACATAAGCTGCTCCTTTTTTAGACGCAAAGCTTCTTTTCCCTTTTCTGACAGTTCCTCATCTGTCCTTCCAAGGTATCGTCTTTCTTCATTGGCTCTTGTAGCTCCATGTCGGATCAGGACAAGCTCTATTTGATTTTCTGCCCGATTCCACATATCACTCTCACCACCTCATCTGCCTCTTTTGCAAGGCTTATCAGAATACGTCCCAGTCGATCCCGGTATTCTCTGTCAAAGGCATCCATCGGTACAATGCCGTTTCCGACTTCATCACTGATAATGACACAGTCCGGGAAGCGTTTTAATATTTTTTCAAGCTTTTCTTCCGGATTGTTATCCTCTGCTAACTCATTTTTCATCCAGATATGAAAATGATACAGCACAATCGAAGCTTCATCGTCTGTTTTTTCAATATCCCCATCCAACAGCTTTTTCTCATCTGTCATATCCACAACATTCTCTTTATCAATGGAAAAATGCTGCATCACATAACAAAGCTTTCCCTGCGCATATCCGCCAATTACCAATTTCATCCCTGCAATCTCCGTTTTTACAATTTATAAACCGTTTTTATCTGAAACCAATCTGTACAACCGCCGCTATGATCACCATAGAAATCTCACATAAAAGCACAAAATAACCGGCTGTATCTCCGGTGATACCACCGAGCTCTTTTTTCGTCCTTCTATAATAGTAAGCCATTGTTAACAACGCACCGGCCGTCACACATATTCCGCCATAAAAAGACTGCCAGAGCATAAATGCCACACACAGTATCCCCTGCATGATCAGAAAAAACAAGGTGCGATTCTTTGCAGCGCTCTGTGCAAATGTTTGTAAGCTTCCATCCTTTTTTGCTCCCGGAAAGGTCAACACGGCAATTCCCGAAAGACAGCGCGACAGGAAAAATCCGGCACAGACAAGTAATAACAGATCCGTATCCATTATTTCAGAAAACGCCCCCAGATACAGCAGGCCATAACCGACAAGCATGATAACGGCAAAAGCTCCGATATGTGAATCCTTTAAAATCTCCAGTTTTTTCTCCCGCGGGCGGTAGGAATGAAATGCATCCATGGTATCCATAAATCCATCCACATGAAATCCGCCTGTAATAAACAACGGGATTGCTGCCCCCACCAGCACATAGCCTGTGGCTCCGATTCCAAAATGATCACAAACTGCCTTCCATGCAAACAGACAGGCTCCGATCAGCGCACCGATCCATGGAAAAAAACAGAGCATATACTTCATATCCTCTTCCTTCCATTCAAACTGTACAACCGGAATATTGGAATATATGGAAAATGCGATCACGCATGCTTTTACCAAATGTATCATATTTTTATTCCTTTCGCTTGATTGGTTCTTTAGCCATAATCGGTATCCCAACCACTACTTCCGTCACCACATCAGCCGCTGCCGCAAGCTTTTGGTTGACGATCCCCATAGTCTTAATATATTCCATCGTCATTTCATCATAGGAAATTCCATCTTCAAATACATTGTTACTGACAATCACAAGCTGCTGCAGCTCATGATTCAACTTCATAATATCTTCCACGATTTTACCGGCAACAGTTTCCGCACTATGATTCTTCTTATTTTTCAAACCTGTTTCAATAACATCACAATCATCCACGTCTTTGGCAAACATCTCATTTGCCACCAGATTGGACACACACTCAAGCATCGCACTTTTTTTATCTGCATCCATCTGTGCTAATGCTTTGGACACATGAACAGGCTGCTCGATCGTATAAAACTTTTTGCCTTCCCGCTGTTTTCTATGCTTTTTTACACGTCTTACGCTCTCTTCATCATAGACCTGCATCGTCGCGATATAATATTTTTTACCGGCATCAGGAAGAGAAAAAAGAAGCTCTTCCGCATACACGGATTTGCCGCTCCCGCTTCCGCCGATTATCAGATACATCATAGCTGTTGAAACCTTTCATACTCTCCAATATGGATATCGAAAAAAGTCGTTCTGTCCTGATAGATACACAAAGCCATATCAAGCAGGGAAAACATCATGACCGCACCGGTTCCCTCGCCCAGTGCCATATCCGCTTCAATCACTGGAGCAACACAAAGCTCCTTTGCAAGATATTGCACCGCCGGTTCCTTTCCCTTATGGGAGGGAATGAGATATTCCTTTACTCCCGGCACCAGTCTTTCGGCAAACAGTGCTCCGACCATACTGATAATACCATCTAGGACAATGGGGACATGATACAGAGCTCCCCCGATACAGATACCAGCAATCCCGCACAGATCCAGTCCTCCGACTGTCTGCAAAATCTCAAATGCATCTGCATGATACAGATCATACTTTTCCAATGCTTCTTTTATAGTTTCTATTTTGTGCTGCAAGGCTTCATCGCTAAGCCCGGCGCCCCGGCCGGTTACCTTTGATACCTCACAATGAAGTAACGCTGCCGCACAGGCACTGCTCGTTGTGGTGTTTCCAATTCCCATTTCACCGGTTGCTAAAAGGGTATATCCCTTTTCTTTGCATCCCCTTACCATTTCCATACCGGTGTGGACAGCCTGCAGGACCTCTTCCCGGTTCATGGCAGGTTCGTTTTTGAAATTTCTGGTTCCATGGGCAACTTTTTTATCCAGCACACCATCGATCCGTTCTGTCGTATTCATGCCGATATCAACCGGTATCGTATCTGCCCCGATATGCCTTGCCATACGGCATACACTGGAAGTCTTAGCTGCCATATTTTTAGCAACGGCTAACGTGACCTCCTGCCCGGACTGGCTGATTCCTTCTGCCACAATTCCATTATCGGCACACATGATAATGACAGCCTTTTTGGAAATGTCGATCTGTTCACTGCCCTGAATCGCACCGAGCCTTGCGATCAGGTCCTCAAAACATCCCAGTCCGTCAATCGGCTTTGCAATTCCATCCAGATTTTTCCGGATAGCTTTATATATATCCGTATCCGGCTTTTTTATATCGAGACCTTTTAATATGTCATTTTTCATATAGCAGCTTTTATCCTGACTACAACCTGCTCTCTCTAAGCATTCCATAGATTTCCTCCATATCCAGATAGTCTCTCAGGGTATCCGCCAGTTTATCATACTGTTTTTCTTTCAGGCTCTTATAATCTTCCATCGTACCATCCAGGCTGACACCCTTTATTCCGGCTAACTGCCTGATGATCGCAGAGGCGATCTCTCCCTTGTCAAAAATTCCATGTATATAGGTTCCATAGATATTGCGGGCATCCCCTGACACGACAACCGGAGCCGTAATATCCTGCTTTGTCTGCGTCTCATAAGACCGTCCCATATGGATTTCATAGCCTTCATAGGAAAGGCCACAAAGTCCCGAGAAGGTTCCGTCTACATCCTGCAGCTTTCCCTTTACCTGACTGCGGATCTTCTGTTTATTAAGGACTGTTGAAATCTTTAAAAGCTCCATTCCGCGAATAAAACCGCCCTCTTCCACAGAATCGGGATCATCAATGGAATCTCCAAGCATCTGGTAGCCTCCGCAGATTCCCCATACCGGTGTCGAAGCAGCCTTTCTTTTGATCATGGCTTCCAGACCGTTTTGTCTCATCCACAAAAGATCTGCCATCGTATTTTTGCTGCCCGGCAGAATGATCAGATCCGGATCATGAAGCTTATCAGGTGAGGTCACATAACGGACCGATACTTCCTCCATCTGTTCAAAAACGTTAAAATCGGTAAAATTGGAAATGCGCGGATAATGTATTACCGCTATATCAATAAGCCCTTCCTTCCGGTTGAAAAAACGGTCAGACATACTGTCCTCATCCTCTAACGAAAGCTCCATATAAGGCACAACACCGACGACAGGTACATTTCCCCTGCTTTCCAGCATTTCAATGCCGGGATCGAGAATGGTCTTGTCACCACGGAATTTGTTGATGATAAGTCCCTTTACCCTTTCCTTTTCTTCCGGTTCTAAGAGCATCAGTGTACCAAGAAGCTGGGCAAAGACACCGCCCCTGTCAATATCTCCGACTAAAAGCACCGGTGCATCCACGATCTGTGCCATTCCCATATTGACAATGTCCTGTTTTTTTAAATTGATCTCAGCCGGACTTCCGGCTCCCTCGATGACAATGATATCCGCATACCGCTCCAATTCCCGGAACGCCTTTTCAATCTCCGGGATCAGTTCCTTTTTGTATGCAAAATATTCCCGTGCTCCCATATTTTTGTATACTTCACCCTGTACAATGACCTGGGAGCCGGTATGACTGGTGGGCTTTAATAAAATGGGATTCATGCACACCATCGGTCGTATGCCGGCTGCTTCAGCCTGCATTACCTGTGCTCTTCCCATTTCCAGTCCTTCCTCCGTGATATAGGAATTTAATGCCATATTCTGTGATTTGAAGGGTGCTACCCGGTAGCCGTCCTGCTTCATGATCCTGCAAAGACCAGCTACCAACAGGCTTTTTCCTGCCCCGGACATCGTTCCCTGTATCATAATAACCTTTGCCATCTTTTATCCTGCTTCCAATTTCTTTTGTTGTTTTGCATATTCATAAAGCTCTCTGTTAGCCGTATCCAGGCTGCCAAAATGATCCCTGCAGCATATAACTGTGGAAACCTCATCTATTTTCTGTTTTGCCTGCACGATCAGGGCTTCATCCACCGGTTCAAAGGCCTTTGTAAAAAGAACCTCTTTAGAAAGTGCCTGCGCCACCGGAAAATCCAGATCATTATCATAAAGGATTCCTGTGATAAATACTTTTCCTTCCCGCTGCAGTCTGCGATAGCAGGCTCTTGCGCTACCACCACCGCCAAGGACAAATACATCTGCCTCCTGCCTTACAGCCTGAAGCTCCATACTGCCGTTTTCCTCGTCATAGCTCCCGGTTTCAATCGAAAACAGCTTTCTGATATATCCCTTCCGAAATACTTCCTCCGGTGTCCCGATCCGGTCAACACGCGCTCCGTCAATACACATGATCCGGTCAGATATCCGTTCTGCAAGCTCCAGCTCATGTAAAGACATGATGACGGTCAGTCCTCTCTTTGTCCGAAGCTCCTGCAGGATGGACAAAAATTCCAGCTTGTAGCGCACATCGAGAAAGGATGTCGGTTCATCTAAGATAATGATTTCCGGCTGCTGGCAGATAGCCCTTGCTAACATCACCCGCTGTCTCTGTCCGTCACTGATCTTTGAAAAATCCTGATCACGGATCTCCATAAGATGCACCGCCTCCATTGCATCCCGTACCACTTCTTTATCCTTTTCGGACAAGATACCGAAATACCCGGTATAAGGATAGCGTCCGGTTGCAACCACATCCTCGCAGGTCATATATTCGCTTTTGATCTTTTCCGTAAAAACAACGGCCATTTTCTGTGACAGCGCTCCGTCAGAGATTTCGGTCATGTTTTTTCCATCCAGAAAAACACTTCCCCCGACTAGCTCCAGCTGTCTGGCAATACTCTTTAACACCGTTGATTTTCCGGCTCCGTTGGGGCCGATCAGGGTCAGTATCTCACCCTTGGAAAGCTCAAGCGTAATATCATTCAATATGGCTTTTTTCTGATAACCGACACTCATCCTGTCAGTCTGAACATAGAAGCTCATATCTAACCCCTTTCCTTTCTGCGCTGTATCATGATCCACAAAACAACCGGTGCTCCAAAAATGGCTGTAACCGTACTGATACTGAGCTCTGTCGGTGCTAGAAGCATACGTGCGAGCAGATCACTGAACAGACAAAATACACTGCCTCCTAAAAAGCAGGCCGGAATCATAATAAGCGGTGTCTGGGTGTGAAACAGTTTTTTCATCAGATGCGGTACTGCAATTCCCACAAATGATATCGGACCTGCAAAAGCAACAATACAGGCGGATAAAATACTGGATAATAAGACGGTCAGCACACGTAAGGCCCTTACATTGACTCCGGCATTCTGCGCATACACCTCGCCGAGCTGATAGGCTGAAAGCGGTTTTGCAAGCAGTAATACCATAATAAAAGTAATGCTGACAACCACGAGCATGACTTTTACGTGATCCCAGGTCATACCGGAAAAGCTTCCCTGGGACCAGTTGTGCAGATTGACGATATCCGCATCATCGGCAAAGGTTACCACAAGCTCCGTGATAGCTGAACATATATAGCCGATCATCACACCACTGACGATCAGCATAGACATATTTTTTACTTTTTTGGAAATCAGGAGCACAAAGCCCATAGATATCATGGCCCCTACAAAGGCAGCTATGATCATATCCGCATAAGAAATGGAAAGTGCACTTTTCATGAAAAATACCATGACAAGTGCCACGACCATCTTGGCTCCGGAGGAAATACCGAGCACAAACGGTCCTGCGATCGGATTGTAAAAGAAAGTTTGCAAAAGGTAACCGGCAAGGGCTAAAGCCCCGCCCAATATCAGCACGGCAGCTGTACGCGGCATACGGATATCAAACAAAATACTGGCTGTTGTCGCATCCGTTTCATGCCCCGAAAACGCATGAAGTATGTCCGTAAACGATATCGACACGCTCCCGATCCCGATATTTAACAGGACAAATACCACGACACCAATGCAAAGAAAACCATATGCAATTATATATCTTCGTTTTCTGCTCTTCTGCATCCGGCATCATCCTCCTGTCCATGATCTTTCATCTTATATATCTTCTGTATTTCTTATATTTTGTATTTTTTTCATCTCTTCCGTTTTCTTATATCACGTGTCCGCTTCTATCTTTTATCCTTCTATATCTTTTACATCTTCAATATTTCTATATCTTTCATCTCTTTTTTACTATTCGCTTTACCGGATTCTGAACAGATAGTGCATATCCTCCTCTGCCCCTCCGTTTAGCATGGCATAGATATCTTCCATCATATAACCTACCGACAGGGACTGCTGATACATATCATTGGTCGTGCACCACACATTTCCTTCCTGTACGGCCTTAAAATCTTTTAAAAGACTGCATTTTGCAAACAATTCATCCAGACTTTTTACACCACCGTCAATCGAGCTGTTGTAGATCAGATAATCTGCATCTTTGGCTCCGTTGTAAAATTCCTCAACCTGCATATTGACTGTAGAACGCTTGGTATCTTCATCTGTCAGATCCTGAAAAATGTAACTGCCTCCTGCCAGTTCGATCATCTTTGGCACATAATCATTGGTCCGGCGTACCTGCACCAGTCCGTTGGAGGTTATAAAGAAAAACGCAACCGTCGGTCTTTCTTCCTGATCAACTGTATCCTTGGGCATACTCTCCAGTATCTTTACCTGTTTTTGAAAAATCTCATCTGCCACATCCTCTTTGCCAAGCAGCGCTCCAAAAAATCTGACCCATTCCACTCTTCCAAGCGGGTGCGATTCATAGCTCGAATACTCGATCATGACCGGTATGCCAAAGTCATTGAGCTTCTCCACGACCTCCGGAGAATGGGAGATCATCCTGTTTTCGATTGCAAGACTGCATCCGTCCGCTACCAGCATTTCATAATCCGGCTTGCTGTATTTTCCGGCGTATTTGATACTTCCATCTGCCATAGCATCTCTGGCCTTTTCCAGATACCAGCCATCCTGCTTCTGTCCCGAAAAGGAAATTGCCGAAAGGCCATCCAGCTCACAAAAGGCATCCATGACACCGGATGCAACCAGATAGATGTCCTTAATCGGTCTTTGTAAGATCACAACATCCGGATCCAGATCATCGGGAACCTCCTGATCTTCCGGTACAATCAGAAATTGTCTGTCATCCATTTTGGTCGTCAGCATGACATATCCGTCTTTATAATAATCCACCTGAAAATTCTCGGCATATAAAAGCTCCATGCTGCTTTCATACTGCAGCCCGGCATGCTCCGATTTTGCAGAATCTTTTTCTGCTCCCTCATTGTCTCCTGTATTTTCCTTCTGCTCTGTATCCTGTGCTGAGACAACGGCTGTCTGTGAATTATCCGTGGAATCGGAAGAAGGACTGCCGCAGCCAGTAAGCCCAGACAGTCCTATCATCAACAGACATATGATCTTCATACATTTTTTTCTGATGTCCATTATAACTTTCCTTCACGCACCTTATTGATGTGTTTCTTTTATTGTGCCTCTTTCATGGTGTCTGCATGAAAGGTAAGTGTATATTCGATTTCATATGGTTTACTCATTGCCACAGTATCACCGATTACATCCATCGGCTCATCCAGTTTGGAAACCGGAATTTCAAAAATGGAATTGCCATCTTTATTGACCGGCAGATACTTTTCTCCATCTACCAGCATATAATCGTAATTGGGACTGCTCCACTCTACGGTTGCAATCATTTCACCATTTGTTACCGTAAGTGTTGCCGGTGAAGAAATATGAGCCTTTCCGCTGCCTCCGGCAAAGTCAAGCTCGATGGTATAAGTACCGTCTTCTACAGGCTCTGCATTCTGTGAAGCATCTGTAGCAGCAGCTTCGGAATCTGCCGGCTGGGGATTGGAAACCTTAACCTTGTGATCATACCATTTTTCCTTTGTTCCGATCAAAGCAACATCAAATTCCTCATCCAATGCCGGAACCGGTACATCAAATCCATATACCTCTTCCGTTGTTCCGTCATCATAATCCACGGTATCAACGGTGGGCTCGATCAGCTCGGCACCGTCCTTTTGTGCATCTACGGCAAGACCATAATACAGATTTACGATCTTCTTGGATCCAAGAGAAATGTGGATCGTCATTTTTCCATCTTTTACAGTCAGTGTGCCTTTTCCGTCGCAGGCTTCATTGACATGAAACATGGAACTGTCGGTATCAAAATTTGCTGTATAAACACCATCCTCTAACGGACATTCCACACTGTCTTCGGATACGACAGTCTCTTCTGCCTCTGTACCGGCTTCTGACACTGTAGTTTCTTCAACGCTTGCAGGCGCTTCAATATCAGCCTGCTTTGTCTGATTGGAACATCCAAAAAGCATTGCGCATAATAACAAGCTACCGCTAAGAATTGCAACTCTTTTTTTCATCTTTTCTCCTCATACACCCGGTATCCCTGAAAAAAGAATACCGGATGTCCTTAATACCTAATATATTTTGTCACAGAGTGATTACTCCATAGCAGCTTTTGTATGTGCTACATACAACTGCTGGATGGCATCAATCTCACCAAGACCTTTGATCTGTGTATCAACACTGTCAAATGCACCTGATGCTTCAAACATGCTCAGCCATGAGTCATCATCAGAGCCTGCCATATCATTGTTGGCATGATCTCCGGCAACAACCATCAGAGGACGGAGTACAACATTTTTGTAACCTGCTTCTTTTACAGCTTCGATAACTGCTTCACAGGATGTTTCTTCGGGTTCACCTTCTACAGTACCGATAAATACATTGTTGTAAGAAAGATCCTTCATCTGTGTCTGCATCTGACTGTAAGTAACCTTTGCAGCATGTGATGTACCATGACCCATAAATACAAATGCTACACCTGCTTCATCAGCAGCTTCAACACTGTCATAACCTGC
>ONHB01000008.1 GCA_900317505.1 uncultured Lachnospiraceae bacterium | reverse complement strand
GTCAATTCAGAAACAATTCTGAATACTGACCCTTTTTCTCTCCTTATATAGGGGCGAGTTATCCACAGGAACTGATAAAATCATTTATCAATTACCTAACACATTTTAATGATTTTTGATAATACAATTTGGATTGTATGTAATATAAAAATCCAAATTCCATCCTGAAATAATGAAACATCAGAAAATATAAAGAAGAGAAGCATATATGTAAAGCAGATATATGCATTTTTCTTTTTGCTTTTTAAAATATTATTGTTTTCTTTAAGAGCAGTATATATTTTTATGTTTTTTTGCGGACCTGCAAAATAATTGATTAAAATACATATAAAAAGGATGCAGAGGCCATATATCCGTGTTATCGGAGGGAACAAGGCAGGCAGGATGCATATTGCAGAAAAAAGATAAATGAATGAAAAAATAAAGCAGGTAAAATAATGTTTGAGGTGCATTCCACCTTGATTTGTTCTTAATAGTATTAATATAAAAGTGTCAAATAAAAATAAAGGCACCTGTTCAATACAAGCAAAGAAAATAAACAACATCAAAAATTTTGTGCTGTCATAGATGATTCCGACAAAAGAAAACTGCAATAACTTCCGTTCCCTGTTTGTCAGACCATATTTGAACTGTATTCTATCCAATGCTGCTTCCATGTGAATTCCTCCTATGTGGACAATGCTAAGGGAAGAAAGCGGCGACAAACATTTTATTTACAAAAAGGAAATATAATGCGTAATAAAAAAGAATGTTATAGATCATCAGGAAAAGATTATTTTATTTTTTGCCCGGACATGAGAAAGATTATATTTTTTTGCAGGAAAATAAATAGTTTTTGTAAAAAAATATAAATTTTTTTGAGGTAAAATTAACATTTTATGCGAAAAACCCATCACATTCTGTAAAAAAATAAGAATCTTCCCAATTATTCTATATAATAAAAAATAGGGTCAAAAAGTATTTTTCTGACTTTATCTTTACAGATAAAGAAAGAAATCACAGCGGGATCCTGTTAAAAGGGGACAGAGATATGTTTATTATGATAGGCCACAAAACCCGGATAAAGTATGATGGACAGATTGGAAATGTTGTGCTGTGTCCAAAGTGCAGGAACAATCTGAAATATGAGCTTGCAAGAGATCAGATATGGTTTACTTTATTTACGGTAAAGGTATTTCCATTCAGTACGGATTATCTGGTGCGCTGTCCATATTGCGGATATGGTGAATATGTGGAGAGAGACCGATATTATGGACTACTCAGGACTGGTACAAAAAATAAGATAAAGGTATACCGGTAAGAATTTTTTAGTATTTTTTGTCTAAAAATGATGTCCTTAAGTGCATTTTGCAGATATAATAAAAACAGGCTTTTGTGGCCTTTGGATATTACTATTTGTGAGGACAGTTAAGGCAATATGAAAGAAATACTAATTGTAGAAGATAATAAAGAAGCTGTAGAAGCTTTAAAGAAAATCATAAATGAACTGGAAGAAGACGTGGAAGTACATGCGGCCGATGATTGTACAAGTGCAAAACAGGCAGCTCTCGATAATGCCATAGATGTTTTTATTGTGGATGTGATCTTAAATCAGACCAATCCGAATGATGCTTCCGGTTTGGATTTTATACAATTTATCAGAGGTCTCAAGCGTTATGAGTTTTCGCCGGTTATTATTACGACAACCGTTACAGATTTAAAGGTATATGCATATGATGTGCTGGGTTGTTGCAAATATCTGGAAAAGCCATATGATCATGACAAAGCATATCAGACAATAGAAAAGGCATTAAGGATGCCGCTAAATTATCAGGAGGATCAATATTTACATATTCGAAGTGAGGGGATCGTCAATATTATAAAGACCAGTGAGATCGTATGTGCATTGTACGAAAACCGTCGCCTCACCATTTACACTGTCAACAGAGCAGTACAGATGTATTACAAATCACTATCATTTATTCAAAAGCAGCTTCAGGGCCATAATTTTATCCGATGCAACGGCAGCGCTATTGTAAATACGGATTATGTGGAAGCTGTTGATATCAAAGCAGGTATGATTTATTTGAAGAAACCGTTTGATCCGGTCAAGATCGGCCGCGCGTACAGGAAGAAAGTGGTCGATTCCATACTGGGATGATATGGATAGTGAGGTAGTAAAAGATGGAGTTAGCATTGTTGATCGTGGAAGTCATATATATGGTAATTACCTTTTGGTGGCTGCACGGTTCCAAAAAGAAACCGGATATTTATGCAGGAATATATTTTATCCTGGTATTTGTTTTATATGTCTTTATAGAAAAAAATTATGTTCCCAAAACATATATCAACGTGGTGTTGTTAGCCAATGTCCTGCTATGTGTATTTGAATTTGGAGACAAAATCAGAGAGGCTGTATTATATACGGTTTTAAATTATCTTTTCCTGTACATTGTACAGTTCTTATTTGCCATAGCATACATGGTATTTTCACCCAAGGGGAATCTTCTGCATATAACAATTCCTTTATTGACAGTGATGCACATTCTGATACTGATTTTCACTGTCTTTTTGCAGCTCAGGGTTCCGGTTGGAAAATATGTCAAAAAATTTATTCACATCAACTACATAGGGAATATTGCGCTGATTTTTGCAGGCATAGCCTTGATCGCTGTATTGCTTGTGCAAAAAAGCTCTTTTTATTTCGAAGACAGTTACATTATTTCAATGGCTATCGGTATCGCTCTGCTGGCATTATTTTTTGTCAAAATGTATGGAGAGATGAAGCAGAATGTTGCGTACAAGGAGAGGCTTTTACTGCAGGAAAAATACAACCGGGTATATGAGGAGCTTTTGCAGGAAATACGTCACAGGCAGCATGATTACAACAATCATCTGCAGGCTCTGTTCAGTATGAATATGGCCTATGATGATATCGATGAGCTCAAAAAGCATCAGATGGAATATTACAATCAGATAAACCACCATGATGATTATGATCTGTTAAAGGAAAGCGGTTCACCGGTATTGGCGGCTTTTCTGTATCTTAAGGTGCAAAATGCCAAAGAAAGAGGGATTGAAACAGTTTCCAAAGTAGATGTGGACAAACTGGAGCAGAGCAGTGCTTTTACAGACATTATAGAGCTTGTGGGGAATCTTTTCGATAATGCCTGTGAAGCCACGATGGAAGCAGTCTGCAAAAGGATGACATTTTCGATCATACAAAGAGATACCATGTTAGATATAAAGACTTCCAATCCGTATGAATGGACGCAGGGAGAGCGGGCTGACTGGTTTTTCAAAGACGGTGTATCGACCAAAGGGGAAAAACGTGGAATGGGGCTTACCAATGTCTGTGGAATCGTGGAAAAATATCACGGCACCATAGATATGGCATTTGATGTAGAAGATGGAACAAAAATAGTTGTGTTTGAGATCAAAATGAAGCTTGCGGATGAAAGAGAAAATGCTGGTTTAAATTAGGCCCGGACATTATGACTATTCGGAGGTAAAAATGAAACACTATTCAATGAATTTTTTTAAAGGATCGTATTTTTGCCTGGGGGAGGCGGTTTTGCTGGCGCTCGTGGCAGGTTTTATAGCATTGATAGAAATTAATGATGATCTTGTGACTGTCAGCTGGTTTATAGGGACTTTTCTTTGTGTATGGATTATAAGATATTGCCGGGTCTGGAAAAAGATTGACGTAGATGACATGCAGATCACTGTGCATCGTTTTTTGAGAAAGCCACTTAGATTTTCGATAAAAGACAATTTAGTTGCATTTCAATATGTGCAGCATACTATGGCAACCCTTCAGACGCATGTATCCCCATATATCCGGATTATTGACAAGGATAGTCATATTATAGAAATCCGCTGTCCTTACTTTACAAAAAAAGTAATGGATGAAGTGTGTGGGGAAGTCAGGAGAAGACAGTTTGCGTAAAATCTGATAATTTGAGCAGGGGGAATAGACAATGCTTACGGTTGCAATCTGTGATGATGATGGAGTGATTGCAGAAGAGATAAAGGCAATGCTGGCAGAATGCTGCAGGGAAATACAGACGGAAGTCCTGATTCGGATTTTTGGCAGGGGAATGGATTTAGAAAATACGATCAGGGAAGGTCAGTGTCATGATCTGATATATCTCGACATCCAGATGGATGAACAGGATGGAATAAAAACAGCAAAAAGGATCCGGGATATGGATCCGGATGTTTTTATTGTATTCATATCCAGTTACGATCAGTTTATTGAGGAAATTTTTGATGTTAATGCTTTAAATTTTATACACAAGCCAATCAAAAAAGAACGTCTGAAAAAGGTGCTGCAACAGGTGTTGGAAAAAATAGAAAAGCGGACACAATTCTATTATCTGACATATAATCGCATGACCCGGAAAATACCATATCAGGAAATCGTTTTCTGGGAAAGTGTCAAAAGACAGGTTGTGCTTCACCTAAAGAGTGGTGAAAAAATATCCTACTATGAAAAGATGAATCACATCGAGGATGAAGTGTGCAGCAAAAAATGTCATTTTGCAGGATACATCAGTCTTTTCTGGTAAATATGGATTGTATTACCAGTCGTTGTGGCAATGAACTGGAAGTGGCAACAGGGGATGTGCTCACGGTCAGCAGGGAGCGGAGCCGGGATTTTATTCTTCGATACAGCAGATACTTAAGGGGAGAAAGTAATGAATAGCGGTCTGACTGAGATTTTTGTCTCTGCCTTAATGGCAGGGGCAATGTTGTGGATCATAGGAAAATATCTGGATATTTTCCTGTTAAAAAAGCCACTTAAGGCATCAACAATGTTTGTGTGGGGTTTATATTTTATATATCAGTTTTACGCAGAGTATGGAAAGGGCAATGGGTCTATTTTCATGCTCTTGTTAAATGTAGGACTGATTTTTTTTGTCTGCTTTCTGGGATACGAGGGGAGCGTCTTTACGAAGCTGTTTCATACGATTCTGATATGTGCGATTGGTGCATTGATGGAAATGATGACTTATTTTTGCCTTCAATTCTTATTGCCGAGCCATACGGTTGTTTTCAATTCTTTTGGATCGGTTTTATCCAAGTTTTTATTCATTATTCTTATTATCCTGTTAAATATGAAGCTGGGAAATTATAGTAAAAAAAGATTGCCGGCTAAATATATTGCTATGCTTTTGGTAATCCCTGTCGCATCTGTTTTTATCGCAAATGATATTTTTCTGTTGGATAACGAGGCTGGGAGCATACGGTCTATGCTGTCTTTTTCACTTTTACTTGCGATTAATTGTTTTATTTTTGAAATCTGTCAGAGGATATATGAAAATATGGAAACAGAACATGAGAATATTGTCTTTGCCCAGCAGCTGGAATTGATGTCCAAGCATACAGATCAGCAAAAACAGATGTATGAAAGGCAGAGAGAGTTCAGGCATAATATCAAAAATTATTGTATCGGCCTGCGGGTCAATATTGAGCATGATGACAAGGACAAGGCTTTGGATATGCTTGATCATATGCTGGATGTCGGAAAGCCGGAGGAAGAAATCCTCGTAAACTCCGGAAATGATCTGATAGATTCCCTTATCAATTATAAATATTATGAGGCTAAAAAATACAATATACAGGTTGAAACCGATATTCTGATTCCGGTGGAAATTCCCAAGGTGGGATATGGAGATCTGGCCATTATTCTGGGAAATCTGATCGACAATGCGATTGAGGCTGCCGCTATATGTCAAAAGGTACGTATGGTCAATATCGTGATAGAAGTGAAAAGGAATGAGCTGATCATAGATATTCGAAATACATATGAAAAGGAACCCTGTATGGATAAACAGGGGGAATTTATGACAGGTAAGGCAGATGGTGAAAAACATGGCTTTGGAATTAAATCTGTAAAAAAAGCAGTTGAAAAGTATGATGGAAATGTTGCTTTTGATATGAAAGAAGGTGTTTTTGAGGCTGTTGTAATCATTAATCTTGGCTGAAATATACAAAACAGTTGCTGGAAAAACTGCCAATTATTACATGAAAACGGTTAATTATGACAAGTGTGAAAAAAAGTCCCTTTAATATGTTATGATATCAGCGGATTTCGGATGTTTGAGAATTGTAGGAGCTGCTTTGCAGCGGAGCAATTCGTGAATATCAAGTTAGGGGCAAGTATGATAAAAGTACAGAGATACATGATTATAATGTGTCTGATTGTCTGTATGACCGGATGTGGCCAGATAAAGGAGCAGGGCAATCCATATTTTTATGACAGGGAAAATACAGACCTGAACGCTGTATTAACATACTATGATGATGACTCGGTAGTCAATCGTGAGAGTTCATTAACCATGCATCTGGTAAAAAACTATGAGGATGGAGATGTGTAGAAATTATCTGTTGCAGATGAAAGAAAAATCCGGGATTTTTTAGATGATGACCGGTTGAATATATACTTTTATGTGACAGATGACAAAATTTACCGCTTATGGTCATATGTTTGTCAGGATGAAGAAGTGATCCGCTTTTACAATGATGATGAAATGTTTGTTAAGTATCTGGATACAGATGAAAAACTGATCAACAATGGAGAGCTTGTCTGCTGTACCGAAAATATGGATGCTGAATTGACGGAAGAGACAGGCGAAATAGATGTTGTCCTGACACATCAGGATGATCGGGTGATTTATAGCAGAACAGAGCTGCAGGAAGACGGAAGCCTTCATTACTATGAAAGTTTTGTGTGGGAAAAAGGAAAAGGCTTAGTCGAATGCATGAGCAGATTTGGTGATATGTCTGATATTTTATATATGGAAAATATAAGCCGGAAATAATTCTGTGTTAAAGGGCGAGCGTTAGGGTATGAAAAAGAAATAGAATACTGTTTTACAGATGAAAACGGTATGTTGCCGATGATAAGCTGGGAGGCAGGTGTGATACAGGATGTGTGAAGTATTCAGGAAACTTTATAATCGAAAGATTGTAGTTGCAGCAGGGATTCTCATCGTCATAGTTGTTGGCTTCTTTTTGTACCGCCATTTCCATGAAAGATCCAATGAAGATTATCATGGTGGCATTTCTTATGGAAAAAATTTGAAAGAAAAATTTGGTACTATTCTGATAGATGATGATTGGGCATTGAAAATGCTGCCGAATGTTTAAAATCCGGCAGATAAATATAAGAAGGGAGGTCTTAATATGGGCGATCTTTATTATCTGACCGGGCGGCTGGCTGGGATATTAGTGGCAGTTGTCATTGTGGGAGGATTTATTGTAGGAGCTATCAAAAAAGATAATAAAAAAGATGGAGAGGATAAGTAAATTATGAAGAAAAGAAATATTTGTATGATTTTATTGTGTCTGTGTGCATTTTTATTAAATGGTTGTGCAGGCAGCGAAGTGACGAAGGAAATGGATTATGGTCTGGTGTGTGGCAAGGTGGAGAACAATGTTTATTCCAATGATTATTTTCAGATACAATGTGCTCCGGATGATAATTATGTGTTTTTAGATGATGATGAAGTTGCTGAGATATATCAGACAGTAAAAGAGGACCGGGATCCCGATTTTTATGAAAAGCAGTTGATGGAAAATAAGATGGCTGTTGTTGCCATTGCAGTTAATCCGGACGAGGGTAAAACCATGGTTATCAATGTAGTAGATATTGGAAATGGTGACCCTACGCCTGACGATATTATGGAAGCTGGCAAAGAAGAGGCTGCCCCGGATGGTGTTGAGGCTGTTTCGACAGAGGTGGAAACATGTGATTTCATGGGGGAAGAAAGCGCTTGCCTGAGATTTCATGGTATTCAGGATGGGAATGATGTTTATCAGCAACACAGAGTTTATATCAAGGATGGATATTATATTCAGATCTGCATGTCCAGCTATAATAAGGACGAGACAGATGACATGTTTGCGGCTGTTAGCAAAATAGAAGAATAAAACAGTATATTTAACATATATAAATTCAAATATTTGATGGAACATCAGGAAATATTATCAAAATATATGTCTGAGAAGAGATAGGTAGTTAAGGATAATTATGAAAAAAGAAAAGCACAGATTGTTTTTTTATTTCATTCTGCTGGCGTTTCTGGTAATATTGGTAGCTTATGTAATGATGCATCACAAAGATGAAAAAAGTGATGAAAAATCAGAGATAGAAGAGATTACCAACATAGTCTCCCGGATATATCCGGATGCCGGTTGTTATGTGGATGATTTAACAGACGCAGATAAAGCTTTTTTGGAAAATTATTTTTACGGTATCTGGCAATTCGAAGAACGGATAGCACCGCTATGCGAGCAGGCATATGATAGTGCCGCATCAAAGGAAGTAAAGCATTCTGAATGGAATTTTAGTGATAAAGCGCAACAGACCCTCGGCACGCTTGGGATAGACATTGGGGATATGACTGTGAGCATTACAAAGATGGAACCTTATTCTATGGAGAATAGCGATGCATTGTATTTGCCGTCATGGGGGTACTATGAGTTTGAGAACCCTCAGGATTCATTTTTGTATGGGATATATGGTGGATATGGTTATGTACATGCTCCCTCTTATCATGTTGAAAAAGTCAGTCCTAAGGAAGTTCAGATACTCAATTTATCCAATGGATATACATATGAGACAGTGGATATGAGTGAACAGGGATCCGAAGAAATTTACCATATTTATTATGATTTTGCAGCTTTGCCATCTGAAAAAAATAGCAGCTATGGGGGAAGGCTGCCTGCCAGCTTTTATATAGATGTGAAGCAGCCGGATGTGTTATATTTAGAATTTTGTGGAATATGGAAACTGCAAAGGCAGGAAGGCATATTTGCACGATAGAGGGATGGGTGAAAATTCAAATGATTGAAGATATAAAAAGAAATATCAGATCGGGAAAAACGATAGAAGCTGGCGTAAGTACTGCAATTTTTCTGCTGTTTTTACTGCTATTTATATTTGAGCTGAGAGGATATCTGGCACCAACATATGATCTGGATGAGATTGATGAATTTAATATAAAAGCCGGAATGAAGGTCCGGGGAGAGGTCAATCTAAATTTTGGCCCTTATTGTTACCTGGAAGAGGAAGATAGGGATACCGGTGAAACAACAATTAAGAGTGAAGAATACTATATTCCATTAGAGACATTTATGATTGGAATAGAATGTGATGATGAGAATCAGATACATCAGATGGATTATAATTATAGATTGGTAGAGAGCTATCTGGATGGTGATATAGGATAGTCTGGAAGATCTGGAAAACTCGTTTATGACGCTTAATGTAGAGGGATATATCAGGGAATTAAGTGGTGAGAGTCTGCAATATTATTATGAATATCTTGATGAGGATCAAAAAGATGAGTTTCTGCCATACAAGTTGGAAGTATTCCCATTGCCATCGGTAGCAGGTCTTGTAATAATTGGATTTTTCCTTATGCTGTTTATGGTTTGTACAATTATATATACGATTGAGGCTATTTGGCCGCCACTGCCTCGCAAATTTAAAAGATATCTGCGTAAGAGCGGTGATGTTGATGGCAGGATACAGCAGCTGGAGCAGTTTTATCACAATTCAAATAGTATAAGCGGCATCCATTATTCTTATGAAATGTTATATGCATGTCAAAAGGGAAAAATACGGTTGATTGATACGAAAGATATTGTGTGGATTTATCCTAGTTGCAACACCGTACGGGTGAATCTCATTCCGGTTGCGAGGTTTCATTCGATTGTTGTATGCCTGCAGAATGGCACGAAAAGGAGAATCTACTTCTCCTACAGGAGGACCGGCGATGAAATCATACAGGCACTTTCAGAGGTAATGCCGTATATATATTACGGTTACCAGCCGGAGTTTATTAATCTGTATCGCAAAAATTTCCGGGATATGGTTGCCAGAAAAGAGGCTTGCAGACTGCGGTTTTGGAATGACAAAAATCGGGGAATCATTTAGCAAAATATAAATTTGCCCCCACAAAAACCACGAATTGATATATCAAATCTCAACATGTTAGGGTATAATAGGTACAATACTGAAAAGACATGGAGATACGTATGAAGAAGATATATCGGTTTGTGGTTTTTATATTGGCATGTATGTGGATGATGGGGGTTACTGTGTCAGCAGAAACTGCCGGAAAAGCACAGGAGCAGATATCCAATCTGGTCATTTTTGTTGAGTTTTCGGACACTCCCACAGAGGATGGACTGACGGCAGGATATACTTACGGAGCAATAAGCAACGATGAGGTTGCAAAGAAGGCGTACCATATTTATCTGAATGAGTCCTATGATTATTCTATGACTGCCTATATGAATGCGATTTCTTATGGACAGTTAAAGGTCGTGTGCTATGTGCCGCAGCTGTCAGGAGAGGGAGACAGCTCGAAGATTACAACGGTCCGGCTGAACAATCCGCATGATTATTATGTGGAACAGTCCAAAGAGACCAATCTGGTAAGTGATGTTCTGGCTGCCATCAAAAATGATCCGGAGCTGTTACAGAAACTGTCTGGTCTTGATCTGGATTTAAACGGAGACGGTAATGTAGACAATCTTACGCTGGTCTGTGCTGCGGGAACGGACAGTTCTGTGGAATTTACGACACACAAGAGCGATTATTGGGGAACGCAGGATGATGCACTGAACGGCAAATATGTCAATCATCTGAATGTGATTTCAGCTGTATCTGCTTTTATCGGACTGGAAGGCAACAGTGGTGTGTTATGTCATGAGTTTATGCATACTCTGGGATATCCGGATCTTTATAAAAATGGAAACAGCCAGGAATGTCCGGTTTCTTCATGGGATATTATGGCAAGCAGTCCGACAAAAATGCCCTATCCGTTAACCTATATGAGAATGCACGTATCGGGCTGGTTGAATATAAAAACGATTACCGAAGATGCGGATCTGACATTGGTACCGGCTACGCAGGCGCATGGAGATCAGGCATTTATCTTAAAGTCGCCACGTTCCGATAAGGAATTTTTTGTGATTGAATATCGTAAAAAGCCCAATACCATGATGGTTGGAGCCAAGGTATCGCCTTATGACCAGTTGATTCCGGGCTCAGGGCTTGTGATTTACAGAATTGATACGACCCAGGAAAGTCTCAGCAATCATATTAATGAAAGAAACGGTGTGTATGTATTTAGGAAGGGTGTTACATCAGAGAGCATGGCAAGCTCCGGAGATCTGATGTCACAATCTTATTTTTCGGCTACGGATGATGGTAATGGTATCCGGACAGAGTTTGGCAGTACGGATCCGGATGCGACGATAGTAGACGGTGCACTGGTATTTTCGGATGGCACCAATTCCGGAATCCGTATCAGTAATATTGGTGAGGCCAAAGATACCATCAGCTGTCATGTGGAATTTGCACAGATTGATGAAAGCAGCCTGTGGAAACAGATTACCGGTGAGCTAGGCAGTAAGGTTTCCAACAAGGTTGTACTGGAAAAAACAGCAGATGGCAGTATTTATGCAGCTGTAGCAGACCGGAATGCACATACCATTTCTTTATATTCCTATAATGGTAATGCATGGCAGAAAAAGTCCGGTGAGATCACGGACTATAATCTGGATGGCTTTCAGCTGAAAGCCTGTGACAATGATTTGTATATTTTATATGGGAACAGCCTGACAACCTGCGCCGGCTGTCTGAAACGTTATGATCAGAATACATGGAAAACGGTCCTGAATTTAAAAGATTACAGTGGCGATGATATGGATCTGTCAACAGGAAATGATCAGATTTTTGTTTCCTATGTGGTTGATAATAAAGTATACCTTGTAAGTTCCGGTTTAGATGGATCCAATAAGACTGAGATGGTGGTTGCACAGGGAGATTATGCAAATGTGACATTGTGCAATGTTGGAAATGATGCATATCTGTCAGTAAGAGCATGGAGAAACAACAATGAGATTCACAGCTTTAAAATTAGTGGATCTTCTGTCAATGCAATAGGAACAGTTGCCGGTTTGTCGACCATGCAGCTGGTATCGGATGGACAGAACGTCTATATGATCGGGAACAGTTCAGAGGGAAATGTTATTTACCGGTTGGAAACGGAAGGCTTTCAAAGATTTGGTACGGCAATTCCCGGTGGCAGTGCTGCTGTATCGGGACTTGTTGTGGAAAAAGGAACTCTGTATGCGCTGGTAAGTAAATCTGTAGCCAATAATGTCTATGCGATTCAGGTGTATGGATATGATGAATCATCCGGTACATGGAAGCAGGAGGGTAATAATCTGAGCACCGGGGATACCATGGAGGCGTCCGGTGTCATCTGTGATTCTGTAATGTATGTAGGACTTTCTACTTCAGATGGAAGCGGCATTTTAAGACCACAGATATTTATGAAAAAAATCACACTCGGAAATGTACCGACAGAACCAACGACACCAACGGACCCGGATGAACCATCAACACCGACAACACCAACTGAGCCGGAAGAGCCTACAGGTCCTACGAGTTATCTGACAAAGACCGGTATAGATGGATTTGTTACAAGACTTTACAATGTAGCGCTATTAAGAGAAGCAGATCAGGACGGGTATCAGTACTGGAAACAATTACTGCAAAGTGGAACTTATACCGGTGCACAGGCTTCTTACGGATTTATTTTTAGTAAAGAAATGGAAAACAGAAATCTTTCGGATGCTGCATTTATAAATCTGATGTACCGTGTATTTTTGAACAGAGAGCCGGACGCGGGCGGAAGAGATTACTGGCAGCAGTATCTGGCAGGTGGTGTCAGCAGGGAATATATTTTCCACGGTTTTGTTGCCTCGGCGGAATTCGGACAGATCTGCAACAATTATGGGATCCGTGCCGGAAGCTTTAGTCTGCAGCAGGGACGAGACCTGAATGCCGGTGCAACATTTTTCGTATCCCGTATTTATACCAAAGCGCTTGACAGACAATATGATGTAGACGGATTGAACTATTGGGGAAAAGAAATTGCTTCAGGAAGGATCACGCCCAGGCAGGCGGCAATACGGTTTTTCCATTCCCAGGAGTTTTTAAATAAAAATCTGGATGATGAAGAGTATGTCAAGCGGCTGTACAGGACATTTTTAAACCGGGAACTGGATGAATCGGGCTTTGCGTATTGGAAAAATGAATTGCGTACGGGTAAGAGCCGGGATAAGGTTTTGGAAGGATTTGCAGATTCAACGGAGTTTAGAAAAATTATGTCAGAATACGGACTGTAAAATATAAGAAAGTCCAAATGAGCAGACAGAAGTAAAATATTATAATGTAAATACACAACAATAAAGGTATAATGTTTTTAATATTCACAGCAACAGAAAGGAGATCACAACGTGAAGACACAGGGAAAGGGAATTATATTCTCGATTTTAGGCGGTGTCTTTTGGGGTATTTCAGGTGTATGCGGTCAATATTTGTTTGACCGGAAAGGGTTAAATGCGAGATGGATGGTCACGGTCAGACTGATTATCGCGGGGGTGCTTATGCTGGCTATCATTTATCGCAAACCGGAAAACCGGAAACGGATCAAGGATTTATTCGGGAAAAAAGAGTGGCTTTTCAGACTGCTTTTATTCAGTATTTTTGGAATGGCGATGTGCCAGCTGACGTACTTTTCTACGATTGAATGTTCCAATGCCAGCACAGCGACTGTTTTACAGTATACTTCACCGGTCCTGATCATGATTTATGTTTCCATCAAAAACAGAAAGAAGCCGACAAAGCTTGATATACTGGCACTTGTTTTGGCAGTTGTTGGTACTTTTCTGCTGGCTACACATGGGAATATCGGAACGTTGGCGTTATCAAAAGAAACATTGTTGTGGGGGGCCGGAGCGGCAATTTGTGTATCCTTGTACAATCTGCTGCCAACCAGACTGATGCAGGAATTTGGAATCGGAGCCATCATGGGATGGGGAATGTTGATCGGCGGTATCTGTATGGCGCCGGTTACAAAGCCGTGGATCGTGCCCGGAACTTGGGATGTTACGACGTTTTTGGGACTTGCTGCAGTTATCGTGGTCGGAACAATTCTGGCCTTTGGAGTCTATTTTAAAGGTGTCCAGTCGATTGGTGAGGCCAAGGCAAGCCTGTATGCTTCATCAGAGCCTTTGACGGCAACCGTGGCTACTGCTGTTTTCATGGGAGTTCAGTTTATGCCAATGGACATTGCCGGATTGGTATGTATTGTCGTCGGAGCGGCGGTGTTGTCAATACAGAAATTGTAGTATTGTTGTGATTATGACGGAGGAAAAATTTTATGAAGATATTAGTTGTGATCGATATGCAGAATGATTTTCTGACCGGTGTTTTGGGAAATGCAGAATGTGCTGCCGCCATTCCGGCGGTTGTGGATGTGATCAAAAACGGCGCATATGATCATATTTATCTGACGCGGGACACGCATCAGGAAAATTATATGGAAACACAGGAAGGTAAAAAGCTTCCGGTACCGCATTGTATTCAGGATACGGATGGATGGGAAATCGACGCCGATGTCATGGATGCGGTTATAAAATACGCAAAGGACAGCTATACCATTGTGGACAAGCCTACCTTTGGCAGTGTAAAGCTTTCCAAACTGCTTTCGGATAACTATCCGAATACAGCGGATGCGCAGATTGAGTTTGTCGGAGTGTGTACAGGTATTTGTGTGATCAGCAATGTTTTGTTAGCAAAGGCCAATTTGTATGAGGCACAGATCCGTGTGATCGAGCATGCATGTGCCTGCGTGACACCGGATACGCACAAGACCGCAATCAATGCAATGAAAACCTGTCAGATTGATATTATTTAAAAACAATTCAAACAAAGGAGCAAACATAAACCATGGAACAGATTATTATAAGCCTGTTGGAAACAGATATGTACAAGATGTCAATGGGACAGGCTATTTACCATCAGTTTAGTGATTACAAGACAACGTGGAGCTTTAAATGCAGAAATGAAGATGTGCATTTTACGCAGGAAATGGTAGAAGAAATCAAGCGACAGATCCAGTTGTACTGCAATCTGCGGTTTTCAGAGGAAGATCTGGAATATCTGCACAATATTAAATGGATCAAAGGCTCATATGTGGACTTTCTGAGACTGTGGCAGCCCAGATACGAAGATTTTGAGATTACCACCAATGCCGATTGTGGTCTGGCAATCGAGACAAGAGGAACCTGGCTCAACACATCCATGTATGAAATACCGACATTGGCGATTGTCAATGAGGTATATTTCAGAATGGCATATGATTATGATGCGTTGATGAAAAGCTTCCGGACTCGTCTGGATGATAAGATCAAAAAGCTTCAGGATGGCTCATACCAGCTTGGCGCATTCAGTGAGTTTGGTCTGCGCAGACGCTTATCAGCAGAGGCGCAGGAGCTTGCGGTGTGCGAATTAGCAAAGGCTAACTATCCGCATTCTTCTTTTGTTGGAACCTCCAATGTTTATCTTGCAAAAAAATACGGTCTTACACCGGTCGGCACAATGGCGCATGAATGGATCATGTGTGTCGGACAGGGAAATCACAAGCACAATCCGGCATATTCCAACTGGTACGCGCTGGACGCGTGGGTAAAGGAATACGGTGTCTTAAACGGAACAGCCCTGACGGATGCGATCACCACGGACTGCTTCCTCAAGGATTTCCAACTGACATATGCGACACTGTTCAGCGGCCTGCGTCATGACAGCGGAGATCCGATTGAATGGGGAGAAAAGATGATTGCCCATTACCGCAAACTGGGCATTGATCCGCACACCAAGACACTCTTATTCAGTGACAGTCTGGATTTTGAAAGAGCGGACAAAATTTACCGTTACTTTAAGGATAAAGCCAAGGTGGCATTTGGTATTGGTACTTATATCGCCAACGATACGGATGTTCCGGCTCTCAATATTGTGATGAAGACAACGGCCTGCAACGGAATGGATGTTGCCAAAATCTCAGATACTCCCGGAAAGGGTATGTGCAAAAATCCCGGCTATGTACATTATCTAAAAAGATGTATCGACTGGCGTATGGATAACGAGTAAAACCGGAAACCAAAAATTGAGCCGGATAACGATAATAGCAACTATAAAAGTAACAATAAAAGCAGTAATAAAAGCAACAATAAAAGCATCAATATAAGCAGCAATAAAAGTGACGACAAAAGCAGCGAGGAAGAAATATGGGTAAATACATTTTAGCAGTTGATCAGGGAACCACAAGCAGCAGAGCGATTCTGTTCAATCACAGGGGCGAAGCGGTTGCAAGTGCACAAAACGAGTTTCCGCAGTATTTTCCAAAGCCGGGCTGGGTCGAGCAGGATGCCAATGAAATATGGCTTTCGGTTTTAAATGTGTACATGCAGGTTCTGGTGCGTGGCAAGGTTAAGGCAGAGGATATACTGGCGATCGGCATTACCAATCAGCGTGAGACCACGATCGTCTGGGACAAAAATACCGGCGAGCCGATCTATCATGCCGTCGTATGGCAGTCCAGACAGACAGCCGACATCTGCAGGGAACTTTCAGAGAGTGGTAAAGAACAAATGATCCGGGAAAAAACCGGACTTCTGATCAATCCGTATTTTTCAGCTACCAAGATCAAATGGATCCTGGAGCACGTGGACGGAGCAAAGGAAAAAGCGAAAAAAGGCGAGCTGCTTTTTGGTACCGTGGATACCTGGCTTGTATACAGGATGACAGGCGGCAGGGTGCATGCCACAGATTACAGCAATGCGTCCCGTACCCTGCTTTACAATATCTATGAGAAAAAATGGGATGATGAGCTGCTTGCATTATTTGATATTCCGCGTTCCATGCTTCCTGAGGTTAAGCCTTCCAGCGGAGAATTCGGTTATACGGAGGGCAAGTTTTTTGAAGCTGCAATCCCGATCATGGGAATTGCAGGAGATCAGCAGGCAGCACTGTTTGGCCAGACCTGTTTTGAACCGGGAATGGCTAAAAATACATATGGAACCGGCTGTTTTATGCTGATGAATACCGGGGAAAAGCCGGCTAAATCAGAGCATGGTATGCTCACAACGATTGCATGGGGAATCGACGGCAAGGTAGAATATGCACTGGAAGGAAGTGTCTTTGTGGCCGGCAGTGCCATACAGTGGATTCGCGACGGATTAAAGATGATAGAAAGTGCGCCGGAAAGTGAAGAGCTTGCCCGGACAGTCGCAGACAGCGACGGAGTGTATGTGGTTCCTGCCTTTGTGGGACTGGGAGCGCCTTATTGGAAGCCGGATGCAAAAGGAGCTGTGTTTGGCCTGACAAGAGGAACGACCAAAGCACATTTTGTAAGAGCTACGCTGGATTCTCTGGCATATCAGTCCATGGATATTATAAAGTCCATGACATTGGACAGTGGAATTGAACTGCAGAAATTAAAGGTGGATGGCGGAGCTGTCAAAAACAATCTGCTGATGCAGTTCCAGAGCGATATTCTGGATGTCGCGGTAGAGCGTCCGATGGTCAGTGAAACAACAGCACTCGGAGCGGCTTATTTAGCAGGTCTTGCAGTAGGCTTCTGGAAAAATAAGGAAGAGCTGCGGGCCAATTATCTGGTAGACCGGACCTTTGTTCCACAGATTGATGAAAAGAAACGCAGGGAATTGGTGGACGGATGGAGAAGAGCCGTCAGAGCGACCTGTGATTTTTGATGTGTACGATAAAAAGTATGAAATTTAATGTGGCAAAAAGGAAAAGCTATGTTATAATATATGCATATTGAGTCTGTAGGAGTATGCCATGGACATTAGCAAGATATGTTTCAACTGCATGAAGGGTGAGGTCAACGACGAGGGAATCTGCAACTGTTGTGGAAAGCAGTTTTCGGATATCAAGTTGAGCGAGCGTTACTTACCGGTTGGCAGTTTTTTAAGAGAAAAATACCTAATGGGCAGAGTTCTCGGTGAGGGGGGCTTTGGCATTACATATATTGGTTATGACATCAATCTGGATGCGCAGGTGGCAATCAAGGAATTCTTTCCGAGCAATTTTGCCAGCAGGGAAAAAGCGGGTCCGAATGTCATTCCGCATGAAGGGGACGCAGAGGAATTTTTTATCAAGCAAAGAGACCGTTTCTTAGGGGAAGCAAAGCGTCTGGCAAAGTTCCGCAATACGCCGGCCGTTGTTTCCGTTTTGGACTTTTTCAAGGATAATGGTACCGCATACCTTGTCATGAACTACATTGACGGGATGACATTGCGCAGATTGTTGGATTATTCAGACGGCAGGATTACGGTAGAAGAGACCTTAAAGATCATTGAGCCGGTTATGCTGGCATTAAAAGAGATCCATGAAAGCGGCTTTATCCATCGTGACATCAGTCCCGACAACATCATGATCTCCAATGAAAATAACCGTGTCTATCTGATCGATTTTGGTACAGCACGTACCAATTCATCCGAATCCGAAAAGACAATATCTGTTTTTAAAAAATCCGGATATACACCGCCGGAACAGCTGCGTACCAAGGGCAATCAGGGACCGTGGACGGATATTTATGCACTGTGTGCCACGATTTACCGGTGTATTGTCGGAGCCAAGCCACTGGATGTGACTGACCGTTTATTCGGTGAGGTATTACACAAGCCAAGCGAGTATGGCATCAAGATTGCTCCGGCTATCGAGGCTGCCATTATGAAAGGTCTGGAGATCCACAATGAAGATCGTTTCCAGAGCATGGACGAATTGTATGATGCGATTTACAAGACCGATGCATGGCAGAGCGTGAGCACGGAGGAATACACCAAGGTCATTGAGGCTGTCCGCAATTACAAAAAGCAGGGGGACACCAAGGATAAGGTCAAAGAGGCGATCAAGCGTCAGACCAATGCCAATGCAAGCCCGGCACTTTTTGTGGATGCATCCCAGTATGATGATGAGCACGAGGCTGTCCGTGATGTTGTGCGCCAGTACAAGGACAGTTCCGAATACAAGGCTGCATACGATCGTTTTGTAAAAGAGGATCCGGCATATTTAAGACAGCTCGAATACGAAAAGATCAAAGAGGTTGTCCGCGAATACAAGGCTTCCAAATATCCCAATATTCATGAAAGCCAGTTGATCGATGACATCATGACGGAAATGGGAACAGCTCTTTCCGACAGATAATATTTATACAAACAAAAGCCATCTTAACGATAAGGTTAAGATGGCTTTTTTCGTTAGTCTGTATCAGCTCAGGTTGTACTGCCACCTGTTTCCGGTGTGGTTGTGCTTCTTGAGGTGGTCGTTGTTGTGGCACTTTCATAACAGCCGCAGGTGTTGGCGGTGTCAGTCTGTTCATCGCAGGTATTGGAAGGATCCGGACATTCCTTTTTATAGCGGCACTCACACTTGGGCGGGTCAAGCTCCAGAGGCTTGATGTTCATGTTTAAAAGATCGCCTTCCACGAAAGACATGCAAAGTGAATCTTCATCGGATGACATGCTTGCCTTGGGTGCTTTTGCCTTTCCATTGTGGCAAAGCTTATAAGGAATGTAATAAATACTCTGCAGATAAAGTGAAAGACCGATCGTTACCGTATTGTCATCCACATCGAGGCTGAGAACCTTGCCGACAGAGGTCATGTTAAGACCGTTGTGTGTAGCACTTGTAGGGATGAAGCCCAGATAGGTAATTGCCGGAGAGGTCAGTGTGGCGTCATTGTAGGAAATGCCATAAGGAGCATAGATTTCCAAGGTGACAGATGTAGGATTGGTATCCTCATCGTATCCGGCAGCTGTTGTGCTCGGCGGCAGGTAAGTGGCTGTGACCGGAAGTGTTGCCAAAAGCCGGTTGCAGCAGTCGTAGAGTAAAATGGCAAGCGATACGGTCAGGTTGGTTAAGGTTACGGTATAGCAGTTTGGACGATTGGCAATGGGTGTGACCGTAACAACGTCGGTTGTTGTGGACACAGTAGGAATATCAATATTGATAACGCGTACGGTTGCCTTTACTGCTGTCGGATATGTCGTAGAAATATCCGGTGTCAGCGTGATGGTATTACAAAGATTTATTCCGACCTGATCATAGATGACAGGTGTAAGCGTTGTTAAATATTGCGGGTCACCACAAGGGGCTTTGGTACAAACATCAAAACAGTCACTGCAGCTGTCACATTGTGATGACATATAACTCTTGTAACAGCGGCATCTTTTAGATTTGCATTTTGCCATATTTTTGTCCTTTCAATCATATATCTTAGTTTAAGATATGAAGAAAACAGTGTATGGTTCCATTTTCAGGGCATAAAATATCTGTATTTTCGATAAATTATAAAAAAAAAGGTTGGAATGTATGAACCTGTTTTATATTGCAAATCAGATTGAATTACTGGCAGCGCAGTTAAGGAAAATGGATGCAGCATTAAGGAAGATGGATGAGCTGCCGCAAAGGATAGAAGGACTGGAAAAACATTTTGAAAAATTAAATAATCTGGAGAAAATGTATGATCTGCTAAACCAGATGAGGACAGAGATCAGCAGGCAGAGTGAAAATGAGAGCCGCATGGAGGAAAAATACAGAGAAGAAAAAGATCGGGATGAGAAATACCGCGAGGAAAAGTATCAGGAAGAAAAAAGCAGGATGACAGGACAGCTTATGGAGCAGCAGAAAAGCTATGAGCGTCTGCGTCTGGAGATGGAAAAAAGTCTGCATGAAAAAGAAGAAAAGCTCAACTATGCCCAAAACCAGTACCGGGAGCTTTATGAAATGACCCAGCAGATTCAGGAAGAGGGCAAAAAATGGAGAAGCAGATATATCAAATTGAAAAAAGATACGCAGAGTGAATAGAGGAAAAATTTTTTTGAAATACTAATCAATAATTCAGATTCTGCAACTATCCAAGAAGGAAAGAGCTTGTGACATAGAATCTGGATAAGCTAAGAAAGTGATGGTATTTCAATTATGAAAGAAACAGAAAAAAACATAGGAAATGATAAAAAAGATGAAGCAATGCACAAGATGGGCAGGCAGAGTGCCCAAATGCCAAGGCCTGTCTATATCCGGGAAAGTGCATCGATCGTCGGACAGAAGGAGAGCAAGGGTCCGCTTGGAGAGCTTTTTGACATGGTGGGCGAAGATGAGATGTTTGGCTGCAAAACATGGGAAGAAGCGGAGAGCACCCTGCAAAAAGAGGCTGTCTTACTGCTGCTTGGAAAGGCAAAGGAGAAAAAGGAAAATATCCATTTTCTGCTGGGTGGGGATCTGTTGGGACAGACCATTGCTTCAAGCTTTGGAATCAAGGAGCTGGATATTCCGTTTCTGGGTTTGTTTGGAGCCTGTTCCACCAGTGGGGAATCGCTTGCGCTGGCATCCATGATCCTTGGCGGCGGATTCGCGCAAAATGTGGTGTGTGTGACCTCAAGTCATTTTGGAAGTGCCGAAAAGGAGTTCCGTTTTCCAATGGAATATGGGGGACAGCGCCCGCCCTGCTATACCAGAACAGTAACCGGTAGTGGTGCTTTTTTAGTATCTACGGCACCGGGGGAGCATCCCTATGCGGTCATTTCCGGAATTACGGTCGGTAAAATTGTGGATATGAATATGAAGGATACCTTCAATATGGGATGCTGTATGGCACCGGCGGCAGCAGATGTGATCGCGTCCAATTTTGAAGATTTCGGCCACGGTCCGGATTATTACGACAAGATCATCACCGGAGATTTAGGGCGTGTCGGACAGGAAGCCCTGTTTCATCTTTTGCAGCAGAGAGGCTATGATATATCGGCATGTCATACGGATTGCGGAATGGAGATGTTTGATACTTCCCAGGACGGAACAGAATCCGGAGGAAGCGGCTGTGGCTGTGCGGCATCCGTGCTTGCATCTTATATTTTGCCGAAGATTCGGGACGGGGAGTGGAAGCGTGTGCTGTTTGTGCCGACCGGAGCGTTATTGAATAAGACAAGCTTTAATGAAGGAAAGCCTATTTTGGGAATTGCCCATGCCGTGATGCTGGAGAGCGCTGTGTAATCTATCTGGATTGTCGGAGGCAAAAATTATTTGACAAATAGATATTCTTATTTCCAGTTTAATATGGTATAATAAACCATATATTGGATTTGGGAGGTACAAAAGTGAAATTATTCAATTTTTTAAAGGACAACACTGGACAGAGTGAGGAAGAAAGAGTTAATCGTACGGTTTACTTTTGTTACCTTGTCGAAGTGATCGTGATTTTTCTTGCATATGCAATGGAAGTGGTCAAGGGCAGCCGCACGCTGTTATATTTTTTGATGACGGCTCTTGTGATCGTGGTTCCGGCAGTGATTTTATTTCTGGCTCTCAAAAAGAATGCCGAGTCGGACAAATTCCGTTATCTGGTCGTTGGCTTATTTGGAATTATGTATACATTTGTGATCTTTACGACCAATTCCAAGCTGGCATTTACCTATGCAATGCCGATGATGTTAGCAATCATCATGTACAATTCCGTAAAGCTTTCGCTACTTGCCGATACCTGCGCCATTGTGCTCAACATTATTCAGGTTATTGTATATGCTGTCCGAAACGGTGGACTCAAGACCGGTGAAACTGCAGATATGGAAATCCAGATCATTATCCTGATCTTTATCATGGGTTATTCCATTCTTGCCAACCGTTCCGCCAACTTCAGCAATAAAGATAAGATCTCCAAAGTAGAGGAAGAACAGAAAAAAACAGCCAATCTGCTTGAACATATCATGTTTGTTTCCAAGGTTATTACCAAGGGAATCTTTGCTGTAAACGGCAAAATGTCTGATTTAAAAGATTCCGTATCCAATACTCTCGGAGCTATGGAAGAGGTTCGTATGGGAAGTACTGAGACAGCTGAGTCCGTACAGACACAGCTCATCCGTACAGAAGAGATCCAGAATCATATTACTGACGTACAGAAAGCTGCAGATGAGATCGTGGACAATATTTCCCACACCAAGTTGGCAATCCAGAAGGGCAATTCCGATATCGAGCAGCTGATCTCACATGTTGAAGAGACAGAGGCATCAGGCAACCTTGTCAAATCAGAGCTGTCTGAATTAGATGAATATACCAAGCAGATGCATTCCATCATAGAGCTGATCAACAATGTTGCAGATCAGACTTCTCTGTTGTCATTAAATGCCAGCATTGAAGCAGCAAGAGCCGGTGAAGCCGGTAAAGGATTTGCGGTTGTTGCATCTGAAATTTCTTCTCTTGCAGCCCAGACACAGGAGGCTACAGAGGAGATCGAATCCCTGATCAACAATATTTCCGAGGAAATATCAGAAGTTATTACATCCATCAACAACCTGATCTCCATGAACCGCCTGCAAAACGAGAGTGCGGAAAATGCAGCCGGAAGCTTTGAAAAGATCGAAAACAATGCGTCTGTCATCGCAGACAGTTCTACAAAGCTTGGCGAAAGTATTTCAAAGCTGGCTGTTGCCAACAGCAGTATCGTGGAGAGTATCCAGAATATTTCAGCTATTACAGAAGAGGTTTCTGCGCATGCCAATGAGACCTATTCCAGCAGCGAGAAAAATACAGAAGTTGTTTCACAGGTTATTGATATCGTATCTTCTCTCAGCGATCAGGCTGAGGAGCTGGCAAAACAGCAGTAAGAGTTTTGTGTGCATGAAAATGTGGATGCGGGGAGGAAACAAAGATGCCAATCATAGCGTTGCTGTATTATTTAGTCGCTTTAGTTGCTGCACGTATTTTGTTGAATGCTTATAAAAAGGGAACCACAATCGGTAAAAAAATTGGCAAGGTCATGCTTGCCACTTTTTTGCTGGTTGTTTTTTATTCTTTTCAGCTGTCTGTTGACAGTAATATCCTGCGATCCTTTGCGATGAGCTTGTATTTTATCACAACGGATATTATGCTGATCCTGTTTTATGATTATATCCTGGAGTTTATCAGCTGGAATAAAAAGGCTCCGCGGGCGGTCATGTACTGTATGTATATTGCGGCCGGTATTGATATGGTATTTCTTCTGCTCAATCCATACAATCAGATGACGGTTACCTATATTGACAGGGTTTTCGCCGATACCCATGTTTTGACCTACATCCCCAATACTCCGTTTTATTATCATACGATCTTTGTCGTCGTCATGATCATGATCTCAGCAGTTCTTCTCATCTTAAAATGCGGAGAAACACCGCGTGTTTACTGGAAAAGATATTATCTGCTGATTTTCGGAGTACTGATGGCAGTTGCCGTCAATGTGATGAATCTGTACCAGATGGACTTTATCGTGCTTGACTTATCATCTGTACTGTATTGCATTATCGGCATGCTGATGTATTACAATACCTTCCGGTATCTGCCGACAGTTACCATGAACATCACCCGGCGAATGATCTTAAATTATCTGAGTGAGCCGGTTATCTTATTTGACTATGACGGATGGCTGACGGATTTCAGCAGTGCTATTTTAAAGGTTATGCCCAATGCACATTTCAGTGTCGGCTCCATGTCGATTGAGGACTTTGTTAAAAGCAGCAATTTTATCGGCTTCAGGCCGGTTGACAGCGATCAGGAATTTGAATGGACGACCAAGATCGGAGGAGAAGATCATACATATAGCATAAAATACCGCTGTATGGCCGATTCCAAGGGACGCAGCCTTGGCAAGATCTTTGTTTTCCATGATATTACTTCCATGAGAGCTACCTATTTCAATCTGGAGCGGTCTCTTTTGTATGATCCGCTTACCGGTCTGTACAACAAGCAGAGCTATCTGCAGCAGGTGCCCCAGTGGGACAACAAAAAATACTGGCCCGTGGCTGCGGCGGTCTGCAATATCAACGGTTTAAAGCCGATCAACAATCAGTACGGAACGACATTTGGCGATGCCGTCATGAAGCAGCTTGCATACTTTGTAAAAATGCATGCCAAGGAAGATTCCTTCATTGCCAAGCTGGAGGATGGTGACATTCTGGCTGTACTCGAAGAGACTACATACAATGAAGCAGTGGAGATCTGTGAGGATATCAAAAAGGATCTCGAAGGCTTTTACGGACGCGACGTGCTGATCCATATGGAATATGGTGTGGCGGTCAAGGAAGATGCGATCACTTCCATGGAGCAGATCCTGACAGAGGCCAAGAGCAGTATGCAGAATAAAAAGATGCTGCGTGACAATTCCATGAGTAGTTCCCTGGTTGATTCACTCAAGCAGACCCTGAGTGAAAGTGATTATGAGACAGAAGAGCATGTGGAGCGTACCAGGGAAATGGCAGCAAGACTTGGCAAAGCACTGGATCTTTCCGATACCGATATCGGCAAGCTGGAGCTTTTGGCGATCATGCATGATATTGGTAAGGTTGCCATCCCGCATCAGGTGCTCCTGAAAAAGGGCAAGCTGAGTGATGAAGAGTTTGAGATCATGAAGCAGCATACGGTAAAGGGTTATCGTATTGCCAATGCGTCTCCCGAATTGTCGGGAATTGCAGACTGTATTCTTTCCCACCATGAAAAATGGGACGGAACCGGTTATCCCAATAAGCTCAAGGGCGAGGAAATCCCGCTTTTGGCACGTATTATTTCTGCGGTCGATTCACACGATGTTATGGTACATGACAGGCCGTACCACCATGCGATGCCGGAAGAGGATGCGATCAAGGAGCTCCGCCGGTGTGCCGGTACCCAGTTCGATCCGCATGTGATCGAGGTATTTACCAAACTGCTTGAGGAAGAGGAGCTTCCCAAAATCCGGAGGGAACGCGAAGAACAGCAAAAAGAACAGGAAATGAAAAGAGCTGATCAAACATGAGAGAAATGGAATTTAAGATGGAGCGGGAGGGCCTTTTGTCAGTCGGAGACAAGGTCACAGTGACAGAGGGACTTTTACCGAGCTGTTATTATTATACGATCGATCCGTCGCTTGCCATGTCCGGCAATATCCCATTCCGGGAAAGACTGACCGTCAAAGAGGGAACGGTCGTAGATATTGTGGAAAATGCAAGAGGTTTCTATGTGACAGTCAATTTTGCAGAAGGATGAGAGATCATCATTTTGTAATTGTCTATAAATAAATATAGCAGGAGGAAAAATTATGTTAAAAAAAATCAGTACAGAAAAAGCACCGGCTGCGATCGGACCTTATTCACAGGGAATTGTTGCGGGAGATTTCTTATTTGCATCAGGACAGATCCCGATCATTCCTGAGACCGGAGCAATAGCAGAGGGTGATATCAAAGTGCAGGCCAACCAGTCTTTAAAAAATGTAGGCGAGATCTTAAAGGCAGCAGGCGGCAGCTATGATGACGTGGTTAAGACCACATGCTTCCTTGCCGACATGGATGACTTTGCTTCATTCAATGAAGTATACGGCGAGTATTTTACCAATACCTTACCCGCAAGAAGCTGCGTTGCAGTCAAGACATTACCCAAAAACGTATTGTGCGAGGTTGAGGTTATTGCCTGCCTCAAAAAATAAATCTTCCACGATGTATAGTTTTTCAGGCTTTCGGAAATCCTATCTATCATAATTGACAGAATGGAGAAGAAAGATGAGCTATATCATTGCATTTTTAGTTGGAGGAGTGATCTGTGCACTGGTACAGATCTTAATGGAAAAAACAAAGATGCTTCCGGGACGGATCATGGTGCTACTGGTCTGTCTGGGGGCATTTTTCAGTTTTATCGGATTGTATGAGCCGTTTACGGAATTTGCAGGTGCCGGAGCAACGGTTCCGCTGACCGGATTTGGACATGTGTTGATGAAAGGGGTAAAAGCTGCGGTTGATGAAGAAGGACTCTTAGGACTTTTTAAGGGTGGATTTAAGGCAGGAGCCGCCGGATGCAGCGCTGCCCTGATCTTTTCTTATCTGATCTCACTCGTTGCCAAGCCAAAGATCAGAAAGTAGTACCTATTGGATGATAAATTTGATTCCCATGGCAGCAAGGGAAGAAATAAAGTCGCTATCCCAGATATTGTCAATGGTCTTGTCCATGATAAAGGTCTGGTAGGATGTGCCGGTGACGCATTTTAACTTACCATTCTCATAACGGATGTTGACAGCCAGAGCTTTGATGGCATCAGCATAGGCTGCGGCCTCCGGTCTGTTTTTGAGACGGTGCATATAACTGCTTCCGGCATGGAGTGTCAGCTTCATGCTGTGCGGCACCCGGTCGCCCCTGATCAGTGAAAAAATAATCGGGCGGAGCTGCTTCCATGTCGAAAATAAGGGGGCAGTCTGTCCAGTGCCTTGCTCTGTGGTCTGGCCATAGATCGGGGAAGGATCGGTGTTGTCCTGAAGTTTATCTGTATCGGATTTTATCAGATGTCCATCTATAATAAAGGTATTAAAGGTTGCAATGACGGCCTCTTCCAGATAAAAAGAATCAAAGGCCTCACTGTTCAACAATTTATTCATAAATTCTTTGATGCTGTTTATTTCAACTGAAACCATAGTGCCTCCTGATTGGTCGTGATATAAAAAACTTTCTTTTAGATTAGCATACTTTATGGTCTTTTCAAATGTAATATTTTATGCTATCATATGTAGTAATAAAAACTGCGTTTGTTTATGTGGAGATTATTATGTACAAAATTTTGATAGACAGCTGCGGTGAGTTTACGGAAGAAATGGAAAACAATCCGGTATTCGGACATGTGGCATTGAAATTGCAGGTAGGAGAGTGGCATCAGGTGGATGATGAGAGCTTTGATCAGGCGGTCTTTCTGGATGTGCTGTCACATACAGAAGCATGCCCCAAATCGGCATGTCCTTCGCCGGATCAGTACATGCAGCAGTTTGAAGGCTGTGATGAAGTTTATATCATTACCTTGTCCGGTAATTTAAGCGGAAGCTACAACAGTGCGCGGACAGCGATGGAAATGTATTATGAAGATCACGAAAAGGCTAAGATCCATGTCTTTGATTCCTGTTCCGCATCTATTGGCGAGACTTTGCTAGGGCTCAAAATTTTTGCTCTGAAAGAGGCTGGGCTTCCGTTTGAACAGGTTGTGCTTCAGGCTGAGGAATACAGAGACAGTATCACCACATATTTCGTATTGGATAATCTGGATACGCTACGAAAAAATGGCAGACTGAGTGGCATCAAATCTGTTGTGGCATCCACTCTCAACATCAAGCCGGTTATGAGTGCTGACAACACCGGTACGATTATACAGTTGGGACAAAAGATCGGAGTAAGGAAAGCTTTGATCAGTATGTGCGAGGAAATTGTAAAAGCCAAACAGGATACCCCCGGCAAGGATCTGATGATCTCACATTGCAACGCCGGTAAAAGAGCCCTGTATGTCAAAGATATTTTGGAAAAGACAGGTCTGTTTGCAAACATCCGCATCCTTGATACAAGAGGCATCAGCAGTATGTATGCCAACGACGGCGGTATCATTGTTGCGGTTTAAAAAAAGAAAAACGCGGAAGGGATAGGATCTCTCCATTGGACATATGATATTCCCTTTTGGTTGAAGAAATGACATGGTTTTCATTGAGGACCGTGTCTTTTTTTATGAGGACAAATTCGGGATGTGTATCGACCCAGCGGTAAAAGTCGCGGATCTCGCCGAGCATGGAAAGAACCTTGCCGTTGTCTAAATGAACATAGACAAAGTGCTCCTTTTCTTTGGCATAGATGATCTGTTCCAAAGGGATATAATAGGTCTCATTTTCACTGCGGATCTCAATTTTGGGGATGATCGTCTGAAGCTGTTCCTTGTGCGTCTCCCGGATGAGCTGGTGCAGCGTGGACGGGACTAACGGCTTTTGGATGGTTGTGAGGCCATCGAGGACGATCTGATAAGAAAAAGGGGTATCTTTTGGAATCATGAGTGCGATATTGCCGGGAGCATTGGCTTCCCGCAGGGCAGCAGCAACGGACTGACCGTGCGTATCCGAATGGGACATGTCGATCAAAAAGAGCTCGTATTTCATCGGAGCGTGCATCAGACTTTCCACATCTCCGAAGGAATCGATATACAGCGTACCGGTTTCCTTGGCAAGCACATCATTGGCTCTTCCTAAGAGCCTTTCTGTCTGTTTCCGGTCCGCAACATTGTCTGCTAAAACTGCAATATACATAAATCATATCCCCTTTGCTGGCACATTGCTCCGATAGCATCAAGGCCTAAAGAATGGTAATGGTAACGGGAGAATGTGCGATTATATAAAAAAGTAACAACTGCAGAAATAAAATAAGCGGCATCCCATACAGGAAATACCAGTGTCTGGTCTTGTGATGGAATAAAAACATGCCAAGCGTCGTTCCGAGACTGCCGCCAAAGATGGCAGTGGTAAACAGAGTGACCTCCGGGATGCGCCAGACCTTCTTTTTGGCTTTGTGCTTATCTAAGCCCATCAAAAAGAATCCAAGAATATTCATAAATATAAAATAGCTGGCGATGATCATGACAACGCTCATAGTCTGTACTCCTTTAATCCTACTGTTTATCTAAAAATAAAATACCACAAAAAGCAACCGGGGGCTATACCTTTTGATTCAACATTATAAAATGAAAACAAATCGTATAAAAATAGATACAAATATGACAAAATCACTACTAAAAATGCATAAAAACTGTATAAATAATGCATAAATACATATAAAATGAATAAAAACAAAGATAAATGGAAAAAGTTTGCATAATATACAGAAAAGGCGTATACTTATCCGCATGCAGAGTATTTAGCGGCTTCTCTTGAATTTACAGGGGCAGTCGGGTAAAATAAATAATGTATGCGTTATAGAAAGAAATGCTGGTAACCGATGTGGCTGCCGACATCAGGCAGAAAGGATTAGATAAAATGATTAAGGTTGGAATTATTGGAGCAACAGGCTATGCGGGAGGAGAGCTGGTCAGACTGCTGACACAGCACAAGGATGCACAGATTGTCTGGTATGGTTCCAGAAGCTATATCGATCAGAAATATTCATCTGTTTATGGAAATATGTTTCAGATCGTCGATGACAAATGTATGGATGACAACATGGAGCAGTTAGCTGAGCAGGTAGATGTGATATTTACAGCGACACCTCAGGGACTGTGCGCGTCCCTTGTCAATGATTCCATTTTAAATAAGGTTAAGATTGTGGATCTGAGTGCAGATTTCCGTATCAAGGATGTATCCGTATATGAAAAATGGTATGGCATCGAGCACAAATCTCCGCAGTACATAAAAGAAGCCGTTTATGGACTTTGTGAGATCAACAGAGAGGATATCAAAAAGGCACGCCTTGTTGCCAATCCGGGCTGCTATACGACCTGCTCCATTCTCACAGCTTATCCGTTGGTAAAAGAGGGACTGATCGATCCTCATACACTGATCATTGATGCCAAATCCGGTACTTCCGGAGCAGGAAGGGGAGCAAAGGTCAACAACCTCTTCTGTGAGGTCAATGAAAATATGAAGGCATACGGAGTTGCCACACACCGCCATACACCTGAGATCGAGGAACAGCTGGGATATGCTGCAGGTGAACCGATCGTATTAAACTTTACACCGCATTTAGTACCCATGAACCGTGGTATTCTGGCAACGGAATATGCATCTTTAGTCAGAAAGGCAGACGGCAGTCTTCCTACCTATGAAGAAATAAAAGCTGTTTATGATAAATATTATGCAGATGAAAAATTTGTCCGCGTACTGGAAAAAGGTGTATATCCCGAGACCAAATGGGTGGAAGGAAGCAACTATGTGGACATCAATTTCAAGATTGACGAGCGTACCGGCCGTATTATCATGATGGGCGCAATCGACAATCTGGTAAAGGGGGCTGCAGGACAGGCCGTACAAAATATGAACCTGTTATTCGGACTTCCTGAGGACGAGGGACTTTGTCTGGTTCCCATGTTCCCGTAGGATGCAGCCACAGACAAAAGCTACAGTCGGTAAACAGATACAGTTGTGGAGGAAATCAGAGTGGCTGACAGTTGTGATACATGTGTAAATTATGTATATGACGATGATTACGAATGCTATTGCTGCGAATGTGATCTCGATGAAGATGAAATGAGCCGTTTTTTGAGCGGCAATTACAATGAATGTCCATATTATCAGCTGGACAATGAATATCTGATCGTACGTCATCAGATGTAGTAAGGAGAAACAAAATGGTTCGGGCAATGACATTAGACGATTATGAAAATGTACATGCATTATGGATGCGGATTAAGGGATTTTCCATCCGCAGTATAGATGATTCAAAAGAGGGCGTGGAAAGATTTTTAAAGCGAAATCCCGGCATCAGCGTGGTTGCTGAGGAGGACGGCAGGATTGTCGGTGCTATTTTATGCGGACATGACGGCAGAAGAGGCTGCCTGTATCATGTGTGCGTAGATCCGGATTACCGGTTAAGAGGCATTGGCAAAAGTATGGTAGTTTTTGCCATGGAAGCATTGCGCAAAGAAAAGATCAACAAGGTCTCACTGATCGCTTTTACCAAAAACGATATCGGCAATGCCTTCTGGAAGGAGATCGGCTGGACGAAGCGTGAGGATCTCAATTATTATGATTTTACATTAAATACAGCCAATATAGAGGCATTCAATCAGTAAATGCCGGCAAATGAAAGGATGTTAATAAGCCGCAGGGATAACGGCAGGAAGAGGAAACGATTATGGAACAAAGAGAAATGGAAAAAGTTATGCAGAAAGCAGGAGTGCTGATCGAGGCGCTGCCTTATATCCAGAGGTTTAACAGAAAGATCATCGTAGTCAAATACGGTGGAAGCGCCATGAGCGATGAAGAGCTGCAGAAAAATGTAATCAAGGACGTGACACTGTTAAAGCTTGTCGGCTTCAAACCGATCATTGTACACGGTGGCGGAAAGGCCATCAGCAAATGGGTGGGCAAGGTCGGAAAGGAAGCACAGTTTATCAACGGCCTCCGTGTAACAGATGCTGAGACCATGGAAATTGCGGAAATGGTGCTTTCCCGTGTTAATAAAAGTCTTGTTACCATGGTACAGGAGCTGGGTGTCAAAGCAGTCGGTATCAGCGGCAAGGACGGCGGACTTTTAAAGGTAGATAAAAAATATTCCGATGGAAAGGATATCGGTTATGTCGGAGATATCAAGGAAGTGGACAGCAAGATCTTATATGATCTTTTAGACAATGATTTTCTTCCGATCATCGCTCCGATCGGACTGGATGACAATTACGATACCTACAATATCAATGCCGATGATGCAGCATGTGCCATTGCCAAGGCAGTAGGTGCTGACAAGCTGGTATTTTTAACAGATATTGAAGGACTTTATAAGGATATCAACGATAAGAGCTCTTTTATTTCCAGACTGACCGCAACCGATGCGGAAAACCTGATCGGCAGCGGCGTGATCGGCGGTGGAATGCTTCCCAAGCTCAACAACTGCACATCTGCGATCCGCGGCGGCGTTTCCCGCGTGCATATCCTGGATGGAAGAGTACCGCACTGCCTGCTTTTGGAAATCTTTACCAAACAGGGTATCGGAACCGCGATCGTATCCGATGACGACAATCTGGTCAAAGGAACCAGGCGGGATCAGTTTTGTCCGGAGCATTGATGAATAAATTCAGAAAAGAGGAAATGACATGAGTGAAAAAATGCAGGCTTATATAGATGAGGCCGAAAGCGTATTATTACATACATACAACCGTTATCAGATCGTACTCGATCATGGAAAAGGTGTTCATCTGTATGATATGGATGGAAAGGAATATCTGGATTTTGTATCCGGAATTGCTGTTTTTGCTTTGGGCTATGGCAATGAGGAATACAATCAGGCTTTAAAAGACCAGATTGACAAGGTCATCCATACCTCCAATTATTATTACAACGCTCCGGCAATCGAAGCTGCCAAAAAGATCAAAGAGGTTTCCGGAATGGACCGGGTATTTTTTACCAACTCCGGTGCGGAGGCCGTTGAGGGCGCTATCAAGGCTGCAAGAAAATATGCATATTTAAAAGATGGCAGTACCGATCATGAGATTATTGCAATGAATCATTCGTTTCACGGACGCACCATGGGAGCTTTATCTGTTACCGGCAACCCGCACTACAGAGAAGCCTTTGAGCCGATGATTGGCAACATCCGTTTTGCGGATTTCAATGATCTTGAGAGTGTAAAAGCACAGATCACAGATAAAACCTGTGCCATCATGTTTGAGACAGTTCAGGGTGAGGGCGGTATCTATCCGGTTCATGAGGACTTTTTAAGAGGTGTACGCAAGATCTGTGATGAAAAGGATATTCTGCTCATTTTAGATGAGATCCAGTGTGGTATGGGACGTACCGGCTATATGTACGCATGGCAGAAATACGGTGTGAAACCGGATATCATGACAACAGCCAAGGCATTGGGCTGCGGTGTTCCGGTTGGTGCATTTTTATTAAATGAAAAAGTAGGAGCTGCCTCACTGGTAGCGGGAGACCACGGTACTACTTACGGAGGCAATCCGTTAGCCTGTGCTGCAATCTGCAAGGTTATGGAATTGTTTGAAAAAGAACATGTACTGGATAATGTAAGGGAAGTATCTGCTTATCTGGAAGAAAAGCTGGATGAGATTGCTGAATCCTGTGAGGATATCGAAACCCGCAGGGGAAGCGGCCTGATGCAGGGACTTGTTTTCAAAAAGCCGGTTGGTGAGATTATCACCAAAGCATTGGATCATGGCCTGATCCTGATCAATGCCGGCACCAATATTATCCGTTTTGTACCTCCGCTTATTATCAGCAAACAGGATGTGGATGCTATGATCGCAATCCTAAAAGAGTGTATTTAATAAAGGTAGGATATAATATGACCAAAAGGATTTATTCGGCTTTGCTTGTCATTGTCATGACCGTACTGGTGGCAGTCAACGGATATCACCATCAGGATGCCATGTCTGTTCTTACGGATGATGACGGTCTTTTTCAAAAAAAGGATAATCTGGAGATCTGGTATACGGATGAAGCTTTGGGCGACTATCTGGCAAGGGCTGCACTTTCGTATTATCAGGAAACCGGCGTGCGGGTTGTTCCGACCTATGTATCCGGTGTCCAGTATTTAGAACAGATCAATCAGGCAGAGATTGACGGTACCAACGCACCGGATCTGTATATTGTTACCAATGATATGCTGGAAAAGGCTTATCTGTCCGGACTTGCCGTACCGATCGAGGATGAGGAAGGTCTGGTCAATGAACAGCATTTTTCCAAGGCTGCACTTTCAGCAGTCACCTATCAGAATAAGCTGTTGGGATATCCTTTATATTTTGAGACATCCCTGTTTTTATACAATGAGACCTATCTTCATGATATGGCGGTTGCAACCATCGAGGCAGAAAGAAATGCTGCCGAAGGCGAGGCTGCACAGGAAATAATCGATTCCGCAGAATCGGTTGAAGAGCTTGATATGACAGTTTCCGCGGATGCCGTATCGGATGAGCCGATTTCCGAGGAAATGATCCTTGACAAGGAGCTGGAGCTTGTGCCTGTCAGTATGGACCGTATCCTGACCTTTGCCGAATCCTATGATGCGCCGGAAAATGTAGAGGCCGTTTTTAAATGGGATGTATCGGATATTTTCTACAACTACTTTATTGTGGGAGATACCATCAATATCGGTGGCAAAAATGGGGATGATTTCAATCAGATCGACATTTACAATCAGCCCACCATTGACTGTCTGCTAAAATATCAGGAATTAAACCAGTTCTTTTCTATTGATAGTGCCTCCGTATCTTATGAAGAGGTTTTGCAGGATTTTATAGATGGCAAGATCGTATTTACCGTTGCAACGACAGATGCGATCAACCGCTTAAAGCAGGCCAAGGAAAAGGGAGAGTTTCAGTATGATTATGCGATCACTTCCATTCCGCAGGTAAGTGATGAACTAAACTCACGAAGTCTGTCGGTTACGGATGCTTTGGTTATCAACGGTTACAGCGCATCTACAGATGCGGCCAATCGTTTTGCTTCTTATCTGATCAGCGGTCAGGGAGAGGATTTTTATACATTGACGGATAAAATTCCGGCAAAGACAGACATTCAATACGAAAATACCGCGATCTATGCGGCGCTTGATGAATATGCAATGTCCATTCCGATGCCGAAGATGATGCGTACTTCCAGCTTCTGGGCGCAGCTTGAAATTGCGTTTACCAAAGTCTGGGACGGCGAGGATGTGGATGCGACACTTCTCAATTTAGACCAGACAGTAAGAGAACAGATTGCCAAAACTGAATAATTTGAACCGGGCATGGAAAAACTATCCGCAAAAGGAAAAGGAGATTTTTTATGCTCGGTTTTTTAATTGCAGTGATTTCAGGAGCCCTGATGGCAGTACAGGGTGTATTTAATGCTGGTGTGACAAAGGCGTCCTCTATCTGGAGCGCCAGCTCATTTGTCCAGTTTTCGGCACTTGTGGTGTGCCTTTTGGCATGGATGTTTACGGACCGGACCAATCTGCTTAGCGTGTTCCATGTGGATTCCAAATACATGCTCACAGGAGGTGCCATCGGTGCTTTTATCACTTATACCGTGATCATGAGCGTGGATAAGCTGGGACCTGCAAAAGCTGCCATGTTTATTGTCATTTCCCAGCTGATCGTTGCCTATCTGATTGAATTACTGGGGATTTTTGGCATAGAAAAGCAGCCCCTGTCGATGAAAAAAATTGTCGGCATGTTGATTGCCATTGTAGGAATTGTTATATTTAAAGGCGAGAGCGCATAGTTATTTGTAATATCTGTAACAATCCGTAACATTTCTGTAAAATCCATCTTGTAAAGTTGAAATCTTTGGAATAAAATATAAGACACGATTAGCATAGAAGGACCTTCTGTTGAAAAATAGGAGGTATGTTAATGAAAAAAAGAATAATTTTTACCTGTGTAGTAGCGGTTGTGGCGGTTTTTCTACTTATCGGATGCGGGCGTAAGGATGCTTATGTGATATCCGGGGAGACTGTGGATGAAACAATATCTGATGAGATATTGACGGATGCAATAGGATCCGGTGAGATGTCGACAGATGGAACAGTGTTGAACAGAGGCTCATATGATGAAGAGGCGCAGAAAGTATTGACGGATGGTTCCCGAGGAGTAGCAGATGGTGTGGCAGATAATGGAGAAGACCATACAGCAGCCGACCGGACGGATGCATCAGGGCAGTTGGATAATGGACCGTCAGCTATGATTTACGTGGATGTTGACGGCGCGGTTTTACAGCCGGGCGTTTATTCCCTTCCGGAAAATGCGCGAGTTTTTGATGCAGTTGATGCAGCCGGCGGACTTTTACCGGAGGCATGCAGCGAGATACTCAATCAGGCAGAGCATGTCAGTGACGGTCAGAAGCTTTACATTATGACCAAAGAAGAGTGGGAAGTCCCAAAAGAGCTGGGCGGCTCACAGGAATGGACGAGAACACAGGAAGGAACCGGTAAACAGGGCACACAGAAGCAGGCTGAGCAGGACGATGGACTTATCGACCTTAACAGGGCGACGGAGAGTGAGCTTTGCACCTTGCCCGGTATTGGTCAGACACGTGCGCAGGCGATCATTGCCTACCGTGAAGCCAGTGGCGGATTTCAGAGTATTGATGAGATCCAGAATGTTTCCGGTATCAAGAGCGGTACATTTGAAAAGATAAAAAATAAAATTAAGGTGCAGTGAAGAAGCTGCATGGATGGAGATAGAAATGCCGAAAAAAGTTTTAGTAGTGGACGATGAAAAGTTGATTGTAAAGGGTATCCGTTTCAGTCTTGAACAGGATGGAATGGAAGTTTCCTGTGCATATGATGGTGAAGAAGCGTTAGCAATGGCTAAGGCAGAAGAGTTTGATATCATTCTTTTGGATGTCATGCTGCCGGGGCTGACCGGATTTGAGGTATGTCAGCAGATACGTGAATTTTCCAATGTTCCGATCATTATGCTGACCGCAAAGGGTGATGACATGGACAAGATTCTCGGTCTTGAATATGGCGCCGATGATTATATCACCAAGCCCTTCAATATACTGGAAGTAAAGGCACGTATCAAGGCTATCCTGCGTCGTCTGTCAGTTCCTGTCAAACCGGAAAAGGATGAAAAAATGATTGTTGAAAGTGGCGATGTCAAGATCGACAGAGAAAGCCGCCGCGTTTATATTGAAGGTCGTGAGATCAACCTGACAGCCAAGGAATTTGATGTATTGGAGCTCCTGATGCTGAATCCCAACAAGGTTTACAGCCGTGAAATGCTTTTGACCATGGTATGGGGAGAGGATTATCCGGGTGACGTACGGACCGTGGATGTACATATCCGACGACTGCGTGAAAAAACCGAAAAAAATCCCAGCGATCCCAAATATGTGCACACCAAGTGGGGCGTTGGATATTATTTTAAATAATTGTGATTAATATTAACTGATGCTTATGGAGCATCCTGTCATGCATAGCAGGAGCGTCGGCATCATTTGATATATGGGATAAAGATTTGAAAACACTATTTAAGACATTTTTTGAAAAAATCATATCTCGGCTGCGTTTTGTAAAAAGCTTACGTTTCCGTATCTTTTTGATTATCATTGTGGTTGGTTATGTGCCGACGCTGATCATGAGATACGGAATTTTGCAAAATTATGAAAATCGCGCCGTTTCCCTGCGTACCGCAGAGGTTGAAACGCAGGCCAAAATTCTTGCCAATCATCTGGCTGTCAACAATTACCTTCAAAATACCAATTCCGATACGATCAATGCAGAGCTTTTGCAGTTATCGACCCTGTACGATGGCCGTGTGCTTGTCATGGACCAGAATTTTGTGGCTGTAAAGGATACATATGGTATCAGTGAAGGCAAGACGATCATTTCCGAGGAAGTTATCAAGTGCTTTAAGGGAAAGAGCTCCAGCAATTATGACAGCAACAATCATTATATTGAGATCACGACACCGATTACGCTTACCACTGAGGTGGGTGGCGAGGTCAGTGTGGGGCAGGTTGCTGAAACTGAAAATCAGACGATCGGTGTTATGCTGATCAGTGTTTCGACCGACAATATCAATACCAATATTCAGGTACTGGATGAAAAGGCACAGACATTACAGCTTCTGATGATGCTTTTAGTCATTGGCCTTTCATGGGTGGCATCCCGTGTCCTGATGAAGCCGTTCGATAAGGTAACCTCTGCGATTGGTGAAGTGAGGGACGGTTTTGAAAGTGAGATCTCTGATGTGCCGGATTATGAGGAAACAGAGCATATTATTGTTGCCTTCAATGAAGTTTTAAAGCGCATGAAGATTTTGGATGAATCCCGTCAGGAATTTGTTTCCAATGTGTCTCATGAGCTTAAGACACCGTTGACCTCCATGAAGGTTTTAGCCGATTCTTTGAATGCACAGGACAACGTGCCGATTGAACTGTATCAGGAATTTATGCTGGATATTGCAGATGAGATCGACCGTGAAAGTAAGATCATCAACGATCTGCTTTCGCTTGTGAAAATGGATAAGACATCTGCGGACCTCAATGTGGAGGCGGTTGATATCAACAAGATGATCGAATCCATCCTAAAGAGATTAAAACCGATTGCCGACCAGAAGGATATTGACCTGATCTTCGAAAGCGTACGTGATGTAACTGCGGAAATTGATGAAGTAAAGCTTACATTGGCTATATCCAATCTGGTTGAAAACGGTATCAAATACAATCGTGAGCATGGATATGTAAAAGTGAGACTGGATGCTGACCATCAGTTTTTTACCATTCAGGTAGAGGACAACGGTATTGGAATCCCGGAAGAATCCATTGAGCATATCTTTGAGAGATTTTACCGGGTCGATAAGTCTCATTCCAAAAAGATTGGTGGAACCGGTCTGGGACTGGCCATTACCAGAAATGCTATCTTAATGCACCGTGGTGCGATCAAGGTAGACAGTGAACCGGATAACGGAACGACGTTTTCTGTTAAGATTCCGCTGACTTATGCATTGAAGTAGGTGAAGTGGGATGTGGAAGGTTGATAAATTGTTTTGAAGATATAAAGGTACAAAATAGATGATCGGAAATTGGTAAGGCGGAATCTGATGATCTGAGAATAATCATCGACCAGAAGTAAAACGTAAATTTTATATAGAGGATATTTTGCATGATGAAGAAATGGAAATGGCTATGCCTGTTGATATTGATTTTTTGCTTAACAGGTTGTGGCAGCAAGGACAACCATACATCAAAAGAATATTTGATCTATGATGTAGATAAAGATGAGAATAAAGTAAATAGTTATTCCATGGATGTGGAAGAAACCGAAATCAAGGATATTTTGCAGGTGCTGTTCAGGGCTCTTAAGCAAAATCCGGAATCAACCGGTTATAAGAGTGCAATTCCGGAAGGCGTTGATCTGATCGGATATTCGCTGAATGAGGATCAGCTGATACTGGATTTCAGTGTTGAGTATCATGATCTGAATCCCATTCAGGAGGTGCTTTCGCGGGCTGCCATTGTGCAGACACTATGCCAGGTGGATGGCATCCGGTTTGTATCGTTCAAGGTGGAAAGCGAGCCTTTGATGAGTGGAAGTGGATATCAGATTGGGCTTATGAGTGCGGATCAGTTTGTCGATAATGCCGGGGATGAGATCAATTCTACAGAGCGTGCGGAGCTGACATTGTATTTTGCCGACAAGGATGGCAACCGTCTGGTTCCCCACACAGTAGAATGTGTATACAACAGTAATATCTCCATGGATAAGCTTGTTGTTGAACGTCTGATTGATGGGCCGGAAAATGGTGACAGTGATGAAAGCGGTTATGCAACCATTGGAAGCGATACACAGATTTTGAGTGTTACGATGCAGGATGGGGTCTGCTATGTCAATCTGAATGGGGGATTTTTAAATAGAAAGGGTAATGTCACACCGGAGGTAGCTGTCTATTCCATCGTGGATTCTTTGACAGAAATACCCGGAGTAAACCGTGTCCAGATTTCTATTGAAGGAAACAGTGACCTGAATTATATGGAAACCATTTCCTTATCACAGCCTTTTGAAAAAAATACGGAGATTATAGATAATGCACAATAAGGAGAAATATGAGAAGACCATTATGTCTGCTCTGTCTTATTTTTGTGTTGTTAGTCATGGGGTTCATGACTGTATTTGCGGATGCATATCTTGATCCGGGGCAGGGAAGATCACAGCCGGAGACGGATAGTCAGGACCGGGGATTATCACTATCAGAAACAGATAGTCGGAAACAAGAGATATCGCTATCGGAAACAGATAGTCCAGAACAAGAGATATCACTATTGAAAACAGATAGTCCGGATCAAGGAATATCACAACCGGAAACAGATAGTCAGAAGCAAAAAATATCCCTGCCGGAGAATGAAAGTAATCACAAGTTGTATGGCTATATCTATGCCATGGAAGAGAAAAATGGCAGATCTGTTTTGTATATAAAAAGCACAGAAGAAAACAGATCCGTCATTTGTTATCTGTCAGAGGAGGTCTCCTCACTACAATCACTAAAAATCGGATATCAGGTTATTATTAAAGGAAAGGTACGCCGTTTTGAGGCGGCGTCCAATGATGGGCAGTTTGATGCCCGGAAATATTATGCTGGAATGGGAATTTCATATTCCATGACAAATTGTGAGTATGAGGTAACGATGAAAAAGCCTTGGCCGGTCCGTCAGGGTCTTTTTGTGGTCCGGAAAAAGCTGGCCCATAGTCTGGATACTTTGCTTTCCGAAGAGGATTCCGGTGTACTGGAGGCCATGCTTTTGGGAGATAAAAGCGGAATGACAGAGGAAATAAAAGGACTGTATCAAAGAACCGGCATTGCACATATTGTGGCTGTGTCAGGACTTCATATCTCTTTATGGGGCATGGCAATATGCCGTCTGCTTAAGAGACTTCGCATCCCGTTAGCAATAGCTAATTTAATTTCGTTTCTTTTTGTGATTCTATATGGTATGATGACCGGCTCGCAGGCATCTGCCATTCGTAGCGTGATCATGTTTTCCATGTATCTTTTGGCACCTGTGGTAAACAGAACCTATGACATGCTGACTGCCATGATGCTGTCGGCGGCGGTTCTTTTGATGTTTCGGCCTGCTTATGTATTCTACAGTGGGTTCCTCCTATCCTTTGGTGCGGTGGCCGGAATTTCTCTTTTCATGCCATGGCTGACAAAGCTTTATGCACTGCCAGCCAATATAGATGATATCATTATAAAAGAAAAGAACACTCTGCAGAAAATATCAGATAAGATTATCCGGTTTATCCGGGCATCTATAATGACCAGCCTGTGTGTGTCACTTGTTTCACTCCCGATACAGCTCTGTTTTTTCTATACATTTTCTGTTTATTCTGTATTTTTAAATCTTTTGATTGCTCCCTTTGTTTCTATCTTGATGATCCTTGGTATGCTTGGTGCGGTTTTGGGCATCTTTTCGCCAGTGCCTGCTTATTTACCATTGCAGATATGTCACATTATCCTGGCTTTCTATGAAAAAATGTGCCAGTTTTTTGATTGTCTGCCTCTGGCACATCCGGTTATTGCAAAACCGGAGATATGGAAGATCGTTGTTTATTATGCTGTGCTGGGGATTTTGTATCTGGTGATTGTGAGAGTGGTGATCTCGCCTTCGGAATCACGGCAGAGGATGTCTTTACGTGATAATGTGCAGAAACAAAAAACTCCAAGACGAATGATTTCGTTGCAGATGCGTTTAGGTGCTGACATTTCTCATCAGGTAAATTGGTGCGGAAAGAGTTTGCTTTCGGTAATTAGGAGGAGAGGAAAAATACTGTATAAAGCAATGGACAAGGTTGTGAATGAGGTAATGCGTAAGATACCACATAAGATAAAACACAAGATAATGCACATGGTAATGCATGACTGGGATGAAAAAAACAAAAAGAGACTGTGCCAGATACTTGCTATAGTTGTTGTGCTTGCGGATGCTGTATTTTTGTGTATTCGTTCCAGATTTGGAACAACATTGACTATGCTGGATGTCGGTCAGGGAGACTGCTTTGTGATTGAAGAAAAAAGTGGTTTTACCGCAATCATTGATGGTGGCAGCAGCTCTGTCTCTGAGGTGGGTAGATATCGCATTGATCCCTTTTTGAGAAGTCATGGAATTTCCACCGTGGATTTTGTCTTTCTCTCGCATGCAGATGCAGATCATACCAACGGTATTCTGGAGCTTCTGGAAAATCAGAAGAGTAACCGGATTAAGATTAGTTACCTTGTGCTAACTGATCTTGAAAAAGAAAATGAGAAATTCGATGAGATCATACTTGCCTGTAAGAATGCCGATACCAGAGTACTGTATTTTTCACAGGGGGATCATATTGAGATACATCAGCTAAAGCTTACCTGTATTCATCCGGGAGACAAGGATACTAAGCTGGCAGGACTGGATGAGAATGACCACTCGATGGTTTTGCATATGGAGTACAAATTTCGAGATAAAAATCATACTGCACTTTTTATGGGAGACCTTGGCTCAACACATGAGAAAGAAGTGATGGAAAGCCTGTTAGCAGTTGATAAAAAACAAGATGACAAAGAGAGTGGGGAAATAGATATTTTAAAGATCGGACATCATGGATCAAAATATTCTTCCTCCGAGGAATTTTTGCAACAGGTTAATCCATATGTGTGCCTGATTTCGGCAGGCAGAAAAAACAGGTATGGACATCCGCATATGGAAACGTTGGAAAGAATAGATGAGACTGACGGCATGGTTTTTCGAACGGATCTTATGGGGCAGGTCGTGGTTGATCTGGAGAAGCAGGACATTGTTGTCTGGAGTGTGTATGCGGGAAGATGACTCATGTAAATACACAAATTATTTGTTGTTGAGAATTTGCCTGCAAGTTCTAAAAAAGTTTTTGAGAAGTTTTTGAAAACTTTATGAAAAGTGGGAGATTTTTATTGATTTTGTCGGCTTGTTAGTATAATATTGAATAGAAAATAAAACTAAATATATGCCGAAAGGCATTAAATATGAAAGGAAAGAGGTAAAAAGAAAGATGGCAATTGATTTAACAAAGTATGGCATCAATGGAACAACAGAAATTGTTCACAATCCTTCTTACGAAGTATTATTCGAGGAAGAGACCAAGGCAGGACTTGAAGGTTATGAAGTTGGTCAGAATACAGAGCTTGACACCGTTAATGTTATGACTGGTGTGTTCACAGGTCGTTCTCCTAAAGATAAATATATCGTTATGGATGAAAATTCAAAAGACACTGTATGGTGGACATCTGACGAATACAAAAACGACAACCATCCTATGACAGAGTCTACATGGGCAGCTGTTAAGGATTTAGCAAAGAAAGAACTTTCAAACAAGAAATTATATGTAGTAGATGCTTTCTGTGGTGCTAATGCTGATACACGTATGGCAGTTCGTTTCATCGTTGAGGTTGCTTGGCAGGCTCATTTCGTAACAAACATGTTCATTGTACCTACAGAGGAAGAATTAAAGACATTCGAGCCTGACTTCGTTGTTTACAACGCTTCTAAAGCAAAAGTTGAAAACTACAAAGAATTAGGTCTGAACTCAGAAACATGTGTAGCATTCAACATCACAAGCCGTGAGCAGGTTATCATCAATACATGGTACGGCGGAGAAATGAAAAAAGGTATGTTCTCTATGATGAACTACTACTTACCTCTTAAAGGTATCGCTTCTATGCACTGCTCAGCTAACTGCGATATGGAAGGTAAGCATACAGCTATCTTCTTCGGTCTTTCAGGAACAGGTAAGACAACATTATCTACAGATCCTAAGAGATTATTAATCGGTGATGATGAGCACGGTTGGGATGACAACGGTGTATTCAACTTCGAAGGTGGTTGCTACGCAAAAGTTATCGGTCTTGATAAAGAATCTGAGCCTGATATCTACAACGCTATCAGAAGAGACGCTTTATTAGAGAACGTTACTGTTTCAGCAGATGGAAAGATCGACTTCAACGACAAGAGCGTTACAGAAAACACTCGTGTTTCTTATCCGATCGACCATATCGAAAAAATTGCTTCTAAAGTAAATGGAGTATCTGCAGGTCCTGCAGCTGACAATGTAATCTTCTTATCAGCAGATGCATTCGGCGTATTACCTCCTGTATCTATCTTAACTCCTGAACAGACACAGTACTACTTCTTATCAGGATTTACAGCTAAATTAGCTGGTACAGAGCGTGGTATCACAGAGCCTACACCTACATTCTCTGCTTGCTTCGGACAGGCATTCTTAGAGTTACATCCTACAAAATACGGTGAAGAACTTGTTAAGAAGATGAATGCTAACGGTGCAAAAGCATACTTAGTAAATACAGGATGGAACGGAACTGGCAAACGTATCACAATCAAAGATACTCGTGGAATTATCGATGCTATCTTAAACGGTGATATCAAGACAGCTCCTACAAAGAAGATTCCGATGTTCAACTTCGAAGTTCCTACAGAGCTTCCGGGCGTTGATCCTGCTATCTTAGATCCTCGTGACACATATGCAGATGCTTCTGAATGGGAAGCAAAAGCTAAAGATCTTGCTGAGAGATTCCAGAAGAACTTCGTTAAATACACAACAAACGAAGCTGGTAAAGCCTTAGTAGCAGCAGGCCCTCAGTTATAAAATCCGCGTTCCTATAAGCGGTGCATAAAAAATCGCAATTCAGGCGAGATAAGTTTACTTATCAGAGCCTGAGTTGCGATTTTTTTATATAGCGCGCCAGCGCGAGACTGAGTATGCTGCTAGGCAGCATACTCAGTGCACCGCTTAACCGGAGCCAAGACCCTAATCTAATGCTTCCGATATCAACAATCCTCCGTTTCCCCTTTTATCTTAATTCCACCAATTTCAGCGCAACAGCCGCAGGCGCTTTGCGCGTCCGTCCCAAAACCTCCCACCATAATAAACCAATCAACCACCAACTCTCTCCCTCATCAACAAAATTGCCAATACTCCTGAATTTATACCCAACTCAATCCCAGCCCATAACACTCAACTGCTAATCCAAACCGCTAATCCCAACCGCCAATTCCAACCCACCAACCCACAACACTCAACTCCCAACCCGAAATCCCCAATTCCAAATCCCACGATCCAACCTATCCATCAAACCCCCCATACTTCCACCCATAAAAATATCCCCCAAATCTCATAAAAACAAATTGACAAATCGGTCTACTCAGGATAAACTAAAACCAAGAAAGGTTTATTCAGAATAAACCAATATAAAATACAACATAGAATACAATATAAAAAACAATACTAATACATTCAGCCCAAATACTGCTATACCAAACCTAAATACCACTATACCGACCCCAAAACCCTTATCACCTTTACTCACACCCCGCCATGATTCCAAGGTCACCCCCCAAAAAATACCTCATGACCTCACCAATCATACAACACTCAACAAACATTCAGGAGGAAGCATATGGAAATCGAATTAGGAGAAATTCAGGAACAATTTGCACAAATAATCTGGGAACATGAACCAATCGCGTCGGGAGCGCTCGTTGGGATTGCGGCAGAAAAACTGGGTTGGAAAAAATCGACCACCTATACTGTTTTGAGAAAACTATGCGAAAAAGGTCTGTTTCAAAATCAGGATGGAGTAGTAACCTCCATTGTCTCAAAAGCAGAATTTGACAGTGCCAAAAGTCATAAATTTGTAGATGATAACTTTGACGGTTCCCTGCCATCTTTTATCGCGGCCTTTACAGGCAGAAAAAAACTGTCATCAAAAGAGATCAATGAAATTCAACACATGATCGATTCATTCAAATCATCCAATACAAATGAATGAATCTGTACCCACGCCAAAAAAAATAACCTATCCAACCCAGAAAAGAGGAAAAACATGAACCATATTTTTATAGAATTATTGAATAATGCCCTGATCACCAGTGCCCTGATCGTGGCGGTCATACTCGTCCGGCTCTGTATCAAAAAAGCGCCCAGATGGATTAGCTGCGCGCTTTGGGGACTGGTCGCAGTAAAACTGATCATACCTTTTCATATTGAGAGCATCTTAAGCCTTGTGCCGAATTCTGAACCAATCCCTGTAAACATCGAGTATCAGGCTGTGCCACAGATTACATCGAGTGTGCCGACAGTCAATCAGGTCATCAATCCGGTGCTTGCCGATAATTTTGCGGCAAATGTTGCATACTCCGTAAATCCCATGCAGATTGTGATAAGCGTGGCTTCCATGATATGGATTGGCGGTGTCGCGCTTTTATGCCTGTATGCACTGGTTTCTTATATATTGCTTCGTAAAAGAGTTGCCGTTTCACAAAAAATATGCGAACGTGTATATTCCTGCGATGAGGTGCAAAGTCCGTTTATACTGGGCGTTATCAATCCTAAGATATATATGCCGTCCGGTATGGATGAGGACGTGACAGACTGTGTGCTGGAGCATGAGAGAGCGCATCTGAAAAGAGGAGATCATATCTGGAAACCACTTGGTTTTTTAATACTGGCTGTGTACTGGTTCCAGCCTCTATGCTGGATTGCCTACATTCTTTTGTGCAAGGATATAGAGCTTGCCTGTGATGAAAAGGTGACAAAGAATAAAGACAGAGAGTGGAAGGCAGAGTATTGTCAGGCACTTTTGGAATGTCATGTAAAGCAAAAAATGATAACAGCATGTCCGGTTGCTTTTGGTGAAGTGAGTGTGAAGGACCGGGTTAAAAACGTCCTGAATTATAAAAAGCCGGCTCTTTTTATAACGGTTGCGGCCCTTGCGCTGGGAGTTATAGTTGCGATTTGTTTTATGACAGATCAAAAAGGAAATAAAGATTTGTCAGTATCCGGACAGGATATGGAGGCAGCAGGTGACGAAAATACAACAGATTCGCAAACAAATGGTGGAACACAGACGCAGGACAAAGAATTGGAGAATGCACTGTATGCCACAGCTAATAAATGGGCAAAGGCCATTTGTGCCGGTGATGGAAAAACAATCATCGCGATGGCCGATCAGGAGGTTATAAAAAATTTTGAAGATGCAGATCTGTTGAGGCAGGGAGAAGGTACCGTTTATTTCAGCCTTGGTTCAAGTCCGATGTTGGAGTGGCCTGACGGGATAACACCGTATGTGGTTTCCAATGTCGATGTCAAAAATCAGACGGTGAGTATTCTTTACTATGCATGGACATCGGATCCGCATGTGGTGGTATTAAAAGAGCAGCTCAACCTGTCAGGTGACGGTGATACTTATACTATAGATGCAGAAAATATGACTTATCTTGATGATATTGCTTCGGCAGAAGAAATTTTGACTGCTTATCCTCTTGGAATTAAGGACACACTGATGAATTACTATGAGAAAAATTCTTTTGGAGAAACCTTAAATCAGAATGCATTGTTATCCAGTGGAAATGTATATCACGATCTTTTTGCACCACAGACTGCTGTATATGACCTGCTCAATATCGGAAACAAAGGCAATATGCGGACAGAGGTGGAATCGGGTAGCAATCCGGATACCTGTGATGTGAGAATTTCTTTCCCGGACGGAGTGATCACCGTGACGATGATAAGACCCTATGGAGAGACTGGAATCTGGCTTCCCTACGATTATCATATGGAAGATCCATCTGAAAATGTCCTGACCCTGCAGGAGCTTGTGCAGCTTGTCACAACGGATTCCTTTGCTGATATACAAAAACAAAAGGGCATTTCCCTGTGGGATTCGTATACCAATCTGACAGAGGATGAGGCATATGATGCGGAATCTCTTACCAACCTGAAAAGAGCAGAATTTACATATGATGATACGGTTTTTGAACTGCGTATATATTACTGGGCGGAGGATACCTCTGTCGATGAAGAGTATAAAAAGGGCGAAGTATATTCGGTACGCTTGGTCAATGCAGCGACACAGGATTCTTTTTTGTTGTACATTGCGGATGACCGTTATGTTGCCGATGCCGATATTGAAAGTTTTCTTGCAAAAAAATATGAACTGCCGTCTGTCCTGCTTGACAATAATGAGAACGAAAAATTAAAAGGGAAGCTGTCATATTCAGATTATCGGGTAGACCTGTTTCTAAATTTTGCTGGCTGTCTGTTTAAGAGTGAAAGTTATAAAGAGCCGACTCATGGCGATTGGACACCGGAAGCATGGTATTCCCTTGGCGGAGCCGGTGTGTGCACTGATTCTTCATATGGAAGCTATGAGAAATTTTCTGATGGACAACTTATAGAATATCAATATACAGATAATCACATGAGCAGTGAGCTGGTAACAACTTTTCAAAACGATGCATATTCCGGCTGTCTGTACCGCTACAATATAGATCTTGTGACGGCGTCCGAAACGGATCTGCTTGGTGAGGGTGATTTACCGGAAACGCAATACTGGGTTGTTTTCTTTACAGAGGGTGAGGAACAGCCATTATATATGAAATTTTTTGACAGTAATTATTATTCCAAGGGTGATGCATTAAAAAGTGTAAGTATCATTGCAAATTAAATCATAAACGGTTAAAATTAAAATAGAATGACGCTGTACAACAGGAGAGGAACGTTACTGTTTTTATGAAACGTATCAATGAAGATATCAAATCAGGCAATTTAAAACAGATATATCTTTTGTGCGGGGAAGAGGATTACCTGAGAAATCAGTACCGCAACCGCCTAAAGGATGCGCTTTTAAATGGTGGCGATACGATGAATCTTTCCATATATGAGGGAAAGGACATCAATCAGGCACAGATCATCGACAAAGCGGAAGAGGTTCCTTTTTTTGCAGACCGTCGTGTCATCATCATAGAAAACAGCGGACTTTTCAAAAATTCCGGAGCAGACCAGCTGGCAGAATATCTTGGCGAATGTTTTGAAACGACCTATTTTGTTTTCAATGAAAAGGAAGTTGATAAGCGCAATAAGCTTTACAAAGCTGTCAGGGAGCACGGTTATATCGGTGAGTTTCATGAACAGGATGAGACGACATTGAGCCGCTGGGTTGCCGGACTTGCCAAAAAGGAAAATCTTGAAATGGATGCCATGGCGATATCCACACTGCTTTATAAGACAGGTACAGATATGGAAAATATACATTCCGAGCTGGAAAAGTGCATCTGCTACTGTCTCAACAAAGGGAAAATTACGGCAGCAGATGTGGAAACAATCTGCACAGAGAGGATTGCCAACCGGATTTTTGACATGATTAATTATCTGGCGACAGGCAGACAGGAAAAGGCTCTGCATCTGTATTATGATCTGCTTTCTTTAAAAGAACCGCCTATGCGTATTCTGGCTTTGCTTGCAAGGCAGTTCAATCTGCTTTTACAGGCCAGATCCTTGCGTGAACAGGGCTATGACCGCCGGACTATTGCACAGAAAATGGGAGTGCCGCCTTTTGTGGCGGGCAAGTGTCTGGATCAGGCATCACGGTTTAAAAAAGAGACTTTGCGGGCTGCTATTGATGACTGCGTCCGGGCAGATGAGGATATCAAGACAGGAAAGGTTCCCGATGTGATGAGTGTAGAGCTGTTTATGATGAAATACGGCAATGTGACCGGTTAGAAAAGGAGATGAAATAAGTAGGATGCTTTTTTTTATTGTGTATATTGTGATTTTTATTTGTATTATCAGACAGGTGATCCTAAAAGCACAGAATAACCAGCAAAGAAACAATCCATCCAATAATGGATCCCGGGTAGTGTACACGCCACCCAAAACCGATTCAATAGCAGCTGTAAATGCACAGAAGGATAACTATTATCAACACTATCAACGTCTGGCTACCCAGCCGATTTCCGTTACCAGACGTGAATTAAAGCAGGAAAAGCAACAGCAGCAATTGCAGCAAAAGCAGCAGAAACAACAGGACCCCAATAAGCGGCAGACTGTACAAAAGGAGACCGGGAAAAAGCCGTCGACAACGGATTATCTGGAACGCAAAGCCAAAATGGATCAGATGGAGCATGCCAGGGAAAAACAGGAAGAAATCAGACGCGTCAACCAAAGATACGGTGGACAAAGGGTTGGTGGCAGATATCTGATCGGAGATCCGATTCCCAGGGGAATGAAGCTTTTCTATTGTCCGTACTGTGGAGCTGAAAATATCGTGTCTGCCGATTATCGGAGCGGCATGGATTGCTATTTTTGCCGGACGGAATTAAAATAATACCGGTGATGGTAAAATCTGTTCAATATATACAGATCCTGTGACAAAGAGCCGGATCTGAATGAAGGAAAGAAGGAAGATATCATGAGTAAAATTGATGAAATCAGGGCTGAAATGGTCAAAGCAATGAAGGAAAAGGACAAAGAAAGAAAAGATTCTCTTTCCATGTTATTAAGCGCTTTAAAGAATAAAGCGATTGATAAGAGAGAAGACCTTACGGAAGATGAAGAAAATGAGGTTATCAAAAAAGAGATCCGTCAGACCAGGGAAACTCTGGAGTCGGCACCTGCAGACAGAACGGATATCAAAGAGCAGTGTGAAAAACGTCTTGCCGTATATCAGGCATTTGTTCCTGCCGATCTTTCAGAGGATGCGGTCAGGGAAATCATTCAGGGTGTATTAAATGACCTTGGCATTGAGAAAGCTACTCCCAAGGATAAAGGCAGGATCATGAAAGAACTTATGCCCAAGGTAAAGGGCAAGGCAGAAGGAGCCGTTGTCAATAAACTGGTTGGAGAATTTATGGCATAAATAGGACCGTGATTTAACCGGAAAATCAGACCGGAAAATCAGACCGGATGATCGGCTCATAGCGGAATAAAAAATCAGAAAGGCACTTGGGAGTGATATCCCGAGTGCTTTATTTCGTTAAGATGTTTATGGGAGAAGGGGGATATCTTTTATTAACTGAAGAATGGCAGAGACAATGCATTCTTTTCAGCAGTGAATAACGATTGAAAAACAAATTATTGGATGTTACAATATGTAACAGTGAGATTATATCGCGTGATATAAATCTGCGAAATACTTTGTTGGGAGAAAATAAAATGGGTAATTATGTACTTAGTTGTTGTTCGACAGCCGATCTTTCCAAAGAGCATTTTGAGGCAATCGATGTAAAATATATTTGTTTTCATTACGAATTAGATGGCGTCGCTTATCTGGATGATTTGGGACAGAGCATGTCATTTGATGAGTTTTATGCAAGAATGGCTGCAGGTGCAGAAACAAAAACATCACAGATTAATACAGATGAATTTATAGGATATTTCAGATCCTTTCTGGAGCAGGGACTTGATATTCTGCATGTGTGTCTTTCTTCAGGAATCACAGGAGTCATTAATTCCGCTAATATTGCTAAAGAAGTGTTGATGGAGGAATTTCCGGATCGAAAGATATATATTGTTGATTCCCTTGGGGCTTCATCCGGATATGGACTGATCATGGATACAATGGCCGGATTACGGGATCAGGGAATGACAATTGATGAATTATATAAGTGGGTAGAAACCAATAAGCTACGGATGCATCACTGGTTTTTCTCTACAGATCTTTCCTTTTATATAAAAGGCGGAAGAATTTCAAAGACAGCCGGAGCGGTTGGTCAGATGCTTAATATCTGTCCGCTTCTGAATATGGATTATCTGGGAAGATTAATTCCACGATATAAAATCAGAACGAAAAAAAAGGTGTTCAAAGCCACTGTTGATAAGATGGAAGAGTTTGCCGATGATGGTCTGGATTATTCCGGAAAATGTTATATGTGTCAGTCCGACTGCATGGAGGATGCAAAAGAGGTTGCCCGGCAGATCGAGGAGAGATTTCCAAAATTGAACGGCAAAGTGGAAATTAACAATATTGGAACTACGATTGGCAGTCATACCGGTCCCGGAACAGTATCTATATTCTTTTGGGGGAAGAAGAGGGTTGATTAATGATGTTTGACAGAGTGGAGTGATAGTATGTCAAAATTTACACGACAGGCAATCATGTACAGTATGCTTAAATTGCTTCAGGAAAAATCAATTGATAAAATTACTGTAAAGGATATCTGTGAAATGTGTGAAATCAACAGAAATACCTTTTATTATTATTACAGTGATATATATCAGGTGCTTGAGGAGCTACTCAGAACCGAAACAGAGAAATCCTTAAAAGAGAAACAGGAAAATCACTCTTTTTATGAGGATTGTTTAAAAAAATATCATCTGATACTTGAATATAAGAAAGCGGTATATCATCTCTATAATTCTAAAAACAGGGATTTGATTTTGAAGTATTTATATGATATTACCGAGAATTATATGGAAAAATATGTGTTGAAAGAGGTTGAAGGAAAAAAACTTTCAGCAGAAGATATTCAGTTTATTGTTGATTTTTACAGCAATTCCATGATCGGAAGTATTCTTCGATGGATGCAGAGGGGCATGATGGAAAAACAGGAGAAATTGATTTACAGATTGTCTGTTTCCTATCAGGCCACGATAAAAGCGTTGATTGCGCAAATAGAGGAAGAGAAAAATAAAAATCAGATACCTTTATAACAGTGTTCTAAAATCAGAACACTGTTTTTTTATATCAATTACAAGCTATTATGAATTGCTTTCCGGCGAGGTATGTGACCAATACGGGCTGACACAGATGGAAATATGATATACTCATGTTTCTTCATAATAATCCGCGGCATGATACCGCTGCAGAAATAGTAAGAATCAGAAAATCAACCAAGTCCCATGTTTCCACTTCGTTGAAAAATCTGGAAAACAAAGGATTGGTTGAAAGAATACAAAGTAAAGATAATAAAAAGCACATTGAGATTATTTTGCTGGACAAGGCAGAGCCGATTGTAGAAGCCAAGGTTTTGTGTTAAGAAAAAAACACTGCTGCTGATTGCAGGTATTGTGTGGATGATAGCAGGATTAGGACTGCAGCTTTTAAAATAAAAGCTGCAGTCTGATAAATAAATTATTTGTTTGCACTGTCAGCGTCGATTACAGATTGGATCTGATCCATCAAAGCATCATAATTGTCCTGATTATCAATTCCTCCAAGTACGGGATCTCCCACAATATTACCATTTCTATCGACCAGTATTGTAGTAGGAAATGCCATGATGCCGGAAGCATATTTTCCCGCATCGGAAGCAGAGTTGACAGAAAGATTGCGGTATTTGGCTTTCTGGCTTTCAAGAATAGCTGCCGCTTCTTTAATAGCAGCTTCATTTCCGTCGAAGGTTTCTGTGTTGATTCCGATTACCTCACCTCCCATTGACTGGAGAGTATCATTTAATTCATTAAGCTTGGATAACTCGGCAACGCAAGGCTTGCAGCCGGTGAACCAGAAATTGACGACAGTTACTGCATTTTCGGAAAACAGACTTTCGTCAACAGAATTACCATCAAAATCCTGACCGGAAAAATTCTTAAAGGGAGATTCATCTTTGGAATCGTTTTTCGGATCAGAATTGTCTGAAGCCGTATTTCCAGTTTCGATTTCGGCGATCTGCTCCTCGATTTTTCGTATAGTTTCAATATCATCAGCCAGTATCTTCAATTCATCATCTGTAAAAGAGGTCTTGTTTGCTTCGATCGTGTCAGCCAGATAATCGGCGTAATTTCCACTCGGATCAGCAGTACTTTTATTCATCATGCCAAATACCTTGTTCCATTCATCGTCATGATCTGCAAAAAGCTGGTTCTCCTGCTGATATAGATCATCCAGCTGAGTATCGGAAGCCTCCGGTGCTTCTTTTGTGCTGCATGCCGTAAGCAATAAGGCTATGCAGAGTGTGAAAATAGAAATAAATGTTTTTTTTGTTTTCATAAATAATGTCTCCTTTAATATATAGTGATATGAGTGTCAAAGATGATTTTTGTCATTCGCTTGATGTAACCGGATTGATTCCTTACCCATAAACCGGTAGTGGATTGCATCCTTGGGACAAGCCTTTATACAGTCTCCGCATCGTATGCATTCCGGATGATTTGGAGTCTTGCACACATCAATATCCATTTTACATGCCTTTGAACATTGGCTGCATCCGATACATTTGCTGTTTTCAACTTTAATATCAAGAAAGCTGACCTTATTAAATAATGAATAGATTGCTCCAAGGGGACAGATCCATTTGCAGAAGGGTCTGTAAAACAAAATACTCAATATAACAACCATAACCAAAATAAGGCATTTAAAAGAAAAAAGCTTTCCCAGCGCAGATCTTATGGCGGCGTTTCCGAGCGAAAGCGGTATCGCCCCTTCCAAAACGCCCTGTGGACAAATATATTTACAGAAGAACGGATCTCCCATTCCTACAGAGTTCGTTATAAGCATTGGCAGAAGTATCACAAAAACAATAAGGATGATATATTTCAGATATCTTAGCGGCTTCAGCCTTGCTGTGGAAAATTTTACCCCGGGAATTTTATGAAGTAAATCCTGAAACCATCCGAACGGACACAAAAAACCACATATAAATCTTCCGAGCGTTACACCGAGTAAAATGAAAAAACCGGTTACATAGTATGAAAATTTGAAGCCGGATGACCCTACAACCGCCTGAAAGGCTCCGATTGGACAGGCTCCCGCTGCAGCAGGACAGGAATAACAGTTTAATCCCGGGACACAAACTGCTTTCGCATTGCCCTGATATATTTTACCTTTAAATAAATTGGGGATATGGATATTGGTAAGCAGTGTGGCGGCTGCCTGTATCCATCCGCGTATCCCGGCTGTTTTCTTTGATCGTAATTTCTTTTTTTTATCCAATTCCGACACACTCCAGACATAATTTTATTGCTTTACCGAGTACGGTGGCTGCTTCGCCTCTGACCGCACCATAGCTGATCATGGCTATTCCCACGATGAATAAAACAAATTGAGATATTTTTTTGTATTTCAAGATATTGCAGCTCCCTTCATTTGTTGTATTTATTGACCGGCTGACTTTGATATTATACAATAGCTGTTGTAAAATTTATGTTAAGACACAGGTGAAAGAATTTTGAGAATATTAATTGTTGAAGATGAGAAGCAAATATGTGATATGGTTGCAAAAAGACTGTATGATGCCGGATATGAGGTGGATACCTGTTATGATGGAGAAGCGGCTTATGAATGTATCCTGACAGAGAATTATGATCTGATCGTGCTGGATCTGAATCTGCCGGGGATGGACGGAATGGAGCTTCTAAAAGCACTCAGACAGGAAAATGAGGAAACAAAGGTGCTTATATTGTCTGCCAGAGGGCAGATCGCGGATAAGGTTGAAGGACTGGATGCAGGGGCAAATGATTATATGGAAAAACCGTTCCATTTACAGGAGCTTGAGGCACGTATCAGAAGCCTGACAAGAAGAAAGTTTGTGCAAAAAGATGTATGCCTTGAAAGTGGAGAAATGAAGTTTGATACGATAAGACGCGAGGCATATGCAAAAGGAAAAATGGTACCGCTGACAAGAAAAGAAAACGGTATTCTGGAATATCTGCTTCTTAATCCGGGCAGGCCGGTAAGTCAGGAGGAATTGATGGAGCATGTCTGGGATTCAACTGCGGACAGCTTTAGCGGTGCCATCAGGGTACATATGTCTTCTCTCAGAAAAAAGCTAAAGGCTGAGCTTGGATATGATCCGATTTTGAACAAGGTAGGAGAGGGATATAAAATACGAGAGGAGTCCGACAGATGAAAAGAATGTCGCTGCAGTGGAGACTGACCTGTATCATTACATTATATATTGCGGTTATATGCGGATGTCTCACCATGCTTATCTACCAAAACGGTGTGTATTACATCGATTCCTTACAGGAAACAGTTGATGCCCGGGGAGATGACAGCGGGGAGATTTCGGATGAAATATATATCAGCATTCCGGAGGATAAGTGGGCTGAGTTTGCAAATGATTTTTCTATACAGGTGTACAATAATAAGGCTGATTACAAAAAAAACAGTTTGATAATTTCGGCTTTGCTGGCTCTTCTTGGCGGGGCGGCTACATATTTTGTGAGCGGGCGCGCACTCAGACCGATCAGAGAATTTTCAGACAAGATCGAAGAGGTACAGGCACAAAATCTTGCAGATTCACGGATAGAAGAAAATAAGGTCAGGGAACTGAATCAGCTTAGTGTTTCGTATAACAAGATGCTTGAGCGTCTTTCGGATGCATTTGAGATACAGAGACAATTTACGGCCAACGCGGCACATGAGCTTCGGACACCATTAGCTTTAATGCAGGTACAGCTTGATTTATACAATTCCACCCGGCATCCGGACAATGATGCTGATACCTTGCAGACGATAAAGATGGTCACGGAACAAAATGACAGGCTCGCCAAAATGGTAAAGACGCTTCTCGATATGAGTGAACTTCAAACGGTAGGCAGAGACGATAAAATTATAGTTGGTGCTCTTGTTGACGAGGTGTTGGCGGATTTAGAGCCTCTTGCACAGGAAAAAAATATAAAGCTTATTGGAAACTGTAAGGATATAACCATGATTGGAAGTGATATTCTTATATACAGGCTGGTATACAATCTTGTTGAGAATGCCATAAAATACAATCATTCAGAAGGTCGGGTAGAGGTGACTGCATACCGGAGGGAAAAAAGTGTTTATTTGTCAGTAGAGGATACGGGAAGCGGGATTCCGGAAGAACTCAGGGAGCGTGTGTTTGAACCCTTCTTTCGTGTGGATAAATCCAGAAGCCGCGAGCTTGGCGGTGTAGGGCTTGGACTTGCGCTGGTTCGTGAAATCGTGAGAGTGCATGATGGCAGTATTACAGTTAGGTCCAATCCGTCCGGCGGGACGATTTTTGATGTGACATTAGGAACAACATAAATAAAATACAGCAATTTTTTAGTAAAAACTGACAAAAATCAGACATGAATTTTGTGATGGGGTACACGTTTAACCTTTGTGTACCTCGTTTTTTTATTGTACCATATAATCAGAATATCAGTTAAAGAGGGAATGGATATGGAACAGAACAGGATTAGGATTGTGGATGTTGCAGATGCACTGGGACTTAGTACAGCGACTGTCTCAAAGGTGATTCACGGCAAAACAGAAAAAATTTCGGATGAAACGGTAAAGCGTGTCCAGCAGGAGCTGGAGAGGTCGGGATATATCCCGAATATGGCGGGTATTCTGCTTGCAAGAAATAATTCAAGAATCATCGGAGTGGTGGTAAATGATAATGTGAAGTACGAGGGCAGGGTTTTAGAAGATGGATTTGTGATGTCCTCATTGAATGCTCTTTCCCATGAGGTTAATGAAAAGGGATATTTTCTGATGATAAAAACGACGGCTGATATCAATGAAATTCCGGTGTTTGCTTCCATGTGGAATATGGATGGACTGATACTTATGGGCTTTTGTGAAGCCGATTATGAGAAGCTTCGGAATCAGATGAGGATATCCTTTGTTGTGTATGACGGCTATTTTGAGAAATGCTCAAAGGTAGTTAATCTGGTTATCGATCACTATGATGGTGGTTATCAGGCAGGAAAATATTTCAGAGAGCTCGGTCATAAAAAAGCACTGTGTATAGCGGATAATTTTATCTGTATGGATAAGAAGAGAATTGAGGGCTTTCGTACAGCATTTGAGCCGGGAGATACCCTGAGATGGCAGATACCCAAGACCGAAAAGGAAAGAATGCGTTTTTATGAGGGAAAATATCCGGAGCTGTTAAAGAGCGGTGTTACAGCTGTTTTTGCGGTATCAGATTTTTATGCACTTGAGTTTATGCGTTTTTTGCAGGGGAAAGGAAGACGAATTCCGGAGGATATCCAGATGATCGGGTTTGATGACAACATGGCAAGCAGGGAAAGCAATCCGGCACTGACAACGATCCATCAGGATGCAGCACTTAGGGCGAAAACAGCAATTGAATGCCTTGAAGCCATGCGCGACGGATTAGATTATAAAGCCGGAATTGTGTTGCCGGTCAGGTTAGTAAAAAGAGAAAGTACGAGGTTATTATAATGTCTGAGTTTATGAAATCTTTGTGTAAAATAGCGATTCCCGTAACCCTGCAAAGTATGCTGCAGGCATCATTTTCTATTATTGATCAGGTTATGATCGGTCAATTGGGAGAGACAAATATATCGGCAGTCGGGCTATGTGGAAATTTTTCTTTGATTTTCTCCGTAGTCATAGGTGCAGTGAGCACGGTTGCCGGGATATTGATTGCACAGTTTATTGGTGCTGATGACTCTAAGGAGGCGTGGACCGGGTTGGATGTAAGCTTTATTTGCGGGCTGATAATATCGGCAGTGTTCCTGCTTGCATCCGGATTATTTCCGGCACAGATCCTTGGACTTTATACAAAAGATGTGAATATTATAAAAGCTGGAGCAGTTTATTTCAGAATTATAGCATTTTCATATGTTCCGATAGCGGTTAGCACCATTTTATCCGCATGGCTGCGTTGTAAGGAGTATGCCACGATACCGTTTTTAGCGAGCTTTGGAGCAGTTGCGGTAAATACAGGTCTTAACTATTTGCTGATATTCGGAAAATTTGGATTTCCGTGTATGGGGATAAAAGGAGCAGCCATAGCGACACTTATTTCGCAGTTGTTTAATTTGGCATTTATTATGATCGGGTTTATTGTCTGTATCAGAAAAGATGGAGATAAAATGATGCTGTCATTGCATTTTGAAAAAATAACCCTCAGGGATTATCTGGTCATGATTACGCCGATTCTTGTCAGTGAATTTCTGTGGAGTCTGGGACAGAATGTGGAGTCTGCGGTATATGGACACCTTGGTACATCCAACCTTGCGGCTTATACACTTACCTGTCCGATACAGGGACTGATCGTTGGTGCATTGAGCGGTTTATCGGCAGCTGCAGGCGTAATGGTCGGTAAGAGACTTGGCAGGAAGGAATACGATGGGGCTTATACAGAATCAAAAAATATTATGTATGCGGGCTTGATCGGTGCAGTCACGGTATCGGCATTGTTAATTCTTCTTTCAGGAATATATACCGGATTGTACCGTGTGGATTACAGCGTAAAAGAGCTTGGAAAAATCCTGCTTATTGTTTTTGCTTTGTATGCTCCGGTCAAGGTGGAAAATATGATCCTTGGAGGAGGAATCATAAGAAGCGGTGGAAATACAAAAATCATCATGATAATTGATATTGTCGGAACATGGTGTATCGGAATTCCGCTGTGTCTGCTTGCAGCATATGTATTTAAGTGGGGTATTGTCGGTGTCTATACGTTGCTTACCACAGAAGAAATATTCAGGCTGATTGTTTCGTTGGTCATTTTCAAGAAACGGAAATGGATGATCAGTTTGTCATAGGATATGAGTACAAAATAACGGACACGTCTCCTGTTAAAATGAAACCAGTTCAAAAGATGATGTTTCATTTTAGCAGGAGGTTTTTTATGAATAAAAGTCAGATAAAAGGATGCGATAATCAGGAAGGGAAAAATGTGATATTTGTGGTGGTCAGTTTTATTCTGGTCATGATCATTCTTACTTTTTTTTCGATGAATGTATACAGCCAGTCACTCGAAAATGCTATACAGATCGACAAGCAACAGACAGATCAGTTGGAAAAAGCATACTTAAAGGAGATGAAGCATATACTGAATGACTACGGATGTCCAAATGCGGGTATCACGATGACAAAGGTATATGGAGAAGCTGCTGATTTGTATGAAGTGGCGGTTCATCATGCCGATATGCGTTATCTGGATCAGGATGGCATGAATGAACTGGATGTGCGGTTAAAGAATCTGACAGCACAGTTTCCACATGCAAAGTTTGTTTTTTCATATTCTTATTAAGTGTTTTATAAAGAAATATTGAAATGATATCAGGATCGAAAGGTATTTTTTTATCAGCATGTGTTATGAGATATTTCGTGTAAATTCTGCCATCTTTCATGAAAAGAATGACAGTAAAGCGCTTTGCGATTATAATAGTAAATATATCCGAAAAAAGGAGCATGTATTTATGAGAGATAATCCAAAGCCATATGAAATATACAGACATTTTAAAGGTAACACCTATCAGATCCTTGCTATAGCAAAGGATTCGGAGGATGGACATCTGATCGTGGTATATCAGGCCTTATACGGCAGTTATGAGATATATGCGAGAGATCTGGTACAGTTTATGAGTCCGGTGGACCGTATCAAGTATCCGGAAGCGGAAGCACAGTACCGGTTTACAAAGGTCGATTCGGCACAACCGACCGTTAATGATAAGAATGGACATTCCTACAGTCAGTCTGACACTAAGACGGATACAGGTAATTCTGACAGCCGGTCAAATCCCCAAATGGATACAGGGCATTTTGAAAGCAAATCAGATGTAAATGTAAACGTGGAGTATCAGAGCAGTCAATCTGATGAAAAAACGAATGCAGGACATCAGGATGAACAATCAGATGTAAAATCGGATGCAGGCTATCAGATGGATCCACAGGTAGAAGCATTTTTAGATGCAGATTCATACGAGGAAAAATTAAATATTTTAGCGGGGCTGCATCGGCGGATTACGGATGACATGCTAAAGATCATGGCTCTGACCATGGACATAGAGCTCAATCCGGGAAGCACGCAGGAGCAATACGATGAATTGAAAAACTGTCTGTTGACGAGGAATAAGTTTGAGGCGGACAGGCGCATCTAGATGTCGGACCGCTAAGAAATGGAGGCGGTTATATGGCATACAATTTAGATGACAAGCTGGTTGTCGGAGTAAGCACAAGGGCATTATTTGATCTGACCAGAGAAAGTCAGATTTATGAAACGCAGGGAGTAGAGGCATTTTGCAAATATCAGACCGAGCATGAGGACGAGGTATTAAAGCCCGGGCCCGGATTTATGCTTGTAAGGGCTCTGTTAAATTTAAACAGGCTTCCCGGACAGGAAAACAGAGTGGAAGTCATTATCATGTCCAAAAACAGTGCGGATACATCGCTTCGTATTTTTCATTCGATCGAGCATTATGGATTGCCGATCACGCGCGCGGTTTTATCGAGCGGCATGCCGCTTGCACCCTATTTATCCGCATTTCACACGGATCTGTTTTTATCACACAACGAGGATGATGTAAGAAGCGCGCTTGCAGATGGCATTGCAGCAGGCATTATTGTAGATGATGGTATCAAGACTTATGATGCCGATGAAAAAATCGATCAGATCAGGATTGCCTTTGACGGCGACGCAGTATTATTTGGAGCGGATTCCGAGAAAATTTTTCGTGAGAAAGGTCTTGAGGCGTTTACCGAAAATGAAAAGACCAATGCCAGGAATCCATTGGCAGCGGGACCGTTTGCAAGATTTTTACAAATAGTATCCTCTATTCAGCAGGAGTTTCCTGCAGAGAAGTCACCAATCCGTACAGCCCTGGTTACCGCCCGTTGCGCACCTGCGCATGAAAGGGTGATCCGTACATTGCGGGCATGGAATATCCGGATTGATGAGGCATTTTTTCTCGGGGGAATCAGCAAAAGCGAGGTATTAAAGGCCTTCGGAGCCCATATCTTTTTTGATGACCAGGAGGTACATACACTTCCGGCGTCGGAGGTTGTACCGGCTGCCAGAGTACCGTTCATGGATGATACATGATTAAATGGAACATGATAAATTGGAAGTTTTTAGTGATATATGAATACGATCGATCAGGATATTATCACACCGCTTTTAGAGTGGTATGATCAAAATAAAAGAATATTGCCATGGCGCGGAAGCAAGGATCCATATCGTATATGGGTTTCCGAGATTATGCTTCAGCAGACAAGGGTAGAAGCTGTTAAGCCCTATTATGAGAGATTTATGACGGAGCTATGTGACATAAAGAGTCTGGCGCATGCCAGGGAAGAGCGTCTGCTAAAATTGTGGGAAGGCCTTGGATATTACAATCGTGTCCGCAATATGCAAAAAGCGGCCATACAGATTGAAGAACGTTTTGACGGTGTGTTTCCCCGGACCTATGATGAAATACAAAGTCTTCCGGGGATTGGGAGCTATACAGCGGGAGCCATTGCATCGATTGCTTTTGGAGAGGCTGTACCGGCGGTGGATGGAAATGTACTGCGTATTATTTCCAGACTGATTCTATACGAAGAGGATGTACTAAGCCAGAAAGCCAAAAATGAAGTCCGGGATATGCTGCTTCCCTTTATGAATGTTTCCGGCAGAAGCGGAGACATTAATCAGGCCTTTATGGAACTTGGAGCAACTGTCTGTGTCCCCAACGGAGCGCCACATTGTGAGAAATGTCCATGGAAGGATATGTGTCTGGCAAAAAGCAAAGACATATGGCAGGAATATCCCAGAAAAGCTGCCAAAAAAGCAAGACGTATGGAAAAGCGTACGATACTGATCGTGGGTGATGAAGATCATATTTTACTGCACAAGAGACCTGCAAAGGGACTTTTGGCATCCATGTATGAACTCATCAACTGCGAGGGCGAGCTGACGGAAAAAGAAGCCGTGGATGTGATCCGGTCATTGGGACTTTCGCCGCTTCGTATACAAAAGACCCTGCCGGCCAAGCATATTTTTTCACATATTGAATGGCAGATGAGCGGGTATCGTATCATGGTGGAGCCGCTTGATTATTATAATCTGAATGACAAGCCGGATGGAGATACAGATTGTAATCTGGATAAGAAGTCAGATGACTACTACTGGGTCACAAAAGAAAAGACAGAAAAAGAATATGCAATCCCTTCTGCCTTTTTGGCTTTTACACAGTATTTTGATATGAAGCCCGGTATGGGCAAAAAAATTTCCGGGTAATTATGAAAAATGAAAATCAATCCTGTCAAGTGCTATGACAGGGTTGAATATTCTTCCAGATTCCAGATTTTATCGACCAGACCATCATAAAAGTCCGGTTCGTGACATACCAGTAAAATGGAGCCTTTATATGTTGTAAGGGCTCTTTTTAATTCTTCTTTTGCATCGACATCAAGGTGGTTGGTCGGTTCGTCCAAAAGCAGGACATTGGTTTCCTTGTTGAGAAGTTTGCACAGGCGAACTTTTGCCTGTTCGCCACCGGAAAGGACCTTTACCTTGCTTTCGATGTGTTTGGTGGTGAGACCGCATTTGGCTAAAGCACTGCGGACTTCGTATTGTGTAAATCCCGGAAAGGTTTCCCAGATCTCCTCAATGCAGGAATTGTTACTGGGAGTGACCTCCTGTTCAAAATAGCCGGGATAGAGGTAATCACCAAGCTGTGCAGATCCGGACAAAGAGGGAATAAGACCAAGCACACTTTTTAAAAATGTTGTCTTGCCAATACCGTTTGTGCCGACAATCGCAATTTTTTCTCCTCGTTCCATACGCAGATTGATCGGTTTGGAAAGGGGCGTGGCTGCATCATAACCAATGACAAGATCGGTTGTTTCAAAGATAATTTTTCCGGGAGTACGGGCCTCTTTAAAATAAAATTCCGGTTTTGGTTTTTCTGAGTCAAGTTCGATGATATCCATTTTATCCAGCTTTTTCTGGCGCGACATAGCCATATTGCGGGTAGCAACGCGAGCCTTGTTGCGGGCAACAAAGTCTTTCAACTCACGGATTTCCTGTTGCTGCTTTTTGTAGGCGGCTTCCTTCTGACTCTTTTTGACCTCATATACCTCCATAAATTTATCATAATCGCCGACATAGCGGTCGAGCGCGCAATTCTCCATGTGGTAGATAATATTGACAACGGAATTTAAAAACGGAATATCATGAGAGATCAGGATAAAAGCATTTTCATATTCCTGCAGATAACGCTTGAGCCATTCAATGTGGTTGGCATCCAGATAGTTGGTCGGCTCGTCGAGCAATAAAATTTCGGGCTTTTCCAAGAGTAGCTTGGCAAGCAGAACCTTGGTACGCTGACCGCCGCTCAGCTCGGAAACATCCTTATCAAGACCAAGTGGCAGAAGATCAAAAGCTCTCGCAACCTCTTCAACCTTGGAATCGATGATATAAAAGTCGTGACTGTCCAGTAAATCCTGCAAAACGCCCATTTCTTCCAATAATTCATTCATCGTAGCTTCATCGATATCCCCGGACATCTGATCGCAGATTTCCGTAATACGGGCTTCCATATCAAAAAGTCTTGCAAAAGCGCTTTTTAGAACATCCCCGATACTCTTCCCCTTTTCAAGTACTGTATGTTGGTCGAGATAACCGATCTTGGCATTTTTAGCCCAGATTACCTTGCCTTCATCAGGAGTGAGAACTCCTGTAATAATATTCATAAATGTTGACTTACCCTCACCGTTAGCACCGACTAATCCAATATGCTCACCCTTCAGTAATTTAAAGGATACATTATCAAAAATAGCACGATCACCAAAACCGTGACTTAAGTTAGTAACTTCCAGTATCATAGGAGCCTCTCCTTATTAATATGATTTATAGATTTCTATATTTTTCATAATAAATCTTCTTTTATAAAACTTTTAACGCATGAGTTATAACAATCTTTTTATTAAATTCATTTATTGTGTCTAAATACCACTTTTCTGGTTTAAATTGTGTAACAACCCAATTTTGCTTAAATAAACTAAATACCAGAATAATTGTAGCAAAAAATACTAAACCTTTACAAACAGATAAATTTCCATCTATATATTTTGTTGCTCATTTTTTTGTCATCTACTATTAACTGACCATATATATCTTTATTATTATATACCATATAAATAAACTCTTCAAAATTATTCGCCACAGCCAGTTTGCAGACAGCTTCTTTTATGTGGATACCCGACGCTATTGATTAGATTATCTTAATATTCCATCCCAACCCACAGCACTTTACGACATGGATGTCGTAAAAGGCGCATCAGAGGCAGGATGCCGATTATGCGCCGTGTGCGTCAGAAACCAATACCCAACCATGGAATATTTAGATAATCTTATCAATATTAGTCCATCCACATAAAAGAAGCTGTCTGCAAACGTCCGTCTAAAAAAACATCTAAAAGACATCCGTCTAAAAAATCCCAACCATAATCCACCCACCTCACCATTGACTTTTTTCATCCAAATTTATATAATATCATCAAATGGCAATGACGAAGACGAGTAGCACAGTTTATCGTTCCCAGCGAGCGAGGGATGGTGAGAGCCTTGCAAAGTGAAACGGTGTGAATAACAGCTTTACCAGCCAGTACAATTGATTTGAGTGACTGTATTCAGTAATTCAGGTGGCACCGCGGACTTATGATATGTTCGTCCTGAGACAAGCAATGTTTCAGAACGGACTTTTTTTATGCGCTCCGTTCAAAACAAATCGGTTTAATTAAGGAGGAGACAGATATGTCAAACATTTATCGTGACCATACGATGAATCAGATTACAGAAGCAGACGTTGACAGTACATTAAGGATTGCCGGCTGGGTAGAAAATATCCGTGACCACGGCGGCGTATCCTTTATTGACTTAAGAGATATGTACGGTGTTATGCAGGTCGTTATGAGAGATACCTCTTTACTTGACGGTATCAATAAAGAAGATTGTATCAGTGTTGAAGGTCTGGTACAGCATCGTGATGAAGAGACCTACAATCTCAAGATCCCGACCGGTACTATCGAACTGGAGGCACACAAGGTTGAGATTTTAGGCAAGGTATACAAACAGCTTCCTTTCGAAGTACAGACTTCCAAGGAAATCCGCGAAGATCTGAGATTGAAATACCGTTATCTTGATCTGAGAAACAAAAAAGTAAAAGACAACATTGTATTCCGTTCACAGGTCATCAGCTTTTTACGTCAGAAGATGACAGAGATGGGATTTTTGGAAATCCAGACACCGATCCTTTGTGCATCATCACCCGAAGGTGCCCGTGACTATATCGTTCCGTCACGTAAATACAAAGGTAAATTTTATGCTTTACCTCAGGCACCCCAGCAGTACAAACAGCTGCTTATGGTATCCGGATTTGATAAATACTTCCAGATCGCTCCCTGCTTCCGTGATGAGGATGCAAGAGCAGACCGTTCACCTGGAGAGTTTTATCAGCTGGATTTTGAAATGAGCTTTGCGACACAGGAAGATGTTTTCCGTGCCGGAGAAGAAATCCTGACAGCAACCTTTGAAAAATTTGCTCCGGAAGGTGCATTTGTCACAGCAGCACCTTACCCGGTTATCAGCTACAAGGAAGCTATGTTAAAATACGGCTCCGACAAACCGGACCTTAGAAATCCATTGGTTATCGTGGACGTGACAGACTTTTTCCAGAGATGTACATTCAAGCCCTTCCACAAAAAGACAGTACGTGCGATCAATGTACATGCAAAGCTTTCCAAAGGCCAGCATGAAAAGCTTCTTAAGTATGCACAGTCTATCGGCATGGGCGGCTTAGGATACCTGGAAGTACTTGATGATATGACTTACAAGGGACCGATTGATAAATTTATCCCGGATGATATGAAAGAGGAGATCGCACAGCTTGCCGGTTTGAAGGCAGGAGACACCATCTTCTTTATCGCAGATAAGGAAGCAAAGGCTGCCAACTATGCAGGCCAGCTTCGTACCGAGATCGCAACAAGACTGGATCTCATCGAAAAGAATGCATTCCGTTTCTGCTTTATCAATGATTTCCCGATGTACGAGTATGACGAGGAAGAAAAGAAGATCATCTTTACACACAATCCATTCTCTATGCCTCAGGGCGGACTGGATGCATTAAACAATATGGATCCTCTCGATATTCTGGCTTATCAGTATGATATCGTGTGCAACGGTGTTGAATTATCTTCCGGTGCTGTCCGCAACCACAGTCTGGACATCATGGTCAAGGCATTTGAAATTGCAGGCTACACAGAAGAAGATTTACAGCAGAAGTTTGGAGCACTTTACAATGCATTCCAGTATGGTGCACCGCCGCACGCAGGTATGGCACCCGGTGTTGACCGTATGATCATGCTGTTAAAGAATGAGGAAAATATCCGTGAGGTCATTGCCTTCCCGATGAACGGCAATGCGCAGGATCTGATGTGCGGAGCTCCCGGCGAGGTTACCGAGCAGCAGCTTCGTGAGGTTCATATCAAGGTCAGAGATTAAGAGAACCGCTATAGAAATTGTATGAAAAAGTCAGAGGGATTGAGATAAAGATAGCAATCCTTCTGACTTTCTGTTATATTGAAGTAAATATGCAGATGATGTATAGTTACAACAAAATGATGTATAATAACGACCATGAAAGATAAGAGGTGACAGGATTATGAAGAAAACCATAATTTCTTTTTTAATGATGATAGTTCTTGTTATGGCACTTACAGGCTGCCAGTCTAAAAGTGAAGGGGCAGCAAATGATGTGGATACAGCATTTCCGGATGCAGTTTCTGTTCTGGCAGAAGCGTGGAATCAGATGCCGGAGCCGTTCCCGGTTGTCGGTGGCAATATGGAAACAGCCGTTGAGGATGCACCTGCCAGCGTGGACTTATCCAATACAGATGCACTGACATATACGTTTTTAGTTCCGGAGGATGTGCAAAAGGATATCACGGATGTAGCGACACTTTCGCACATGATGAATGGCAATACGTTTACAGCAGTTGCCGTGCATATGGGAAGCATGAGCTGTGAGGATGCAGCTACACAGATCAAGGAAAAATTTCTTGGCAATCAGTTTATGTGTGGTTTCCCGGATAAGATTAAAATTGTCACCATGGGTGATTATGTGATCTATGCATATGGAGCAACCGACAATGTAGATAATTTTATGAAGGGCTACGAAGGACTTGACGGAGCATCAGTTGTTGCTGATGAGATCTATCAGTAAAGGAAAAATCAGGCGGATATGCTTTTTTCAAGTATTACTTTTTTGTTTTATTTTTTACCGGTTTTTCTGATCTGCTATTTTGCAGTGCCAAAGAAATTTGCCAATGTGGTTTTGTTACTTGGCAGTCTTTTCTTTTATGCATGGGGAGAACCGCGGTATTTGTTGTTGATGGTGGTCATGATCTGTGCCGGATATTTTTTCGGCATATGGATCCAAAAGACCTCGGTGCCGGGCAGCAGGAAATTAGTCACAGCTTTGTCTGTGACTTTTTGTCTTGTCGTGCTCGGCTTTTTTAAATATACAGATTTTCTTTTGGAAAATGTAAATCGTCTGACGGGAATCTCAGCACCTCTTTTATCCGTCACATTGCCGATTGGCATCAGTTTTTATACATTCCAGATTATCAGCTATTTACTGGATGTCAGCCACAAAAAAGTCTCTGCGCAAAAGAATTTTTTATGTCTTGCAGTCTATATTTCCATGTTTCCCCAGCTGATCGCAGGCCCGATTGTCCGCTATCAGGATATTGAAAAGCAGCTGACAGAAAGGTCGGCGACCGTTTCCGCGGTTTCTTATGGTATCCGACGTTTTGTAACCGGACTTTGCAAAAAGTTAATCCTCGCTAACACATTGGGAGAAATCGGGAATCTGTATCGGGAATCTTCGCAGGTAACCGTGCTTTTTGTGTGGTTGTATGCAATAGCGGCAACACTGCAGATTTATTTTGATTTTTCAGGTTACAGTGATATGGCGATAGGACTTGGTAAGATCATGGGCTTTGATCTGCCTGAAAATTTTGATTATCCACTTGCGTCCCGGAGCATTACGGAGTTCTGGCGCCGCTGGCATATGACCCTTGGAAGATTTTTCAGGGATTATCTATATATTCCGCTTGGGGGAAACCGGGTTTCGGCAGCCAGATGGATACGCAACATCCTGATTGTATGGATGGCAACCGGACTATGGCATGGCGCGGCGTGGACATTTGTTGTGTGGGGACTGTTTTTTGCATTCTGGCTGGTGATTGAGAAGCTTGCAAGGAAAGCCGGACGAAAACAAAATATCTGGTTTAGTCTGTGCCGTCACATCTATGTCTGGCTGCTTTTATGCATAAGCTTTGTGATCTTCAATGCCACAGACCTGTCGGATGCATTCACAACCATAAAATATATGTCCGGTGCAGGTCATATCAGCCTGGTATCGGCTGAAAGTCTGTTTTATTTCAAAGATTATTTCTTTATTTTGCTGATTGCCATTGTCATCGCCTGCGGATTTTTCCGGTATGCGGCAGACCGGCTCAGACGATATACGGCAGGAGAAAAAGTACTCAACATTCTGGAGCCGGTATTGCTGGTGGCAGGCTTTTTGATCTGTGTTTCCTATCTGATCAACGGAAGCTACAATCCGTTTTTGTATTTCAGGTTCTGATTTTTTGTGATAGAGGAAAGTAAGCTATGAGTAACCGTAAAAAGGACTGGTGCAATATCATATTGATGGGATGTCTTCTGGCAGCAGGTTTTCTTGCCTGCCTGTTTCATCCGCAAAAAGATGTATCCGTATCGGAAAGAAGGACACTGCATTCTTTTCCGGAGTTAAGTCTTAAGACAGTTTATGCCACAAAGGGTGCGGAAAACTTTATGGACCGGTTTGAGCCGTATGCGGCGGATCAGTTTCCATATAGGGAACAGTTCCGGACGTTACATTCTGCATTTTCCCTGTATGTGATGCAGAAAAAAGAGGTAAATGACATTTACTATGCAGAGAATCATATTCTGAAAACGGATCTGGATATAAGGGATGCCTCTGTTTCATGGGCGGTGAACCGTATGGAGTATATTGATCAGAGATATATCCAAAACAGCAGGGTGTATTTTTCAATCATCCCGGATAAAAACTATTATCTGTCGGATCCTCATAAGGTGCCGTATCTGGATTTTGAAACATTTGAAGCAGGGTTTCGCAAAGAAACAGATGCCTTTTGTGAATATATTGACTTAACGGATGAGCTTCAACTGGATGATTATTACCGTACGGATATCCACTGGAGACAGGAAAACCTGTTGCCGGTAGTATATAAAATTGAGTTAGCGATGGATAACTCTGTGGAGAAATCCATCAAAGCAAAAAATGTGAATGGATATTTTAGCGACGATTTTGAGGTGAAGGAAGCCGAAGAGCCGTTTTATGGTGTCTATTATGGTCAGGGAGCGCTGCCAGCCGCACCGGATAAGCTGTCATATCTCTATGCTGATTATATGGATGACTGTATTGTGACCTGCTATGATACAGGAGAAGCTGAGACCATTCCAATGTATGATGAAAAAGCTCTTTGGGGAATGGATCCGTATGAAATGTTTTTATCCGGTTCCAAAGCATTGATCACGATTGAAAATCCCGGATGTGATAATGACCGGGAACTGGTTTTATTCAGGGATTCATTTGGAAGTAGTATCGCTCCTTTGTTAGCACAGGCTTACCATAAGGTCACGTTAGTTGATATCCGCTATATCAGACCGGATGTGCTGGATCGTTTTGTGGACTTTGATGGCGTAGATGTCCTGTTTTTATACAGTACACAGGTTTTAAACCATTGTGACGGACAGTTTTTACAGTAGGAGACATCCGGAGAGATTTTATTCAAAAATAATTTAGAAAATTGTAACAAATTTCTTTCCAAGTTTATGGTATTATATAAATATAGAATAAAGAGGAAAGGATGATCGCATGGCAGAAACCAAAAAACAGGAAGAGATTTTACAGTTAGGAAGAACATTACTAAAGCTACGGTTCACCATGGATGCTGCACACCTGAAAAATATTTTTAAAGAAATGTCCTTTATGGATTACGAGGTGTTGAGTCTGTTGGGGGCAAGGTTAAATTTACATACGGCTGACAAAATATATTTATCAGAGGTCAGCAAAGAGCTGGATATCCCCATTCAGAGAGTATCTGTAATGGTTAAAAATTTACAGGGAAAGGGCTTTGTTTACTGGACACATGATAAGTCAGGTACTTACATCAAGCTTTCCGAGCTTGGAAAAGAAACGATGGAAACCCAGCAACATAAATTAATGGAATATTTTTCTGCGATTGTAGACCGCATCGGCATGGAGGAATTTAAAAAGATCCTTCACAAGATGGAAGAGCTGGAAGAGATCATGGTCGATGAATCCATGAAAATGTAAAGAAACAAGATATGTATAGATATTAAATATAAAATTTTATATTCAGAATATATGATGTACAAAATACAGGATTAGATATTCAAAATATAAAAAGGCTGCCAGAACTAGATGTTTTGGCAGCTTTTTAAATGAATCTTAACAATTTAAGTCCTTTAAACTTAATAATTTTTCGATTAAGATAGATAATGTGATCACAATTGAATTGTAAGTTCAATTTACCAATTGGAAGAAGAGAGGAATTAATCATGTATAGTATTTTGGTTTGCGATGATGAAAAGGATATCGTATCAGCACTGGAAATATATTTAAAGGGCGAGGGTTATGATGTCGTCACTGCCTACAATGGCGAGGAAGCCTTAAAGCAGCTGAAGGAAAAGGAGATTCATCTGGTGCTTTTAGACTATATGATGCCCGTCATGGATGGCATGAAGACGATTACCGAGATCCGCAAAAGAAGCAATGTGCCGGTTATTTTCCTGACCGCAAAGAGTGAGGATACAGACAAGATTGTCGGACTGAATATCGGAGCCGATGACTATGTGACCAAGCCATTCAATCCGGTGGAGCTTTTGGCACGTGTCAAATCCCAGTTAAGGAGATACATGCAGCTTGGAGCAGCCAATACATCTACCGTGAGTGAATCAGATGTGTTGCGTGTCGGACCGCTGATGTTAAACAATTTATCCAAGGAAGCTTATTTAGATGGAGAGCTTCTGACATTGACAAAAACCGAATACGACATTTTGGAACTGTTAATGCGTCATCCGGGACAGGTATTTTCGCCCCGGGATATTTACACCAAGGTGTGGGATGAGATCTCAATCGGCAATGAGAGCACCGTTGCCGTACATATCCGTCATTTGCGTGAAAAAATTGAGATCGATCCTGCCAACCCGCGATTTGTAAAAGTCGTGTGGGGACGAGGCTATAAATTGGAAAACGGATGGCAGAAATAAAAGGAGATTGTTAGGATGGATGAAACAACCAACAGCCGGGATGTTGCCAATGAAGCAGACGACAGGGAAAGTATCGCCGGCATAGAGGAAAATCCCCAGGATAAAAAAGAGGATAATCGCAGAGAAAAACGTGCAAAATCAAAATGTGGGAAAAACAGCAGATTTAAGAAGAGTACAGTGGTTATGATGATCGTATCGGTCGCAAGCTGTGCGCTGACGATCCTTTTGGGAATTGCCACTGCTTTTATGGCAGACTTTGGTGTCATGGACGGTTATAGCAGGGATTCAATGCTCAATTATCAGATGGAGCTTCTGATGGACCGGTATTCTGTCTGGGCGCTTTCTGACAGAGGACGCAATTTCAATATGGATACCATCGAAAAGACCAATCTGCATATGGGAATCATCAGCAGCAAAAAGGATGATATTGACACCAAGGATCTTGCGGATATGAGCAACTATGTGGTAAATAATTTTGATAAAAATTTTGATGTCGACAATGTTCATATTTTTAAAACCTATGTGGATAAGTACACGGATCTTAACTATGATATGTCTGATATCTGGGGATATGCAAGAGTATGGCATGATCAGATCGAGAATGCGGAACAGATACAGATGCAGGGCTTTTATTATGACTGGATGACCAATAAGCTGTATGTGCAGGCCGGAGAGTATCTGTATCTTTTAAATACCGGTTACTGGGTCACCAATGCCGACCGGAGTGAATCCTCGGATGATGTGCTTTCTTATATCAATGATGCCCATGATGACTGGACTGATATGACTTTGTTAGTGGAAATCCCGGATTTTGAGTATCAGATCCCGGTATCCAAAATTGAGATCATTGATGATTTAGAGCTACAGGATAAGAATATCTCCCAGAATGAAATCCTGAATATGGGAGCGGGATATCTGGATGTTGCTTGCAATGGAGATGCTTCTACAGACAGGACTTATTACTGGGTTGTTACATATTTAAATGATCCGCTGGTTTCCAATGGTCAGTCTCCGTGGCACAATGATGATCTGTTTTTGCAGATGAGAACTGTCTCCAATTTCCTGTATGACTGGAAATATGTCGTTGTTGTATTACTGGTATTATCCGGCATCACGCTCGGTGTCAGTGTATTGTACTGGATCTTTAAAGGTATTTCACTGGTATTCCATGCATTTGGAAAAATCATCCTGATGTGGAAGCTGGGACTGGTATTGTTGGTTGGCTTCTGGCTGATCGTGACCCTTGGACTTTCCGGAGGCGGTGGATCTGCACTTTTAATCATTTTATATGTTTTTGTTTTCTGTCCGGTTGTTTTGTATATCGGATGGGAATACCGCAAGATCAGTAAGGTGTGCGATGAGTTAGCAAAAGGTAACATTGACGCGAAGATCGATTCGAAACATATGGTATGGGATATGAAAAATCAGGCAGAAAATATCAATGCGATCAGTGAAAGCATCAACCTTGCCGTAGAGCAGAAGATGAAATCAGAACGCATGAAGGCAGAGCTTATTACCAATGTGTCGCATGATATCAAGACTCCGCTTACTTCCGTTATCAATTATGTGGATCTTCTGAGCAGAGAAGATATTGAAAGCGAGAATGCCAAAGAATATATTGAGGTCCTTGACCGTCAGTCCAATAAGTTGAAAAAGCTTATCGTGGATCTGATCGAGGCATCCAAAGCATCAACCGGCAATCTGGAAATCCATCCGGAAGAGATCGATGTACGAATGGCACTTTTACAGGTGACCGGAGAGTATGAGGAAAAATTAAAAGAAGCCGGTGTAGAGCTTTTCTTAAATGAGCCGGAAGAAAGCGTGATGGTAAGCGCAGACGGCAGATACCTGTTTAGGATCTTTGACAATCTGATGACCAACATTATGAAGTATTCCCTTGGCAACACCAGAGCTTATATCGACCTGAAAACGGAAGACGAAAGTGTCCTGATCGTATTTAAAAATATTTCAAGAGATCAGTTAAATGTCAGTGGAGAGGAATTTACAGAGCGCTTTTACAGGGGCGATGCATCGCGCAATACAGAAGGCAACGGACTTGGACTGGCAATCGTAAAGAGTCTCGTAGAGCTTATGCAGGGTACGGTAAGTGTTGTGGTTGACGGTGATCTGTTTAAGGTAGAAATCCGTTTTCCCAGACTGGAAGCTGATAATAAAGCCGAAAAATAAACACAGCAAATACAATCGGAAAATAAATATCAGAAATATTTATATTAGCTGACAGGAGTTGTTATCTGAAAACTGCTGTCAGCCGGAAAAAACATAATGAATATAAACAAAGTCCATGTTATACTCGGTGTATAGACCTTATTTCAATCCACCGACAACAGACCGGCAGCAAATTATTAGCAGGCACTGATGACCGGATGATGGGAGGAAACACATGGACAAAAGAGTAGATCTGTATGATGTAGAAGCATTGTATGCATATATAGAAGGCATTGCGGATAAAAACAATCTGAAACAGACTATGATGGCATTGCCCCTTATGAAGGAATTGCATAAGGGGCAATTTCGCTATGGAAAGGACAAAAAGCCTTATATTGTCCACCCCATGATGATTGCCAGACAGGCTGTTGCCCTTGGACTTTTAGATGATGAGCTGGTGGCTGCGATTTTATTGCATGATGTCTTAGAGGATTGTGATGTCAAAAAAGAGGACCTTCCGGTCAGTGATGAGGTAAAAAAAATCGTGGAGCTTGTCAGCTTTTTTGAAAAAGAGGGTGTACCGGAGCCGGAAGCCAAAGCTAACTATTATCAGAAAATAGCGGCACACAAAAAAGCCTCCATCCTGAAGGTACTGGACCGCTGTAATAATGTCAGTACCATGGGAGAGACCTTTTCCATACCAAGACTTTGCCGCTATATTGAGGAGACGGAGACCTATGTCTATCCTCTGATAGAAAAGATCATGTCAGATTATCCGGAATATTATGATGCGGCATTTCTTGCACAGTATCAGATTGAAAGTATTCTGAAGACACTGAAACGCTTTTTAGATGAAGAATCTGGCTCCGCCGTGGAGGCAGGTCAGTGACAGTGTCTGAAGCTCGCCGGCATATTCGCCGTCTGCGTGTACAATGAGCTTATCATCGGTATGGATGGTAAGCGCTTCTGAACGCAGGAAATGTATAAAGCGTGAATTGGTGTGCTTGCCAAAAAACGCTAAAGGTAAAAGGTAAAGAGCCCGGAAAGGATGCAGGTTGGCAACAACCATGATATCAAACCGGCCGTCGCAGCCGTCTGCCATAGGGGTCATTTTGACGCCGCCGCCTTCATAAGGATGTATCATGGTCACGACAAAGAGCACCCGGTCAAAATGGTGAGTGGTCTGATCGGCAAGTGTGATGTCACAGGAGGTCTGTCTGGCAGTCAGGATCTGTTTGATGGCAATGACTACATAAGAAAGCTTGCCAAGGTGGAGCTTATTTAAAAGATCCTTGACCGGCGAGGAGTTGGTTTCCTTGCATACGGCAGCATCCAGACCGATGCCGCAGCTGACGCAGAAATTTCTTCTGCCTCTCGGAACGCTGCCCGGTATTTCCAGCTGTCCGAGGTCTACATTGCGAATCTGTCCGCGCTGGTAGCGCTGTATAAATTCATCGGGATCTGCAGATATATGTAAAGCTCTTGCCAGATCGTTGCTCGAACCGGTCGGCAGATAGGCGATCGCGATATCGTTACGGCCGTTTAGCGTTGTCATGACCTCATTCATGGTACCGTCACCGCCAAGGACGGCAATGACCGGATCAGAAGCCCCGTCTTTATCAATTCTTTCCATAATCTGTCTGGTGCATTTGACTGCACCGTGTTTTTTATCAGTTAAAAAAGCTTCATATACGATAAAATTTTCATTCAGCTTTTCTTTTAACAATGCAAAACGTGTTTTTCCAAGCCCCGATTTGGACGCCGGATTTACAATGATGTATAACATAAAAACTCCTTTGTAGTAAGGTTCAAAGCTCCTTTTTTACAACTATAGCATATCAGTAAAAAATTCGCACTTGTTTTGTAGAAATAGGACCATTTGGCAGGAAAAATAGAAAATGCTTGAAAAAAAGCCGAAAATAGACCATTATTATATATGTACAACAGGGAATTGACCCAATAGTGAAAAGACAGGAGGATGTAACATGTATTCTTTAGACGAAGTAAGAAACGTTGACCCCGAAATTGCAGAGGCAATTGTAGATGAACAGCAGAGACAAAACAGTCATATCGAGCTGATTGCTTCTGAAAACTGGGTAAGTAAGGCAGTTATGGCAGCAATGGGAAGCCCTCTTACCAACAAATATGCAGAAGGATATCCGGGAAAGAGATACTATGGTGGATGTCAGTGCGTGGATGTGGTTGAAAATCTGGCAATTGAGAGAGCTAAAAAATTGTTTGGATGTGAGTATGTCAATGTACAGCCCCATTCCGGTGCACAGGCCAATCTTGCCGTTCAGTTTGCGATCTGCAAACCGGGCGATACCATCATGGGAATGAATCTGGATCACGGCGGACATCTGACACATGGTTCACCGGCCAATATTTCGGGCGCATATTTCAATATCGTTCCTTATGGAGTTAATGATGAAGGATTCATTGATTATGATAAATTGAGAGAGATCGCACTTGAGTGCAAGCCCAAGATGATCATTGCTGGTGCTTCCGCATATGCACGTACCATTGATTTCAAAAAATTCCGTGAGATCGCAGATGAAGTTGGAGCTGTTCTTATGGTAGATATGGCTCATATTGCCGGCCTTGTGGCAGCAGGCCTTCATCCCTCACCGATCCCTTATGCAGACGTTACTACCACAACCACACACAAGACCTTGCGTGGACCCCGTGGCGGTATGATCTTATCCAGTGAAGAAAATGCCAAAAAATACAATTTCAACAAAGCTGTATTCCCCGGCATCCAGGGTGGCCCCCTGATGCATGTGATCGCAGCAAAGGCTGTCTGCTTCAAAGAAGCCTTAAGCGATGATTTCAAGGTTTACCAGCAGGGTATTATCGACAATGCCCAGGCTCTGTGCAAAGGCTTAATGGACAGAGGCATCAAGATCGTTTCCGGTGGTACTGACAATCACCTGATGTTGATGGATCTGACACCCTTTGATCTGACAGGAAAGGTTGTTGAAAAGCTGCTTGATGATGCTCATATCACAGCCAACAAAAATACCATCCCCAACGATCCCAAATCTCCTTTTGTCACAAGTGGTATCCGTCTGGGAACACCGGCTGTTACATCACGTGGCATGAATACCGAAGATATGGATCAGATCGCAGAGGCTATCGCACTTGTTGTCAAAGGCGGAGAGGAAAAAGTTCCTGAAGCAAGAGCAATAGTACAGAAGCTGACAGACAAATATCCGTTGATCTAATCTGTAGTTTTCAAAAAAACAATTAAGATTTATTTAAGAGACTGCCATATAAATTGACAGTCTCTTTTTTTCGTGGAAAATAGAGATTGGATGGATTATTTGGAAAACTTAAGACAATGGGGACAGACAACAGATGAAGAAAAACCATATTGGTAAAGAACAAAAACAGAAAATCGTTTTATTTGCACTGATGCTCACAGTTTTTCTCTTGGTGCTGGGAGGAATCATCGGGATGCTTCATTTGGTCCGTCACCCAAAGACCAGACAGACCATGGTCACATCCAACGCGGAAATGCAGATTTTGCAGGACTTAAAGGACAGTATGAAGGACAGACAGCTTACGGTCATTCTGGATGCGGGCCACGGTGGCAACGATGTCGGTACCGGTGATGAAACCTACTGGGAAAAGGATATCAACTGGGATATTGTGCAGAATATGGAGAAAATGCTTACATACTGTGGCGTAGAGGTTCTTCTTACCAGAAATGGGGATGAAACTGTTCCGCTTGATGACAGGTCATCCTTTGCCAATGAGCATGAAGAAGCTTCTTATTATATCAGTGTCCATTGCAATTTCTGTGAAGGAGATTCTTCTGTTTCCGGTCTGGAATGTTATTACTGGGATGGCAGTGAGCCGGGACACGCCTATGCACAGGCCATCCTTTCGGCCGCAGAAGACAGTGGAAAGATCACGGTCCGCGGTCTGAAGACAGATAATTTTCATGTATTGAGGGAAACGAAGATGCCGGCGGTTTTGATTGAAACCGGATATCTTTCCAATTCAGAGGATAAAAAACAGCTCTATGACGAAAACTATCAGAAAACACTGGCATTGTATCTGACAAAGGGGATTGTTAGCGGTGCCTTACAGTAGTTTCCGTTTGAATTTGTATAAAAATCGACAAAAACGCTTGCCTGTATTTGTATCATGTGCTAGAATATCTTTCGGTGGCGCACACTTGTCCACTGTAGAAAGACAAACGCGCAAATGTCCGCATGTGGAAGATTGGATATTTACAGGAGGCGTTTTTTATGACTGAAACACCCAAATATTTTGTGGTAAGACCCAAGGCTCTGCCGGAGGTTCTTTTAAAGGTTGCCAGTGCCAAGAGACTATTGGAGACAGGCAAGGCAGAATCGGTGCAGGATGCAACAGAAATGGTGGGGATTAGCCGTAGTTCTTTTTATAAATACAAGGATGATATTTTCCCGTTTCATGAAAGCTCGGAAGGTACGACATTTACACTGACCGTACAGATGGATGATGAGCCGGGATTGTTATCGGATCTGTTAAAGGTGGTAGCCGGATACGGAGCCAATATTCTGACCATCCATCAGAGTATTCCGATCAATGGTGTGGCTTCGGTTTCGATCAGCATTACGATGTTACAAAATACTGAGAAGCTTTCAGAGGTCATCGAGCAGATGGAAACGCAAAAAGGTGTGCATTACGTCAAAATGATAGCTAAGGAGTAAAAAAATGGCAAAAGTAGCAGTGTTAGGATACGGTACGGTAGGAAGCGGTATTGTTGAGGTCATCAAGACCAACCAGAAACTGATTGAAAAGAGAGTTGGCACAGAGGTTGATGTGAAATACATCCTGGATCTGAGAGAGTTCCCCGGAGATCCCTATGAAGATTTACTGGTGCATGATGTACAGGTGATCATGGACGATCCGGAAGTTGATATTGTGTGCGAAGCAATGGGTGGCACCGGTGCTGCATATCAGTTTACCAAGACTGCTTTATCCAAAGGAAAAAGTGTATGTACCTCCAACAAGGCTCTTGTTGCAGAATATGGCCCGGAGCTTTTAAAGCTTGCAGAGGAAAATCACTGTAATTATCTGTTTGAAGCAAGCTGCGGCGGTGGTATTCCGATCATCCGTCCTTTGCAGACCTGTCTGTTGCAGGAACAGATCGTTGCTTTAAAGGGGATTATCAACGGAACCACCAATTACATCCTGACCAAGATGGAGTTAGAGGGTGCTGACTTTGACGCAGTCTTAAAGGATGCACAGGCACTTGGGTATGCAGAGGCTAACCCGGAGGCTGATATTGAAGGTCACGATGTACAGCGTAAGATTGCTATTTTATCTTCCCTTGCATTTGGAAATACTGTATATTACAAGGATGTTCCGACAGAGGGAGTTGCCAAGATCACAATCGACGATTTTAAATATATGAAACAGATGGGTGCAACAATCAAGCTGCTTGGTATGAGCCAGTATGAAGACGGCAAGTATTTTGCAATGGTTGCTCCGTTTGTTCTGACAAAGGAAAGCCCGTTATACAATGTAAATGATGTTATGAATGCTGTGTTAGTCACAGGTAACACATTGGGCGACAGCATGTTTTACGGAGCCGGAGCCGGTAAGCTGCCGACCGCAAGTGCAGTTGTTGCCGATGTTGTTGAATGTGCATTAAATCCCGGCAAGACGGTTGCCTGCACATGGAAGCCTGAAAAGCTGGAGCTTTCCGATCTTTCAGAAGCCAAGAGACGTTTCTTTGTCCGTGTGGCCAATACCAATGAAGAAGCGGTCAGAGCTGCATTTGGTAAAGTACAGATGCTTGAGGCTGTCAAAGAAAATGAAGTGGCATTTGTAACAGAAGTTATGACTGAACGTGTATACAAAGATCTTGCATCAGCCTTTGATGTAGTCAGCATGATCCGTATGGATAATTGATCATATTTTATGAGGAGAGATAAACATGAAAAAAGTAGTGAAATTTGGTGGAAGTTCTTTGGCAAGCGCCCAACAGTTTAAAAAGGTAGGAGACATTATCCATGCCGATGCAGACCGCAAGTTTGTAGTTCCGTCTGCTCCCGGTAAAAGAAATTCCAAGGATACAAAAGTAACGGATATGCTGTATGCAACCTATGCTTATGCAGAAGCCGGCAACGATTTCACGAAAGCACTTGCACAGATCAAAAACCGTTATCAGGAAATCATCGACGGACTGTGCCTGAATTTATCATTGGATAAAGAATTTGAAGAAATTGCAAAACAGTTTAAAAATAAAGCCGGCAGCGATTATGCAGCCAGCCGTGGAGAATATTTAAACGGTATCATCATGGCCAATTACCTCGGTTATGAATTTATCAATCCGGCAGAAGTTATTTTCTTTGATGAGCATGGTAACTTTATGGCAGATAAGACAGATGAGGTTTTATCTGCACGTCTGAAGGATGTAGAAAGAGCTGTTATCCCCGGATTCTTTGGATCAAAGGAAGATGGTACAGTAAAGACCTTCTCAAGAGGTGGTTCTGATATTACTGGTTCGATTGTTGCAAAAGCTGTAAAAGCAGACATCTATGAAAACTGGACAGATGTTTCCGGTTGTCTGATCGCAGATCCCCGTATCGTTGACAACCCGAAGCCGATCAATACAATTACTTACCGTGAATTAAGAGAATTATCCTATATGGGAGCAAGCGTACTGCATGAAGATGCAATCTTCCCGGTCCGCAAAGCAGGTATTCCGATCAACATCAAAAATACCAATGCACCCAAGGATCCCGGAACATGGATTGTAGAAAGTACCTGCCAGAAACCGCCGTATATCATCACCGGTCTTGCCGGCAAAAAAGGTTTCTGTGCGATCAATATTGAAAAAGATATGATGAACAGTGAGATTGGATTTGGAAGAAAAGTTCTGCAGGTATTTGAGGAAAACGGTATTTCTTTCGAGCATATGCCTTCCGGAATTGATACCATGACCATTATTGTCCATCAGTCTGAATTTATGGAAAAAGAGCAGAGAGTGCTTGCCGGTATCCATAAGTTAGCAGAGCCTGATTCGATCGAGATGGAATCAGATCTTGCTTTGATCGCTGTTGTAGGCCGTGGCATGAAAGCTGCAAAAGGAACCGCCAGCCGTATTTTTGCAACACTGGCACATTCCAATATCAATGTCAAGATGATTGATCAGGGTTCTTCCGAGCTCAATATTATTATCGGAGTTAAGGAAGCTGATTTTGAAACAGCGATCAGACAGATTTACAGCATTTTTGTGGATACTGCTGATAATAAATAGGGAAATAAGATAATAGGAAGCTGATGGCCTGAATGGGCTGAGATTATGAGAGATAAGCGGAAAATGAACGCACGAGGATGAGGTGTGTTTGTTTTCCGCTTTTTTTGTTCGTTGTCGGATGAAAACTGGGAAAAGTGAGAAAAACGCCCTACGGTTTGTTGATGGAGAGGGCAAAGATCAAGAAAAGTGAGAAGAATGCCCAACGGTTTGTAGGTGGCAAGGGTGAAAATTGAGAAAAATAAGGAAACGCCCCACAGTAAGCAGGTAATGTGTGTTGAAAACAGAGAAAAGCAGGAAAATAATAGAAAACTTGAAAATTATGACATAAATATGAGAATAAAACGGAAAAATGAAGCAAAAATTGAATAAATAAATATTTTAAAAGAAAATATAAGAAAATTGAAAAATAGTGTTGACAAATGTCAGACAATTATATATACTTAATTCATACACAAGATAAAACTTTCACATAGATATCCTAATGAAAGAGAGGTACGGTCCACCTAACTGATGAGTGTACAGTTTAAAGGAACTAAAGACAAGATCTGAATTGAGTACATTGGATGAAAGAGCAAGATACAAAAGATAAATAATCAACTTGCTACCGTGCAACGGCACAAAGAAGTGGATGGAAAGAGAAGAAGATCAGAAAGGAAGGCGGAATTTTGAAGCCTACATCGTAAAGCAGATGCTGAAGATATTTGTTCGGCATCTGCTTTTAGTTTGTGTGGAAATAACTGTAATTATATTTTACATGTATGAATTAATTGTGATATGATATGCGTAAGCAAAATTTTATGACACAGACGAGGTGGAAGGATATCATGGAACTTTTGAAAGGCAGACCTCAGGATGAGACAGGCAGACTTGAAAAGGAGATCAGGGTATATGATCTTTTGGACAAGTTGGGGATTGAATATGAAAGAACAGATCATGAGCATGCGGACACAATGGAAGCCTGCAAGGAAATCGATCGTATTTTAGAGTGTGTTATCTGCAAAAATTTGTTTTTGTGTAACCGTCAGAAGACAAAGTTTTATCTTTTGATGATGCCCGGAGATAAGGTTTTCAAGACAAAGGATCTGTCAGCACAGATACAAAGTGCACGGCTGTCTTTTGCATCTCCGGAATATATGGAAAAATATCTGGACATCAAGCCGGGAGCGGTTTCTATTATGGGGCTGATGAATGATACGGAAAATCAGGTACAGCTTTTAATTGACCGTCCGGTTGTGGAAAGCGAGATTTTGGGATGTCATCCCTGTGTAAATACATCCAGTCTGAGGATGAAGACTTCAGATGTTATGGAAAAATTTTTGCCGGCAGTACATCATGAGGCAATTATTGTTGATTTGCCGGACTATGATGAGGAGGACTGTTAGTTGAAAAAAGATAAATATAATTTATCAAAGGAAGAGTTGCGAAAGTACAATCGAAAAAAAGCGCAAAAACAGGCCTACACCCTGATGGCAGTTGTGATTGTAGCTGTTGTCGCTTTGCTGGGTCTGGGCAGTTTTGGTATTTATAAGCTTGTTCACCGGAATGCAGAGCCAGAGCCTATTGTGGAAGAAAATACGGAGCCGGTTGTAATCGAGACTCCGGAGGTTGTTGAGGAGCCCGAGGTAGAGGAAACGATATCCGAGGACACGGTGTCGGAAGATACTGTGGCAGAAGAGACAACAGAGCTTTCGGATGAAGAAAAGCTGGCAGCACTGGATGCCACGATTGATACTTATATTTCCAATATGACACTGGAACAGAAGGTTGCCGGATTGTTTTTTGTGACACCGGGACAGTTGACCAATGACAATAATCTGACAGCAGCCGGAAGCAAGGTAAATGAAGCCCTGAATAATTATCCGGTTGGCGGTCTTTTACTGGATGAGAACAACATGGAAAGTGACAGTCAGCTCAGCGAACTGATCTTTAACCTGAAAGCATTTTCATCCAACAATATTTTTATTGCAGTTGAGGAGCACGGCGGTTCGGACAGTCCGTTTGTCAAATCCGGAATTTCAGAAGGCGTGATCACCTCTCCAAAGGAAATTGCTGAGAGCGGAGACAACAGTGGCGCATATACGGCCGGTATTGCGATCGGTACCTTGCTCAACCGTTATGGATTTGATACCGTTTTCGGACCGGTAGCCGATATTGCATATTCAGCGAATGGTTATACGTCTGGTCAGTCATATGGAAGTGATCCGGAAACAGTCAGAGGCATGGTCAGAAATGCCATCCATGGACAAAAGGATCAGGGAATACGGACAGCGATCCAGTATTTCCCGGGATATGGAGATATCACATTATCACCTTCCGGTACACGTCCGGTTTCATCACGGACGGCTGATGATATCAAGGAAAAAGAATATCCGATTTACAAAGATGCCATCAACAGTGGTGTAGACTTTATCATGGTCTCACAGATCGCATACAAGCCGATCACGACGGATGTGCCTGCGTGTCTTTCATCGTCTGTGGTAACGGATATGCTGCGCAATGATCTGGGTTATGATGGAATTATCCTGACAGACTATATGAACACCAACTCATTGATCCAGCATTACAAGCATGCGGATGCAGCAGTTATGGCGATCAAGGCCGGATGCGATATGATTGTATCGCCCGGAAATTTCCAAAAGGCCTACAACGGTATTCTGGATGCTGTAAACAGTGGTGAGATCACTGAAGAGCGGATTGATGAATCCATCCGTAGAATCTACCGTGTAAAGTATGCGTCAGCGGTTAATTACAGTGCGATGCAATCACAGTAGAAGGTCAAATAACCAAAAACCAAAGTTAAAATCTGAAAAGTAAATCAAAATAATTTTCACAGATCAATTTTTAGGTAAATTTCAACCATAAATTACACTTTTGAAATAACTTCGTTAAATTTGCACAAATTCAGAATTTTGCATCTTATAGTAGAGATGCATACTCTGTTTTGTGCATTTTTAACATATCATTGCTGCTTAA
>ONHB01000020.1 GCA_900317505.1 uncultured Lachnospiraceae bacterium | reverse complement strand
GATCTCAAAATCCTGTTCGGTCTGGTTTAAAAGGCTCTCAACACAGCGCTGTAATGTTTTTTCGCTCCGGTAAACCGGCACAATCACACTTATCATCTTTTTCTCTCATCCATCATCATACGTTGATCGTTAAAATGATCAGTTTCAACGTCATCCACAGACTGACCGCCATCATAACTCCGAATATGATCCTCTCATACACGGCAGGCAGTGCCAGAAGTCTGTTTCTCAATTTTACCACACGTTCCTCTGCTTTGGTCTTTTGCGCACGGATGATGCCCCATCCCATAAAGCAGCTTAAAAACGGCAGAAACAATGGGATAACGTAGCGTCCCTGCACTCCAAGGATATTGGAACTGCCAACCGCCGTATAGGAAATATACATCGAAGAAAATACGATCGCCACAACACCAAAGTTCATCAGATGCGTCAATGCCCCCATACCCTTGCGGATCGAGGTTTTGACATTGGCAAATAGCGCCGCGAACACTCCAAGTGCAAGCATAAGCCAGTTGGTAAGATAACCGGCAGTACCCATGTAACCATATGATACAAACGGATTGCCCTTTACCGTATAATCCATCAGCATGTCAAACATGGACCGTAACAGGATAACCGCATATTGAAGCGGATTGGACATCACAAACTGCAGCTGTCCGACCGTGCTTGTACCGATCGAACGTTTGTCGCCTGCATAGGCACTGTTGGATACCAGCGCATAATCCCCGCCCGCAACCGGAGTCGGGAAGAAAATATTGTATATCATCAGTCCGTTCAAAAACAGAAGCGCGGCCTTGAATACAATCTCGGATACCCTGTTTTGGAACTTCTTTTTGGGCAAAAACAAAAGCATCAGAGACATCACAATATATACCGGCTTGGACAGACAGCCTGCCATAAAAGAAAACAGCATGAAAAATGCATTGGACGGCTTGATCTTTTCATCCGGTGTCAGTATTTCATTTAATAAAAGTACATATCCAAGCAGCAGTCCCGCATTGACCAGCATGTCATAGGATAAGGAAGATGCGATAAACACATTGTTGGGAAACATGCCGATTGCCGCTACCACCATCTGATATCCCTTAGCCTTTTTGACAGCCCAGAAAACAATGAAGATATAGCAGAGCAGGTTGCCCAGTCTCGCAAGCTCCATCATATCGGCAAAACCGGTGTGCAGCACGCGTCCCAGATAAAAGCCCGCAGCCATCGGATAATATACCCTTGTCTCTGTACGCGGCAGCCGTGACTGATGCCCGATATCCGGCGCAATATAATCCGGATCGTTGACCTTGTCCTCATATGCTTCGACCAACTCCCGCTCCTCCGGATTGTTGAAATACGGAAGATTGTTGCCTACCATCTGCATGGCGGCCTCTGTTGTCTCGATCGTCGATCCAAACGAAAGCTTGTATGCACTCTTGGCATGCACATATTCATCATAGCCGACCATATTGGAGCCAAGTCCTTCTATGATCAGACCACCCAGCATCAACGTAAAAATTGCAAAAAACCATTCCGGTTTCTTTTTCATAAATGCATATACATCTTTTCCTGCAAAAAAAAGAATGTATACCGTAAACAGGCAGACTGCAAAAAATGCCGCCCTCCAAAAATTAAACTGAAACTTCGCTGATATTTCAATCCGGACATCCTCCGGACTAAGCTCATCCTCGGTAAGAAGTGTGATATCCAGCTTGTCCGCATGGCAGCCGACATTCATAATACCTGCATCGATCTTTGGATCAATACTGCAGTACATGCCATCCTGTACCAGCTCTCCATTGTGGTAAGCATCAGCCTGAAATCCTCCGTTTTTGGTAAGATCGGCATCCAGTCTGAGCTTCTTGATATAATAGTCCTGCCCAAGCTCCAGTACAATATGCATCTGTCTGACCCTGCGCATTAGCGTACCGTCCTCGCCCACTACAATATCCTCGTCATATTCCGGGGTGTAGGTCTCTCCGCGGTATTCGGCAAGGATCCGTTCGTTGTCCATGCGCACTTCGATCTCATTGGCTTCATCCGCACTCAGAGCTGTCAATTTGTCACTGATCTCACTTGTCACATGATACCCTGTTGCCTGGTGACTGTCATCTGCATTTGTACTGCCATCCAATGTCTCACCGTCACTCTGCTCATCATCGCCCACTGCATTGTAGCGTAAATAGGAATATCCACTGCCTATCGTGTCTCCATTAAATACCAGAATTTCCAAGACGGCGGCAAATACGAGAATCAACAAAGCTGCAATAAGATGTCTTATTTTAGTTTTCATTTGATTTTCCTACCTCCTTCTTCCTGGAATATGCAGGAAATACAACACAGGCAGAAGCAGCTAAAAAGATACAGAACATCACCCGGCTGTCATATAAAAACGGATATGTCTCATGGGAATAAATATAATAGCATTTGATACTGCCATCCGATCTTGCACCGCTGACATAGGTTGCCGCATTTTCAATATCACTGTGATTCATAAAAATACCGGGAGCCGGCTGTGTATTTCCATTTGCCTGATAGGAAAAGGTGATATACAGCTTTCCGGTATCTGCTTCATTGATAAACGGCAGATAGGGATACTGTCCGTCCATACAGCTGCCAAGATCAAAGCTTTCTTCTTCCAACAGCTCTGCATGGGAAGCCACATCCCCACCAAAGTCCGAATCCCCGACCTTGTAGATCCGGTAGATCAGACTGGTTCCTTCCAAGGCCTGTCCGTTTTTATCAATCCCGATCTGGATTCCCTTCATTACCCGTCCATCGGTTTCCATCATATAACCGATCTCATCCTCTGTACCGGTAAAATACTGCACATACTCGGTATCACCTTCGTTTTCTCCGACATTGACCTTGTATGTGTCCAGAACAGTATTTGGAAATAAATAACTGCCAATAAACCCTGCTAAACATAGCAGGGTACCTATTGGCAGATATATATACGCATATTTCGTCATAAAATGTTTGATTTTGTTTAGCATAAGCCTTCCTCTCAAGCATTTATTGAATTAGCTTTTGCTAACTGCAAGCCTATTTTTCGCCCAGGCCAAGACGGTTGACAGCTGAGAAGATAGCTCTCACGCTGGCTCTTGTAATATTGCTGGAAACACCAACACCATAGGTAACTCTTCCGCTCTCGGAATCCAGCATATGGATGTATGCTGCAGCCTGTGAATTGGAACCACTCTGCAGAGCATGCTCTTCGTAATCCAATACCTTGATACGGATGCCCAGTTCAACCTGAAGACCTCTCTGAACAGCATCGATAGGTCCGTTACCAACAGCTTCAAATACCTTTTCTTCGCCATGATCTGTGTATGTCACTTTAACATGGGTATCAAACTCACTGTTGATCTCATTGCTCAGATCATCTACCTTTAACTGGCGGAAGTGGATAGGCTCTTTTCTGTCCAGATATTCTTCACGGAATTTTTGCATGATCAGATCCGGTGATACTTCACCCTGTTTTTCAGAAATCTTCTGGATAACATCAGCAAACTCCCTGTGCATTCCCTTCGGAAGCTTAAATCCAAAGTAAGTATCCATGACAAAGGCTACACCGCCCTTGCCGGACTGTGAATTGATACGGACAATAGGCTCGTATTCCCTTCCGATATCCGCAGGATCGATCGGCAGATAAGGAACCTCCCAGTATTCATTGTTGCGCTCTTTCATTGCAGCAATACCTTTGTTGATAGCATCCTGATGAGAGCCTGAGAAAGCTGTAAATACCAGTTTGCCGGCATAAGGATGTCTGGGATGGATCGGAAGCTTGGTGCATCTTTCATAAATTTCAATGATATCATTAATATGTTCAATATTTAATTCCGGATTGATACCCTGTGAAAACATATTGTAAGCGATATTCATAACATCGACATTACCGGTACGCTCACCGTTTCCAAACAATGTACCCTCAATACGGTCTGCACCTGCAAGCAATGCAAGCTCTGCACTGGCAACACCGGTACCACGGTCATTGTGCGGATGTACGGACAATATAATACTTTCCCTGTTTTCAAAGTGTTTATTCATCCATTCGATCTGATCTGCGTAAACATTGGGAGTTGTCATCTCAACGGTAGACGGCAGATTGATGATGATGGGATTTTCTTTGGTTGCGCCCCATGTCTTTTGTACTGCTGTACAGATCTCAAGCGCATAATCAAGCTCTGTGCCTGTAAAGCTCTCCGGTGAATATTCCAGAATAATCTTTCCGGGGAAGTCTTTGATATGCTCTTTTACCATATTGGTGCCATCCACAGCGATCTGTGTGATCGCAGCTTTGTCTTTGTGGAAAACAACATCTCTCTGCAAGGTTGATGTAGAATTGTAAATATGTACGATTGCCTGCTTGCAGCCTTCGATTGCTTCAAAGGTACGGTCGATCAGTTCTTTTCTACACTGTGTCAGAACCTGTACCCGCACATCATCCGGGATCATCTTGCGCTCGATCAGCTGACGTAAAAAGTCATATTCGATCTGGCTGGCAGCCGGGAAACCGACTTCAATTTCTTTAAAGCCCAGTTTGATCAAAAACTGGAAAAACTCAATTTTCTCCTCAACAACCATGGGGTCGATCAGAGCCTGATTGCCGTCTCTAAGGTCCACGCTGCACCAGATGGGAGCCTTTTGGATTTCCTTATTGGGCCATTCTCTTTCCGGATAGTGTACAACCGGATTTCTACGATATCTCTTATAGTTTAACATGTTGATACTCCTCCTGTACCATATATTCTGTATCTGCTTTTGTTATTTTTATTATATAATTTCTGCCGCTATCCGTATGACCGGATTAAAAAAAGAAAACGGCTCATCCAGAAGATGAGCCGCTGTATGCCATTGTTATTCACCTAAACCATTTTCGATTGCTGTGACCAGTGCTTTTAATGCTTCTTCTTCATCTTCGCCTTCACAAACAAACTCGATTTCGTCTCCACATTTGACGCATGCGCCGAGGACACTCAATACACTTTTGGCATTTGCCGTGCTATCTCTGAATGAGAATGTTATTAATGATTTAAATTGCATAGCTTCCTTACATAGGATGCCGGCCGGTCTTAGATGCAATCCCGTAGGATTCTTAATAACTACCTTTTGACTAACCATGTTTTAACCCTCCATTGTTATACCCAACAATACTATAACACCTTTTGATTTTTTCCACAAGCCTTATGCCATGACCTTTTCAATTAAATCGGCCAGCACACGGGCTTCTTTATCGATCTGTTCCTGGTCTTTTCCCTCGATCATAACACGCACAAGAGGTTCGGTTCCGGAAGGTCTGATCAGCACACGCCCCTCATTGGCAAACTGATCTGACAGCTTCTGAATCGCCTCTTTGATCTCCGGATAATCCATATAATCGTATTTCTTTGCATTGGCAACCTTTGCATTTACCAGCGCCTGAGGCAGCACCTCCATAATGCCCGCAAGCTCTGATAACGGCTTCTTGGTATCTACCAGTACTTTTAATAAAAACAGTGCGCTTAATAAGCCGTCCCCTGTTGTATTTTCATCTAAAAGAATAATGTGACCGGACTGCTCTCCACCCAGATTGGCATGGATCTCTTTCATGCGTTCCAGTACATAACGGTCTCCGACCTTGGTCTGCTCTACATGGATGCCTTCTTTTTCTCCCATCAGGAAAAATCCGAGATTGCTCATAACAGTGGCAACAATCGTATCATTCTTGAGCTTTCCCTGCTCTTTCATATGATTTCCAACGATCGCCATGATCTGGTCACCGTCTACTTTTTTGCCATGTTCATCCACAGCAAGCAGTCTGTCAGCATCGCCGTCAAAGGCAAGACCGATATCTGCTTTGTTGGCTACTACGGTCTCCTGCAGAGATTCCATATGTGTTGAGCCACAGTGGGCATTGATATTGGTGCCATCCGGCTCATTGTAAATGGCAATAACATCTGCACCAAGTCTGGTAATGGCATCCACAGATGTCATATAGGATGCTCCTTCCGCGCAGTCAAGCACGATCTTAAGTCCTGTCAGATCTACCTTGGCTGCTTCTATGGCATGATCCACATAATCCTTCCACGCATCCATGGCATATGTAATATTGCCGACACCGGTTCCGGTCGGGAAATCCACACCTTCCATATTGCTGCGAATCAGCTTTTCAATTTCATCTTCCATGGCATCCGGCAGCTTAAAGCCTTCTGAATCAAAAAACTTGATCCCATTAAATTCAACCGGATTGTGGGATGCTGAAATAACAACTCCTGCATCCATATGATATGCTCTTGTCAGATATGCTACCGCAGGCGTCGGTACAACGCCGACATAGCAGACGTCTGCTCCGACAGAACAGGCTCCTGCCATCAGCGCGTTGGCAAGCATTCCACCGGAGATACGGGTATCGCAGCCAACCATGATCTTAGCCTTGTGCCGGTTGCCTGCAGTCAGCACTGCTGCTCCCGCCTGTCCAAGCTTCATGGCAAGCTCTACCGTAAGTTCATCATTGGCAACTCCTCTGACACCATCTGTTCCAAATAATCGGGCCATTTTCTATTTCCATCCTTTACCTTAGCAACTCTTTGCTGCTAATCTATATTTTTCACGCGACACTCCGCTGTATAAGTCTCACGTACAGTCTGAATACCGTCAGGTAATGTCAGCTGTACCGGGAAATTGTATACACCGGGCTTGAGCTCTGTCAGATTGTTGTCCTCCATATAGGAAGCAACATCAATCTCACCCTTGATCGCATTCTTTTTCATATCCTGTATATCCGCTGCCAGTCCCTTGATACCAACATTTATACCGGTGCCGACAAGTGCAACGGTCTGCGTATCTTCATCATATCCGGAGATCGTGATATTAGATTTGGCAACTTCAACTTCCTTTGACTGCATTTTTTCAATCGGAACCGTCACTGTGATCTTGCCGTCAAAGTCTTCATCGATCAGTTTAAGCGTATCCGGCAGATACTTTGTCACATCGATCGTCAGGGAAAATGTTTCTCTTTTTCCTTCAATATCAATTGCAGATGCCGGGATCGCAATAGCTGAGGTATTGGTCACAATACTTGATTTACCGGCAACCAAAACTTCATCTATATCGGAAGTGATATCTCCTGCAATAGCATAATCGGGATCCAGCTCACCTGTCGTATTGAAACGGAAACCAAGCATTTTGGTTGCAAGCACATCAACCTTCAGATTAACAGAAGAAATATTGCCTGACAGCCTTGCGGAATCCAGCTGATTGCCATCTGCATCATAATAACGGATCGTGGAAGTCGTGCTGATGCTCGTAGACATGCCTGCAACAGAGGCCTCTACAACCGCCTTATCAATCTGGGAAACAATGGATTCCGGTCCCTGTACGGTAACAACGTTTTGGTCGAGTACCGTATCACCGATCACATATCCGTCACTCGGCTCTCCATTGACCTGTGAGGTGATCGCAAACTGCTTTCTCATCAGGTTTTCGATTGAAACCTCTAAAATATCGTTTTTGGCTTTGATACTCTCTATCTTATCATTATATTTGTTTGTCTCAAGCTTTATGCGTACTGTGCCTTTTTCCATGTCCAGATTGGCAAGATCCGCCGTTGCCTTGATATTGTCGCGTCCCAGCAGGTCGCTGATGGAACGCTTTGCAGACAGCGTAACGGAAATGCTGTCTGTATCATTCAGGATGTCATAGGTCTTGTTTTGCTTGGTAATGGTATCGGCATTGATGATCTCAACCGGGATTCCCGAATAGGTACTTTCAATAATCGGATCACTGACATTGACTACTATAATCCAGATCAAAATCGCAATTACAACGGCGAGAATACGCATGCCGAGATTATTTGTCAGCTTCTTTTTCATCGCGTTTCAACCTGCCTTTCCAGCCCTTACGCTGTTTTTCTTCTTCCGGCGTCTTGTTTTGGATAGCAATCAGCATGGAACGAAGTTTGTCTGCATCGACATTGCGCACCAGCTTTCCTTCATAGGCTACCGACACTTTACCGGTCTCCTCCGATACAATGATCGTAATGGAATCCGTGATCTCTGAGATACCCACACCGGCACGATGTCTTGTTCCCAGCTCCTTGGACAATTTGGTACTGTCTGAAAGCGGAAGATAACATGTAGCGGAAACAACACGATTGCCTCTGACCAGTACAGCGCCGTCGTGCAAAGGTGTATTGTGTTCGAAAATATTGATCAGAAGCTGGCTGGAAACGACCGCGTCAATCTCAATTCCGGTCCGCTCATACTCTGTCAGAATATGATTTTGCTCAATAACGATCAAGGCTCCTGTCTTGACCTTGGCCATTTCAAAGCTTGCCTTGACAAGCTCATTGAGTGTACGGTCCGAAAAACGTCCGCTCTCCGATTTGCTCATATCAAATGGCATAAGCCCTGCTAAAAAGCTTTTCTGCCCCAGCTGTTCCAGAGCTCTCCGGAGCTCCGGCTGCAGCACGATAACTACGGCTATCACGGCCACCGAGAAAATCTTGTTGGCGATCCACAATATGGTGCTCAGATCCAGAATGGCGGCAAACAGCAAAAATATGATAATAACAATAATGCCTTTTAACAGATTCCACGCTTTTGTGTCCCGGATCCAGACTAAAATCTGATACACCAAAAAGGAGATAATGATAATCTCCACAACATCGGTCCATACGATTCTGGTAGGGAAATGTATGATCGTCAGATATTTATTTGCAAAAGCCGAAATCTTTTCCATGTAAAGTCATTCCCTTTTAATGTATTTTTCTCACTTTTACCTTGGCCTGCGGCACGGAATTTTTGGGCACCGCTTTTACATAATAATAATATTCATCATCTTCAAACTGAACATACTCTGTCCGCGAATAATCGACATTGAATGCAAAAAACTGCAGCCCCACCGCAAGCAACAGTGATACGATCATTCCTAAAATCAATGCGAGCAGAGAAATATGTGTATCAAAAGCCAGATCGCCGATCAAAAGAATCGTCGTACCGACTACTCCGCCGACACAGATACCGATCGTCCATGCATGGTCGATGGAAAGTCTGCGGATCACATAAACAATGATCACGATCACGGAAAACGCAATAAGTACGATCAGCATTTCCTGATTGCCGAGCAGTCCGTCAATCACAAAACGGAATTTACCGACAGCTTCTTCGGTATCCAGATCAATGATCGTCTGCGCATTTTCTTTGAAAAACAGCACCATATAATAAGCTATGGTACCGCATGCTACCGATACAACCGATAACGGTGTGCATAAAAGACCCACTGCAATCGGAATGATGTAAGGGATCTTGAGCATGAACATCAGCGGAAGCAGTGCAACCACAATGGTATCCCTGGCTGAAAATCTGAAATACAGAATGAACATCAGAAGAAAGATTGCCAGTGCAACAATGCCACATTCCATGGAGATCGCATATGCGTTGAGGCAGATAAACAGAGCTCCAAACAATACGATAAAATTCATGGGCATAAAGGAACACATCAGCGCCACAACCAGCGGAATGATGATATTGCCTGAAATCCGGTCCATATAACCGATATTGCCATTGATGGCCAACAGACTGACCAATGCCAGTATAAATTTGAAAAGAGGTGTCAGATACACTTCGCCTTTACTGTAAATGTCGCGAAGCTTTTCTCTCAGTTCCAACAAAGAGGACATATTGTTTCCCTTTCTTTTATTTTGACTTTTCTTTTTATGATGAAGACACGATATGTCTAAGATCCTATCAGCCTTTTCTCTTTTCAAGGTCATACATTGCCGATAACTGTTTCAACCGGTTGTAATACTTTTTAAGACTTTTTTTGGCTTTATAATAGCGGATAGAATATACAATATAACAGATAATGCCGTAGCCTACTACAAAAATGGCATAGTAAAGCAGCACATTTCTGGCAAAAGACATCAGATCCATCTTGTAAATATCCTGCATAAAATTTTCAAAATCATAATAGATAAACAGACCAAATAGGATAGCATAGGCGATCGTGGCGCAGATCACAGACTTGATGATCTGGAAACCCAGATAATCACTTCTGAAATAACTGGCGATTGCCATATTTTTTTGTCCTTCACCGGCTTCATAAGCCGCCATTTTGGTCATAAGACGCAAACGATCCTGATTAATCATGAGCTATTCTCCGTCAAATATCTGGTCGGTCCAGTAATTAGTCTGTCAAGAAACGCATACGGCTCTTGGCATCGATTGTTTTGTGAGGTTCATTTTTTAATTCCGTCACATTTTTGGTCATCATGCTATTGAGATTTTTAGCCAGCTTCTCACGGCACTGCGGGCAGTATTTGCCACTGCCGATCATCTTGCCACATCCCTCACACGCCACCTTGATAGGCGAATCATCAGCAAACTGAAGGCGTTCCTGACGGATCCAGGTCTGGATCTGTGCAGAATCCACATCACAGGCCTCGCATACCTCCATCATGTCACAACGACCGTTCTGCTGGATATATTTTTTAACTTCCTGAAATTTCTGCTCGATCTCTTCCTTGCACATCGGGCATATCTTGCTTCCTGCTATATAATTAAATAACTTACCGCATCTTCTACAATTTACTACATTCATCTGTATGCCTCCCGTCTCTAGTCACGGCCGATTGCAATCGTTATAAAATAAATTTTTGACACACCGGCCCTTTTTAATACCTCTGCAACAGCATCAACTGTACTGCCTGTCGTATAGATATCATCGATGACTATAGATACTTTAGATTTTACATCATTTCTACCCAATTTAAAAGCCTTTTTCAAATTATTTTGGCGTTGTGCACGTGTCATACTCTTTAGCGGCGCGGTATCCACATCCCGCTTTACAAAGTCCTTGTAAAAAGGGATTTTGGCCTCTTTTGAAAAGGACTTTGCCAGAATTTCCGCCTGATTGTAGCCCCTTTTCCGGATACGGTTTGGATGCAGCGGAACCGCAGTCACGCTGTCTGCTCCAGCCCGCCTTAAAGCCTCGCCAAAAGCCTTTGCCAAAAGGTACCCATACTTTACCGCATATTCGCTTCTATGGTCGTATTTGAGACGGTATACCGATCTTCTCATCACATCATCATAGGTACAAAGCGAAAGTCCCCTGTCATAATGATGCCACGCGCCATGCCTGATGCAGTCTGTACAGTACTGCAGTGCAGGATCACGCAGCTTCCGTCCGCATTTATAGCATCGTCCCTCCCCGATGACCGGCAGCTTTTGTATACAATCCCTGCAAAAGCCCGCGCAGTTGTCAAAAACCGACACCGCCCTGTCACAGACCGGACATCTGGATGGAAATAAATAGTCTAAAAATGATTGTCTTATCAATTATGCTCCTGTCCGCATAATCTCTCCCGCTCTTTTATGCGGTAATACAGCCCCGTATACCGCCTTTGCTTATTTTCATTTAAAATCATCTGATTCATGATCTGACTGCTGCCGATCAGGGTCACACAGCTCTTCGCCCTTGTCACACCGGTATAGAGAAGATTGCGGTATATCAACAGCCCCGGAACGCCGAATAACGGTATCACAACTGCCGGATATTCACTACCCTGTGATTTGTGGATGGTAATAGCATAGGCTAACTCCAGCTCATCCAGATTTTCATATGGATACTGGACGATCCTGCCATCATCAAATTCAATGATCATAAATGATGCATAATCATTGATCTCCCGGACAATTCCGACATCTCCATTGAAAATGCCCTCTCCTTTTTTGATGACCAGGTTGTAATTTCCACGGATCTCCCATTCGAGCTTGTAATTGTTTTTGGTCTGCATGACCTTGTCCCCCTCGCGGAACAAAAGATCACCATAGGCATGCTCTCTTTTTTCCATCGATGCCGGATTGAGATATTTCTGCAGAACCGCATTTAATTCTTCGACACCGAGCGCCCCCTTACGCATCGGGGTCAGCACCTGAACGTCCATCGGATCAATGCCGACATATCGTGGCAGCATATCCGACACAAGCATGATGATATTGTTGTAGATTTCTACCGGCTGGCTGCGTTCCAGAAAGTAAAAGTCCCTGCTCTCTTTGTTGTGGATCACAGGCTCTTTTCCATCATGTATCCGGTGCGCATTCATGACGATTTCACTTTCTGCTGCCTGCCGGAAGATATTTTGCAGTGCCACCGTCGCATAACAGCCACTGTCGATCACATCTTTGAGCACGCAGCCCGGTCCGACACTCGGAAGCTGGTCCACGTCGCCGACCATGATCAGATGTACACCCTTGGGGATTGCTGCTAACAATGCCTTGAACAGAAAAATATCCACCATTGACATTTCATCCACAATGATCACGTCCGCCTCCAGCGGATATTCCTCATTCCGCCCGAAGCTGCCGCTGCTGTCATCACCGCCTCCATTGACCTCTAAAAGCCGGTGGATCGTCCTTGCTTCCATACCACACGCTTCCGTCATACGTTTGGCAGCCCTTCCGGTAGGTGCAGCAAGCGCAATTTCCATCTGCTCTTCCTCAAAATACCGGAGCATGATATGGATCGTGGTCGTTTTTCCTGTTCCGGGACCTCCGGTCAAAATCATGACGCCGTTTTGGATTGCCTCAAGCACAGCCCTGCGCTGCATCTCATCCAACACAATCCCGCTTCCGTCCTCAATTTTGGCAATCTTATCAAGGATCCGGCTTTCTTCGGCACTCATACAATCTTCACCCGTCTCAAAAAAACGGACATTGAGCTCCTCTAATTTGTATGCACATTCACTCTCTGCACGGAAAGCAGACGGAGCATAAATAAAGACCGGTCCTTTTTCTTCCTCCTGACGCATCATAATGCGGTGCTCCACAACCAGATTGGATATCTCCACCTGGATATCATCCGCGTCTACCGACAACAGTCTGACCGATTCCTCGATCAGCTTTTCCTGTGGCAGACAGGTGTGCCCTCCCATCATAGCCTGCGTCAGGGCATATACCACACCGCAGCGGATACGATATTCCGAATTGATGAGGATGCCGGATCCAAGTGCGATCTCATCCGCCGTTTTAAAACCGACACCGTCAATCTCTTCCGCAATGCGGTAAGGATTGGTCTTAAGCACATCATAAATGGCATCGCCATAATATTCATAGACCTTGACCGCCAGCTTATCCGTCATGCCATAATCCTGTAGAAAAAGCATGGCCCGGCGCATATCCTTTTTTTCACAGACCTGAATGGCGATCTGCTGAGCAATTCTTTCACTGATTCCTTTTATTTCTGCCAGACGCAGAGGCTCCTCTTCCATAATGCGGAAGGTATTCTCCCCAAACCGCTTCACAATCCGTTCAGCCAGCTTTTCTCCAACTCCCTTGATGGCTCCGGAGCCCAGATATTTCTGGATACTGTACGAATCATCCGGCAATACGATCTCAAACATACGCGCATGGATCTGTGTTCCAAAGCTCGGATGTTCTTCTTCAAAGCCCTCGATATAGAGGCAGTCGCCCTGTCCGACACCAGGAAAGATCCCGACTACCTTTTCATCTGTTTTGTCACAGGAAAGCGCCAGCACTTTATAATTATTTTCCCTATTCTCATAAATGATATGATCGACATATCCCTTTAATACAATCTTTTCCTCTTCCATCACTTTTCACCCATAGCGGATTCTACGATAAAAAAGGACTGTCGCTTTCTGCAACAGCCCCCTGTTTTATAATCCGTAGTTGCGTTTCATCTGTTCGTACAGCATCTGTGCCAGTCCCAGACTATTTTTTTCGGTCGATTCTCCCGCAAGCGTTTCTATCGCCGAGTCCTTGAAGTAATCGACTAACTGGGAAGAAGAACCACTATCTTCCTCTCCAAAAAGATCGGTGGTCTTTTCCATTTCCTTGAATATCTGCTCTAAAAAGTAGGATTCAAACTGCTTGCAGACATCCATAAGCTCATCATCACTGGCATTTTCCAATCCGTTTTGTGACATTTTGGAAATGCTGTCAGCCGTTTTACTTGTCTGAAGCGTCGATTGATATTGATTTAAATAGCTGTCCAAACTACCTATGTCCATTTATATTTCCTCTTATCGTCTTAATTGATTGGCCTGCTGCATCATATCGTCTGATGCCTGTATGACCTTGGAGTTCATTTCATAGGCACGCTGTGCAATGATCAGATTGACCATTTCATCGGCAACCTGTACGTTGGAGCCTTCCAGATAGCCCTGTACGATCGAACTCTTTTTGATATTCAGATTGGTCGTATATTCATTGATAGCCCCTCCGCTTGCTGCGGTTGCGCTATACAGACTGGAGCTTGTCTTTTCAAGGCCGGCCGGATTTTGGAACTGATACAATCCGATAAAAATACCCAGTCCCTGCGGATTGTTGCTGGCATCCGGATAGCAGAGCTCGCCCTGTCCGGAAATCGTCAGGTTGGATGTCGTATATGTAGCCGGAACGCTGATCGGCTGACCTGCCGAATTTAAGACCTGATATCCCTCGGAGGTCGTCAGGTTCAATCCATTGTTGCCGATCGCCCATGTAAAGTTACCGTTTCTCGTATACTGGATATTGCCGCTTCCGTCACGAACAGCAAAAAAGCCGTCTCCATCTATCGCAAATGCGCTTGCACTGTCTGAAGCTAAAAAGCTGCCCTCTGTAAAAACAGAAGTAATGGAAGAATTGCGCACACCAAGTCCTACCTGGGCACTGATCGGTTTCTGGTCTCCGTTTGCCGTGGTGGTCTTTGTCTGAAGTGTCTGGTATAAAAGGCTCTTAAACTCTGCACGCTCAGCCTTGTAGCCTGTTGTATTGACATTTGCCAGATTGTTGGCAATCGTATCTACATTTGTCTGTTGTGCGATCATTCCGGTAGCGCCGGACCACAAAGATCTAACCATACCTTAATCCTCCTATACCTTTCCAAGCTGGTTGACCGCCGTATCCAGTGTCTCATCAATGGTCTGGATCACCTTCTGGTTGCTTTCATAGGTACGGGTCGCACTGATCAGTTCAACCATTTCCTTGACAACCTGTACATTGGACGCCTCCAGATAACCCTCAAAGATCTGGGCATTGGATGTCGTCGGTGTTGCACCGTCTACCGGCTGGTAATAATTTTCCCCATAATGCTCCAGGTAATTGTAATCTTCAAAATCCTGAAGCCCGATTCTGGCAACCGCACGGTCATTTTGATATATGGTACCGCTCTCATCAATTCTGGCATCCGCCAGAGGATCCAGCTTGATATGCTGTCCGTTCCGGTCCAGAACATAATCTCCGTCTTTTGTCACGAGATAGCCATCCACATTGAGTGTAAATGAACCGTCCCTTGTATATTTGGTACTGGTCTCACCGGCTTTGTTGGTAAATTCCACACAGAAAAAACCGTCGCCCGATAACGCCAGATCATAAGTATTGTCGGTGGTCTCAAATGCTCCCTGACTGTAATCCACATAATTTTCGCCTATTTTGACACCTAAATTCATCGTACCGATGTATTTGGCACGGGCAGCCGATGTCTGATCCTTGATCTTGTGTGCAAGCACCGCATCAAAGGCTTCACTGGTAGAACCCTCTTTTTTGAAACCCGTAGTGGCTGCATTTGCCAGATTGTTGGCAATCACATCGACTTTATTTTGTTGGTTTAACATGCCGGTATAAGCAGTATATAGACCTTTTACCATTTAGAAATCCCCTTTATAATCAGCAAGAATCTCAACATATTTACCTGTTCCGACAGCAACGCATGTCATCGGATCCTCTGCCGTCATGGTATGGATACCAGTCTTGGCTTCGATCAGATCTTCCAGTCCACGCAGTAATGAACCGCCTCCGGTCAGGACAATTCCTCTGTCCGCAATATCTGCAGCCAGCTCCGGCGGTGTCTGTTCCAGTACACTGTGGATGGTTTCGATGATCTGTGCTGTTGTTTCTTTTAAAGCTTCTTCTGTTTCTTCACTTGTAACCTGTACTGTCTTGGGAAGACCGGTTACCAGGTCACGGCCTCTGACATCCAGAGTATCTACCTCCGGGCGCTTGTAGGCTGTACCAATTTTGATCTTCAAATCCTCTGCTGTTCTTTCACCGATCAGAAGATTGTGTTTTTTACGCATATAACGTACCAGAGCTTCATCAAAATCATCACCTGCAATTTTGATGGATGCGCTGATAACTGTTCCCTTTAAGGAAATGACAGCGATGTCGGAAGTACCGCCACCGATATCAACGATCATATTGCCACAGGGCTTGGAAATATCAATTCCTGCTCCGATTGCTGCTGCGATAGGTTCCTCGATCAGTTTGACATCTCTGGCACCTGCTGAATAAGTAGCATCCTCAACAGCCTTTTTCTCAACCTCTGTAACACCACTGGGTACGCAGACAACAACTCTGGGCTTTTTGAAAGATTTTCTGCCCAATGCCTTCTGGATGAAATATTTCATCATCTTTTCTGTCACACCGTAGTCAGAAATAACACCCTGTCTCAAGGGTCTGACTGCTGTGATGTTGCCCGGCGTACGGCCAAGCATCAGTCTGGCATCCTCTCCGATCGCTTTGATCTTGTCGGTATCTCTGTCAAATGCAACAACGCTTGGCTCTTTTAAGACAACGCCCTTGCCTCTGATATAAACTAAAATACTTGCTGTTCCTAAGTCAATTCCGATATCAGTGTCTCTCATCATGGTTCCAAATCCCTTTCTATAAACATTCTATCTGTATGAACACCTTTTGCGACAATTTTCATCCTGTAATCTCTATAGGATCCATTTTGCGCTTCTACGGCTATTATCTATTTACACACATAGATGAATTATAGCGCACTCCTTATAGTTTTTCAAAGGGTTTTGAGGAATTTTATATTATTTTAAAAAATGCACAGAAAAGAAAACCAGTATCCGTCTGATTTCTTTTTTGTGCATCCATGCTATTTATTATATCGGAGCAATTCCCAAAAACCTTAATCCCTGTCTTTAAAATTCTCTGTCATCATTCTGCTTTCTTTGCCTTTTTGAGCATCTTGTCCACATAAATACCTGTGTAAGACCTGGGATTTTTGGCAATTTCTTCCGGTGTTCCGGTCGCAATAACGGTTCCGCCGCCGTCTCCGCCTTCCGGTCCCATATCGATAATATAATCAGCCGCCTTGATCACATCCAGATTGTGCTCAATAACAACAACCGTATTACCGCCTTCTGCCAGTCTGTGCAGAATGTCCACCAGCTTGTGTACATCGGCAAAATGCAGTCCGGTTGTCGGCTCATCCAGAATATAGATAGTCTTTCCGGTGCTCTTGCGGGACAATTCTGTCGCCAGCTTGATACGCTGTGCCTCTCCACCGGACAAAGTGGTCGAGGGCTGTCCCAGCTTGACATAGGAAAGTCCGACATCGTACAGGGTCTGGATCTTATTGCGGATAGAAGGTACATGCTCAAAGAAATGCAGAGCTTCCTCAACCGTCATATCCAGTACATCAAAAATATTTTTTCCTTTGTACAGACATTCCAGAGTCTCGCGGTTGTAACGCTTTCCGCCACAGACCTCACACGGTACATAGACATCCGGCAGGAAGTGCATTTCAATCTTGATGATACCGTCTCCGCCACAAGCTTCGCAACGTCCGCCCTTGACATTGAAGCTGAAACGTCCTTTCTGATATCCTCTTTCCTTGGCATCTGTCGTGCCCGCAAAAAGATCCCTGATCATGTCAAACACGCCGGTATAGGTAGCCGGATTGGATCTCGGCGTCCTTCCGATCGGTGACTGGTCAATCGCGATGACTTTATCTAAATTTTCCACGCCCTCGATAGCCTTAAACTTGCCGGGAATCGTATGTGCCCGGTTCAGCTTCTTGGCAAGTGCCTTGTAAAGGATCTCATTGACAAGGGAGGATTTGCCGGAGCCAGATACACCGGTCACACAGGTAAACACGCCCAGCGGAATATCGACATTGATATTTTTGAGGTTGTGCTCACTGGCCCCCTTGATACGCAAAAATCCCTTAGGAGTACGACGCACGGCCGGAACCGGAATCTGGATCTTACCACTCAGGTACTGTCCGGTAACAGATTCCTCTACCTCCATGATCTCTTTTGCAGTTCCGCAGGCTACAACCTCACCACCATGGCTTCCTGCTCCCGGTCCGATATCCACAACATAATCTGCCGCCAGCATGGTATCCTCATCATGTTCTACAACAATCAGGGTGTTGCCCAGATCCCGCAGATTTTTGAGTGCGGCAAGCAGCTTGTCATTGTCTCTCTGATGCAGTCCGATACTCGGCTCATCCAGAATGTAGCATACACCGACCAGACCGGAACCGATCTGCGTTGCAAGACGGATTCTCTGGGCTTCACCACCGGATAGGGATGCTGTTCCTCTTGCAAGAGACAGATATTCCAGACCGACATCCTTTAAAAAGCCGATACGTGCGCGGATCTCCTTGAGGATACGCTCACCGATCAGTGCCTGCTGGCTTGTCAGGGTCATTTCCTGCAAAAAGTGATACAAATCACCGATGGATAAAGAAGTAATATCATATATATTTTTGTCACAAATCGTAACTGCCAGAGATTCCCGTTTCAGTCGTCTGCCTTTACACAACGGACACGGCGTGATACGCATAAAAGCCTCATACTCAGCTTTCATGGTCTCCGAGCCGGTCTCACGGTACCGTTTCTGGACATTGCGGATAAGTCCCTCAAAAGCAATGGGATATACACCGCGACCACGCTGGCCTTCATATTCCACCAGGACCTTTTTGCCGTCTGTTCCGTTGATCAGAATATCATGGACAGCCTGCGGGTAATCCTCAAACGGTGTATCCAGATCAAAATCATATTCCTCACATAGAGCCTGTAAAACAGCATTGGCAAAGCTTCCCTTGTTGTTGCAGGACTGCCAGCCCATCACAGTAATAGCACCCTGATTGATGGACAGACTCTTATCCGGTATCATAAGATCCTCATCAAATTCCATCCGGTATCCCAGACCGGAACAATCCGGGCAGGCTCCGAAAGGATTGTTGAATGAAAAGCTGCGTGGCTCAATCTCATCGATGCTGACACCGCAGTCCGGGCAGGAAAAGCTCTGTGAAAAAGTCATCTCCTCGCCGCCTACGACATCAATCAGAAGAATACCTTCTGCAAGTGCCAGCGCGTTTTCTGCCGAATCGGTCAGACGCTTTTCAATGCCTTCACGGACTACCAGACGGTCTACGACGATTTCAATGTTGTGCTTGATATTTTTTTCCAGCTTGATCTCATCAGAAAGATCATACAGATTGCCGTCTACACGCACTCTGACATATCCACTCTTTTTGGCACGCTCAAAGACCTTGGCATGCTCTCCCTTTCTGCCCCTTACGACAGGTGCCAGGACCTGGATACGCGTTCCTTCTTCCAGCTTCATGATCTGATCAACCATCTGATCGACCGTCTGCTTGGAGATCTCCCTGCCGCAGACCGGGCAATGCGGAATACCGATACGCGCATATAAAAGACGGAAATAATCATACACCTCCGTCACGGTTCCAACCGTAGATCTGGGATTGCGGTTTGTTGATTTCTGGTCAATGGAAATAGCCGGGGAAAGCCCCTCTATTTTTTCGACATTCGGCTTTTCCATCTGTCCAAGGAACTGTCTCGCATAGGAAGACAGCGATTCCATATATCGCCTCTGTCCCTCTGCGTAAATCGTATCAAAAGTCAGTGATGACTTTCCCGATCCGGAAAGGCCGGTAAAAACAATCATCTCATTACGCGGGATATCCAGATCTATATTTTTCAGGTTGTGCTCCTTCGCACCTCTTATTTTGATAAATTCCTGTTCTTTTGCCATTTTATGCCTCTTTTATTTTGTCTTTTCTATATGTTCTGACACCGATGTCATGTTTTAATCATCCAGCTCTTCCAGATGCTTTTTGAGTTCCACCATTTTGTCACGCAGCTCTGCGGCAGCTTCGAAATTGAGGTCTGCTGCAGCCTTCCGCATTTCCTTCTGGATCTTTCCGATCAGCTTTTCCAGTTCTTCCCTGCTCATGGATTCCGGATCTTTTTCAAAATTCATTTCCTCTTTGGCGATCGTCTTGGATATACTGATCAGGTCTCTGACTGCTTTTTTGATCGTGGTAGGCGTGATATGATGCTCTTCATTGTATGCCATCTGGATCTTGCGTCGTCTGGCAGTCTCTTCAATAGCCACCTTCATGGAATCGGTCATATTGTCCGCATACATGATCACATGTCCTTCCGCATTGCGGGCTGCTCGTCCGATCGTCTGGATCAGGGAGGTAGCCGAACGCAGGAAGCCTTCCTTGTCCGCATCAATGATCGCAACCAGAGAAATCTCCGGAATATCCAAACCTTCCCTTAACAGGTTGATCCCGACAAGGACATCAAAAACATCCAGTCGCATGTCGCGGATGATCTCTGCTCGTTCCAGCGTATCAATATCGGAATGCAGATAGCGGACACGGATGCCGATCTCTTTCATATAATCAGTCAGATCCTCTGCCATACGCTTGGTCAGGGTCGTGACAAGTATCTTGTTCTTTTTGGAGATCTCTTTGTTGATCTCTGCGATCAGATCATCGATCTGGCCTTCTACCGGGCGCACAAAAACCTCCGGATCCAACAGTCCTGTGGGACGGATGATCTGCTCTGCACGCAGCATTTCATGCTCCTCTTCGTAAACTGACGGTGTCGCAGAGACAAACATCAGCTGGTCGATCCTGCTTTCAAACTCTTCAAAATTGAGTGGCCGGTTATCCAGTGCAGAGGGCAGTCGGAAACCATAATCCACCAAAGTGGTCTTGCGCGACCGGTCCCCAAAGTACATACCGCGGATCTGCGGCACAGTAATATGCGACTCATCGATAATAATCAGGAAATCATCCTTGAAGAAATCGATCAGCGTATGCGGCGGCTCACCGGCCTTCATCCCGCTTAAGTGACGGGAATAATTTTCGATACCGCTGCAAAAGCCGGTCTCTCTCAGCATTTCCACATCAAAGTTGGTACGTTCGGAAACCCTCTGTGCCTCCAGAAGCTTGTCCTCACCCTTGAAATATCTGACCCGTTCCTCCAGCTCAGCCTCAATATCCTTGCAGGCACGGTTGATCTTTTCCTGTGGAACAACATAGTGGGACGCCGGGAAGATGGAAACATGCTGGAGCTGCGTCATCACCTTGCCAAGCAGAGGATCCACTTCGCAGATACGGTCAATCTCATCTCCGAAAAACTCGACCCGGATCAGATAATCTCCGCCCTGTGCCGGATTGATCTCGATCGTGTCGCCTCTTACACGGAAGCAGCTGCGGTCCAGATCCATATCATTGCGCAGGTACTGGATCGCAATCAGCTCATGAATGACCTCATCACGGTCCTTTTGCATGCCGGGACGCAGTGACACGATCATCCCCTCATAATCATCGGGACTTCCCAGTCCATATATACACGAAACCGAGGAAACCACGATCACATCCCTGCGTTCTGCCAAAGATGCGGTCGCTGACAGCCTCAGCTTGTCAATTTCATCATTGATGGATGAATCCTTTTCAATATAGGTATCCGTAGAAGGTACATATGCCTCCGGCTGGTAATAATCATAGTATGAAACAAAATATTCGACCGCATTCTCCGGAAAGAACTCTTTAAATTCCGAATAGAGCTGTCCTGCCAGCGTCTTGTTGTGGGCAATGATCAGTGTCGGCTTGTTGAGCGCGGCGATCACATTGGCCATTGTAAAGGTCTTGCCAGAGCCGGTTGCTCCAAGCAGGGTCTCAAACTGATAGCCTTTCTGAAAGCCCTCTACCAGCTGGCTGATTGCCTGCGGCTGGTCTCCGGTCGGCTCATATGGCGCATGTAATTTAAAAATAGACTTTTCCTCTGGCACAAATATTACCTCCGATAGATTTGCTTATGATCCTGATATCATATCATAAATTAGCATATGCAATTCTGTAAGCATCTATAAAATATAACACATTTTTTTTAATTTGTATAGAGTTTTATCGAACATTTGTTCCTTGTTTGTAAAAATTTCTACCGGTTCTGCAAGCACGGCAAAATAAAACAGACCGACTGTGAAAACACTTTTCACTGCGGTCTGTCATTCAAATCAAATTTCTTTATGTCTGGGCCATAATTCTTTTCTGATCCGCTCCCTGAGACTGCCTGATTCCTTTCCATGGAACTTTCTTGCAAACACACAGTTGCTCTTGGCTAACTCATCAAAATCACGATCTTCCAGATAAACAGGGCTTCCTCCGTCCCCTCTCGTCCAGTTCATATAGCGAAGCTCTCTGTCTATGATCCGCTTCTTCCATTTTCCATCATAAAAATATCCACTTAATAAAAGCGTGTGGAAAAAGAATTCCTCTGGAAGCTGACACCAGTACAGGTCTTTTTCATACTGCGGATGTGTTTTTACATAATCTAAAATATCTCTTGCCGCCTCAACAGGCATGGATATATATACCAGTCCCTTGTATATATGCAAAAACTCTCCCAGATGTGTCCTTTTAATGCCAATCATCTTTTGAAAGCGTACCGTCATATCCTGTATCAGCCAAAGGACTTTATTTTTGACATTTTTATCCTGGAAAAAATTGTAATAGTAATATCTTTTCCTGACACTTTCATTGAAATCCGGTTCAGCAATATAGCTCAGATAAATATGTTCGTCCTCTACAAAACGATCGTGGATATCTGCCGGATCCATCAGTAGAAAATCTTCTCCCGTAAGCATATGGATATAGGATACTTCCTCGTCCGCAACAGCCTTTTCCATCAGTGAAAGCAAAGCCTTAACGTGATTGTATCCGCCCCACGCAATGGGATACTCCTTGTATGCCACACATCCAGCCAGACGGTTCAACCGGTCAAGCTCTGCTTCCCCAAGCTGCTTGCTCTTTTTGTCCACATGGATCCAGACACGATCCTTTTCGCATAAAAAAGAGGCCAATTCATACACCGCATCAAAGTCCTTGTATGCAGTTACTAAATAGGCCAGTTTTTTATCCATTACTTTTCCTCTGATATCAAAGAGGCCAAAATTCCTTTGACCTCCATATTATGATCTGTAAAAAATTATTATTTATTCGCTAATTCCGATCTCTTGTCTCAAAATCTCTTTGGCACGGTTTAACTGATTGTCAACGCCATCATTGACATATGCTTCCTTATCCAGCTCCAGCACCTCGTCGGGCTCAATGCCGACACCGTGGATGTCATTGCCCTTGGGTGTGTAATAATGGCTGATCGTAAGCTTCAATGCCGAACCGTCGGAAAGTGAGAAAATTTTCTGGACGATACCTTTTCCGAAGGTCGTTGTACCCAGAATGGTTCCGACACCATAATCCTTGATGGATCCTGCCAGGATCTCGGAAGCGCTGGCACTGTTGCCATTGACCAGTACAACAAGCGGCACCTGAATCTCATGGCTACCGTCACAGCTGTATTCTTTGCGGTTGCCGTCGCGGTCCTCGGTATATACTACAAGTCCCTTGGGCAGGATCTGATTGGCAATTTCTACAACTGTTGAAAGGCTTCCTCCCGGATTGTCACGCAAATCAATCACAAGTCCCTTCATACCTTCCTGATAAGCCTGATTCAGATAATCCTCAAATTGTCCTGAGGTCACTTCGTCAAATTCAGCAATCTGGATATAAGCGATCTTGTCATCATCCATATTGTATGCAACAGTCGGTGTTTCTATTTTGCGTCTTTCTACATTGATGGTCAGGTAATCCAGCTCACCCTCACGATAGATCGTAAGCTCCACACTGGTATGCTCCGGTCCCTTGATATAAGTAACAATGTCACTGGTCTGAACCTTGTACATATCCTGTCCGTCAACCTTGACAATGATATCATCTGGCATAAGCCCTGCTTCTTCTGCCGGAGAATTGTCCATACATTTGGAAATCTTGCAGTAGTCGCGCGTCGTATCATAACCGATATAAGCACCGATTCCATAATAAACGCCTTCTGTCGATTCCATGATATCCTCCAGTTCCTCCGGAGAATAATATGTCGAATACGGATCTCCCAGTCCTTCTATCAGTCCGTGATACAGACTGTCTTCCAGATCATTCTGGCTCACATCATTGAGATAATATGCATCAATTCCCTCTTCCAGCTTTTGCAGCTTGGAAATGGTCGCAGAATTGATAGCAGAATCCCCATCTGCATAAGCCACTGTCGTCCTGGACTGCAGTAAAATAAATATCATGGCCAGCAGCCCTGCCACTGCAGCTCCGATCAGCAAACCGACTGCAAACGGGACGATCTTTCCGCCTTTTTTGTCATCCGGTCCATTGCCACCCATCTGTGGCGCTGACTGCATCTGCTGGAATTGCTGCATCTGCTGTATCTGTTGTTGATTCTGATCTTCCAATATAACTACCCTCTATCTTATAAATAACTCCATGGACTTACATAGCTTCCGTTGACACGGACAGAAAAATGCAGGTGGTTACCTGTTGAGCGGCCGGTTGTTCCGACTGCTGCAATCTTTTGTCCCTTTGTTACGGTCTGTCCGGATGATACATACAATGCGGATGCATGCATGTAAATCGTGATCACACCGCCACCATGACTGATCATGATATAATTGCCCATGGTAGAGCTATAGGATGCTGCAATAACAGTTCCGCTCTGTGCAGCCAGTATCGGGCTTCCTCCGGGCGCTGCAAAGTCAATTCCGTTGTGGAACTGCTTTACACCGAGAGTCGGATGAATACGATAGCCATAGTCATCGGATACTCTTGTATATGACGGTGCCGGGAAACAGAACGGTCCGGAATAAACCTGCGGCTTGGTCGTTGTCGTAGTGCCGCTGTCGATATCATTATCGGAAAGTCCGGATTCTTCCAGCTCCTTTTCCAGCGCTAATGCTTCTTTTTCAGCTTTCAGTACCTTGGCCTCAAGTGCTGCGATCGTCGCATTCTGGGCTGCGATCATATTTTCATATTCTTTGATGGCATCCTCTTTGGTGCTGATCTCTGATTCGTATTTTTCGATCTGGCCGTTTTTCTCATCGATCAGTCTGGACATCTGGTCTTCCTGAATCTGTGCCTGCTCCTGTGTCTCAAGCAAAGAATTCTGCTCAGTCACCAGTTTGTCTTTTAAATTCATAACCTCATATTTGGTCTCGGCATACTGATTTAAAAGGTCTCTGTCATAGGCGGAAACCTCTTCGATATATTCAGCCTTGTTGAGCATATCAGACAGACTTTCTGCACCAAAAACCATGGAAATATAAGCAGTATTTCCCTTTTCATACATAAACTTGATACGCTTTTTCATGGATTCGTACTGCTCTTCCTGATTGGCCTCAGCCTCACGGATCCGTTCCTTGGTATTTTCAATCTGTTTGTTTTTGCGCTCGATATCTTCCTCAAGTCCGCTTAAGATTTCCTGTACACTGGATAACTGTGTATCAAGCTCCTCAACAGTCGAACTCAGCTCATTTTTGGCAGTCTGCAGCTCCTTTTTTTCACTGTTAAGGCCGGCAACCTGCTCTTCCATCTGATCGACCTTGGATTCGGAAGCTTCGATCTCCTGCTTGTTGTCCTGCGCACTCTGTCTACGGTCCTGGATCTGCTGCTTGTAGTCAGCCGCTGTTTTTTCTGTTGCATATACATTGGCCGGTGCCGATATGATAAATATCATACAAAGCAGGACGCTCATGTTTTTCCAAATTCTTTTCATAGTTGTGCTTTCTCCTTACCCCTAGACACGAATATGCTTTCTTACTGTAATGAAACTTCCAATAAAACCAATTCCCACACCGATCACGAGCGAAACGGGAAGCAGAACATGGAATACCTCCTGCACTGACAGGAATTTCAAAATAGAACTCAGCACTGTAAATTTGTTGAGTACAAAGCCTATCACGTTGTTGTAGATCAGATATACAATACCCAGAGGTACGATAGATCCGATCAGTCCGATGATCATACCTTCAACCACGAACGGACATCTGACAAAGAAGTCGGTTGCCCCGATATATTTCATAATGTTGATCTCTTCTTTTCTGACAGAAATACCGATTGTAACGGTATTGCCGATCAGGAACACGGAAACAAACAGCAAAAGTACAATGATACCGATTGCCACATAACCGACCAGACGGTTGATGCCATCCAGTGTATTGGCAGTAATCTCAGACTGGTTGACCATCCGGATACCGGGTACCTCTTCCAGATAAGCTACCAGTGAGGCCTGCATGGAAACATCCTTGATATAAATCTCATAGTTGGCAGCATCTGCAAGGGGATTTTCGGTAAATCCGTCTGCATATTCACCCAGATATTCATCCTTGAAGCTGTTCCATGCTTCATCTGCGGAAATAAAGTTGATATGGTCAACTTCACTTCTCTGCTGGATCTCATTGCCGATCTCGGCGATTCTCTCATCGCTGATACCTTCATCAAAGAATACCGTAACAGCTACGCCGTCCTGGGCTGATTTGAGTATGTACTGAAAATTGGCTACTACAGAATAAAAGATACCAAATAAAAACAGACATGCGCTGATGGTTGCAACAGATGCAAGGGAGTACCATTTGTTGCGGAAAATATTTGCAAAGCCCTGTTTTATAGTATAAAGTAATGTACTAAATCTCATCGATGTAAGATCCTTCTTTCTGATCGCTTACAATAACTCCCTTATTCATTGTAATGACCCTTTTTTTCATGGAATTGACAATCTCACGGTTGTGGGTAACAACCACTACTGTCGTTCCTTTTTCGTTGATTTCCTCTAAAAGCTTCATGATCTCCTGTGAATTTTTGGGATCCAGATTACCGGTCGGCTCATCCGCCAGCAAAATCGGCGGCTCGTTGACCAGCGCTCTTGCAACAGCCACACGCTGCTGCTCTCCACCGGAAAGCTGTCTCGGTCTTGCCTTGTATTTGCCTGCCAGTCCTACTACAGAGAGGATGGAAGGCACATTTTTGCGGATCTGTTTGCTCGGAACCTGTACAACACGCTGGGCAAACGCAACATTTTCATATACATTGCGATCCATCAATAACCGGAAATCCTGGAATACAACTCCGATATTACGGCGGAATTTGGGGATCTGACGATGTTTGAGCTTTCCTACATCTGTGCCGTTTACGGTAATGGTGCCGGAAGTCGGCAACAACTCTCTCAATAATAACTTAATCAATGTAGACTTGCCGGAGCCGCTGTCTCCAACAACAAATACAAATTCACCCGGTTCAATCTTGATGCTGACATCATTTAATGCCGGCGCACCGGTCGAATAGGACTTACTCACATGATCCAATGTAATCATTCTGCTTACCTGCTTTCTCTCGCTTTCTTTTGCTTAATAATTAAAGCTTTCCATATATTTCATGTATTTTACTACCATGAGCGCAATCTTAAAGGTGATTGCATCCTCAAATACTCTCAAATCAAGACCGGTACTCTTTTGAAGCTTATCCAACCGGTATACCAATGTATTGCGGTGTATGAACAACTGCCGCGAAGTCTCTGAAACATTGAGACTGTTCTCGAAAAATTTGTGGATGGTCGAAATCGTCTCTTCGTCAAAATCATCCGGATTTCTTCCACCGAAAATTTCATGGATGAACATTTTGCAAAGCGGTATCGGCAGCTGATAGATCAGACGTCCGATTCCCAGCTCACTATATGCGATCACACAGCGTTCTTCAAAGAATATCTTGCCGACATCCATAGCCATCTTGGCCTCTTTGTAAGAACGGCTGACCTCTTTCAATTCGTTTACTATATTACCATATGCAACGTGCACTCTGGAAATACCCTCTTTATCCAGATGGTTTTTGATCATGGTGGCTGTCTTTTCAATCTCAGCCTTGGAATCATTTTCGGTAATTTCCTTGACGATCACGACACTGTTTTCATCAACGGCTGTGACAAAATCCTTGCCATTGGCATGGAAGCATGCCCTTACTGCTTCGGGCAGTCCACTCTCTTTTTTGTCGACGGGCTCTACGATCATCACAGTCCTTTTGGCTTCCATCGGAATGTGCAGCTTTTGCGACCGGCTGTAAATATCAACCATCAGAAGGTTGTCAAGAAGCAGGTTTTTGATGAAATTATCCTTGTCAAAGCGCTCCTTGTAGGCAACCATAAGTCCCTGCATCTGAAAAGCGGCCATCTTGCCCACGAGATAGGAATTGTCCCCGGAGCCGACTACCACCAGAATGTATTCCGGTGACTGATCGTCATAGATCTTGAAGAAGAGATATTTGGAAAACTCCTGACTGTCAGCCGGAGACTTCACAAACTCAACAACTTCCGGCGTATAATCAAATTCATTTCTGGATGTCTGGGCAACCTCATTGCCATCTGTATCCAGCACGATAAAATCTACGCCCGATATTCCTTTTAACCCTTCAATCGTATTTTGTAATATCTGATTTGAAATCATAGTCTATGCTCCCTCTTTGGACATTTAAGCCTAACCCCACACTTTAAAATCCATTATGTAAACAAGTTTAATATATTTTCACAAATAATACCAGCATTTTTTGTGAATTTTTTGTGTTTTTCACAAATTTTTCTGACATTCGACATATGACTTTTTCCTGCAATAAAAAAAGGTGCAATCCCGGTAGGAATTACACCCTGTTATCTGTATGGAACCCGTTTATACGGAACCTTTGTATTTAATTTGTCTTCTGAGTATCCTCTTCGTCTGTCTGTTCGGAATTGTTTTTATGATAACGCAGCAATCTTGCTGAAAAGATCTTTTTGACCATCCTTTTATGCAGGGTCACAAAAAAACCTTTCCCCTTATCTGCCAGATCCACATCCGGCCTCACCATCATCCAGATCGCAACATTTAACTTCATATGATTATCCTCAAAAAAGCTTTCTCTTCCGGGAGTCCCCAGATTGGATATCAATACATCTGCAAATGTCATATTGATCTCATTGACAACATAGTCGCCATCATTTTCAGTTGAATCCAGACAAAAACTGCCCACGATCCGGACATCTTCCTCATAGGATAAAATGTCATTTTTTAATTTGTCGAGCTCTGTCTGATTATCACTCAGTAAATAAACGTTCTTTTTCTGACGTACGATCTTTTTAAAAAATTCTGTCACAAACGTATTATTTTCAACGTCCCGGATGCGGCTGTGAAATGCAATATCGCCGGCACGCAGAATCTCTGCATCTGCCGGTATTGTCAGATCAATGCTCCCCATCCAGTTTTTGATGGCTTCATCTTCGTGTGCGGCCAGAAGCCCCCTCATGGTAATCATCGCAATGGTACCGACTTTTCTATCCCGAAAAAAAGTATCCACTTTTTTCATAGATTCGCGAATGGTATAATCAGTCAACGAAACTCCCAATACTTCTGTCTTTCGCATTTGATCACCCGTCTGTCTTTATTCCCTGATATAGCCAATAAAAATCTTAGCTCATCATGAAGCTTAATAATTTCTGGATATCTTCCGGTTCATATGCTAACAGTTCCAGTTCTGAAATTGTGCCATCTGAGAAGATATTAGCCATGGAAACATACTGTGATAATTTGGATTTCAGATTCAGACGGTCGCCTTCACCTGTAACCAATTCTACTTTGCCTTTGCAGCTGTCAATTACTTCAAAAAATTTGTCTACATCTGTGATATTCTGAACTTTCATCTCTTCATTCTCCTTTATTGATAAATTGTGCATCCCAAAACCGGTCCGTGACCGCCCCTGAGATCTATTTGCAATGATTATAAAACAATTCATATAAAAAGCAAAGCTTTTTCACATTTTTATAACACTTTTCTAACATCTGTGGCAGGCTTTTTATTGTTTGTCTGACTTTGCAAGCTTTATTTCCTTATCTGAAATAATGATCTTGCGCTCCTTGTACAGATGGCCTGCTGCCCGCTTAAATTCATTTTTGCTCATGGAAAGCAGCTCTTTTATCTCATCCGGCGAAGATTTATCCCCGATCGGAAGCTTTCCGTTGTGCTGTGAAAGAAGCTCTAAAATCTTTTCTCCATCCGGATTCATCTGGATATATGCTTTTTTACGCAGGCTCAGATCCAGCTTGCCATCTTCCTTTACGGCAATTACCCTTGCCTCGATCTGCTCTCCGGGATATACCTTCTGTGTCAGCTCCTTTTGCGGAATCATGGCCTGATAGCAGTCATCAACCGCCACATAAGCACCAAATCCGGGAGCGACTTCATATACCGTACCGGTAACGGTATCATCCTTTTGATATTTGTCCGCAATCGTCAGATACGGATACAAACGCATCGTCGCTGCCAGTCTGCTGCTCTTATCGATGTATAAGGCAGTTAAAATTTCATCGCCGGCCTCGACACGTCTGGTCTGCTCTTTATAAGGGAGAAACAGATCCTTTTCCAGTCCCCATGAAAGAAAGGCTCCAATTTTGGTGACCTGCGCCACCTTTAATTTGGCTACTTCTCCAAACGTCAGTGCCGGGGTGTGTATCGTGGCGATCAGCCTATCCTGCGAGTCCTTGTATAAAAAAACCTCCAGCGAGTCACCGACGCCGAAATCCTCCGGCACCTGTTTTGCCGGCAGAAGTACTTTTTCGATCTTAGCCGGATCGTCACCCTTTTTCGGCATAAATTCAGCCAGATATACGCCGAAGGTCTCTGTTTTAATAATTGTCAGTCTTTGTTTTTCACCTAATTTTAACATGTCTTTCCGTCCTCTTTTTCAAATTCCACATTACAGTATACTTTACCATCTTCGTCCAATAAGGCAACCCCTATTTTATCTTTGGATGTATAAACCTCGGGATAAAAAAGTGTACCGAGATGCGCCTGCATCTTGTATTCCACGCGCAGCTGCCGCACTTTGAAATCCAACGGCAGAAAATCCATCGCAATATTGACAAATTGTCCGTTGTTGACATGATGGTTGGTATCCAGATGGTGCTTTACCACCTCGACCGTATCCTTATGTACGCCCTCACCCTCAAAACGGATATGTCTGGGAGCATAATCCATCGGCAGTTTATCCGACAGCTCATACACATCCTGCATATCTGCCGGGCACTTGACCGGAAGCCCTTCCTTGATACTGATCAGGCTCCAGACCGAGTTAGCCCATGCTATCAATTCTCCGTTGGCATCCTTCATCCAGAAATTTCTGTTTCCGATAAATCCGCGAAACTCATAAGGCGCTGTACCAACTGTGACTTTTTCACAAAGCTTTGGATATCTTTTGACTACGATCTGCCATGCAGAAAGTGCCCAGAGCAGTCCTTTTTCTTTCAGATATTCTATGCCCACACCAAGCTCTTCGGACTGGAATGTGGAACAGTCCTGAAAATAGTTGAGCAGTCCTAACAGGCTGAGCTTTCCATCACTGTCAACCTCACTGTATCTGATCTTTGCTTCAAATTCAAACATAATATTTTCCTCTTATTTATCAGTTTACACCCTCAAAAATCTGTGCAATCGGGCTGTTTTTATCCAGAAATACGGTTGTATTGCCGTTGGTAACAGATTCCTTTAACGTATCCAGCTGGAGACTGAATAAGTAAAAATCCGCTTTTCCTTCATCATTGTATGCCTCTGACAGGATACGCATATATTCTGCCTCGCCTTCGGCCACGGTTGCATCGGCCTTTGCCTGAGCCTCCGACAACATAACAGAAACTTCCTTATCCGTCGTATTGCGGATGATCTGTGCTTCGGATTCACCCTGTGCCTTGTATGCAGCTGCGATATTGTTGCGTTCTGTGATCATACGATTGTATACAGCCTCTTTATTTTCATCCGGCAGATCCAGAACCTTGATCTTGACATCCGAAATCTCAATACCATACTGGTCGCACTGGTCACCGATGCATTTTTCTAAAAGGTCAGAGATCACAATGACTTCAACCTCTTTATCGGAGGATTTTATGACATTTCCATCCTCATCCAGCTCCTGTGCTTCAATATCCTTGATCTCGATATCATCCGTTTCATCCGTCGTCGTCTCAATTCTGACCGAATTGTCCCGGCTGGCGATCAGCTCCTCCTGTGTCATGGATGAAATCGTCGTCTTGATCGCATTGTAAACGATCACATCAATTCTGCCCTGTGCGGTCGATGCACTTGCATTGAGTGTCTGTGTGTAAGCCTTGGCATCCGTAACATCCCACAATACATATGCATCCACGATCATGGTCTTTTTATCACTGGTAATAACCTCGGACTGCGGAAGATCATAGACCTGCAGTGCCTTGGGCACATAACTGACTGTCTGTACAAACGGCACCTTCACTCTGAGCCCCGCTGTATCATTGTTCTGGACAATCCTGCCAAACTGTTTTACAACAGAGTATTCATTTTCCATAGTCGTATAGAACGAACCGGATAATACCATCAATATGGCAATCACTGCTATTACGATTAATGTTTTTCCTGCTTTTTTCATATCCGGCACCTCCTATTCTTCTTCATCCGATACAGTCTTTTTGGAATTGGAACTGCTCTTTGATGTCTGGCTGTCATCAATTCCGGCTGCCTTGTTTAAGTCTGTGATCGGATAATATTTCATAACTTCACCATTTCCCTGATCGATCACAACCTGAAGTGTCGGAAGTACATCTGACATGGTCTCCATAAACATTCGCTGCTTGGTGATCAACGGGTAACGCACATATTCATTGTATTCTTCATTGAAACGGGCAGCCTGACCTGTCGCTTCATTAATACGCGCGGTTTTTTCTGCCTCGGCATCCTGGACAATCTTATCGGCTTCTGCCTCAGCCTCCGGCAGCTTTGCATTACGGTATGCATTGGCCTCATTGACTGCTGATTCTTTTCCCTGCTTTGCCGTTTCAACAGCCGTGAAAGCCTCAATGACATCATCTGTCGGCGGCTCCACGTCCTGAATGCTGGCATCCACCAGCGTAATACCGATATCCTGTTTTTCAAGCTCCGCGATCATCATAGCCTTAACATTGCTCTGGATCTGCGCTTTGCCGGTTGTAATTGCATTGTCAACCGTAAATGCCGAAACCGTCGAACGGATACATGACATGGCGATATTTTTTACGATCATATCCGGATAATCCGAATTGTAAAGATACTTGATCGGATCCGTCACCTGATAGGAAATATAAAAATCGCAGTCAATAAAGTTGTAGTCTGAGGTGATCATGATGGATTCGTGCTCCACACTATATGTATTGCCGTCCGAATCCTCGCCGTAACCGATTTTGATACCGCGTACCGTCGTGTCCACCTTTGTTGCTTTTTGTACAAACGGGATCTTGAAATGCAGCCCCTTTTCGTCTACGAGCGTAGCCTTTCCAAATGTGGTCACAACAACCGACTCAGTCTCGCCAACCGTATAAAAAGCTGACAGAATAACCGTCAGGGCTACGATTGCCACAACGATCCAGCCAAAAACCTGGCCGATCTTTTTACCACTTCCCCGTTTGGGGTCTACATCAATTATCTTTTCTTTTTTTCGCATATATTTCTCCTGTTCTTGTTGCGATCTACTCTGTTTGTCACTGTCTGTTTTGTCTTGTTATGATCTGCTCTATCTTATCATAATCTGCTTTGTCCTGCTGCGATCTCCCCTATCTTGTCACAATCTGCTCTGTCCTGTTGTGATCTATCCTATCGCAAATTGCTCTGTCTTCTGTGCAGATCTCTTATACCAAATAAGCATCCAGCTCTTTTTTAAGCTCTTCCTTGGGCATGAAGCCTACCAGCATTCCCTCTTTTTCTCCATCTTTTAAAACCAGAAGAGCCGGAATACTTGTGATCATATATTCCTGAGCCAGATTCATATTCTGGTCCACATCGACATTAAAAAACTGGATTTTTCCCGCGAGCTCCTCGGAAATCTGCTCTAATACAGGCTCCATCATATGACACGGACCGCACCACTGTGCTGAAAAGTCAACAACACATATTCCTTTTTCGGTTTCCTGCTGAAATTCTTTTGCTGAAATTTTTTTAACCATTTTATTTTCCTCCTGAAATTTTCATGCTTTATACTTTTTGTTTGTTTAATCTGGTTTCATTTGATTTTTACCAATTTACATTTTTCAATCCTATTTTCAACCTCCGGACTTCTGTCGGCTTGATATTGAGATTTTTCGCTATCGCTTTCTACCGGCCAGATATGAGACCGCCGACAACGCAGCTACATTTCCTTCTCCTGCTGCCTTGATATACTGGTAAGGGGTTCCGGTAATATCTCCACAGGCAAAGCAGCCCTCCAGATTGGTCCGCATTTTCCGGTCCACAACGACATGTCCTTCTTCCATCTGCAGTCCCGGTACCAGATTTTGCGGCTGGATACTGTCTCTTAAGATAAAAATACCATCCACCTCCAACGTCCCATCATCCAGGACCAGCTTGTCCGCTTTTAATGCTCCGGAAATAGAAACAGGCCTGTGTGCGCATACCGTCACATCATGTTGAAATTCCGGCTTTTCATCATAAAGTGGAATATAATATACCTTTTCTGCAATCTCCGCCAGAAAATCTGCTTCTTTTTCATCTTCCCGGCATGAACCGATCACAGCCACTGTCTTTCCTCTATACAAAGGTGCATCACAGGTAGCGCAGTAGCTGACACCTCTTCCGAGATATTCTTCTTCACCGGGATACGGTTTTGCCGCGCTGACACCGGTAGCCAGGATCACACTGTCGGCTTCATACATCCGGCTGCTCTTGGTCTGTATCGCAAAATACTGGCCCATAGCATACACTGCAGTCACCTGTTCATCTGTAATGGAAATATTAAGGCTTTGCAAGTGCTTTTCAAATTTCTCTGCCAGTTCTTTTCCAGAAATAGCCGGCAGCCCGGGATAATTATTGATCTCATGAGCCTTGGAAAGTTTATCACTAAAATGGGAATCTCCCAAAAACAAAACATTTTTATTGCGAATCCTGAGCGTGATCGCTGCCGATATGCCACCCGGACCGGTTCCGATCACTGCAACGTCATAACGCATTGCATCATCCCTTTCGTCATCTAATTGTCCTACTATGATTTTGCGCAATTTTTCGATATCTGTCAACAAACTTTGACAGGTATTTACAATATGTTATGGAAGCCCAAAAGTATTTTAACCTCTCTGCTATCAGCTTCCTATCTGATAGTATCTATTTTTAATAAGAAAAAATTCATAACAATCTAAAAATTGATATCACACCGGCAATATATAGAACAGACAGTTAAAATCAATATAATAAAAGCAGGCACATCTGACATGACATGCCTGCTTTCTACACTTATTTACACACTTTGTACTTTATAGGGAATTTTATCGTTAGCGATTGCTAACATCAATCAGTTTTTCAAGTGTCTCCACTGCTTTTTTGCTGTCGATCAATTCTGCTGCCAGCTTGATACAATCTGCAAATGTATCTGCTTTATTTCCAATGTAAAGAGCAGCTCCGGCATTCAATAACACGGCATCTCTCTTCGGTCCGCGTTCTTCTCCGTTTAAAATGGCTCTTGTAATCGCTGCGTTTTCTTCCGGGGTTCCGCCCACGAGATCTGATTTTTTACATCTGGTCAGTCCAAACTCCTCGGGAGTGATCACATAATTTTTCATCCAGCCATCTTTAAATTCACAGATCGTGGTAGGCGCACTCAATGAGATCTCATCCAGTTTATCCTGTCCATATACGACCATACCTCTTTCTACGCCAAGATTGATCAATACCTGTGCAAGCGGCTGTACGAGGTACTCATCATATACACCTAAAAGCTGCATCTTGGGACTTCCGGGATTGGTAAGCGGTCCCAAAATATTGAAAACGGTACGGAAGCCCAATTCCTTGCGGATAGCTCCGACATATTTCATGGATGCGTGATATTTCTGTGCAAAGAAGAAGCACATGCCGGCTTCTTTTAATAATTCTATACATTTATCAGGATCCTGTGCAATATTAACACCCAGTGCCTCCAGACAATCTGCGGTTCCGCACTTGGAAGATGCTGCACGGTTTCCATGCTTGGCAACCTTCATGCCGCCTGCTGCCGCAACCAGTGCCGACGTTGTGGAAATATTGAAGCTCTGTGCATTATCTCCACCGGTTCCTACGATTTCAAAAATGTCCATGCCGGTATCTACCTTTGTGGCATGATCACGCATGGCTGCTGCACATCCTGCAATTTCATCGGTTGTCTCAGCTTTGGCACTTTTGGTAGACAGTGCTGCCAGAAAAGCCGCATTCTGCGTCGGTGTTGTCTCTCCACCCATAATCTCATTCATTACCTGATAAGCTTCATCATAGCTTAAATCCTCTTTGTTGACGATCTTTACGATTGCTTCTTTAATCATGTGGTTGTCCTCCTGTCTCTATGACTATTGTTTATGTGTGCTTTCTGTCTCGAACAAAAAAAGTCCTCGACAGAAATAAATCTGTCAAGGACGAATAAACAATTTATCCGCGGTGCCACCTTGAATTTGTGATACTCACACGCTCTGTAGGATACCTACGATATCCCCGGCAACTGACGCATGCCTTACGTCGCAATATACTCGATGGCTAATTCATCTTTCCCTGCGCCCTCCGTGGTCCATTTGACGTCCGGTTTCCTGCCTGATCTCAGCAACACAGGCTCTCTGTATGGGCTTTAAACGCCGTTATCTCCACTTCATCGGTTTAGCTTATTAAATTATAGAAATTGTAACACTGCATTTTTCATGTGTCAACTGTTTTTTCTCTTCCTTTTTGGTTTTTACCCAAATCGCAGTTATCGATAATTCGTTTATATTTTTCCGTTTTATGTATTGACTCTGATTATCATTTCATTTATACTTCAACTATCTTAAGTGAAAACATCTGCTGTATATCATATCTTCAGCAATATCTTGGCATTCGCCAACATTTTTCACCTGGAAATC
>ONHB01000017.1 GCA_900317505.1 uncultured Lachnospiraceae bacterium | reverse complement strand
ATTATGGGGCGTGACCCTGTTGAGCTCGTGAAGCGTGCGAAACATAAACCACCTGCTATGCAGGTGCGCGACGAATGTTATACAAAAAATCACCTTTCCCTTATAATGTAGTTGTTCAGGCTATCTTATAAGAAAGGAAAGGTGATTTATATGGCCAATAAGGCAAATAGTTTAGCACACACAAAATGGGTATGTAAATACCATATTGTGTTCACTCCAAAGTATAGACGAAAAATAATTTATAATCAATACAAGGAAAGTATTCGAGATATAATAAAGCAATTATGTGCGTACAAAGGAGTAGAAATAATAGAGGGGCATCTAATGCCGGATCATGTCCACATATTAGTGAGCATTCCGCCAAAGATAAGTGTGTCGTCATTTATGGGATATCTAAAAGGTAAGAGTGCATTGATGATATTCGATAAACATGCAAACTTAAAGTATAAGTTTGGGAACAGACATTTTTGGGCGGAAGGATCCTTTTAAGGGTAGCAAGTAATACAAATACCCCTTCAAGGGGTGGCAAAAGCGGCAAAGGCAAGATGGCTTGAACAAAGTGAAAGCCAGCGTCTTTAGGTGCTGGCCGGTAACAAGCCCTTATAGGGCTAGAGCAAACCACCCGTTGGACGGGTGGTTATGATTGGAAATCCGAATATTATGGGAATGGAATTGGATAAGGCTTCGGGGTTTGTCTCATATGATTGTTTTGAGGACTGCTATTATATTACCTGTGACAGAGTTCTTACTCCTGAAAATCAATTGACCATTTTATGCCGTTTTAATCTTCGTGATGAAGAGTTCTATTTTACCACTCAGAGGAAATACAATATAGAAGGAGAAATAGAAGAAGATGGAGCTGAAGAGGTTCTTTTGAAAGATGAAAAAATCGGGGAATTGATACCGGGAAGCTGTTTTGAACATGGTCCAATAACAGAGTTGTTAGAGCCTGTAGAAGGAATTGATCTGTCAGGAATAAATATTGATGTCGAATAGTCTCAAAAGAATAAAAAATAATCCCCATTCCCCATTGAAAGCAAAATCCATATATGGTATTCTAAGTAAAATAAAATACAAAAGGAGGTACTTTTCATGACAGCAAAAGAATGTATTTTAGGTCGCCGCAGCATTCGTAAATTCAAATCAGATGCTGTAGATCACGAATTATTAAAGCAGATTGTTGAGACTGCTTCTTACGCACCAAGCTGGAAACATACACAGATTACCCGCTATATCGTAGTAGAGGGTGACCTCAAAAATAAAATCGCAACAGAAGGCACTTCTATTTTTCCGGGAAATGGACCTATCATCCAAAATGCTCCCGCATTAGTTGCCGTTACTGTTATCAAAAACAGATCCGGATTCGAAAGAGACGGTTCTTATTCAACAGATAGAAAAGACGGATGGCAGATGTATGATGCAGGTGTTGCATCACAGACATTCTGCTTGGCAGCTTATGAAGCTGGTCTTGGTACTGTTATCATGGGACTGTTTGATCGTCCGGTCGTAGAAGCTCTATTACAGATACCGGAAGACAGAGAGCTGGTAGCATTGATTCCAATCGGATATCCCGATATTGATCCGGCAGCTCCAAAGAGAAAGCCGGTTGATGAATTAGTTTCATTTATGAGTTAGTTATTAAATCGAAGGGAATTTATTTCTCTTCGATTTTTTATGGCAATCCATGCCAAATTGATAGAAAGAAAGGAATAATTGATATGAGACACCTGATGAATCCCTTGGACTTTTCAGTGGAGGAGTTGGACAAGCTGTTTGACCTTGCCAATGACATCGAAAAAAATCCGGAGAAGTACAATGAAAAATGTAAAGGAAAGAAAATTGCGACCTGTTTTTATGAGCCCAGTACCCGTACAAGGCTGAGCTTTGAAACAGCCATGATCAATCTGGGAGGAAGTGTCATCGGATTTTCAGATGCCAATTCATCCTCCGCATCCAAAGGAGAGAGTGTATCGGATACGATCCGTGTTATTTCCTGCTTCGCAGACATCTGTGCCATGCGTCATCCCAAAGAGGGGGCTGCCATGGTTGCAGCTTCCAAATCATCTATCCCCGTCATCAATGCGGGTGACGGAGGACATCAGCATCCGACACAGACCCTGACTGATATGCTGACAATCCGCAGCTTGAAAGGCCGTCTGAACCATTTTACTATTGGTCTTTGTGGTGACTTAAAGTTTGGACGTACGGTTCACTCCCTTGTCAATGCATTGTCTCGTTATGATGATATACAGTTTGTTTTTATCTCACCGGAAGAGCTGCGTATCCCGGATTATATCCGTGAAATGCTCAGCGAAAAAGGAATTGCCTACCGCGAGTGTATCAAGTTAGAGGACTGCATTGGTGAGCTGGATATCCTGTATATGACAAGAGTACAGAGAGAACGTTTCTTCAACGAAGAAGACTACGTCAGATTAAAAGATTTTTACATTCTGGATAAAAATAAAATGAGCATGGCAAAGGATGATATGCTGGTGCTTCACCCGCTTCCCCGTGTGAATGAAATCTCTGTAGAAGTAGACGATGACCCCAGAGCGGCATATTTCAAGCAGGTGCAGTACGGTGTGTATGTGCGCATGGCCCTGATTTTGACATTACTGGATCTGGCATAAATGCAGAGCATGTTGTGTTTGCAATACGACATATGGAATGAAAATAATAAGTATCTGTTCGGGCAGATCAGTCTGATCCTGAACAGCCATACAACATAGTTTTAAAAAGGAGATAAAAAGATGCTTAATGTAGGAAAAATCGAGGAAGGATTTGTACTTGACCATATTCAGGCAGGAAAGAGCCTTTCTTTGTATCATCATCTGATGTTAGATAAGCTTGATTGTACAGTTGCCATTATCAAAAATGCCAGAAGCAATAAGATGGGCAAAAAAGATATTTTAAAAGTAGAATGTGATATTAACATGCTGGATCTGGACGTCCTGGCCTTTATCGATCACAATATCACAGTCAATGTGATCAAGGATGGCGAGATCGTTGATAAAAAGGAACTGGTGCTTCCAAGAGAAATCAAAAATGTCATCAAATGCAAAAATCCCCGCTGTATTACTTCTATTGAGCAGGGGCTTCCGCATATCTTTGTTCTGACGGATGAAGAAAAGGAAATTTACCGCTGCAAATACTGCGAAGAAAAATATATTGAAAAAAGCATGGTATAGGAATCAAAATGTGGCAAAAAATGTAATCCTATGGTAAAATATCAACATAGTGTAAAGATGCAAACAGGAGGTTCTTATGGAATTCAAAGAAAGAAAAAGAATATTGTTTTTTGGTTTACCCTGGACATTTACGGTGTACACCATTAAAGAAGATGTGATCAACATCAAAGCAGGACTTTTGAGGACTGTAGAGGATGACTGCTATATGTACAAGGTGACAGATGTTCAGCTTGAGACATCTTTGATGGAACGGATTTTCGGACTGGGCACGGTTGTATGTTTTACCGGTGATACCACACACCATCATCTCAAATTGATCCATATAAAAAATGCACGCGCGATCAAGGATTTTATCTTAAAGGAATCCGAGGAACAGCGCATGAAGAGACGTACCTTAAATACACAAAATATCTCACATGGTCATGATCTTGAGGATGGTCACGATTTTGATGCAGATATGGATGATGCATTTTGATATTAAATTGCAAATGTAAAGGGGCTTTGCATATTTGGCAGAGCCCTTTCTGTTTTATATTAAGAGCATGCTCGTAGAAAGACGGATTATGAAATGACAGAAAAAGAGACGTTTGAATATATTGATTCTCTGCAGGCACTGGGAAGTCATCTGGGGCTTTCGAGTGTCCGGGAATTGTGTAAAAGAATTGGCGATCCGCAGGATGAACTGCGTATCATTCACGTAGCAGGGACCAATGGTAAAGGCAGTATTGTTGCGATGGTCAGCCAGACGCTTACAGCGTGTGGATACAGGATAGGGCGGTATATTTCACCGGTTATCACGGATTACAGGGAGCGTTTTCAGATCAACGGCAGGATGATCTCCAAAAAATCACTGTGCCAGTATGTGGAGCGACTCAAGGAGGTCTGTGAAACAATGGTGCAGGATGGCCTGGAGCATCCGACTCCTTTTGAATTTGAAACAGCCCTTGCGTTCTTGTATTTTAAAGAAAAAGGGTGCGACGCGGTTGTATTGGAAACCGGGATGGGCGGTCTCACCGATGCTACCAATATCATCAAAAAGCCTCTTGTCTGTGTGTTTGCATCGATCAGCATGGATCATATGCAGTTTCTTGGAAAAACGCTTTCTGCGATCGCTTCCGTAAAAGCGGGCATTATCAAGGAAGAGGTTCCGGTTGTTTCCTATCCGCAGAAGCCGGAGGCTATGGAGGTGCTTCAAAAAGAAGCAGAGGCAAAACAGGCAGAGTTTACTGTTGTTGACGCCGCAAAAGCCAGGCTTTTACGCGTATCGGGGAAGGGCATCTGGTTTCAATACGGCTCACATGGGAAAATGTTGTTATCCTTGAGCGGCACGTATCAGCTTTTAAATGCGGCAACAGCACTGGAGGTTTTGGATTGCCTGCGCGACCGGTACGGTTTTTCCATTACAGAAGAAAAAATAAAAGAGACATTTTCACAGATTGTCTGGCCGGCGCGGTTTGAAAAAATCAGCTCCAGACCGGATGTTTACATCGACGGAGCACACAATGAGGATGCCGCCGTACAGCTGGCAAAAACAATTACTTTTTATAAAGAGCAGCCTTCGTTTACAAATAAGAAAATTATTTATATAATGGGGGTATTAAAGGATAAAGAATACGACAAGATCATCCGCGAAACCTACGCATTTGCCGACATGATCATTACGGTCAAGACGCCGCACAATGAAAGGGCAATGGATGCTTATGAGCTTGCCAAGGCAGTGGCTTTATATCATCCCAACGTGACGGCGGCCGACGGACTTTCGGAGGCAGTTGAAATGGCATATCTGATGGGTGGAAAGGATGCTGTTATTATAGCTTTTGGCTCCCTTTCCTATCTGGGAGAGCTGAAGCAGATCATACAGGACAATAAATGGACGAGGAGAGACTCCCATGGTAAATAAAGAAAAGATCAAAGAAGCAGTGACCCTTTTACTGGAGGGCATTGGCGAAGATATACAAAGAGAAGGGCTTTTAGATACGCCTGACCGGATTGCGAGGATGTATGAAGAAATATTTGCCGGCATGGATCAGACAAGTGCCGAGCATCTGAAAAAAACCTTTACTGCCGGAAACAATGAAATCGTACTGGAGAAAGATATTGTCTTTTATTCCATGTGTGAGCATCATCTGATGCCGTTTTATGGGAAAGCACATGTGGCATATATCCCGGATGGCAAGGTGGTAGGCCTGAGCAAGATCGCACGTACGGTAGAGGTTTATGCCAAGAGACTTCAGATCCAGGAAAAAATGGGTGCGCAGATCGCAGATGCCCTGATGGATGAGCTGGGTGCCAAGGGCGCCATGGTCATGATTGAGGCAGAGCATATGTGTATGACGATGCGCGGAGTCAAAAAGCCGGGCAGCAAGACGGTTACGATCGTAACGCGCGGTGCATTTGTGGACAACGAAAAATTACAAAACAGTTTTTACCAGATGTTACGTTAAAATTATGGAATGACAGTCTGAAAACGGACTTATTCACGATAATTATGAGACAGGGCGGCACCAACAGAGCCCGGAGGGGAAAAATATGAAAATTGGAAATAAAGAGTTTGATACTGCTAACCATTGCTATGTCATGGGAATCCTCAATGTGACGGACAATTCCTTCTCAGACGGAGGAAAGTGGAATGATTTGGACCGGGCCTTATTCCATGCAGAAGAGATGATAAGGGACGGTGCAGACATTATCGATGTGGGTGGAGAGTCCACACACCCCGGCTATACCATGATATCAGATGAAGAAGAGATTGGCAGAGTGGTACCGGTTATCGAAAAGCTGCGTGAGAGATTTGATACACCGATTTCTCTGGATACCTACAAAAGCGGTGTCGCAAAGGCAGGTATTCTGGCAGGCGCGGATATGATCAACGATATCTGGGGACTTAAGTTTGACCCCAAGATGGCTGAAGTGATCGCCCAAAATCACAAGACCTGTTGTCTTATGCACAACCGCAAGGAGCCGGATTACAATCATTTTATGAATGATGTACTTGCAGATCTGGAGGAAACACTTGAGATCGCACAAAAAGCCGGAATCCCGTATTCGGATATCTGTATCGATCCGGGTGTCGGCTTTGGAAAAACATATGAAAACAATCTGGAGATCATCAACAACCTGCAGGAGCTGCATACCTTCGGACTTCCGGTGTTACTTGGAACATCCAGAAAATCCGTTATCGGACTGACACTGGATCTGCCGTGTGATGACCGTTTGGAGGGAACTCTTGCAACCACGGTTATCGGTGTGATGAAGGGTGCCGGTTTTGTCAGAGTACACGATGTAAAAGAAAATGTCAGGGTTATCCGTATGACAGAGGCAGTTCTTTCTGCAAAATAAAGAACGGATTACGTGACAGTATAAAAAATACATGAGGTGAGAGGTATGGATCAGATCAGAATAGACCGTTTAAAGGTTTTTGCGCATCATGGAGTATATCCCGAAGAGTCACAGCAGGGACAGAATTTTTATGTATCCGCAATTCTGGATGTTGATACAAGAGAGGCCGGATTAAAGGATGAATTGTCGGAGTCGGTTGACTACGGTTCTGTCTGCATGTTTATTGATAAATATATGAAAGCCAATACATACAAGCTTTTAGAAGCTGTGGCGGAGAATCTTGCCAGAGAAATTTTGTTGAAATATCTGCCGGTGCAGTCCATAACCTTAAAGATCAGCAAGCCTCAGGCACCAATTCCGTTACCGTTTGATGATGTGTCCGTGACCGTTAAAAGAGGGTGGCACGAGGCATATATCGGGCTTGGATCCAATCTGGGAGACCGGAACGATTATATTGAACAGGCACTGGAAATGCTGGAAAACGAAAATGATATTTATATGCTTCGTACTTCAGAGCTGATCGAGACCAAGGCTTATGGAGGCGTTGCAACCGAGGATTTTATCAACGGTGTGGTTAAGATACGGACGCTTCTCAATCCATATGAGCTGCTACGCGTATGCCATATGATTGAAAGAGAAGCCAAAAGAGAAAGAGATGTTCACTGGGGCAACCGGACACTGGATCTGGATATTCTGTTTTATGATGATCTGATCCTGAGTGATGAATACCTGACAATCCCGCATATAGATATTAAAAACCGGGATTTTGTGCTGGTACCGATGGCTGAGATCGCGCCCGGTTTTGTGCATCCGGTTTACCGGTTGACAATGAAGGATATGAAGGAGAATTTATGTCAGACAAAGTAAAATTGGTTTTGGTACTGGGGATTCTGGTTTTATTGTTTGGAGGATTTTTTGTCTATCAGACATACGGAGATTATCTGCATACCAATCTGGAAGATCTGGTTGGCAATACGACCGGAAATCTCAACAATAACGGCCTGTTTTGTGAGCAGGGAGATAAGATCTATTTTTCCAATGCATATGATGAAGGGCGTCTGTACGTCATGAATAGGGACGGTTCTGACATCAAATGCCTGACAGACAGTCCGGTATCCTGCATCAATGCTGACGAACATCATGTCTACTATTATATCAATAATATTTCTTCTGTGTCCGGCATGGGAGGCTTTAGGGTAGCGATGCTTGGACTGTACCGGTCGGATTTAAAAGGCAGAAAGACCAAGTGTATGGATAAGGTAACCTGCGGCGTGGTCAAGCTTGTTGGTAACGATCTGTATTATCAGCGGTATGACAATGAGGATGGCGTCAGTCTGCAGAAGATGGATGTCCGCTCCAGAGAATCACAGGCAGCTCTGCCAACGGATGTCAATCCGGCATGTGTTTATGACGGCAAGATTTTTTATGCCGGGGATGAGACTGATCATTACCTCTATGCTTATGATCTGAGTACCGGCAATTCCACTCTGATATATGAAGGAAATGTGTGGAATCCGGATTATCAGGACGGATACATTTATTATATGAATATTGATGAAGATTACCGGCTGTACCGCTATCATTTATCGGATGGTCAGGTTGAAAAGCTTACGGATGACCGTTGTGATGCGTTTATCTGCTGTGGGGACTATATTTTCTACCAGAAAAATTCAGAAAGTGCTCCGGCACTTATGCAGATACAAAAGGATGGAAGTAATCCCAAAGAGTTAGCAGAGGGCAACTATACTGGCTTTGGAGTGGCAGGAGGACTGTTTTACTTTTCGGAATTTGGACAGTCAACACCGATGTATCAGTACAATCCGTTGACGGATAGCAGTGCACAGGTATTCCAGTTAGCAGAAAGTGCTGCTTTGAGCAGACAGACAAAATAGAAAACATCAAAAGGAAAAAGGAACATAATCATGGATTTATTGGAACTGAGAGACGAGATTGATGCGATTGACAAGCAGATTGTAGAGCTTTATGAAAAGCGGATCGGCATCTGCAAAGAAGTCGCTGACTACAAGATCAAAAACGGCAAAAAAGTATTTGACCGTGTGCGTGAGGAAGAAAAGATAAGAAAGGTCAAGGCGATGACCAACAGTGATTTTACGAGTCGTGCAGTGGAAGAGTTGTTTGAACAGATCATGTCTGTCAGCCGTAAATTACAGTATCAGATCCTTTCCGAACACGGAAGTGTCGGAAGACTGCCGTTTATGGGCGTTGATTCTCTCAATGACGGAAAGGTAAGAGTTGTATTTCAGGGAGCTGAGGGAGCATATTCCCAGGCTGCGATGATGCAGTATTTCGGAGACAAGATCCAGAGCTTTCATGTCAATACCTTCCGGGATGCCATGTCTGCGATTGAAGAAGGAAGTGCCGATTTTGCGGTACTGCCGATTGAAAATTCCACGGCCGGCATTATCAGTGAGGTATATGATCTTTTAGTAGAATTTGAAAATTATATTGTGGGCGAGCAGATCATCAAGATTGAGCATTGTCTTTTAGGCGTTCCGGGAGCAACTATGGATGATATCCGTACGGTTTATTCCCATCCGCAGTCTCTGATGCAGAGTGCCAGATTTTTGGGCGAGCATGACTGGAAACAGGTCAGCATGCAGAACAACGCATTTGCGGCCAGAAAAGTTATGGAGGACGGTGACAAGACCCAGGCTGCCATCGCCAGCGAATATGCGGGCAAAATACATGGCCTTGAGATCCTCAAAAAAGGTGTCAATCAGTCATCGACCAATTCCACCCGTTTTATTATCGTGACCAATCAGAAGGTATTTTTAAAGGATGCAAAAAAGATCAGCATCTGCTTTGAAATTCCGCATGAAAGCGGGTCTTTGTACCACATGCTTTCCCATTTTATATACAATAATCTTAATTTGTGCAAGATCGAGAGCCGCCCGATTGAGGATCGCAACTGGGAGTACCGTTTCTTTGTGGATTTCGAAGGAAATCTGGCAGACGGAGCCGTCAAAAATGCTTTGCGTGGTCTGCGTGATGAAGCGCGCAATATGAAAATACTTGGGAATTATTAGTAAGCTGATATCGTCAAATTGATATCACCAATATAAAGGGGTAATGATATGGCAGTAAAATTATTTGCAGCAATAGATGTCGGTTCTTATGAACTGACCATGAAGATTTTTGAAATTTCACCTAAAAACGGAATCAAGGAAATCGACTGTGTCAATCACAGACTGGCGCTGGGCGTAGATTCCTACAAATCCGGCAAGATATCCGGAGAAAAAATGGATGAGCTGTGTGATACACTTAGGGATTTTAAAGAAATTATGAAGTCCTACAAGGTAGATGCCTACAAAGCGTACGGAACGAGTGCAATCCGTGAGACCGCCAATACGCTGATCGTGTTGGACCAGCTTAAAAACCGGACCGGTCTTGATATTGATGTGATCAGCAACTCGGAGCAGAGATTCCTAAATTACAAAGCGATTGCGACCAGAGGAGAAGCCTTTGACAAATGTATCGAAGGCGGCTGTGCGATTCTGGATATCGGTGGTGGAAGTGTGCAGATATCCCTGTTTGAAAATGATTCCCTTGTAACAACACAAAATATGAGACTGGGTGTCATGCGTCTGAGAGAAAAATTAGAGGCGCTTTCTCCAAAGAGAGGACAGTCTGAAAAGCTGATTGAAGAGATGGTAAACAATCAGTTTTCTTTGTTTAAAAAGATGTATTTAAAGGAACGTAAGATCCAGAACCTGATCGTGGTTGACGATTATCTTTCCGTTGTCTTGCAGAAAAACAAGATCTGCAGTGCACCGGGAGAGATCGACTATGACCAGTACCTGAAATTCATGGATGAGGTCAGCCACAAAAATCCGGTTGACTGCAGTCTGTATCTGGAAATTTCGGAAGAACATGCATCACTCATGTTTTACAGTGCCGTTTTGATCAAGCGTATTATGGAGGTTACCGGTGCCAGTCATATCTGGGCTCCGGGAACAACGCTGTGTGACGGAATTGCCTATGAATATGCGCAGAAAAACAACCTGATCACGGTCTCACATGATTTTGAAAAAGATATCATTGCATCAACACAGACGATCAGCAAGCGTTATATGTGCAGCAGAAAGCGCAACGAAAGTATTGAACAGTTAGCACTGTCTATCTTCGATACCATGAAAAAAGTCCATGGACTTGGGAAGAGAGAAAGGCTGTTATTACAGATCGCAGCGCAGTTAAATGACTGTGGCAAATATATTTCACAGACGGATGTCGGAGAGTGCAGCTTCCGTATCATCATGGCGACGGAGATCATCGGGCTGTCCCATACGGAACGTGAGATGGTTGCCTATGTTGCCAAATACAACCGGGATGAGTTTGAATACTATGAACAGCTGGGAGAGCATACCACGCTGAGCAGAGAGGCTTATCTGATGATCGCCAAGCTGACCGCGATCTTGCGCGTGGCAAACGGACTGGACCGCAGCCACAAGCAGAAGTTCCAGAATGTAAAGACCGGGCTCAAGGATGATGAGCTGGTGATCACAGTTGATACTGCAGAGGATATCACGCTTGAGACAGGACTTTTGACAGGACGTGCCCAGTTTTTTGAAGAGGTATACAGCGTCCGTCCGGTTATCAAAAAGAAAAGACGTTAAAAGAGCAGGGTGAAATAAAGTAAAATTTATAAAAAGCAAAATACATAGTAAAGTATAGGTGCAGGTTTAGATATAAGGAGACAATGATTATGGCAGATGAAATCAATTTTCAGGATCCAAAATATTATGAAAACAGGGAATTAAGCTGGCTGAAGTTTGATTACCGTATTTTATATGAGGCCCGTGATAAGGAAAATCCGTTGTTTGAGAGGCTCAAATTTTTGAGCATCACTGCCTCCAATCTGGATGAATTTTTCATGGTGCGTGTGGCATCCCTAAAGGACATGGTGCATGCCAAATATCACAAAAAGGACATTGCGGGCATGACTCCTTTGGAGCAGCTTGATGAGATCAATAAAGAGACTCATGCTCTGGTCAATATGCAGTATTCCACCTACAACCGCAGCCTTTTGCCGCAGCTAGCGCAAAATGGAATCAATATCATCACCCATCATGAAAACCTGACGAAAAAGCAGGCAGAGTTTGTAGATCTGTATTTTGAAAATGCCGTGTATCCGGTGTTGACACCGATGGCAGTGGATTCATCCAGACCATTTCCGCTGATCCGCAATAAGTCACTCAATTTAGGTCTTTTAGTGCGCAAAAAAGGAGAGGTGGATGCCGAGACCGAATTTGCAACTGTACAGGTTCCGAGCGTACTGCCGCGTGTGATCGAGATTGAGGATCAGGAAAAGCGGACCTTTATTTTTCTGGAAGAGATCATAGAAAGAAATATTGAGAAGCTGTTTTTAAATTATGATGTATTGTGCATTCATCCGTTCCGTGTTATGAGAAATGCGGATCTGCCGATCGAGGAGGATGAAGCCGAGGACTTGTTAAAAGAAATTGAAAAACAGCTCAAAAAGCGTCAGTGGGGCGAGGCTATCCGTCTGGAAGTCGAAGAAGGCATGGAAAAAAATCTCCTGCGCATCATCCGCAAGGAATTAAAGGTATCCGAGGAAGAGATTTATTATATCAACGGACCGCTTGATCTGACTGTTTTGATGAAGCTTTACGGCGTGGATGGTTTTGAAAATCTGAAAGAAGAAAAATATACGCCACAGCCGGTTCCCGAACTTATGGGAGACTGCGATATTTTTGAACAGATACGCAAAAAGGACATTTTGCTGCATCATCCCTACCAGACATTTACGCCTGTCGTGGATTTTATAAAAAATGCGGCAAAGGATCCGCAGGTGCTTGCCATCAAGCAGACCCTGTACCGTGTCAGCGGCAATTCGCCAATCATCGCAGCGCTTGCCCATGCTGCCGAAAATGGCAAGCAGATATCCGTACTGGTGGAATTAAAGGCGCGTTTTGATGAAGAAAACAATATTGTATGGGCGAAAAAGCTGGAAAAGGCCGGATGCCATGTTATTTACGGTCTTGTGGGCTTAAAGACACATAGCAAGATCACGCTTGTTGTCAGAAGAGAAGAGGACGGCATCCGCCGTTATGTACATCTTGGAACAGGTAACTACAATGATGCAACCGCCAAGCTTTATACCGACCTTGGTCTGTTGACCTGCCGGGAGGATATTGGAGAGGATGCGACAGCCGTATTTAATATGCTTTCCGGATATTCTGAGCCCCGTACATGGAATAAGCTTGCTTTAGCGCCGTTATGGCTGAAAAACCGGTTTCTTTATCTGATCAACCGGGAAGTTGAGCAGGCAAAGTGCGGCAATCATGCAAGCATTGTTGCCAAGATGAATTCGCTCTGTGACCGTGAGATCATCGAAGCTCTGTACAAGGCAAGTGCAGCCGGTGTCAAAATCGATCTGATCGTCCGCGGAATCTGCTGCTTAAAGGTAGGCGTTCCGGGCGTTTCCGAGAACATCACGGTACGGTCTGTGGTAGGTACATTTTTGGAACACAGCCGTATTTTCCGCTTTGAAAACGGCGGCAATCCGGAATTTTATATGTCAAGTGCGGACTGGATGCCGCGTAATTTAAACCGCCGTGTTGAGATTTTATTCCCGGTGGAACAGCCGGATTTAAAAGAAAAGGTACAGCATATACTGGACTGCCTGTTAAGAGATACCAAGAAAGCACAGCTTTTAGATAAGGATGGTAATTATGACCGGATCGACCGCAGAGGCAAGGAGCTGTTTGGGGCGCAGGAAAACTTCTGCAAAGAGGCAGTCGCAGAGACAAAGAGTTTGGAAGAGGATCCTTTGCAGGAGAGGGTATTTGTACCGGCCACTCCTCACGAAGGGATAGAATAAGATGAATACAAAAATTAAACTGATCGCAACGGATGTGGACGGAACCTTAGTCAAGGATTCCTCGCCGGATGTTTATGATGAAATGATCGATATCATAAAGAAGCTGACAGATGCCGGGATCCGTTTTGTGATTGCAAGCGGAAGACAGTATGGAAGTGTGCGCAAGATGTTTGCACGTACTGACAGAGAGCTTGATTATATTGTGGAAAACGGAGCGCATATTTTACTCCGGGCGAAAAATTATTCCATCACAAAGATGGAACGGAAGTATGTGGAAGAGATCATGCAGGATCTGCGTGGACTCTACAAGGACGGATGTCATGTAGTCGCATCCACACCGCATGGATGTTATCTTGAAAGTAAGGATGAAGATTTTATCCATCTGATCCGGGATTCCTACCGTAATGATGTGACCTTGACAGATGATATCCTTTCCGTGGATGAGGAATTTGTAAAGCTTGCGGTATACAAAAAAGGCAGTATCCGTTCCCTCGGAGAAGGACTTCTGGTTCCGAAGTGGAAGAATCTTGTAAAGACGACCATGGCCGGTGAGGAATGGGTAGATTTTATGGATTTCAGTGTTGATAAGGGAAATGCCCTAAGGACGATCCAAAAGACACTCGGTATCCTGCCGGAAGAGACGATGGTATTTGGCGATAACAACAATGACCTTGGACTGATACAGGCAGCAGGTGAAAGCTATGCTGTCGATAATGCAGTTGAAGAATTGAAAAAAGAAGCCAAATATATATGCCCCGGTTGGAAAGAAAAAGGTGTATGGCAGGTACTGGATGCATTCTATCAGGAGTTAGCGGACGCTAACTGACGCAGATTTATGAAAGTGTTTATGAGAATGATCTGACTGTAAAATTATAAATAAAAATAAGCAGTACAAAAATGCAGGATAAGCAGAAAAGGAGAATGAAAAATGCCAGATTTTGATGATAAAGTAGTAGAGAGCTTTTTAAACAACCAGTTGCAATTATTTCCAGAGCCGGTCGCAGAGACACCGGAGGAGGCACGTGATTTTCTGGAGGAATGTATGGCTATCGTCGTTGATTCCAAAAAAGAAGTATGGGAATACTTTGATGAAGAAGGCGTTGATATGGAAGCCATGGATGAGGATGGCATCGTAGAGGCTGACGAGGTATTTGAAGTCGGCGATGGAAGATATCTAATTGTAGAGTGCTAAAATGTGATAACTATGAAAAATGACAATACAGAAAATCCGATATAGAAAGCTATTAGTATAAAAACCGACTGGGCTGGAATTTTATCAGGAAAAGGATGATTTGTCCAAACAATATCAGTTGAGATCAAAAGGAGAAAGGCATGGATATTGCATTTATTTCGGAAAATGCATCAAAAATAAAAGAGAATATAGCAAAAGTCATTGTCGGCAAAGATGAAATCATCAATCTTTTACTGACGGCTCTTTTAGCGGATGGACATGTCTTGATTGAGGACATGCCGGGAACCGGAAAGACGAAGCTTGCCAAGGCATTGGCGGCTTCTCTGGATGCCGATTTCAACCGGATCCAGTTTACTCCGGATCTTCTGCCTGCCGATATCACAGGACTTAATATTTATAATCAGAAAAGCGGGCAGTTTGAATTTACCAAAGGCCCGGTTTTTACCAATATTCTGCTTGCGGATGAGATTAACAGGGCGACACCGCGTACCCAGTCAGGTCTTTTAGAGTGTATGGAGGAGCGTCAGGTAACGGTTGATGGACAGACGCATGCGCTGGAGGCTCCGTTTTTTCTGATCGCAACGCAAAATCCGGTAGAAACTGCCGGTACATATCCGCTTCCGGAAGCACAGCTTGACCGTTTTATGATGCAGATCAAGATGGGATATCCGACAGTTGCAGAAGAGCTGCAGATCATAAACCGCTATATCAGCCATGATCCGCTGGAGGACCTTTTGCCGGTGTGCAGTAAAGATGATCTTTTCAAAATGAAAGAAATGGTAAAAGAAGTATTTGTACATGACAGTGTGAAGGAATACATTGCGCATCTGGTGGAAGCAACGAGAAAGCATCCACTTCTTGCACTTGGTGTCAATCCGAGAGGAACACTTGCACTTCTTAGATGTGCACAGGCATATGCGGCGATCATGGGCAGGGATTATGTGACACCGGATGATGTAAAGGCTCTTTGTACAAGCGTCTTTTCGCACCGTCTGCTGTCGTATTCGACGGACCGCAACACGACGGTTGTACAGATCCTACGTGAAATATTATCGTCGGTGGAGGTGCCGACAGAAAGCTGGAAACGCTCATGATGCTTTTAATCGCGCTTTTGGCAGCGTTTATCATTTATCATATGGAGATGAAGATGTTTCGTCATTTGTGGGAAAAAGGACTGTCTGTGGACATCCTTTTTTTGCAAAAGGGAATCAATGTCGGACAGACCGGCATGATACAGGAGACGGTCAGCAACAACAAGAGGCTGCCACTTCCTATTCTGGAGGTCAAGTTTGCGACTTCCCCGGACTTTTTGTTTCAAAAAGAAAGAACCACATCCGTGACGGATCGATTTTATAAAAAAGACCTCTTTTCTTTGAAAGGGCGGCAGCGTACCGTTGTATGCCATGAGTTTAAGGCAATGAAAAGAGGTTATTTTTCCATTGATGAGATCGATGTGCTGACAAGGGATTATTTCTTTTCGCAGGACTATGCGGTGAGGGTAAAAAATGACACAGCGATCTACGTTTATCCCAAGAAGCTGGATACACACATCCTCAATCCGTTTTTTGCGCAGATGATGGGAGATGTCGTCACAAGGCGTAGGGTTGAGGAGGATTTGTTCGCTTTTCGTGGTATCCGGGAATATCGTCCCGGCGATTCCATGCGGCGCATCAACTGGAAAAATACTGCCCACACAGGGCATCTTTTAGTCAACATGTATGATACGACGACAGCGATTGAGGTGTGTCTGTTACTTGACCGGGAGATAAGGCTTCCCTTTGATGAGGAAGAAATTTCGGAGGAACTCATATCATTGGCATCCTCTGTCAGCTCATATCTTTTGGAAAATGGAATAACGGTCGGTCTCCATTCCAATTATACGGATATTATGACAAAGGAGCCGGTGACGGTAAAAGATGGTATGGGACGTCAGCATATTGCGCAGATTGACAGAGCGTTAGCACGTGCTAACCCAAAAGAACACAGCCTGAATATGGAAGAGCTGTTAAGAGGACAGGTACAGTCCCATGGCAAAAAGAAGTGCTACCTGATACTGTCGGCTAACTATACAATGGAATTTCTGGAGCATCTTATGACCTATCAGAAGCAGGGGACACCGGTTTATGCGATTATGCCGTATTCGGCGAGAAATTTGAAAAAGATACAGAAAACAGGTCTGATGGAACACCGGAATATGATCTATCCATGGTGTGCTGAGGTGGAACGATGAATGATTCTTATTCTTTGCGGATCTTTTTGATGAAGGCACAGTCGGTGCTGGTGCTTTTTATACATTACATATATATTCTGGCAGTCTTTTCCCTGCTCTATGATGGGAAGGGGGCAGTGTTTACAAAGTTTCACGGCATCCTTTATTTGAGCGGGCTGTACATACTCTGCATTATCAGGCGGCGTTTTTTGCAGGGATTACCGTTTGCAATCAGCAGCTTTCTTATTTTCCTGACCTTAAATTGTCTGTTTTTATCACTGGCAAAGGCGGCGGAGAGTATTATCCTTTTATGCTCTATTGTGATGCTTGTCTGGTTCTTGATCACGGATATCCGGTGTTGCCGGGAAAAAACGGATAATATTGTATACAGGATGAGGTGGTATTTTATCGCGGAGCCTGTGGTTATGTATGTTTATGGGGCCTATAGCGGTCAGTCTGCATTTCAGATCACAGCACTTTTTCTTATCATCTGCTGGATACTGATACAGTTTATATGCATGTACCTGAATGGCATATCCCGGTTTCTTGATATCAACCGTGATATAGAGGGAATACCGAGGGTAGCTGTTTTTAAGGGCAGTGCCAACAGTCTGCTCATGATACTGGGCATGATGGCTGTTGCATTGATGCTGTGTGTGCTTGCCGGTTATGATGAGGTGTTTTCTGCGGTGGCACTATTTATACTGCGGATCATCGGGATGTTCATTAAGGCTGTTGCAGCCGTCTTTAGCTGGATTGCCGGTTTGTTTGGCGCAGGTGGATCAATCAGTACGGCACAGGATCTGGATCTGCTTTCGGCAATTACACAGTCTAAGTGGTTTATCGTATGGGAGATTATTGGAAACCTGATTTTCTGGTTTGTCGTATTTATATTTGTCCGTAATGGAATCCGTTATTTTTACCGGAGAGTAGAAAAAAAGGAGACACTCAAGAGAAGAGAAACAATTTATGCGGAACCCGAAAGGCAGACAGAGGATATCCCGGTTGCGCCCAGGAGACGCCGTCTGTTTTTTCAAAGGAAAAATGGCATCCGCTATCTTTTTTACAAAGAAGTGCGGCGGATTTACAAGGATGATGTGCCCAGAGGGAAAACGTCGCATGAGCTGTTAGACCAGAATGAGAAAAATAAAAATCTGGCAACATCCTATGACGCTGCCAGATATGGAAAAAACGATTCATTTATTTAATTTATTGAAGATACTGAAAGACCTCCAGGAAACCGTCGTGATTATTGTCCTTTGTGGTAATATGATCGGCGGCTTTTTTTGCTCCGTCGGAACCGTTGATCATGCAGATGCCGTGGCCGGCTGCCTTGATCATGGAGATATCATTGTCTGCGTCGCCGATCGCGGCAGAATCTTTGATATCAATATCAAGGTATTTACATAAGCGGCGGATGGCGTTGCCTTTGGAGGCTTCCTTCATGCAGCATTCCAGATACAGAGGATCGGAATAAAAAGTGTGCATGGTATCGCCAAAATGTTCGTCAAGGACCTGCTTGAAAGCAACGAGCTCGTCATTTTCTTCGGGCAGGCTGATGTGATCCTTGAGATGAATGATCAGCATCTTGTAGGGATCCTTGTCCAGTGCTTTCGTCACATCCTCAGATATGATGGAGGGAAGATGTACATGGATCTTGTAGTGGGCAAGCTCCTTGTCATCAGCCGGAGAGACGATGGCGTCATCCGTATAAGTGTGGACGTGGATGTGATGCTCTTTGGCAAGCTCCATGATCTGTCTGACCTGCTCCATCGGAACACGGATCTCGGACAGAGGCTTTTTCGCCGAAACATCATAGATGAGAGCACCATTGTAGGAAATAATATAGGTATTGGGAAAATCAAGGCCCAGCCTGTGGGCTGTTTCCAAAATACTTCCTACGGGCCGGCCGCTCGATAAGACGAAGGTGCCGCCCTGATTGGTAAAGCTTACGATGGCACGGTAAATCTCATCAGAGATATTTTTTTTGTCATCTAACAGTGTGCCGTCCATATCGGAGAAAATGATTTTTTTACAAAAACGACCGTTTTCGCGGCGGTATGCCTTGAGATTGGTCAGGATTTCTTCCGGAACAAAGAGCTTTCCGTAGCCGGTTCCCAGATCCAGATTGGGCTTGTTGCAGCCGTGAAAATCGGAACCGCCGGATAGCAGTAAATCATATTTTTTGGCAAGCTGTCTGATCAGCGCTTCTTCGGAAGTGCTGTAGGTGGAGTAGATGGCTTCAATGCCGACCAGACCGACAGCCTTCAGATCCTGTATGAGCTTTTCAAGCCTCGGCTTGCTCAGATGATACAGGATGGGGTGAGCCAGAATCGGAATACCACCGACCTTTAAGATCAGCTCGACAGCCTGCATCGGTGTCACCTTTTCACGGGGGACAAAGCAGGGAGCATAATCCCCGACATATTTGTCAAAGGCCTCGCTCCGGCTTTTGACATAGCCGTGCTCCATCAGATAAGCGGCATAGTGTGCTCTTGTGAGTACGGAGCCTGCATAGTGTGCATGAAGCTCGTCATAGGTGATATTGACACCGTGCTCTGCCAGCTTTTTGCACATTTTCTGATTGCGCAGGATACGTGAATCACGGAAATCCTGCAGGTATTTTTCAAATTCCTGACTGTGGTAATCGATGTAGAGCCCGACTATATGGATATCCCTGCCTTCATATTCGGTGGAAAATTCAATCGCAGGGATGACCTCGATATCTTTTCCCTTGGCAGCGGCTAAGGCTTCATCAATACCGTCTGTTGTATCATGATCCGAAAGAGCAATGGCAGCCAGTCCTTTTTCTACCGCATAGTTGACAAGCTCGGTGGGAGTCATGCTTCCGTCGGATTTGGTTGAATGTGTGTGTAAATCAACTGCTTTCATTATGCTTCATCTTCTTCCGCATTGGCTGTATAAACAGTACGTTTTCTAGCCATTTCATCACTTGCAAGGTATTCGTCATAAGTGGTGATCTTGTCAACCAGCGTACCGTTGGGGAGAATCTCCATGATACGGTTGGCTGTTGTCTGTACAAACTGGTGGTCATGGCAGGCAAACAGCTCGACACCGGGGAACTTGATCAGACCGTTGTTTAAAGCGGTGATGCTTTCCATATCCAGATGGTTGGTAGGCTCATCCAGGATCAGGCAGTTGGCACCGCTGATCATCATCTTGGAAAGGAGACATCTTACCTTTTCACCACCGGATAAGACCTTGACCTTTTTGACACCGTCTTCGCCGGCAAAAAGCATACGTCCGAGGAAGCCGCGTACATAGGTAATGTCATCAACAGGAGAGTAGCCCATCAGCCAGTCGGCAATGGTCAGATCGTTGTTGAACTCATCCGTCGAATCCTTGGGGAAGTATGCCTGAGAGGTTGTGACACCCCATTTGAAGCTTCCTTCGTCGGGTTCAAGTTCTCCCATCAATATCTTGAATAAAGTAGTCTTTGCTAACTCGTTGCCGCCGACAAAAGCGACCTTATCATCATGACCGAGGATAAAGGAAATGTGGTCTAATACCTTTTCTCCGTTGATGGTCTTTGTCAGATTTTCCACGGTCAGGACTTCGTTGCCGATCTCGCGGTCGGGTCTGAAATCAATATAAGGATATTTACGGCTGGAAGGCTTGATATCATCCAGCTCGATTTTTTCAAGGGCACGTTTTCTGGATGTTGCCTGTTTGGATTTGGAAGCGTTGGCAGAGAAGCGGGAGATAAATTCCTGCAGCTCCTTGATCTTTTCTTCCTTCTTTTTGTTGGCTTCTTTCATCTGTTTGACCAGTAACTGGCTGGATTCATACCAGAAATCATAGTTGCCGGCATACAGCTGGATCTTGCCGTAGTCGATATCTGCGGTGTGTGTGCAGACTTTATTTAAGAAATAACGGTCATGGGAAACAACGATAACCGTATTTTCAAAATCGATCAGAAATTCCTCCAGCCATGCGATCGCATCCAGATCCAGGTGGTTGGTAGGCTCGTCGAGAAGCAGGATGTCCGGATTGCCGAACAGTGCTTTTGCAAGAAGTACCTTGACCTTCTGGCTGCCGTTTAGATCGCTCATCATGCTGTAGTGGAGATCGGATTCGATACCCAGACCGTTTAAGAGCATGGCTGCGTTGGTCTCGGCATCCCAGCCGTCCATTTCTGCAAATTCGCCTTCAAGTTCGCTGGCGCGGATACCGTCTTCATCGGTAAAATCCTCTTTGGCGTAGATGGCTTCTTTTTCTTTCATGATTTCATATAATCTGGCATTTCCCATAATAACCACATCCATAACCGGATAAGAGTCATATTTGAAATGATCCTGTTCCAGCACGGAAAGACGCTGGCCGGGCGTGATGACGATCTCGCCGTTGGTGGTTTCCAAAGCACCGGAAAGGATTTTTAAAAATGTGGATTTGCCGGCACCGTTGGCGCCGATCAGACCATAACAGTTGCCTTCTGTAAATTTGATATTGACATCTTCAAATAAGGCTTTTTTGCCTACACGGTAAGTAACATTACATGCCTGAATCATGGTAACACCTCTGTTTTTCTATAATTTGTTGTGGATGCCGGACAAATCTGTATATGCCGCCGGTATCCGTGTATGGACATACAGTACTAATTATATATAAAAATATCTTTTTTTTCAAGAAAAACAGCTATCATATAAATGTTGTCAAAATTTAATTGAAAACAAAACTACTAAATGATAATATGGCTACATGGGAAACCAGAGAGCCGGGCGGCTTACCCTCTTTTTCGGAGGGGCTAACCCTCCAGACGAAAGAAAGGAGGGCGTTGCCAATGGTTACATATGAGGATTTGTTCCAATTTTGTATACTCATTGTTGCCCTTGTTGGTCTTTGCTATAAGATTTTCAAGGATAAACGAAAATAGCCGCCAACTATTCGCAGTAGTTGACGGCCTAAGTAATTAGGTAAATCACTGTTGAGGGTAGCCGCATCTCTGGCTTCCCTGTTTCTATGCTTAATATAACATGATGGTATATAAATTTCAAGGAAAACCTCAACCGTGTATTTCTTCGGGAACATGAAAACTAAGCTTTGCTTTTATACTGTTTTGTGATAAAATTAAGAATAAATATACGAACACATGAGATCGTACAAAAAGGGGATAACAGAGACTTGTATCTCTGACAAAAAAGGAGGTATTGATGATGGATATTCCAGCTTTATCAATGACATTGGCGCAAAATAAATTAATGGACAGTATCGGGGTGGAAATGTTACGCAAATCCCTTGATTCCAATCAGGATGCCGGTGCACAGGTGACAGCCATGATAGACAATTCCATGGAGCTCTCCGTGACACCATATCTTGGTTCTAATTTTGACGTTTCCGTATAAAATTTACTGTTTATGTATTAAGGGATTTTTATTTATTTTTGCATATGAAAAGTATAAAACAACTAAATCAAACGATACAATCTATATTAACCGGTGAAAAACAGATTTCGGAGCGGGGAAAGTATCGGTTTATATGTATGGCGTTAGCGTTTGTACATATTTTGCTGACAGTACGGTTTTATTTTTTAGAGTATACGATTTTGTTCTTATACAACATTCTGGCGATCGCCCTGTATCTTGTGCTGGGACTTTATTTTTCAGAAAAGAAAAAGTATGCATGGCTTTACTATGGCTGTTATACAGAGATTACATTCTTTGCAGCCTTTGCCACACTGTTAGCCGGATGGAACTGGGGCTTTATGATCTATCTGATCGCTCTTACACCCGTATCTTTTTATCTGGCTTATTCCTCACCTTTATTCGGACACAATATCAAAAAGCCTTTTTTCTTCGTTCTGGTGACGATGTTTGTGTTTGTGGTAACGAGGGTTTTGTCGGTACACTTCAAGCCCATCTATACAGAGCTTGACTTTGATTCCAATCTGACGGTCAGCTATTCGGTCAATGCTATCATTGCCTTTCTGGGGCTTTTGCTGTTTTCTGTTTTGTTTACAATAGAGATCAGACAAAACGAGATCCGTTTGGAGGAGCAGTACCGCCTGTTGGAGACGGTATCCAGCAAGGATCCGCTGACAGGGCTTATCAACCGCAGAATCATGGATCAGTCCCTGCTCAAAGCCGTTGAACTGTCCAAGAAAAGTGGTCTTGTATTTTCGGTTATTCTTGGAGATATTGATGACTTTAAGAGGGTTAACGATACCTATGGACACAATATCGGTGACAAGGTATTGGTGCAGGTTGCTGACACCATTACCGCAAACTGCACCGAGGGCTGCAGGATCTGCCGTTGGGGTGGTGAAGAGATCCTGATCTATGTACCCGAAAATGAGATCATCACCAAGGGAATCGCAGAAAAGATCCGTCAGTCAATCGAAAAGATCCGTGTCACAACCGATACGGATACGGTAAGTGTCACGATGACCTTTGGAATGGCTGAATACAGTCCCGGACTGCCGCTCAACAAGCTGGTTTCCATCGCGGATAACCGTTTGTACTATGGCAAGGGACATGGCAAGAATCAGGTTATAAGTGAGATACCGGATGATGCTGCGGTACTGGACAAATGATTGAGAAATCGCTATAATTAATCTATTATTATCTGGTGCCGGCGACAAAGGCATGCTGCAATTATGTATCAGAGGGGATTGCCGGTATGGACAGCATGAATGACAGGCACAATTTTGGACTGAGGAAGGATTTTTGGTATGGCATTTGGATTGATACCTTTAGAAAAAAGATTAAAAGATCATATACGCAACTATTCACTGGACCAGATATTTGATATCGGAGTCTTGTCCGATTATCTGGACAGCATCAACAAGGTAACAGGGCTTAGCCTGTTGTTGACAGATCGTCACGGGGAAAAGGCAGTCAGCCTTGGCAATTTTGTCGGCTTTAAGCCGGATACAGTACAGGCTCCCGGCAAAAAGATCCGTGTAGAAGAGCGTACCATAGCACATCTGTATGTCAAAGAGGAAGAGCTTGATACGGAAGCCAAAAAAGAGATCATAGACAATCTCGTGACAATGCTTACCAAGCAGGCGGAAAAGACATACGAATCTGCAGAATTGTCTTTGTACGCAGATGAGCTGGAAAAGCGTCTTGAAAAGGAACAGTATCAGGTGACACACGGTCAGAAGGAGGATGCACTGACCGGCGTCCTGAACAGTACATATTTTGACAATAAGCTGCAGGTGGTAGATCGCTCGCAGGTCGTTCCTGTGGCGGTTGTATGTGCCAATATCAATGACTGGAAGTATGTCAATGATAACTTCGGCGATGAGGAAAGCGACCGTCTCATAAAGGTAGTGGCAGATATTCTCAAAGAGGAAGCAAAGCCCGAATATATCATCGGCAGATGCGGCGGTGACTTTTTCAATATTCTGATCCCGATGGCTGAGGATGATGAAGCCAAGGAATACTGTACAAGGGTTCAGCAAAGATGTCTGGATTTTGAAGATAAACATCTTGCTCCGAGTGTGGCATGCGGCTCTGTATTAAAATACAATGTGGAGCAGAAGCTCAAGGATTTACTGTCTGATGCTGAGTATGAGATGTTTGACAACAAATTTGAGATTAAAAATGCTCCCGGATACAGAGAGCGTTTGGAAAAAGCTTAGTTTTGGGGACAGATCTTACATAGGACAAAATAAAGAGGCCTTAAAGCATATGTGATATGGTCTCTTTTTTATGGCATACAATAATGAAGGAAAAGAAGCTGGGACAGTTTTATGAAGGCTGTATTTTTTGATATTGACGGGACGCTGTTTATCGAAAAACAGGGCGTACCCGCATCAACAGTTGAAGCAATTACAAAAATAAGAGAAAACGGACACAAGGCATTTATATGTACCGGCAGAAGCCGTGCGATGATTCCGCAGACACCGATTTTAGATATCGGCTTTGACGGCATCGTGGGAGCCTGCGGGGCATATGGGGAGTTAGATGGACGGACGGTGTTTGATGACTGTCTGTCAGACGAGCAGCTTGCCGGGATGTACCGGATCTTCCGTGAGCATGATACCATGTATATTCTGGAAGGAACCGAATATATCTATTATGATGAGCAGACGTTTCTGGATGATCCCAATGACTGGTATGTGCAGATGGTAAAAAACACGCTGGGGGATAAATTTATATCCGTACAGTATGCAGAGAAATATCTGGGAGGTGTCAAAGCCAACAAGACCAGCCTTGCCGAAAAAAACGGGGTCAGCAACGAAGCGGTTTATGACCTGTTCCGGGACGGGTATGAAGTGATGGTCCACAACTTCCATGTGGCAGAAATTGTCCCGGAGGGATGCCACAAGGCAAGCGGTATGGAGAGAATGTGCCGGATCGTCGGCGTTGATCCAAAGGATTCCATTGCTTTTGGAGACAGCATCAATGATGTGGATATGCTGAAAGCAGCCGGAATTGGTATCTGCATGGGCAACGGTACAGATGTTGCCAAACAGAGCGCAGACTACATCACACGGGATATTTACGACGACGGCATATATGATGCATTAAAGCATTTTGGTCTGTTCTGAAACGGACTTTAAGATTTTTTTATATTTATTTAATGATAATGTTATAGAAATTTAGTTGAAAAAAAACGTTATCGGATATATAAATATGATGTTGGGGTTAAAAGGTATTGACCCTGATATCATATTATTTAATAGTTATAGTTTGATTTATTATATTACATATTCAAGGAGGCTTTATCATGAAATTATTACCACTTGGTGAGAGAGTTGTATTAAAACCCCTCGCAGCAGAAGAGACAACCAAATCAGGTATCGTTTTACCCGGATCAGAGAAAGAAAAACCGCAGCAGGCTGAAGTTGTTGCAGTAGGACCCGGAACCGACGATGTCAAAATGGAAGTTAAGATCGGTGACAAGGTAATTTATTCCAAATATGCAGGAACAGAGATCAAAGACGGCGATGAAGCAGTTATCATCTGCTCACAGAAAGATATTTTAGCAATTATCGAAGCATAAAATCAGGGAGGCTTTTAAAATGGCAAAAGAAATTAAATACGGTGCAGAAGCACGTGCAGCATTAGAGGCCGGCGTAAACCAGCTGGCAAACACAGTAAGAGTTACATTGGGACCGAAAGGAAGAAACGTTGTTCTTGACAAATCCTTCGGTGCTCCGCTTATTACCAACGATGGTGTTACCATTGCAAAAGAGATCGAACTGGAAGATCCTTTTGAAAACATGGGTGCACAGCTTGTCAAAGAAGTTGCAACCAAGACCAATGATGTAGCAGGTGACGGTACTACCACCGCTACTGTATTGGCACAGGCTATGATCAATGCAGGTATGAAAAATCTGGCAGCAGGTGCTAACCCGATCATCCTGAGAAAAGGTATGAAGAAAGCAACTGCAGCAGCTGTTGAAGCAATCGAAGGCATGAGCCAGAAGGTCAACGGAAAAGAGCATATCGCCAAGGTTGCAGCTATTTCCGCAGCAGATGAGGAAGTCGGCAATCTGGTAGCAGATGCAATGGAAAAGGTTTCCGGAGACGGTGTTATCACAATCGAAGAGTCAAAGACTATGCAGACTGAGCTTGATTTAGTAGAAGGTATGCAGTTTGACCGTGGATATATTTCAGCTTATATGGCATCCGATATGGAGAAAATGGAAGCTGTATTAGACAATCCTTATATCCTGATCACAGATAAAAAGATCAGCAATATTCAGGAAATCCTGCCTATCCTGGAGCAGATCGTACAGAGCGGCGCTAAGCTTTTGATCATTGCAGAAGATGTAGAAGGCGAAGCATTGACAACTTTGATCGTCAACAAGCTGCGTGGTACATTCAATGTTGTAGCAGTCAAAGCTCCCGGATATGGTGACCGCAGAAAAGCAATGCTTGAAGATATCGCAATCTTAACAGGCGGTCAGGTTATTTCTTCTGAGCTTGGCATGGACTTAAAAGAGACTACAATGGAAATGCTCGGACGTGCAAAATCCGTTAAGGTTCAGAAAGAAAATACCGTTATCGTAGACGGTGAAGGCGAAAAAGATGCCATTCGGGCAAGAATTGCCAACATCAAACAGCAGATTGAAGAAACAACCTCTGATTTTGACAGAGAAAAATTACAGGAAAGACTTGCCAAACTGGCAGGCGGCGTAGCAGTAATCCGTGTTGGTGCTGCAACCGAAACAGAAATGAAGGAAGCTAAGCTTCGTCTTGAGGATGCTTTGGCAGCTACAAGAGCAGCTGTTGAAGAAGGTATCATCGCAGGTGGCGGATCTGCATACATCCACGCTTCCAAAGCTGTTGCCAAACTGGCTGACACACTGGAAGGTGACGAAAAGACCGGTGCACAGATCATCTTAAAAGCACTGGAAGCTCCGTTATTCCACATAGCATCCAATGCAGGTCTGGAAGGAAGCGTTATTATCAACAAGGTACGCGAATCAGAAGTCGGCGTTGGTTTTGATGCATTAAAGGGCGAATATACAGATATGGTTGCTGCCGGTATTCTGGATCCTGCAAAGGTTACCAGAAGCGCTCTGCAGAACGCAACAAGCGTTGCATCTACACTGCTTACAACAGAATCTGTTGTTGCTACCATCAAAGAGCCTGCTCCGGCAATGCCCACAGGTGCCGGTATGGACGGTATGATGTAATCCATTCACTGGTACAAAATATAGTTTTTAATATAAAAACATATAAAATGACATGGTCTGCACCAATGCAGACTGTGTCATTTTTTGTTGTGGTGAGGAGGAGAATTTTTAACGGCAAAATAACAAAGAAAAGGCGAAACTATATTGAAAAATAGCGTTGAATACGATATTATGTATACCAGATATAGTGGTATAGACTGACTTTTGGTGAGCATAAAATGAAAAAAGAAAAGGGATATCTGATTTTAGGATTGATATGTCTTGTATGTGCCGGAATTACCGGCGGCTTACTGCTTCGTTATGGCTTGCAGTCGCATAAACAGCAGGAGCAGTACGATGCAATCGCACAGATATATCATGAAAATGACGGACCACCTGATGAGAAAGTAACATCGCAGGATACAGATAAGTCACAGGATGCAGAAACTGATGCAATTCCAAGTACAGCCAGATTGCAGGAGTTGAATCCGGATTGTGTCGGATGGCTTCAGATACCGGACACCGGGCTGGATTATCCGGTCGTATACCGGGATAACCAATATTATCTGACGCACAATTTTATGGATGAAAGAGCAAGTGCCGGAGCCATTTTTTTAGATGAAGGCTGCGATCCGGACGGAGATATACGCCTGCTTCATGGGCATCATATGAAGGACGGCAGTATGTTTGGCATACTGAAAAAATATAAAAAGGCGGAATTCAGGGAAGCGCACAGAGAGATCGTTTATCAGGACGGACAAAAGGAAGGCCGGTACAAGGTGGTAGGCCTTTTACTTGCAGATCTGACAACGGAGGATTATTTTCATTATGAAGATATACCAAAGCCTATACGGCAGCAAAATGATCTACAGCAGGATGATCTGTCACAGAAGGATATGGAAAAGCACAATGAAGATAAAAAGACATATATCCGTGCTTTTTTAAAGAATGCACTGTGGAAAGATGCAGATTTTTCCGAAAAAGATTATGAAAAAAATTTTTTACTGCTTTCTACCTGCGAATATGGTACAGCCGATGAACGTCTGGTCGTTCTGGCTGTGAGTGAGGATGACTGACCACAACTTGAGCAGGGAAAGAATGCAGTATTAAAGATTTCTGCAAAGGATGATCCTGATTTTGAAGCAATCAGCATTACAACAGGAACAGAGCCCTATGTGATTGCAGACGGTGTGCTTCGTGAGGGTGTAACCTATGTGCTTAGCGAAGAAAAGGCACCAAACGGTTATTTATATGCCAAGGATATTACCTTTACGATCAATGCAGACGGAAAGCTTGTGGCAGACGGAACTGTTGTTGATAATATGAAGCTTGTGATGTTAGATGCGCCTCTGACCATAAAGAGCAACAAGACCGACAGTACTGGTAAGACGTTAGCCGGTGCTAAAATGGAGGTAAAGGACGCTTCCGGAAATGTTATTTACAGCTATACAACAACAGAAGAGATCCTGACACTTCCCAAGGAGCTTTTTGCAGTACCCAAGGCAGATGGAATGGCTTGCTATACACTTTCTGAAAAAGAAGCTCCGCAGGGCTATGAGCTTGCCAGGGATATAAGCTTTGGTATTGATAAAGACGGAAAGCTGTATGTGAAAAATGAAAATGGTGGATATACATTGGTAGAAGATGGTATCCTTGTTATGGTGGATGCTTCATCAACAACATCAACGACGACAAATACGACGATCACCACTACCAATCATAAGACCAAAATCCCCAAGACCGGTGATGGAACACCGCTTGGTACATTATTGTTGATTTTCTGGGTGATGATCGCAGGTATGGTGATGTCCTTTATCAAGTACTTCAGACAAAAGAAAAGACGCAATATGAGACTTAAGGAAAAACAATACAATGGAACTCTATGATTATTTAAAAAGGAGAGTGGAAGATGCAGATGGATTTATAAAACATCTGCATCTGAGCTTTACCGAACTTTCAAAGGGAAATGTGGCTGCCGAGATTGAAGTGGGTGACGAGTTATTAAACCCGATGGGAACCGTACATGGCGGATGCCTGTTTTCAATCTGCGATACCGTTGGCGGGACAGCCGCCATGACGTATGGCTCGATCGTGACAACGACCATGGCAACCATCAGCTATATCCGCCCCGCGGGTGGAAAAACGCTTTATGCAAAAGCGTTTGAATTAAAGGCCGGGGCATCCCTGTTGCGCTATGACATATGCGTATATGATGAAAAAAAAGAACTGGTATGCAAGGCAATGATGGAATATTTCAAGGTCGGACCAATACAGCTTGAGGATAAACTAACAGAGTGATACAGGCCTTAAATGAAAAATAAAATGGATTTTATAAAAAGCAGGAGGCAGCAGATGCAGAAAATTTTGATTGTTACGGATTCGGCAAGTGATATACCGGAGGATGTGGAAAAGGAGCTTGGAATCCGTATTTTACCGTTTACGGTTGTAATAGGTGATAAATCTTATATCAGCCGCAAGGATTTTACACCGGAAGGCTTTTATGAGCTGATGACGGAGCATGATGAGATTCCCAAGACTTCGCAGATCACACCTTATGAATTTCAGGAATTTTATTTAGAACAGGCAAAGGCGGGATATACCGATGTGATCTTAGTACTGATCAATTCACAGGGCAGTTCGACGTTTGCCAATTCTCTGATGGCAAAGAATCTGTTTTTTGAGGAATACCCGGAATATCAGGATAAGATCCATTTTTACAATTATGACGGAATGGGATACTCGGCACAGTACGGACAGCCGGTTGTAGAGGCTGCGCGGATGTTAAAAGATGGAAAAACACTGCAGGAGATCCTCGATTATCTGACCTACGAGCTTCCCAGACGGAAGGTCTATTTTGGAATGTATACCTTAAAATATGCCGGTAAAAGCGGTCGTATCCCTTCGGCAGCCGCATTTGTGGGAGACAGGCTGAATTTAAAGCCGATCATGAAGATCTATCACAATCAGCTGACAACCGGGGCCAAGGTGCGTGGAGAGGTCAAGATCATTCCGCGCATGGTAGAGCTTACCATAGCCGATATGGAGCCCGGAACGCCGTACAGCATTATCTACGGCAATGAACCGTCGGCTGTAAAGGCAACCGTAGAGCTGATGAAAGATATTACAGGATATGAACCGGATGGTTATTATCCGATCGGAGCCGCTGTTGCTGCCAATGCAGGTCCGAAGACTGTGGCAATCGCCTTCCATGTCAAAGATGCATTTGAAAATGATGGATATAAACCGCAATAGACGCACGTCGTAAATTGACGAATATGTAAAATACCATTATAATTATTTTTGCAACGAGTGTAAGACTGACCGAGGAAGTGAAGACTATGGCTGAAAGTATTCTGCAGGATCACATTTTAAACAATGAAAAAAAAGCAAGGAAAACAGAGCTTGTACTGGATGACGGACGTATCGAATCCATTGAGGAGTATACCAGTCCGGAGGAACTTTACAAGGATCTGATCGTGCGTGTGCGCAAATATCATCCCAGTGATGATATCAGTCTGATCGAAAAAGCATACCGCCTTGCAGATGATGCTCATAGGAATCAGGTGCGCAAATCCGGCGAGCCTTATATCATTCATCCTCTTTGTGTGGCGATTATCCTTGCGGACCTTGAAATGGACAAGGAAACGATTGCTGCCGGGCTTTTGCATGATGTCGTTGAGGATACGATTTTTACAACAGAAGAGATCAGAGAGCAGTTTGGCGATGATGTTGCCCTGTTGGTAGACGGTGTGACAAAGTTAAGCCGCCTGCAGTACGATGGTGACAAGCTGGAATTGCAGGCTGAAAATCTGAGAAAAATGTTTTTGGCCATGGCAAAGGATATCCGTGTTATCCTGATCAAGCTTGCCGACAGACTGCACAATATGCGTACTCTGGATCATATGACACCGGAAAAACAGCAGGAAAAAGCGCGTGAGACACTGGATATTTATTCTCCGATCGCACAGAGGCTTGGTATTTCCAAGGTCAAGGTCGAGCTGGATGATCTGGCACTTAAGTATCTGGAGCCGGAAGTATATTATGATTTGGTAGACAAGATCGCCATTCGTCGTAGTGAACGTGAAAAATATGTTCAAAATATAGTAGATGAAGTCAGTGAACACATCGCCAATGCCGGTATCAAGGCCAAGATTGACGGTCGTGTCAAACACTTTTTCAGTATTTATAAAAAAATGAAAAACCAGCATAAATCGTTGGACCAGATTTATGATCTGTTTGCGGTCCGTATTATTGTGGATACCGTCAAGGACTGTTATGCGGCTCTTGGTGTGATCCATGAGATCTACAAGCCCATTCCCGGAAGATTCAAGGATTATATTGCAATGCCCAAGGCCAATATGTACCAGTCACTGCATACGACACTGATCGGTTCGGCCGGACAGCCCTTTGAAATCCAGATCCGTACCTACGATATGCACCGTACCGCTGAATACGGTATCGCAGCGCACTGGAAATACAAAGAGGCCTCCGATGGCAAAAAGATATCCACAGGCGAGGAAGAAAAGCTTTCATGGCTGCGCCAGATTTTGGAATGGCAGAGAGATACGGATGACAACAAAGAGTTTATGACGCTTTTAAAGAGTGATCTGGACTTGTTTGCTGACAATGTATATTGTTTTACACCCAATGGCGATGTCAAAAACTTACCGGCCGGTTCTACACCGATCGATTTTGCCTACAGCATTCATTCCGCAGTCGGCAACAAGATGGTCGGAGCCAGAGTCAACGGCAATATCGTCAATTTTGATTATGTGCTGCAAAACGGTGACAAGGTCGAGGTTGTGACCAGTAACAACTCACCCGGACCCAGCCGTGACTGGCTTTCACTGGTCAAATCCACACAGGCTAAAAATAAGATCAACCAGTGGTTTAAAAATGAATTTAAAGATGAAAATATCGTAAAAGGCAAGGAACTGCTTTTATCATACTGCAAATCCAGAAGTCTGGATCCGGTCAATCTGTTAAGACCTGACTATATGGAAGCCGTGATGCGCAAATACGGCTTTAAGGATTGGGAATCCGTGCTGGCTGCGATCGGCCACGGAGCACTCAAGGAAGGCCAGATCGCCAACAAGATGAAGGAGCTGTATGATAAGGATCATCCGGTAGAAATAACGGATGCAGAGGTCTTAAAGGATATCGAGACCAAGCGCGATGCTTATCAGATGATGCTTCCAAAGGGCAAGACTCAGAGCGGCATTGTCGTAAGAGGTGTCGATGATGTGGCGGTCCGTTTTTCAAAATGCTGTTCACCGGTACCCGGAGATGAGATCATCGGTTTTGTTACCAGAGGAAGAGGCGTATCAATCCATAGGACGGATTGTGTCAATATTATCAATCTTCCGGAGATTGAGCGTGGTCGACTGATCGATGCCGAATGGCAGGCGGGAAGCGAAGAAAGCAGCAAATACCTGGCTGAGATCGTGATCTATGCGCACAACAGGAATGGACTTTTAGCAGATATTTCCAGAGCGCTTACCGAAAAAAATATTGATATCATGAGTATGAATACCAAGACGAGCAAGCAGGGAATTGCGACTATGGCGGCATCCTTTTACATTGGCAGCCGTGAGGAACTGAATCATACGATTGAAAAGCTTAGAAATGTTGAAAGTGTAATGGATATTGAAAGAACGACGGGGTGATAGCAACACCCCGTTTGTTGTATGCGGTGGGAAAATTGGCTGTGTAAAAATGATTGTATAAAGAAAGATTGTATAGATAAGAATTTGTACGGAGAATAGTTGTGCATAAATGATTGTAAAGAGAAAAATTGTATAAAGATAGATTATAGAAATAAATAATGTAATAGAAGGAAGAAAAAACATGTTAAAAATCGGAAAATTTATTTTAAGCGCCTGTGCGACCAACTGTTATTTTGTTTATGAAGAGGGCAGTAAGGATGTGGTCTTTTTTGATCCCGGTGACAGAGGCGATTATATTTATAATAAGCTGACGGAGGCAGGACTTAAGGTGGCCGCCATTTATCTGACACACGGGCATTTTGACCATATCGGAGGATGTAATGAACTGCGCAGACTTTCCGGTGCCAAGGTATATGCTCTGGATGTGGAAAAGGAAGTACTGGAAAATCCGTCATATAATTTATCAAGTGATTTCGGAGCACCGTTTACCGTAGAGGCTGATGGATTTTTCAGGGATGGGGATATTATACATGAAGCCGGAATGACATTTGAGGTCATTGCGACGCCGGGACATACCAGGGGCGGATGTTGTTTTTATTTTAAAGAAGACGGTATTCTGCTTTCCGGGGATACCCTGTTTGAGGAATCGGTCGGACGGACTGATTTTCCGGGGGGATCCATGTCAGAGATCGTCCGGAGTGTGCGTGAAAAGCTGTTTGTGCTTCCCGATGATACAAAGGTGTATCCCGGACATGGCGGTATGACGACGATCGGATATGAGAAGGAGAATAATTACTGCGTGTAAATTTCGGATATGACTGTGGAGCTGAACCCAAAGTTGTTCTGGGATGAAATTGGTTTTATAAGCATGGTGTTTTTGGAATGAAAAGCAGTTTTATAATTATAGCGGTTATGACCAACCGTAAAATTTAGATTAGAAAAAAAGCAGCCGGCAGGCAGCAGGAGAGTACAGTATGTTGGTAGTAAAAGTAGATGTTCCACATTTGGAATATGATATACATTCATTGATCAAGGCATTTTATCCGGAAGAAAATGTAAAAGTGCTTTCACCGGATACCGAAAAAGGTGAAGGAGGGCTGGTGGAGCATATCCTCAATGCACAGCCGGTGACTTTTTATCTGTCCCTGACATCACAGCCGGCGCAGCTTGTATACGAAGATGAAAAAAACGGGCTGACACATTGCTATACAGCCGTTGCACCGTACGATTTTAAAGTTAGCAATGGCTTACTTGAAAAAGGAGATAAAAATAAATTCAAACAGTTTTTATATCTGAGTCTCTGTGACATTCATCAGAAGGTACTGCCGTGGGGAAATCTGACCGGCATACGTCCGACCAAGATTGCCATGACGATGCTGGATGAGGGAAAGACAGATGATGATATCCGTGCTTTTATGAAGGACAATCATCTTGTATCTGACGAAAAAACAGAGCTGGCACTGGATATTGCGCACCGGGAAAGGGAGCTGCTTTCACCTCTTCATACCAAAGAGGGTTACAGTCTGTACATCGGGATACCGTTTTGCCCGACCAGATGTCTGTACTGCTCGTTTACTTCCAACCCCATCTGCGCATTTGAAAAAGAAGTCGGACACTATATGGAATGCCTGAAAAAAGAGCTTTTATATGTAAAAGAAGCCTTCAAGGATAAGACGCTGGATACAGTTTATATCGGTGGAGGTACGCCGACAACACTTTCTGCTAAGCAGTTGGATGAGCTCATCGGTTTTGTGGAGGAGCATTTTGATTTGTCGCATCTATTGGAATTTACAGTTGAGGCAGGAAGAGCGGACAGTATCACAGAGGAAAAGCTGCAGGTACTGCATGATCACAGGATTGACCGTATTTCCGTCAATCCGCAGACCATGAAGGATGAGACCTTAAAGCTGATCGGAAGACAGCATAGCGTTGAACAGGTCAAAGAGGCCTATGCACTTGCAAAAAAGATCGGCTTTACCAACATTAATATGGATATTATTTTAGGACTTCCCGGAGAGGACGAAAAGGATGTAGCCAATACCATTGAGGAAATAAAGAAGCTGGATCCGGATTCGCTCACCGTACACTCGCTTGCCATCAAGCGCGCTTCCAAGCTGCGTGCCTGGATCGAGGAAAATGGCGTTGACTGTCTCAACAACACAGATAAAACCATGGAGATCGCAGCTGCCGGTGCAAAGGCAATGGGCATGGATCCTTATTATCTGTACCGCCAGAAGAATATGTCCGGCAATTTTGAAAATGTCGGATATGCAAAGCCCGGCAAGTATGGAGTGTACAATATCCTGATCATGGAGGAAGTCCAAACAATTATCGCATGCGGAGCCGGAACCGTAACAAAAAGAGTGTACGGAGATGGTCGAATTGAACGCTGTGATAATGTTAAGGACGTAGGCCTCTACATCAGTAAAATAGAGGAAATGATCGATCGTAAGAGACAATTATTTGCTGATTAAAAATGGCTTTTTCAATTGAATAATAAAATGATGTACCAAATTAAAAAAGATGTACCAAATTCACAGGTACATCATTAGGTACATCAAAATTTAGGTGCTTGTTTACGTCATAGTACATCATAGTACTTTCTGTATTTAATAGTGACGATTCAGTGTTACAATAACACCGATAAAAGAGGACATTTCTAAGAGAAATCGAGGAAGTGTTCTCTTTTTTTGCTTTATGGCATCACGCTACGGTCAATTCAATTGAAGGGAGAATAAAATTATGCAATTTACAGCGATAGGAGCATGCGATGAATTTAGTATAGCCTCTGGCTGAATCCTGACAAAATATCGAAAGGAGAAAGCGCAATGGTAAAAGTTAGATTGATGGGCCCCACAAATGAAATAAAACGCTTAAGAAGAATAATTGAAAGAAATAGATGTCTGGATGTGGACAGCATGTCAGAAGTGTTTTCCAACAAAGGAACGAAGAAATATTTTAGGCAGTACGTAGAAGTCAGTTTTAATGACACTGAACCCAAAAAGCACAAGAAGGAAAAATAAAGGAGAACAGAGGCTATGAATAATATCGCAAATACATGTAAAGTTATTGCTTTGGCAAACCAAAAAGGTGGTGTGGCAAAAAGTTTTACAACAGCAAGTCTTGCAGTAGGTCTTGCTAATGCAGGAAAAAGGGTACTTGTAATTGATAATGATCCTCAGGGTCATGCATCAAGATGTCTTGGAGTTAAGAAACCGGATAAGACAATTTATGATGTGATGGAAAAACTGGTTAGTGGTGAGGATTTAGAACCGGAATATTGCATAGATTGCATTTGCAAGACAGAGGAAGGAGTAGATCTTCTCCCGGCAAATGTGAAATATGCAATGATGGAACTTGAATTGTTCAGCGCCATGAGCAGGGAGCATCTATTAAATGAATTCGTAATAATGCAGAGAGCATTTTATGACTTTATATTAATCGATTGTCCTCCAAACCTAGGGCTTTTCGTAATAAACGCCCTTACAGCGGCTGATAGTGTAATTATTCCAGTCAAAATGGAAGATTTATGCATCGATGGATTACAGCAGCTGATACAGACAATTGGTATGGCAAGAAGAAGACTTAATTACAATCTTGAAATTGAAGGAATTCTTTTTACTGTTGTTGAAGCAAATACTGTGCTTGCCAAAAATTCCATGAAAGAAATAGGGGATGCATATAGCAAGCATGTAAACATATATGACTGCGTTATTCCTAAATCAATAAAAGCAGCTGAATGTCCTGGGTCAGGAAAAAGCATTTTTAAATATGATCCAAGAGGAACGGTTGCAAAAGCATATAAGCAACTCACGAAGGAGGTGCTTGGCTAATGGGAAAGAGAGCAGGTATAGAACTGGATGATTTTGATGCTTTATTTGGCGGCGATACGTCAGCATTAGAGAGTAAATTGGTATCAGCATCTACAAATAAAGCAGATTATCCAGTAATGGATATAAATATTGAATTGATTGACGAATTTCCGGAGCATACGAGGAAACAAAGTATCAGTACAGCTCAAACAGGAGATTTATCTGGAACTGTTTTGCAAGAAAATAAAGGTTACCGGGAAAAATTTGTTGGACTACCTGAGAAAAAATGATCCAAGTCTTGAGTTGCAGGATTTATCAGGGTTTGATGAGAACTTCAAAGCTAATCTTACACCGTATCTGGATTTTGAAAAACAGATTTTTGGAGATAAGATTGCCTGCGAAGAAAATCAGATGATTGCTGAAAATATTATTAAATGGAAAACCATCTATGGAGATGATTCCAAGATGCTCAAGCAGCGTATAAATAAGGTTTATCCGGGTATTTTCAACGAAGATCAGTTGACCAAGATCCGTTCAAGGTTATAGATGATGAAGAAATGGACAAATTAGCAGCCAACATAGCCGAGTATGGAGTCCTCCATCCGGGAATTATAAGAGAGGCTGGAAATGGTCGTTATCAGATGATATCTGGCCATAGAAGGCTATATGCCAGCAGAAAGGCGGGCAAGGTCACTATGCCTGTTAGAATCATGAATTTATCAGATGATGAAGCCACGATTCTTATGGCAGATGCCAATTTTTTACAAAGAGTGGAAATTATGCCTTCTGAGAAAGCGAAGGCTTATAAGAAAAAATATGATGCTAACTACCCATCATGGAGGTGCATTTGAAAAATAAAACTGCTTGTGTAAGCAGCCTAAAGATGATATTCTTTTCATAGGCAGTTGTTGGGACTAAGCCCGTGTTTGAAGTTTGTTATTGGTGGTACTTTAACAATACTATCTTGGGACAATCCTGTCACTGCCTTTTTTAGAAAAAGTAAAAAACTGCGCCACAGCCTTGGCAGGCCATCGCGCAGCGATTTTGTTCAATTCCAGTTTTGCTGTGAGAGGGGGGGTGCTATGAGAAATAGAAGCGTTGTATTTGTTATAAGAGACAAGAAAATTCTTATGGAAAAACTGTGTTATGAAGGCAGAACTTTTTACTCAATTCCCGGTGGTGGAATCGAAGATGATGAAACTCCCGAACAGGCTGCAATCAGGGAACTTAAAGAGGAATGCGGACTTGATGGCGTCATAATAAGAAAACTTGCAGAGGTATATAATCACGAAAGAACAGAATATTCATTTTGGGTAAGAGTACCCAAGGAACAGGAAGCAATCAAGGGATATGATCCGGAAGAACCGGTGGATGATCAGCCAATTAAAGAAGTGCGATGGATGAATTTGAATGAAATGTCAGAAAAAGATCGAGCTTTTATGTGGAGATATGGTCTATTAGAGATTCCTGAGTTTTATGAAGAGGTAATGTCTTGGGGCGATACGATAAGTTATCCCGGTAATGATTTGTAGATTCTATTTTTGCTGTCGATGATTGGGGGGATAGGTGATGGATAAAGAACTATATATTGAATTGCAAGATACACAATGGCAGTTTGATTATATTGACCATGATAGAAATATTGCTAGAGCAATTGTATATGATGACAAAGGAACATTCTACTTTGTAAGAGCAGAGCGAGACGATGATTTTGGCAAAGCAACATTAATAGAAACTGCAGGTGGCGGAGTAGAGATAGGTGAGGATTTACATACTGCTATTAAAAGAGAGTTAAGAGAAGAGTTAGGTGTATCAGTTGAAATAATTTGTAAAATAGGAGTTGTAAATGATTATTACAATCTGATTCATAGGCATAATATTAATAATTATTATTTGTGTAAAGTAAAATCATTTGGGGAAAAGAATTTGACTCAAGATGAAATAGAAAGTTTTCATTTATCTACACTGAAATTATCTTATGAAGAAGCTGTTCATGAGTATGAAAACAGAAAAAATACACGTTTGGGAACACTCGTAGCAAATAGAGAATTGCCAGTGTTACTTAAAGCAAAAGAAATAATTGAAGATAGAGAAATTATATAAATTCAAAGTTAATGGGGCAACGCTACAAGCTAAGTAAGGGCGAAACAACTGAATACGAACGACCACGACCAGGTAGGAAAAAATAGCCCTATCTGGTCTTTTTATGGTATTTATATTTCTTGACATCCTAATACTTATTAGGATATACTATTTCCTAGTGAATATTTGGGAAAATGACATGTTGTGCGTGAGGGAGCTAGGAATGAGGATAACAAATACGAAGGAACGGCTTATATTAGCTGCTATAGAGCTATTTTCCACAAAAGGATATGAGGGAACTAGTGTGGAAGAAATTGCTAAAGCTGTAGGGATAAAGGCACCATCCATATATGATCATTTCAAGGGAAAAGAGGCTTTATTGTATGCCGTTAGGGATTATGCAGATATTGTGTATGATAAGGGTATGCAATTTAGTAGAGTACAGTCAGAAACTGTTTGTTCAAATGATGGCTTTAAGGAATTCACCATGCAATTAATTGAGTTTACTTTAAACAATGATATAGCTCGTAAAATGCGTCGTATGATGACTATTGAACAGTTTAGAAATGAATTCTTTACAGAGATGGCTGCAAAACGAAATGTAACGGTTCTTAAAGACATATATGCAAATGTGTTTACCCGGTTAATGGACTTAGAAATTATGCAAAGGGGCAATCCGGATATATATGCACTTCAGTTTATTTCACCTGTCACACTAATGATTCAATTATGTGATAGAGAACCAAACAGAAAAGATGAAGCATTGGAGATTGTTAGTGAACACATTGATGTATTTATACAGAAGTATTTTACAAAGGGGTGAGAAATATGGAATATTTCTATTTGATATGTCTTTTAGTTGCAATTGGTATGTTGATATGGTTAAAGATATTTGATGTTAGAAATAGTATTTCTCAATATTTCAATTTAATCATAATTATTATTTCAAGTTTTGGGTACTTTTTATTATCAATTTCAAGGACTCTTGAGGAGGCTTTATTTTCTCAGATAATAGGATATGTTGGAGGTATATTTTTCCCAGCTTTCTATTTCTTTTTGGTTTTGGAAATATGCCATTTAGAATTGTCAGAATTAATTAAAATCATACTTGTATTATGTCAGGTATGTATTTATGGCTTTGTTTGTACAATGGGAAGAGGAGAATTATTTTATAAAAGTGTGACCATGCATATACATAATGGTATGGTTGTATTAGATAAAGTTTATGGACCAATGCATATATTTGCTATAGGTTCAATGTATTTATATTTCTTACTTTCATTTGCAGCTGTAATCTATACATTGACAAAAAAGAAGTCTGTAGAAAGAAAAAATGTTATAACCATGCTAGTATTAATGGCAATAGCTATAGGATCATATTCTCTTGAAAAAATAATTGGTATTCACTATACAGTTATTCCAATTATGTTTGATGTTCTCATGCTTATAGCTTTTATTCCAATATATGATTCTAACATTTATACGGTATATGAGAACAAGAATATAATTAATGAACAGCTTAGCCAGGTGGGCTTTTTGACCTTTAATACAAAGAAAAAATATAAGGGCTGTGATCGTGATATGGAAAGGATATTTCCGGAATTATCACAGTACAATTTGGGACAAACCATAAGTGGCAGTAGCCCTAATTTACAAAAAATAATTGACGGCATATCTGATATAGACGAGATGTTAAAAACTCACTCGAAAAAGGATCATATTCACATTCCTGTAGAAGCATTCTTACAGGATGGCAAATATTATGATGGAATGATTCATATTCTTAGAAGCCCTTTAGGAAAACTTAAGGGGTATACAATAGAGCTTCGTGATAATACAGAACACTATAAGTCTCTGGCACTGAAAGAACGATATAATGATGAATTAGCCAAAGAAGTTGAAGAAAAGACAAGTAAAATAAAAAGTATTCAGGAAAAGACAATATTAGGAATGGCTCAGATGGTGGAGTCGAGAGATCTTAGCACTGGTGGTCATATTAAAAGGACAAGTGATGTTGTAAGGATATTCGCAAAAAAACTTGTAGATGCTGACCTTGGACTTACGCCTGATTTTTTGAGTCTCGTTATACGAAGTGCACCTATGCATGATCTTGGAAAGATTGGTGTTGATGATGCAGTATTACGAAAACAGGGAAGATTTACAGATGAAGAATACGATAAGATGAAGATGCACTCAGAAATAGGATATCACATGGTAAGTGAGATATTATCTGGTGTAGAGGAACAGGATTTTGTTCGTGTGGCAGAAAATGTAGCGCATTATCATCATGAAAAAGTCAATGGAACAGGATATCCAGAAGGATTGAAGGGAGAAGAAATTCCTATAGAGGCAAGGATAATGGCATTGGCTGATGTATTTGATGCTTTGGTTTCAAAGAGATGTTACAAAGATGCATTTTCTTATGAAAGAGCTTATGAAATAATAGAAAAGGATGCTGGAACACATTTTGACAATCAATTAGCGATGGTATTTCTATCTTGTAAAGAAGAGCTCGAAAGGTATTATAATGCGAGTGAAAAGTAAAAATGCAGGAAAATTGTAATTTACGAACAAACATATTTGAACATATTATAGCGATAAGAGCAGTTGATTTAGAGAGATAAGTCAGCTGCTTTTTTTATTTTATGAAGGGAGTGAATAATTATGAGGCAGGGTACAAGGGAGTATAATGAAATGCTTATCCGGATCCTTGAAGATGATCCTGGAGGCAACAAAGAGAAAATTGAGCGCCTAAAGAATATAGGTGGTCTCATGCTACTCACAGATTATGTTCTATTAAAACTGGATCGAGTAGTATATGAAAAACATAATAGTGATTTTAACAGCGATAAGGGCAGTTGATTTATTAGTAAATGATAAGTCGGCTGCCCTTTTTTGCATTAAAAAATAAATCTTGGACACAGTGTCCAAAAGTAAAGGAGGTTCTCACAATGAGAAAAAAGGTACTTATTGTAATGGCTTCTGTAGTTGCAGGAGCTGCTGCACTTATGGTATTAGGGCGTTATATCAAGGGTCCTCGTTGTCTGTTTGAAGATGATGAAGAAGAGGAATATGAGCCTGATGAAGAGTTTGATGTTGATTTAGCCGATGAAGGAACACCAGATCCATTAGGAAACAAGAGAGCAAGAATCTATGATGATATGTCTGTTTTAGTGGATCATATTGATGATCTCTTCGAATACTGCAGGAACAAGTAATTATGATATTTATCGCTTTTATGAATTCAATCTGGAGCCAAGAATAAGTAGACCAATAGTCCAGGAATTGAATCGTTAAGGCTGATTAAATATAGAAAGGGGCACTATGAACGATGAAGTAAATCGTGAGGTCACTAATAAGACCACGGCACTTGTTTTTCGTGCCAGTAAACTTACCGGTGATATATAGTCTTTAACGGATGCGGCAATCTGACGAAAACCGTCTTTAAAGAACTGCATGCTATCTGGTACTGGACCTTTATGGACTGTCCAAACCTTTCCAGTGTTGAAATGGATGCGACAGTGCCGACAACGCTGATTGTATCCACGGCCTATGGTTTCCAGTTTACCGAATCAGATGAAAACCTGACACTTAAGATAACCGGTGATTCGGAAGAAAAAAATAAAGTATGGATCAAGGCATGGCGTTACCCGTATATGGGATATGTACAGAGTACGGTTTCCGAAAATTTTGAGAGCCTGAAGCTTAATGTTGTCGGGGACTTATTTGATGAGGGCAATATGGATCCGACAGATGAAGATATTCTGAATGCTGCAAAGGAAAAGATCCTTGAAACAGAAAACCACATCCGCAAGATGCTTGGCATGGAACTTATCACAGTCGATGAGCTGGATATGAGTGACGAGCTTGGAACGGAAGAAGCGGAAGAAGTGGATGAGGTTTCAGTCAACTCACTGCCGTCTGTTAGTGCTAACAACATGAATGATGGTATTAACAGTGCAATTGGTGGGGAAGTAAGTAGTCAGGCAGCAGATGATAAGACAGATAAGCAGATAGTAAATGACTATGTAGTTCATAAAAATATCACAGGCAATCATATAAGTGAAGATAATGCAGCCGGTATCGGATGCAATCATACAAAGCTTGTCAATAAAAAAGAAGCTACAAAGAAGGAGATAATGGAATGATCGTAGAACAGTCAAAACAGATTATTGCAGAGGTCAATAAGGCCTTTATCGGAAAAGAAGAGATTGTTGAAAAGGTATTAATGACAATTTATGCCGGCGGACATGTTTTACTGGAAGATGCTCCGGGTGTAGGAAAGACAACCCTGGCGCTGGCGTTTTCCAAGGTTTTGGGTCTTTCCAGCAAACGTATCCAGTTTACGACGGACACACTGCCATCCGATATTACCGGATTTACCATGTACAACAGGGAAAATAACCAGTTCGAATACCGGGAAGGCGCGGCTAACTGTCAGCTTTTACTGGCAGATGAGATCAACCGTACCTCACCAAAGACGCAGTCTGCTCTTTTGGAGGTTATGGAAGAGCATACCATTACCATTGACGGAGAGACACATGCACTGCCGTCACCGTTTATCTGTATTGCAACCCAGAACCCGTTGGGAGCAGCCGGTACACAGCCGCTGCCCGAATCGCAGTTGGACCGTTTTATGGTATGTCTTTCCATCGGTTATCCCACACTGGAAAACCAGATGAAGATCATACAGGCACAGCGTAATCAAAATCCACTTTTAGATTTTCGTGCTGTGACAAACGGACAGAATGTACTTGAGATCCAAAATTATTTAAGCTCGGTAAAGGTAACGGACAGTATTTTAAGCTACGCAATCAAATTGTGTGAAGAAACCAGAAATCATCCCCTTGTAGAGCTTGGAATTTCACCCCGTGGTGTATCGGCTTTAGTCAGAATGGCACGTGCCAATGCCGTTATCCGGGAACGCAATTATGTCATTCCGGAGGATGTGCAGAATATATTTGCGGATGTATGTGCACACAGACTTGTACTTCGTCCGCAGGCAAGAGTGGAAGGCATGAATGCCAGAGACATTCTGGGCGAGATTTTAAATCAGGTAAAACCGCCTAAAGTTTCAGAAAGGTAATATCTATGCGAAAGAATCGTATTGGCTATCTGCTTCTTGTCGTGACGTTGGGAATATTGCTGTTTTTCTTTCAAAAGACATATCTGTTGTTGGTTATAGCCGGATTTTGCCTGCTGGCAGTCCTGTTCGGCATCCTTTTACAGAGGGATAAGGACCGGATTGTCATAACTGTGGATATACCGCAGGGAAAACGTGTCGGGAAAAACGTTGTCATGACCATTGATGCTGCAAAAAAAGGAAAACTCTGTGTAGCAGGAGGCATGATAGCAGAAATAGAATTGTATCATATCATGTACGGGATCAGTATCCCAAAGAAACTGATCCTGCCTCTTTCCGGTGATAAATTTCATTATGAAATTCCAATCGACCTTGAATATTGCGGGGAAGTCTGTGTACGCTGCAACTCTTTGCATATCAGTGATCTGCTGGGGCTTTTTTCGGTAGCACTTCCCAATTTCAGACAGCCCTCCGTCATGGTTTATCCGGAGAGAATCAATCTCAATGTGGAGATCGCTCCGGCTTCGATCGGAACGCTGCAAAATGATGGCTATATCCAGAACCGGAAGGGAACCGATCCAAGTGAAATCTTTGATCTGCGGGATTATATACCGGGTGATGATGTGCGCTCCATCCACTGGAAGTTGTCAGGTAAAATGGATCATCTGGTGGTCAAACAGGCAAGTGATCCCACGCATTTTCAGATTGTGCTGATGCCGGATCTGGCATGTGGGCAGATGGAAGAGGAAATGACGATAAAGCAGCTCAATACAGCTGTTTCTATATGTGCCGGTATGGGTGAGCGCCTGCTGGAGCAGGGAAAACAGTTTTATATGGCGCTTCCGACCATGCAGGGACTGTCTTTTTATGAAATACGCAGTAGCAAAGAGTTTCAGGATGCCATGTATGTATGGATGAGCATAGAGCTGCCAAAGACAGAGGGCATGGGTTTAAAATACTTTATTACCGAGCATATGGAACAGTATTTTTCCAAGGTTATCGTGATCTCTGCCGGCAGATATCTGCAGGCGCTTGATGGACTGGACGGAAAGATCGGTATGACGATCATCAGTGCCGTAGAAGGAAAAGAGACACTGCATGTCAAATTAAACAGTACCTGCGATGTGGTTGAAATACCGGTGGAGCAGGATAAAAAGACGGTATACCATGTTTTATGCTAAAACTGCCCTGCTATTATGATTGTGGAGAATTAGAAACATGAAAAATCAGGATACACAGACTGTACAAAAGGTACAGCCATCCGGTTATAAAAGTTCATATAGTGTTTCCATGTGGGGCATCCTTCCTGTATGTCTGATGCTGATCGGCGGAATTATGGCATATGCAGCGGTATGCGGGGATCTAAGTCTCAATGATATTGCTTTGTTTTTGGTGGCGGCAGGGACTTTGCTGTGTCTGCTTTTAGGAAAAGTTCTTTCTGCCAAAAATGCGGCATTCAGGTATATAGAATTGTTTCCATGGCCGGTTGTTTTACTGATATACGGCAAAAGCTGCCTGACCGGTCTGATCCTTTTTCTGAATGAATTTATCAGTGGCTGGAATGAAAGTCACGAACTGGAATTAAACCTGTTTCGTGCGGATGCATCCCTAGCCGGCATACAAGGTGCGGCAGCGCTTGTAACGGTATTGCAGGCAGTGATTCTTTTCAAACTGGTCTACAACAAACACAAAATCGGGCAGGGCATTTATACCTTTGTCTGGATCGTTCTTATGTTGTTTTCAAACCGTTTTTCCTCCCTTGCCTGTGCGTTTCTTTTAGCAGGGCTTCTGGGTGGTGTTATGGCAGGACTCTTTTTTGCAACCTCGATCCGTGTGCGTGTGTGGATAGTGGCGATCACAGGTGTCTTGTGTGTCGCAGCAGTCTTAAGCTCTGATGCAAAAATCGACCGGATACAGACTGCCAGAGAGACGATTTCTGAAAAGATCCGTGAACTCCGTTATGGAGACAGGCTGCTTCCGGAAGGAGATCTTTATCAGGCGGATATGCTGTTAAAGGATGATCAGGTGGTCATGGAGCTTTCGAGTGAGCAGCAAAAGGGAGTCTACTTAAAGGGGTTTGTCGGTGCAACGCTTTCAGACGGCCGCTGGAAGGCTTTGTCCAATACGGCTTATGGTGGAGACAATGCAGGTATTTTAAAATGGCTGTCAGAAAGAAACTTTGATCCGTTGATGCAGTCAGCCGAGTATTATGCACTTACTGACAACCAGCCGGAGGAAAACGTGCTCCGTATATATACAACCGGTGCAAACCGCTATTATTTTTACGCACCGGCTTCCCTGGCGCAGATTGAAACGGGAGATGCAAAGGAACATAAGGACCGGTATTTTTCAAGCAAAGGTATCCGGGGACAGCGTCAGTATGAGATCAGTGAAATATCGGATTCAAAACCCTCGGAGCTTTCCATTGCAGAGGACTGGCTTTTAAACCCGGTCGGTAAAATGCAGCAGGATTATTGCGAAGCAGAAGCTGTTTACCGGGGATTTGTCTATGCTAACTATACGACGGTGGATGACGGACTGAATACACTGATTGAAGAGTGGTTCTGGAACGATTATGATGCGTCCAAGGGCGGAATTTACAGTGCCACCGAACAGATCAGAAAGGTTCTCCTGGAGAGATTGTATTATACAGACAGCCCCAAGGAAGCACCGCAGGATGAAAATGCCCTTTACTGGTATCTGACAGAAAGCAGGGAAGGCAATGCCACAATCTATGCATCGGCAGCCGTGCAGGCTTTCCGAATCAGAGGAATTCCGGCGCGCTATGTTGAAGGATATTATGTGCCTGCCACAGAATGGAATGGCAGCAGGGACGGTACAGTGGAAGTGACAGGAAGACAGGCACATGCCTGGGTGGAGGTCTACTTTGACGGTATTGGCTGGATGCCTGTGGATGTGACACCGGGGTATTACTATGATGCGTTAAAATTACAGCAGCTGATCGGAATGCCCAATTCCATCCATAAGACTGCAGCACTTGAGGACAGCGAGCTTGCTGCCGATGAAATCAAGGACATTGGAAAAGACGGATCTGGAAAAAAGAAGGATGATTCTGATAAAATGACCGGCTGGGATCGTGTGATTCTGGGGATGATTGCTCTTTTAGTACTGTTCTTTACTCTGTTGTTTACGATAAAAGAGCTTGTCCGGATTGCCAGACTATGGAGGGCTGCACATGCCCTGACCAATACCAATGCATCAAGAAGAGTAAAGGCCATTGAAAAAATGATGTTTGATGTATTGAAGTTATTGGGCATAGAAGCAAGCCTTGGATGGGAAACAGGTGATATCGACAGGCTGTTGGCGGAGCGGTATGAGCAGATACATCCCGGAGAGTATAAGAGGGTATGTCAGCTCATCGAGAAAAATGTCTATGGAGAAATTGTGTTAGAACCTTTTGAGGAGCGTACCCTGTATGGTTTTCTGCGAAAGCTGACCAAGATTGTAAATAAAAGGTATTAATTTTTTGTACGAATTGACCGATACATATTTCGTAAATATAAATTGAGCTGTAAAAGGATTTACAGCTGCCTGTATGTATTTCAAGGAGGAAGAACAATGACAGGAATTAATACCAACAGTGTGCTGCGCTCACTGCAACAAAGCGCAGAAAGCGTAAAGAGTACGCAGACCCAAAATGAAGCCGTGTCTGAGACAGGCAAAAAAGGCAGTTATGGAAAGACCGTAGGCGAGCCGAAGCTTTCCGATCAGGCACAAAAATATTATGAACAATTAAAAAAGAAGTACGGTAATTATGATTTTATCCTGGTTAGCAGGGATGAAAAAGAAAATGCCAAAGCCAATGCGGCCCGGTATGCCAATGGTTTAAAGACCGTTGTTCTGATCGATGAAGACAAGATCGAAAGAATGGCTACTGATGAAAAGTACCGCAAGCAGTATGAGGGCATTTTAAGTGGCGCGCAGGCACAGCTTTCACAGCTTAAGACGACCATGCAGGCATCCGGAGCTAACGTACAAGGTTATGGAATGCAGGTAAATGATAATGGACTGACTTCTTTTTTTGCTGTACTGAAAAAGTCCTCTGCTGACCAGAAGGCCCGGATTGAAAAGAATGCAGAGAAAAACAGGACAGAAAAGAAACAGGCTCAGAAAAAAGCAGAAAAGAAGGCTGAAAAAGAGCGTCTTTCCAAACTGAGGGAAAACAATCGTAAAGAGATTGATACAGAAGAGGATACGGTCACAATTTCCGCTGATTCCATTGAAGATCTTATGAAAAAGCTGGAAGAGTACCAGTTTATGGAAAAAAGTGATAATATCTTATCACAGGATGAAAAAGGAATCGGACAGCATATCGATTTCAGAGGTTAGATCGGAGGGATTGGTATGCGTGTGGTAAATGTCGTAAATCAATATTCCAAAAATCTGTTTTTTCCTGTAAAAAATAACAACACAAATACACAGAACACCTTTCTGCAGACAAAGAGCAATGGAAATGCCCAGAATATACTTATGCAGAAAAGAAGTCTCAAGCAGTCATTTAGTCAGGACAGCTATAAGTATGGAAACGATACAGGAACATCCTCCCTGCTTAGTAATCTCCAGAGCTATGGAGAAATGGTACGCACGCAGAGACAGACTGCCAAAAATACATCGCTTGCCGTCAAAAAGCTCAAGTATCAGTTCAAAAATATCTCTTCAAGGATCATCAGCAGCAAGACGTCTGCGGTTGCCAGACAGGTAGCCGGACAGGCGACAAGGGAAGTGTTGCGGTTAAAGAGAGAAAAGCAGAGCGGCAATTACGATTCGGATGAGATCGATGCAGCGATTGTACATGCCAAGGCCATGGAACGGATCGCCAAAAAAAAGGTGCGTCATCTGGAGGAAGAGGAGCTTGCAAGAGCCGGTGGTAAAGCCATGGGCGGTGTATGTGCAGGCGACCTTGAAGAAGAGCAGGATGATCTGGACGGAGAAAAAGTATCCGACGATACGGAGTCAGAAGATGATAAGCAGGAGATGCCGACAGAGACCTGTGACAGGCAAAGAGCGGGTAAAGCGCAATATGAGGAAGAGCTCAGGCAGCTTCAGGCGCAGAATGACGATATGAATGATCTGATGAAAGAAATGTCTGATGATGAGTTGATGAACGAGTTGTCAGAAGAGCTGTCGGATGCATTGCTTTCTTATAAAAAGGATCTGGACCCGGCTGATCTAAAGATGATGATCATCAAACACCGCAATAAGGAAATGCGGGAGATTGCCGAGGCGGATTCCAAGTATCTCAAGACATATTTTGATTATCTGGAAAAGCAGCTTTCAGTTCCGGTTGTGACGTCTGCCGGTGCGGAGGGTGCAGATATAGCAGATATAGCAGCAGGTTCTGCACCTGTCATTGACGTTTCATTGTAAAAGAGGTTGTAAAGGATTTTTGAGTTTATAATTTTTTAATAATAATTATTAGCACTCCCTGTTGACGAGTGCTAATAACGGTGCTATAACATAGTCAGAACGAAGGAAAAGAAAACGTTCCAAGGTGTATGTTAAGTTTAATAGATGATCTGCAAATAAGAGCAGATCATAATTCAGAAAGGAAGGATGACTTATGTTAGCACCGAGTTTATTTTTTGATGATTTTGATCTTATGAATGGTTTTTATCAGGATCCTTGGAAGGATTTTGACAAAGAGTTTAAGAATCTGGATAAAAAGGTATATGGCCACAGGGCTAAAAATGTGATGAATACAGATATCCGGGAAACAGATGACGGGTATGAGATGGAAATTGACCTGCCCGGCTTCAAAAAGGAAGATGTAACTGTTGAACTGGATCAGGGATATCTGACCATCAGTGCTTCCAGAGGAATTGATAAAAATGAAGCTGAATCAGAAGAGCAGCTCAAAAAAGGCAATTATATCCGTCGTGAAAGATACAGCGGTTCCTGCCAGAGAAGCTTTTATGTCGGTGATACAGTCACAAATGAAGATATCAAAGCAAGCTTTGAACATGGTATCTTAAAGCTGTCTATTCCGAAAAAAGCTCCGGAACAGGTAAAAGCCAACAAATATATCCAGATCGAGGGATAAGGAATTGATGCAGGAGACAAGATATGCCGCTTATATTCAGTAAAGCTCTGGCAGGTCTGTTCATCTTTCTTTCAGGTGGTGTGATTTTTTTCTATCTGGGCAGATTGAGCAGACGCTGGATATTCAAAGAAACAGAAAAACAGGAAGATGTGAAAGTGTTAGGAAAGATGACACCGGCAGGAAACCGGATGGTTTCCCTGACCGGCGGCATCCTGGCACTTGCCATTACCGGTTATTATGGAATGAGCATGGCTGCACTTACCTTATTTTTGGTAAGTGCAGTTCTTGTTATGATTACACTGATCGATGCATATACGCAGACGATCCCGCCTGCGCTCAATATCATCTTGGGCGTGCTGGGATTTTTTTCTATCCTGACCATGCCGGGAATATCCGTTACTGAGCGTGTGATCGGATTTTTCTGTATCAGTGTTCCGATGTTTCTGATCGTTCTTCTGGTGCCGGGTGGCTTTGGCGGCGGTGATATCAAAATGATGGCTGCCAGCGGGATTTTGCTCGGCTGGAAAGGAAATCTGGCTGCTTTTTTTATCGGTCTGATAATCGGCGGCATCTATGGTGCATTTTTACTGATCAGTGGTAAAAAAGGACGGAAAGAGCATTTTGCATTTGGTCCGTGCTTAAGCATCGGTATTTTTGTTTCCGCCTATGCCGGGATCGGAATGCGTATTGTGGATCAGTATCTTTATATGATACAGACGATACTGGCAGGATCATAGATTTTATTTTTGTTAAGACTGTGTTAAGAAACAAATAGGCGAAGTTAATGCCGAGTTAAGATGACATAAATGCCATGGAAAACACCATACAGGGTATGTTATGATGCGTGAAGTGATAAAGAAACAACAAAGGAATGGAGGCAATTATCGTGTCAGGCGTTGTAACAATTATTCTGTTTATTATCATGGCAATTGTCGGTGGATTATCATCTGTTGTCATGCTTTTAAGTTTACCGGTATTACTGGTTTGGAAGATTGGCAGAAAAATCAAATATGGCTATTCTTTATATGATTGATGAGTACTTTATGAAATGAATTAAAGAGCTCCGGTTTTATTCCGGGGCTTTTTGTATTATAATGAGCGCAAGTGAGCCAACATGCTTGCATGATTGGCGAACGGCGAATGAGACCATGACAGTTGCGAAGCAACAAAGAACGTGAAGCGTTTATGTCATGGTATAATGAGCGAATGGGAGAAAGTACTATGAAGAAACAAAAGCAGTCATTGAGAGAAATAGGTAAAAACTGTCTGATCACGGCGGCAATTCTTTTTGGAGCATCCGCAATCTGTTTTATGCTGCAGAATGTTGCTCCGACGGATAGTCATGTGCCGCTTATTTTCGTGCTGGCGGTTTTGTTTGTATCGCGTTTTACAAATGGATATATGTATGGGATCGTGGCTTCGGTTCTGGCCGTTTTTGGTGTCAATCTTGTTTTTACAAGACCGTATTTCAAACTGGATTTTACCATTACAGGTTATCCTTTGACATTTTTAGCAATGCTTGCTGTGGCTGTGAGTGTCAGTGCGCTGACCACGCAGATCAAGCAGCAGGAGCAGATCAAGCTTGAAATTGAAAAAGAAAAGATGCGGGGCAATCTGTTACGTGCCGTTTCCCATGATATCCGTACTCCGCTCACCTCGATCATAGGCTCTGCATCAGCTGTATTGGAAAATTATAAAGTATTGTCTGATGACAAAAAGATGGAGCTTATCAAGGATATCAAGGATGAGGCCCAGTGGCTGATTCGGATTGTGGAAAATATACTGTCCATTACAAGGATCAATCAGGATGGTGCACATATCACAACAGAGCTGGAGGTTGTAGAAGAAATTGTCGGAAGTGCAGTCCAGAAGTTTGGCAAGCGTTTTCCGGACGTTGAGATTTCGGTACATATTCCGGATGAAGTTCTGATGGTGCCGATGGATGCCATCTTGATCGAGCAGGTACTGGTCAATCTGATGGAAAATTCCGTGATTCATGGAAAAACGACCCGGAACATTGAAATTTCCATCGAAAGACAACAGCAGGAGGTTTTATTTACGGTTGAAGATGACGGAGAAGGAATATCGGATGATGTACTTCCGGAAATCTTTGAAGGTGGTTTACATAAAAACAACGAAGAAGAGCTGGACGGCGGACGGAATATGGGAATTGGATTGTCTGTCTGCATGAGCATTATCAAGGCCCACAATGGCAATATGCATGCCGGAAATAAAAAAGAAGGCGGTGCATGTATGACATTTTATCTGCCGATGGAGGAGGAAGCACAATAATATGGAAATCAAAGACAGAATACTGGTTATAGAAGATGATAAGAGCATCCGCAATTTTTTACGGGCTGTTCTGGAGGCCAACAGTTATGATGTTATTATGGCCAATACTGGGATTGAAGCTTATGGCCTGATCACATCCCAGTGCCCGGATCTTGTCATTCTGGATCTGGGACTGCCGGATATGGATGGCATGAAGATTTTAAAAAGTGTCCGGGAATGGTCGAGCGTGCCGGTAGTTGTTGTATCGGCAAGGAGCCATGAAAAGGATAAGGTCGCAGCACTTGACATGGGTGCTGATGATTATATTACCAAGCCGTTTGGAACATCGGAGCTGCTTGCCAGGATCCGTACCGCGATCCGTCATACGAGGACCGTTGCGACAACACCCGGACTTGGACAGAGCGGAACCTTCAAATCCGGCGGCTTTGTGATTGATTATGATAAGCACCGTGTTTTTATCGATGGAAAAGATGCTTCCCTGACACAGAATGAATTCAAGATCGTTGCCCTTCTTGGAAAATATGCGGGAAGAGTTATGACATATGATTACATCATGAAGGAAATATGGGGACCGAATGTCAACCATGACAATCAGATTTTGCGTGTAAATATGGCCAATATCCGCCGTAAGATCGAGAAAAATCCGGCGACGCCTCAGTATATCTTTACCGAAGCAGGGGTTGGCTACCGGATGGTTGAGGCGGATTGAGGGCAGCACTGGTTAAGATTCTGTTAAGGATTGGGAAAAGTGGTAGAAAAGAGAAAAAGATTCTCATATACTCAATTATAACCATAGAAGTGAAGATCAATCGAAAACTTCATAGATATGGCAAGAATGAAAGGGAGTAGTTGACAGCCTGTATCGTGGCTTTGCAGGAAAACAAAAAGCAGAGTGCAAAGTTTTTTCGTGACTGCAAAGGAAGATGACAGGATGTTTACGAAGCCGTCAGTACGATTGCACAAAGGCAATCCGGTTCGTAACTAAGCAGCGAGACTTTTGTTGTGATTTTAAATTACAGCAGAAGCTCGCTTTTTTTCGGCTTCTGCACAAAACAGGAGGGAAAGAAAATGGAAATGTTGTTATCATGTTTATTACTCTGTGTCGGCTTTGTCATGCTGGTAAAAGGCGCCGACTGGTTTGTGGATGGGGCGGCTGCCATAGCGGACCGTTTTGGCGTGCCGCAGTTAATTATTGGCCTGACCATTGTTGCAATGGGAACCAGTGCCCCGGAAGCGGCAGTCAGTATTACTGCCGGATTGAAGGGCAATGCCGGAATTACAATCGGAAATATTGTAGGAAGCAATATTTTAAATATCCTGATCATTCTCGGTATCACATCGGTAATCGTGTCGGTAGCTGTGGCTAAATCCACGATCCGTTATGAAATTCCCTATATGATGCTCATCACACTTTTGTTTTTATGGATGGGTTATACCGGTCATGAGATCAGCTTTGTAGAGGGAATTGGCCTTTGGGCAGCGTTTATTTTTTATCTGGGTTATCTGTTTATCATGGCTAAAAAGCACCCCGAAAACAATGAAGATGATGGAAATGTCCTTGAGCATATGCCGGTATGGAAAATGCTTGTAGCAGTTGTGATCGGTCTTGGGCTGATCATCTGGGGATCCGATATTGCGGTTGATGCAGCAACGGACATTGCAAAGTTTATCGGTTTAAGTGACCGTTTTATCGGCCTGACCATTGTGGCATTGGGAACTTCTTTACCGGAGTTATTTACATCGGTTTCTGCTGCAATCAAGGGAAAAGCAGATATCGCGATCGGAAATATTGTGGGAAGCAATATTTTTAATATTCTGTTTGTCGTTGGTACGACGGCACTGATCACGCCGGTTGTTTTTGAAACAAACTTCCTGATCGATACCCTGATCGCCTTTGGCGCAGGACTGCTCCTGCTTCTGTGTGTGATGAGAAAAAAGAAGCTGGTCAGATGGCACGGAATTGTCATGCTGGCAGCTTACGGAATTTATTTTGCATATTTACTTATGGTATAATTCTTAAGTGAAGTATCATATTTAGAGCCATAAAAATAGAGCTATTGAAACGAACTCCAATGCTCTAAATATGATTCTTCACAATTGTGCCAAG
>ONHB01000023.1 GCA_900317505.1 uncultured Lachnospiraceae bacterium | reverse complement strand
CTTGTCTGCAACAAAGCCCTTGTGACCTTCGCCAATAATATAATAAGCGCCATCGTATTCGATATACTCCTTACTCAGCACCGGCTCGCTGTCACACTTTATAATTCCCGTAGGAAATACTCTGTGGGCGGTTTTCACATTACCATAACCATTATCCACGCCCAAAATAATAGTTCCATTCATATTGTATTCTCTAATCTCTCTCATACTAAAACCCTCCAAATTCTAATGATACTGGCGTACAATGTCGCTAAGCACGACCTCTTCCGCCATTTGTTTTGCCTGTTCCCGAAGCCTCCACATTTCCACTGTAGAAGCTAAATTATGTGGCTTATGCTTTGCCAGATACTGATTCACGATTCCTTCAAGCATTTCATAAGCCTCTTCATTTAGCTCAAAAGCTCTGGCAATCAAGGTTCCCATACGAATATGGTGCCTGTACCTTTCTGCATGATTGGATTTCATATAATCTATCCATAACAGACCATATTTTCCAATCCACACATCTGCTTCCTCCGAAACCACAATATTCGGATAAAACACTCCATCCACCTCTGTATAAGTACCACCCATTGCTTCATAAGTTGATAATTCTCTGCTCATCGCTACTACCTCCATTCCATTATCTTGCTCTGCCACGACTGCTGCCAACGCTTTCCTGCTTGCTGTATTTCTGCTTCTCATACCACTCCTTCAGAAGCTGTTCGATTAAATCCGTCTTCTGCTTTGGTGTATAATCCTCCGGGAAATACTTTGCTAATACATCTGCACGAAGCTTTATCTGCTCCCGCTGATTAGGCTTTTCTTCCTCCAAAACCATACAAATCGCATCCATATCCAATGTTCCGTGCTGGCTCATTACCTTCAAGCGACACGCCTGAGATAATGATGGGGTACACTGCTCCAAATCCATAATGGCATGAAGCTCGTACTGCTCCTCTTCTTTCAGATATGAAAGCTCCACAGCCACTGTAAAAGCAATCTTTCCTTCGTCCACCATATCCAGAATCTTAGGAATAAGATTGGTAAGGCGGATATATCTTTTAATCTGAGCCACGCTCTCCCCTGCCTGCTTTGCAAGCAACTCGTTACTTCGCATAGCACCATAAAAAACATCCCCCTGCTCCTTTTTGGCAAACCTCGGTTCAACTTGAGCCAAAGTGATATCATCTGCCAATACCTTTTTCCCCTGATGCTTCATTGCCTCCAGTTTCATTCGATAGGCAAATGCTTTCTCACTGGGCTTTAAATTCTCCCGATGCAAATTCGAATCCACCATCGCCACAACTGCCTGGTCATCATCAAGCTCTCTTATGACAACAGGAACCTCTGTTTCACCCGCCCATAGAGCTGCTTCCTTTCTTCGGTGTCCCGATATAACCTCAAATCCATCTCCATAAGGATTCGTCCTCACCAGAAGCGGCACAAGCACACCTTCCTTTTCAATACTTCTCATCAGCTCGCATAATTCCGTATTGGTCTCCACCTTAAACGGGTGATTCCTAAAACTATGCAACTCGCTGATAGATACATTCTTAATCGTTTCCATACAATCGCTCCTTTCATCAACTCATATAATCGTTACTCTAGAAAACTAACACCTTTAACCAAAAGAAAGACCGCTCACTTTCAATTTTCTTGAAAATGAACGGTCTCTCACGCTACTTTTATTTAGTTGAATGATAATGTGATATTGTTCGTGTTTTCGAGGTTGGCTCTGAACAATCTATTTCCGTTTTGATGTGTTTCCACACACACTATCCAATACAACCGACACATTTACTCCGTCGGAAATTGCTTTTTTGTATGTTTTCCGGTCACTCTGGTCAAACCTGAAAAACCTCTCAAAGTGCCTAAAATCAAGGATTTTTACATATCGGTCCGATGTAGTGCAACTATTGTCTCGACACTATCAGAATTGTCCAAACTCAATTTCATATCCTCACCAAGGATCGGAAGCTTGAATTCTATGGACTTTAGCCACTGTCCGTTTGGCTGTCGTTCCTCATATACCTGGACCTCTTTGATAAGCTTTTCATAGAATGCCCGCTTCTCGGTCTCACTCATTTTCTCATAGAGCTTATCAAAAAATATCAAAGCCTTATATATGTTATCGCCTGACATCTTATCTGCCAGTATGGATCTTCTCTTTGCCTTCGCTTCGGCAATCAGGTTCTCCATCTCATCCATCTTGTCATATGTACGGTACAGTCTGTCATCCAGATCTGCTTTCCTTCGCTTATAGTGTTTGTCATCATAGTCCAGCGAATCAAGATCCGACATGATGGCGTCTTTATTGGAATAACACTGCCTCAGTTGCTTTTCATAAGCCGAAATCTCCTGATCCAGGGCTGATGTGTCCACTTCCATATTGATCTTCTGCCTCATCAGATCAGCGAACTTTTTGTTGCTGACAAGTCTCTTGATCACTTCGGCAACAGCCTCATCCAGCATTTCCTCGTGTATCTGCTTTTTGTAATCACACTTATGACCTCTGGTCATGTTACGGTGCTTACAGCCATAATAAAAGAAATCCTTATACTTGGTTCCGTCCTTACGATGTTTGATGCTCTTATTGCCATACATCCCGGCACCACAGACCGGGCATCGAACTATCCCAGAAAGCAGATGCGTTTTCTCACCTTTTTCGCGATTGACATGCTCATATCTCTTCGCCTGTGCAACAGCTTTTACCTGGGCTTGTTCCCACATTTCCTCCGATACGATGGCATCATGCAGTCCTTCCACAAGTAAGTAGTCATCCTGTGGTACAAAATGATAATCATTGCGTGTTCCTATCACTTTTTCTGTCTTACGTCTTCCATATGCGATTTTGCCACAATACACCGGATTCTGGATTATCTTTCTGATAAGAGCGGCATCAAACAAGGGATTCTTCCCATTCTGTCTTGCTATTTTGTGAATACCATGATTTTCAAGATATTTCGCAATCCCAGTTGAACCCATATCGGTATTAACATATCGGTCAAATATAATGCGGATGGCTTCAGCTTCTTCCTCGTTGATATACAGTTTTCCATCCTTAAGTTCATATCCGTAAGGAGCAAATCCGCCATTCCATTTTCCCTCACGGGCTTTCTGGATCCTGCCCTCCATAGTCTGCACACGGATGTTTTCTCTTTCAATCTCCGCAACAGCAGAAAGAACCGAGATCATAAGCTTCCCGGCATCTTTAGAAGAATCAATCCCATCTTCTACGCAGATCAGATTCACACCATAATCCTGCATCACCTGAAGCGCAGAAAGAACATCTGCTGCGTTTCTTCCGAATCTCGAAAGCTTGAACACGAGCACAAAGGATACTCCATCTTTCCCGGACCTGATGTCATCCATCATCCGGTTAAATGCTTCCCTGCCTTCTATGGACTTTCCGGATCTTCCCGCATCCTCATATTCCCCGGCGATCCCATACCCGTTGTAATCACAGAAAGCTTTCATCTTGGTCATCTGAGCATCAAGGGAATAGCCATCGATCTGCATTAGCGTGGATACTCGGGTATATAGATATACGTTGATTTTTTCTTTTCCCAAACAAATCACCCTCTCATCTATCACCAAGGTCACAAAATGTTACCTTGATACCTAAATTGTATAATCCGGACCTAAAAGCATTTTATCTATCACGGGATGAATAAGGCTCGTATCCGCAATAGCATTTATGGCACATAATTTCTTCCCGGCATCTTTGCTTGATGCTCCACAATGAAAAACCTGCTCGGTTTTAAATCCGTAATCCAAGACGATCAGCCTGTCATGACAATCCTGATTATGCTTTGTAGTCAGTAACGGATACTGATTGTTAAAATCCGTTACAACTGTTGTAGTCAAGAACCCCTGTCGTCCGAAACCATTTTCGGTGAATAAAATCACGTTTACACCCGGTTTCTTTTGAGATAAAAGCTGTAATGTTTTGGTATTTACGTAATCGTCTACGATATATATGCTCTTCCTGGCTTTTTGATAGATATCGATGTATGCAGCATCTGCTTCAAACTTCTGCCCTTTGTATATAACAAAATTCTTGTAATCATCCTTCTGAATAAAATTTGCATTAATAGTGTCTATACTTTTCTGAATCCTCTCTATGCTTTGATCCGTCTTGATTCTATGATCATTGAGCCCCGCAACCTGCATCGAAATTTCAGTAACACGAGCGTTAAGCAAATTCATCTCAGCTCCGGTTACAAACTGTTGATTTCTTCTTATGTAATGACGCATTTCTTTAAATGCCCTCATTATATAAATACTCTGTTGCTCAGCTAAATCTCCCTTCAATACCGTAGCAAGCATGTAAATCCCTTGTTCCGTAAAAGCATATGGCATCTTTTTTATGTGCATTCCACGTTTATTGTTGCTTCCGTTTAAAGTCGCAAATTGCGACTTTAAACGATCCGGAACTTCTTCCGGTTCAATTTGAAACATAAAATCTTCCGGAAACCTGCTGATATTCCTTTTTACTTGCTCGTTGAGCCGCTTCACTTGATATCCATATATCTCAGCAAGATCTTGATCAAACATTACTTGCTGTCCGCGAATAATGTATACGCATTTATATAGTTCTTCTATCGTCAATATTTCTGTAGTATCCCCCATTCTATTTCAAATCCTCCAAACTCTCGATTTTCTTTAGCGCCTCCACATATGCAAGCAATCTTTTCTTCTGATCTTCCTGCATTCCGTGATAATCCTCCAGCAGTTTAGCATCTGTTCTATCAGCATATGCTCGTTCAGTTATAGGTTTAAACTCTGTCATATCATCAATTCCTTCACCGGTCAGCAATTGTTCCGGAGTAATCTCAAGCGCTCTGCAAATAGCCATTATTTTGTCTGACCCCGGATTCGTATTCTTCTTGTGCCAATCAAAAATCGTATTTCTGGAAATCCCCGTCATACGTGACAGTTCCGACATCGATATATTCTTTTTTTCCATTATTCTAAACAGTCTTTCACTTATGGTCATGTGTTCCTCCATTGCTGCACGTATATGCGTGCACCGCATATACAAACAATACCACAACCATGTTATTTCTACAAGGGATATTTTAAATTAATAAAATCATTTCATTGAAAACTCTAAGTTTATGTATCGGGCGATTCTTAAGTTTCGCTTCCTTGTGTATATCCTGTATGCCTCCTTCACTGCTCTACATGTCAGAAATCTCTCCGGATCCGGCAGCTTTTCAAACTCAATTTCATCCGCATATTTAGATATCATATCTGTCAGAAAATCTGCCAGCGGTCTCCAGATGTCAGTCTCTTTGATCTCCACGGATTTACGAATATCCTTCGCCATTCTTCCTCACCCCTTTCCTTGTAACTGCTGTCTTTTACAAATTGGCAAGCAGTGCGTCGGTTATCATCGACTCCCTTTTGCGGCTTGTTGGGGTCATGCCCCAATCCCCTGAACCGGGAAATACCCCCGGAGCTACGACTCCAAATCTTACGATTTCCGATCCTTAGACCCAATTTGTTTTTCATGGTTCCTGTTTCACTCAGAATTTTACATTTTTCCAAATAGCAATTCCGTATATCCGAAAGGTAGGATTTGTTTCAAAAAAATAAGAATTTCCGTGAATCTGGAAATTCCTGTTGACGTCAAAGCATAACATTGGTTATTATAAAAAGGAACAGATGTTCGATATGTGACAAAAGAGGGATTTTCAACATGAAATATCAGTTATCAATTCAGGAAAAACTTAAGGATCTGAGAGTAGAAAAAGGCTTAAGTCTTGAAGAACTTGCCGCCGAGACAGGACTATCAAAGTCCGCACTCGGCAGTTACGAAACTACCGATCACAAAGATATTTCTCATACAGCTATCATCGCATTGGCAAAATTCTATGGTGTGTCTGCGGATTATCTTTTGGGATTATCAGAAAATCGGAATGAATGCTCGTCAGATATTTCTGAGCTGAAGCTCGACGATGATGCCATAGGTATTTTGAAAAGTGGCACCATCAACAATCGACTGCTCTGCGAAATCATCAAGCACCCTGACTTTTGGAAATATATGAGTGACATGGAAATCTATGTCGACAGTCTGGCGGAAATGCAGATCCGGAACCTGAACAGTTTTGTCGCATTGATAAGAAGTAAGATCCAAATGCGTGATCAGATTCCGGATTCCGAGCACTATCTCCGTACGCTCAAAGCCTGCGAAATTGATGAAGACGATTATTTCAGCAGACGAATTTTCGAAGATATCTCTGCTATCGCTAAAGACATAAAACAATCTCACCACCGCGATACAGAGACCGGCGATGAGAATAATCCGCTTACAGATGTAATTGATGTTGTGAAAGAATTTGCAATGGCAACCGATCCAATGAAAGCAACTCTTTCGACTCTGAGCAAACAGCTCGGAATGAATTTCAATAAAATGGATCCAGCTGAGGTTCAGTTCTTCACCACACTTATCGAAAAATATTCAACCTCATATAGAAGCATGTTGCCAAAGAAGGGCCGTGGCAAAAAATAGCGATTTCCAATCGCGTAGCTCAGCTGCTTAAGCAGATGTTCCAGAGGATTGGGGCGTCCCCAACAAGCGCGGCAGGCTTTGTCTGGACACAGACATTGCTTGCCAGTTTTGCATCGAGGGCCCTCGATGCACTGCTTGCGAGATACAATCATCCGGCTAAATAACAAAGGCATTTTTCAAAACAACTATATCTTCTACGGCAACTTACAAATTAGATATCATCAGCACGAGCAACAATCCCACCAAAAGAGTTTCCAGAATAGCACCTATAATGCTGACGATTTTAACCTCGTTCCCCTTGAACAGTTTTGCTGAAACCCAATATGTTCCGGCACCAATCGCCCCACCTACAGTATTCATAATTAGGTCAGTTATATCACTTGCACCTAAGGCAAATATCCACTGCAAAGTTTCAAAGCTCAAACTCAATAAAGCACTTAACACTATTCCAGAAAGAAACTTTTTCTTCCCCATCACTGTAAAATAGAATCCAGCAGGAATGAATACGATTGTATTATACAGCACTTCGTTAAAATGAAACCTCGATTCAGCTATTTGATCATGATCATAATGAAAAGGAATTAGATTAATCCCCCTCATTGACGGAATCTTGTTAATACTGTCTGCCAACTTAAAAAGGATCAACCAACAAAGGAATAATAAATATATTCCCATCACAATGTACGCAAATATCTTTTCTTTTCGTTTCCCTGGCATTGTTACATTCTGTCTCCTAAGATATACACCGATTATTTGTTATTTCGGAAGAGTCATTTAAATAATTTGATCACATGTCATGAACGGTCAATTTTTCGCAGTGAATGATTATAAAAAATTATACCATATAGCCTTCTGCTTTGAATTGATACTATATCATTTGAAAGTGTTGCATGGCATCCTCTATCGCCTTAACCTTCTCTTCCGGACATCCCGGCTGTTTACTATAAGAAGACTTGGGCTTGTTATAGTTTTCCCGCTCGATGATCCCGTGCTTCTGTTTCACCTGGGCAATATTCAGATTCGTCACATGAAATCCGTACTTCTCCTGCACCCACTCCTGGATTTCCTTATACGTTGCCTTGGCTTCTGCACTTGTCAGATCCAGCTCATCCATATCCACCTTAACCTCGATATGATGCTTATCAAATGCGAAATATCCTGTGGAATCCATCCCACATGCATCAAAAACATTTCTTTTCAGATATATGTCGAAATCCAGCCCCGTGATCTTTTCTATGATCATAGCAAGCAGTACATACCCGGAATTATTATATTGAAATCTTTCACCCTTTGGATACATCATGGGTTTCTCTATAAACAACGGGAGCATGTCCTTATTATGTCTTATCCTGTAATTAGGATAATCTGTCCAAAGCGCCTCATAATCATCCATGACTGACTCATCGAAATAATCTGGTACGCCGGAAGTGTGGTTCAAAAGCTGCTTCACGGTGACACCCGGATCAATGCTTTTCAGATCGATATCAAGAATAGCTCCAAGAGTATCCTCAAATCTCAGTTTCCCGGCTTCGATTAGCTGAAGGATCCCCACGGCCACAAATGTTTTACCCATGGATGCAGTTGCAAATCTTGTGTTAAGCGTATTCGGTATCTCATTCGCCATATCTGCATACCCACCGCTGTAATTCAGCAAGACTTCATCACTTTTGATGATATAAGCATTTCCTCTGAATTTGTTATCCATTTCAATTATCATAACCGATCCCTTTTTTCCAAAAACTCCAGTGCAATCCCTTTCCATATCCGATCTTCTCATAGAAAGAATCACCTCCGCCTGTCATATGTGTCGCCCCAAGCGCTTTCATCCTGCGGTAATGAACGGTTAATGCCGCCGCGGCAAGGCCTTTTCTCCTATGTTCAGGTGCAGTACAGAGAGGTTCCATATATGCCAGATGGTTCTCCGGCACCCACCACATTCCCGAAAAGCAGACATATCACGTGGTATGACTTTTTTCTTTAACCCCTGTATTGTGTTTTCTTCCGGTCACAAGCGCAAGGATTCCTATGATCAATACCATGACTATCATCCTTCCCGCAAAAGGAAGGAGCATTCCCTTAAGTCCGCTTACTTTTTCATAGTCTATATAACCGTTTAATATACTCGGATTCGTATTATTTACCGCATGCATAATCGCAGCAGGCCAGACAGATCCGCTCTTCTCCGTCACGAAAGTAAGGATGATTCCCATCAAAGTACAGAATATACACATCATTAAAATCCCAAGATAGGGAAATCCGGGATAGTCTGTTCCGAAATTGTGACCGATACAAGTAAGGGGAGCATGCCAAAGCCCCCAGATAACGCCGCCGATGATAAGCGCCCATATTTTCCCTGCAGGCTTACCTTCAAATAGTTTTATGAGTTTGGGCATCATATAGCCACGCCAGCCACCCTCTTCTCCGAAGGCCGCAAAGGAGCTGATCACACCGCTTACCATCCCGGCGATCGGCAGGAGCAATAACAATCTTTTTTCTATATCAAGGCTGACGTAATACTCCGGATCATAGATTTCCGGACAAAGTAAGATCGTCACTACATTTCCAAGCTCTGTATAAACCCAGGGAAGAAGGATGGCAAGCAGATAGAATATCCATTTTCTGTTCTTAAATGAAATGCCGAGCATCATGGATCCCTCTCCTGTCACGGCAAAGCCTTCTTTGGTGATAAGCCTTGTGATCACATGAGCGATCACCGGAGCCAGCATTCCCAGGGCGATAAAGGATTGCTTAAGCTGCCCTAATTCGTCCCAGGTTTTTCCTCCCGGTACGAATAACAAGAACATGAGCCAGGCAAGTCCGAAGGAGAATGCCAGATAGATGATCAGTCTTTTTAATTCAGATTTCTTATCCTCAGTCATAATCCCTCTCCTTCCCGGCACAACAAAGGCAGCATAGCCTATATGACCCCCAATAACATATCAGTGTGATAACAGGAGACAGAATCTGTAATAAAGTCATGGAAAAGCTGTTTTTCTCCACCCACTGCACAATACCGTATATACCAATTTTATCAATCAGAGCCGAATAATCCTTAAAAAGAAGTATGTAAATCACACATAAAGCAATTGACAATAGAAATCCCACTTTGATCATCATTGCTTTACCCTTACCCAATACAAGGAACAAAAACAATTCGATCGCCGAAATGAAGATCATAAAGGAATAAACAGGCAGCGTCATTGCATTTACGGCCATCAAAGTATCAACAGTCTTTCCCTCTGACATAAAAGCACCGCAGGAGATGATCCAGATCTGAGAAAGTGAAAAGAAGACATACGCAGCGATCAGGATAAATACATACTTTGACGCAATATAGGTATGCCTTTCGTAAGGCATGGCCGCGAAGAAACTATGGTTTTTATTCTTTTCATCATTACTGCATATTTCCATGGTCCATCTGTTGATAAAGAGCATATTCATGAATATAAACATCCACGCAAACATATCAAGAATTATATCTATCAGATTTATTCGGCTGCCATCTACCGCATATACGATAAGATCATCAAAATAACGATCACCCGGGAAAACAACGCGGATCAGAATAAATATCAATGTGAAAATGCATAGGAAACAAACAAATCTCTTGCCCCGTACGGAAACAAAATCCTTGTATAATAATCCTCCCATCAGAACACACCCCTCTTTCTCTGTGCAATAATGCAGGTGATGATGTAGGAAACGGCCATGACAGCTAATGCCAGAGCCAGCAATATCACAGCCTTATGCATGATGATATCCATAAAGCCCCAAAACGTGCCTATACTGATATCTTTATCCTCAACAACCGTGGTTCCTATGTTCGTTATAACCTCTTTCACCTTCTCAAAACAGATCAACACATATCCAACGATAATAGTGAATAAGGAAAGAAGCTGTACATAGGTGCTTTTCCCATATCCAAGCAGGTTAGAATAAAGAATAGACAGGGATGAGTAAATTGCCAAAAGGGATGCAGCCGAAACGATCACTCCCATAAACTCGGAAAAAGTCATGATATCCGTAAGGCACGATAGCAAAGCCGCTATAGCCGTATCAAATATAATACCGATCCCAAGTATCGCAAAAACAGAAAGAAATCTGGAAAGTATTCTCTTTTGCAAAGGGATGGGAAATGTAGAAGCGAGCTTGGAAAATCCCGCTTTCCCATCCTGCTCATATGCATTTAGCGAATCTCCCACACAGGAAAGGGGTAAAAGCATAAACATAATAAGGGCAAAGCTTGACATATTTTTTATACTTTCCGGTTCCATCTGATTTTCTGCAAACATCTCAGCATTTATATCCGCAAGATTCCCAAACCGAACGCTTAATACATACATAACGGAAACTGCAAGCGTACCAATAAGTACATAGCAAAAGACCATGAATTGCTTTTTCAGACACATAATGTCTTTGAAAATGAGTCCCTTCATCTACTCACCCCTTTTCCGCATTCACGTAGTAGATCATGATATCTTCCAAAGCTGCCTCTTCCATCACCATATCAGGATAGAGTTTTGCCGCTGCGTGTCTGTCATTTACCAGAATGCTTGTACTGTAGGCTTCTTCTTCCACTCCCACGATCAGAGTCTCACTCACTTTGGAGGCTTCTTCCTTTTTACACTTTAGTATCCCATGTTTTTCGAGGATCTCATCCTTGTTTCCTGAAAGCACGATTTTGCCGCCGTCAATAAAAACCACTTCATCGGCAATCTTTTCCAGGTCTCCCGTGATATGTGATGAAAGCAAAATGGTATGGTCCTCTTCCACAACAAAATCCCTGAATATACCGATTATCTCATTTCTCACGATAGGGTCTAATCCGCTTGTCGGTTCATCCATGATAAGAAGTTTTGCCTTGTGGGACAGAGCCGCTGCGATCTGAAGTTTCATTCTCATACCTCTTGAAAATGCACCGCATTTCTTTTTGGAAGGCAGCGAGAACTTCTTTAAATACTCAAAAAACACCTTTTCGTCCCAGTTTTTATAGATATTCTTCATCATGATATTGATATCTTTGGCGGTCATGAATTCATGAAATCCCATCTCATCAAATACCACACCTACATCTTCTCTCACATAGGCGTGATTCTGATCAACAGGTTTTCCAAAGAGGTTAATCTCCCCCTCGTCCCTGTTTATAATATCCAGGATCAGATTTATGGTGGTCGTCTTGCCGGCGCCGTTTTGTCCGATAAAACCGCATACAGACCCTTCCGGTACGGCAAAACTGATATGATCCAGTTTAAAATCCCCGTAGTCCCTGACCACATTTTTTAATTCGATCACATTATTTATCTCTTCCATCCTTTTTCTCCTCGTATAAAAGGCTTAAAATCTCCTGCATTTCTTCAAGAGTCACTTTTCCAAGAAGGGCCTTGTCCACAGCTTTATCCAAAAACTCCTCTATGGCATAGAGCATATTTTCCTTAACAAGGTCACCGTTCATGCCCTTTACAAAGCTGCCCTTTCCCACGACAGACTCAATATAGCCGTCCCGCTCCAGGTCTTCATAAGCTCTTTTGGTTGTAATAATACTGATCTTTAAATCTTTAGCCAAAACACGCATAGAGGGAAGGGCGTCCCCTTCTTTAAGCTCCCCTGTCATGATCTGACTCTTAACCTGTTCCTCGATCTGCTCATAAATAGGCACACCGGAACTGTTACTGATAATGATATCCATATGGGTTTCCTTTTCTTTACGCGCGCTGCAAGAGGTTTATGCGCAGTTACCTCTTACGCAATAGCTATTGTATATACTCATTATATACACTTTGTCATCTTTTGTCAACAAAAAACTGCTCCGCTTTTTCGTTTCACCCATTTTCCATAGAGCTTATAACTATGAGTAATATGGCATTAATTTTTTTGATTTCCTCTGCACTTCCCATCTTGAGTCCTCCTTTTAGACATATTTTCACCAACCATTATGTCGTGAGGAATAGTTTCTGTAAGCGTGTAGAATTGCACAGAAAAGGCCACTCTATAGAGAGTGACCTCTTAATCATAGTGTTTCATTGCACGCATCTTTATGATCCTGTTATCTTCCTCAAATCCCAGATCCCTATGGAATCATCTGAAAATGCCTCATGGCATCTTCTATCGCCTTAACCTTCTCCTCCGGGCATCCCGGCTGTTTGCTATTCTCAGATTTAGGCTTATTGTAATTCTCTCTTTCTATGATCCCATGCTTCTGCTTTACCTGCGCAATGTTCAGATTCGTCACATGAAATCCATACTTCTCCTGCACCCATTCCTGGATCTCCTTGTATGTAGCCTTGGCTTCTGCACTTGTCAGGTCCAGTTCGTCCATATCCACTTTTACTTCAATATGATGCTTGGCCTCAGATAGTTTGGACAAAAGCGCTACCGTCTCCACATGCACCGTCTCCGGAAACTGATCCACCGCCTGCACCCTCTCCAGACAATACCCATTCCCACAAAGATACTTCAAATCCCGCGCAAGCGTCGCTGGATCACAGCTGACATACACAATACGCTCAGGCGCCATCTGCACCATCGTCTCCAGGCATTTCTCATCACACCCCTTCCGCGGCGGATCCACGACAATCACGTCCGCGTGAATATGATTTTCCTCAAATTGCTTTGGAAGCACTTCTTCTGCCTTTCCGACATAAAAAGCTGCATTCTCAATTCCATTGATTTTGGCATTTTCTTTTGCATTGTCGATTGCCTGCGGAATGATCTCAACACCATGTACCATACCGGCCTTTTGCGCCAGAAACAGGGAAATTGTGCCGATACCGCAATACAAATCCCATACGGTTTCACTGCCCGTCAAGTTAGCATATGCCAATGCTGTCTCATACAGTTTCCGTGTCTGAACCGGATTGACCTGATAGAAAGACAACGGTGAAATCCGGAAGGCTACATCCCCGATCTTATCCGTAATATATCCGTTTCCATAGAGGACCTCATAATTATCCCCCATAATCACATTGGTATCCTTGGTATTGGAACTTGTACAGATACTGGTGATTTTCCATTTTTCAAGTTCCAGACCGGTCAATCTCCTGATCAGTTCCTCTTTCTTCGGAAAACCAACACCGTTGATCACCAGACATACCATGACTTCACCGGTCGCAAATCCGCTACGGATCAGCACATGGCGCACCAGCCCGGTATGAAGTGTTTCATCATATGCCGGAATATGCATTTCCTGCATAAATTTCAAAATAGTTTCCAGTATCGGCTGATTGATAGTTAGCCCCAGCTTACAGTCGGTATTGGCAATAATGGAATGCGTCCTTCCGGCATAAAATCCGGCAATCAGCCTGCCTTCTTTGTCCATTCCGATCGGATACTGTGCCTTATTGCGGTAAAAAAACGGCTCATCCATTCCAATGATCGGCTCTGCAATTTCATGAATAAATGCCGGATCAAATCCACCGATCCGGATCAGGTCATTGATAACTTTATTCTGCTTAAAATTAAGCTGCTTTTTATAATCTACTGCCTGCAGCTGACAGCCGCCACACACTCTTGCATATGCACATTCCGGTTCTATACGAAAAGGAGAAGGTGTGATCACCTTCTCTAATCTGGCATACGCATAATTCTTTTTGGCTTTCATGATTTTGACTTCGGCCACATCACCGACAACGGCATCCTTGACAAACAATGTATAACCGTCTGCCTTTCCGATTCCTTCTCCATCCATGCCGATGTCTTCAATGGTGATCGTCACCCTGTCATTCTTCGAAAAACAACCTTTTTTACTCATATTAATATTCCTTAATCCACCTGTGTCACACGTATATTGCTTTCAAACATACGGTTATATCCAAGCCAGCCTGTCTCCTGTGTACTGTTGACAAGCTCCGTAAATGTTTCCATTTTAGCATCCGTATTGTCTGCAAAGTTCAATGCCATAGCCTCAGCCAATGCCGGCTTTTTGGGCGAACCATATTCCAGTTCTCCATGATGTGCCAGAATGCAGTGCTTGATCTCTCCCAGTAAAACCGGAGGAAAATCCGGAATTGTCTCTGCTGCCTTGCCAACCATTTCACAGCCCATTACAATGTGTCCCAAAAGATTTCCCTCATCCGTATAATCATTCTGGGGAAAAGGCGAAAGCTCCTTTGTCTTTCCGATATCATGACAGATAGCGGAGGTCAGCAAAAGATCCCTGTTTAAAATCGGATACCTTGTGCAGTAAAAGATACAAAGCTCAGCAACACTCAATGTATGGTGTAAAAGTCCGCCGATAAATCCATGATGAACTGCCTTGGCTGCAGAGGAATAGCAGAATTTTTTGGCAAAATCTTCATCTTTTACAAAAAAATATTGCAAAAGCTGTCTGCAGTATGGATTTTCAATCGATTTGATAATATCGAGCAGTCTTGCAAACATTTCATCAATGTTAAACGGTGTCATCGGAAGATATTCTGCCGGATCATATTCATCCTCATGGCATTTGCGCACTCTTTTGACATTGACCTGCATAGCCCCGTTAAACACTGTCACATCGCCATAGATCTCTACAAAATCCAGTGCATCAAATTCATCAATTCCACCACTGTTGGGATCCCAGATCTTGGCATCCATCGTACCTGTCTTATCCTGTATGATCAGATTTTCATAAGGCTTTCCGTTTTTGGTCACGGCTGACTGTTTATGCTTACACATATAAATCTCGTGTACTCTGTCGCCGTCTCTGTAATCTTTTAAATATTTCATCTCATTTTCTCTACTTTCTAAAATTTTATGATATATGCTTCTTACTTAAGCTTCGGTCTGATCTCTGTCTCCATGGTCGTATATTTTTTGCCATCATACCGTGCGATCTGCAATGTCACAAAATCATCCGATGTCAGGTTATTGAGGCAGTTCATATAATCGGAAACGCTTTTTATCTCCGTTCCGTTGATTGCTTCCACGACATCACCATTGTTGATGCCCCCGTCAAAAGCAGGCGAACCGGCATCTACCTCCGTCACATATACGCCATAAGGTATCTTCTGCAGGCTGTGCACCTCTCCGGTCACGGATGCTCCATGAATTCCCAGATACACTCTTTCATCCTGATTGGAAAGCTGCTCCACAAGCTTTTTGATATCTGAGATTCCGAAACAGGCAAGCAAAGCTCCGCTGGCCACAGATGATGACTGGGATGTGATCACCCCGAGCAGTCTTCCGGATGTATTGACAATAATTCCGCTGGAATTGGTCTCACTACCGGTAATATCCGTTGTCAGCACGTTGTAGTGATAATCGGCATAAGAAATCTCTTTTTTATTGGAAGTAATAATTCCATAACAGATCGAACCGCTCTGTCCGAGCGGACTTCCGACCGCCACAACCGGGCGTCCGACAATCGCGGCACTCTTGGAATTGGCAAGTGCCATTACCTCCTGGGCATCCCACTGCTCACCGGACAACCGGCTTTTCGGTACAGTAAAAATAGCAAGCCCCGTATCGGTATCAGCACTCAGCAGATCTGCATCGACGATCGTCGAATTGTGAAAGGTCACCGTATAGCTTTCTGCATCCGGCAGACCATTGACATCTGCTAAAATATAAATAGCTCTTTCATTTTTGGCGATCACAACGCCTGATGTCTCATTGGTATTTTCAACCTCATTTAAAAACCAGTCCGTATCCGTGGAAACACCGGTAACAACAACCATTGTTTCAGATGCCTGCGTCGCAATGTCATACAGCGCATCATATGCCGCCTGATAGGTCTTGATCGCAAGTTGTCCGTCGCTAACCTCCTGCTGGATCTGCTCCGTGATCTGTTCCTCCATCTGGCTGTTGAACTGATCCTCCATCTGAGCATCTTCCTCTTCGACCGTCTGCTCCGTCAAAAGCTCCTCCGGGCTGATCTCCTCAGCCGTCTCCGGCAGCTCCACCTTGGTGATCTCCTCGGGTGACAGCTTTTTGCTGATCACAGGCTCTAAAAGCAGAAAAGTCAGACAGGCAATAAAACCAAAAGCGATCGCGCTGATGGCGGTTACCATGGACTTTTTAAACAGTCTTTTTTTATTGATAGGCTTCTTTTTAATTGTCTCATTCACAAAGGAATAGGATTCTTTTTCGTCCATTTTTGTCCCTCTTTCTTTCATTCCTCAGTATATCGGATAGCCCTTTTATTGTAAAGGTTCGTTGGATTTTTTTCTAATCTATGCTATACTTTGTGCATGAATAAAAAAACGTTTCGTATCTTAGAATTTGATAAAATAATTGAACAACTTGCCACACTGGCAGATTCCGAACCGGGAAAGCGTCTGTGCCTCCGGCTGACCCCAAAATCAGACCCGGAAAAGATCCGTCTGATGCAAAAGCAGACCTCGGACGCACTTGCCCGCCTTTTACGTGGCGGCTCGACTTCCTTTGGTTCCAACAAAGATATTGGTTTTATTACCAAGCATCTTTCCATTGGCGGCAGTCTCAATTCTGAAGAATTATTATTGTTGGCAGGATTGCTCGAAAATGTTGCCCGCGTCAAACAATATGACCGCAGCGAAGATCAGACCGATTCGCTTTCCGAATTTTTTGATGCATTGGAGCCTCTGACCAATCTGAGTACAGAAGTCCGCCGATGCATTTTAGGTCCCGATGAATTTGCGGATGACGCGTCTCCGGCATTAAAGGACATCCGCCGCAAGATCAATCATACACAGGACAAGATCCACAGCCAGCTAAATTCCATGGTCAACGGTTCCCTACGCACTTATCTGATGGACGCCGTCATCACCATGCGCGGCGACCGGTATTGTCTTCCGGTCAAGGCCGAATACAAGAGCCACGTACCCGGAATGGTACACGACCAGTCGTCCACCGGTTCTACCTTTTTTATAGAGCCTGCCGCTATCGTGGATCTCAACAACAAATTAAAAGAGCTTGCAATCGCTGAAAAAGAAGAAATTTCTAAAATTCTGCTTGAGCTTTCAACCGAATTTATGCCTTATGCAGAGACCATCGGCGAAAACGCCCGCCTTATGACACGGCTTGACTTTATTTTTGCAAAAGGACGGCTTGCATTGGAGCAGAATGCCACTGAGCCCGATTTTTCGGACAATACCTGCATTCACATCCGCAAGGGACGTCATCCGTTACTCAACAAAAAGGCGGTTGTTCCGATTGATATATATCTTGGAGAGGGCTTTGACCAGCTGATCATCACCGGTCCCAACACCGGCGGCAAGACGGTTTCTTTAAAAACAGTCGGTCTTTTATCCCTCATGGCTCAGTCCGGACTGCATATTCCGGCACTGGACCGCAGCAAGATGCGCATTTTCAAAAATGTATTTGCCGATATCGGAGACGAACAGAGTATAGAGCAGTCGCTTTCTACTTTTTCATCCCATATGACAAATATTGTTTCTATTTTACAGCACGCTGATTCCGACAGTCTCTGTCTGTTTGATGAGCTGTGTTCCGGTACAGATCCGACCGAAGGCGCGGCCTTGGCGATCTCTATTCTGACCAAGCTCCACAAGCAGCATGTATTTACAATGGCAACGACCCATTACAGCGAGTTAAAGCTGTACGCCCTGTCTGCAGACGGTGTCGAAAATGCCAGCTGTGAATTTGACGTCGAAACACTTTCGCCCACATACCGTCTCTTAATCGGTATTCCCGGAAAGAGTAATGCCTTTGCCATTTCCCAGAAGCTCGGTCTTTCAGCCGATATTATCGGGCATGCCAAAGAGCAGCTTTCCAATGAGGACCAGCACTTTGAAGATGTTCTGGCCAATCTGGAGAAAAACCGCCTGACGATTGAAAAAGAACAGGCAGAAATTGACGCCTACAAAAAAGAAATAACCGAATTAAAAGAACAATTACAGAAAAAACAGGAAAAGACAGATGCCGCAAGAGACCGCATCTTAAAGGAAGCCAACGAGGAAGCCCGTGACATCCTGCAAAAGGCCAAGGATGTAGCCGATGAGACCATCCGCAATTTCCACAAGTACGGAAACGCCACTCCCATGAAGGAAATGGAAAAGCAGCGCCAGAAGGTCGGCAAGGAAGTAGCCAAGAAAAATGCCAAGCTTTCCATCCAGCCACAGGCCAAGCCTGTCGGCACACTGACTGCCAAGGATCTCACTCTTGGTCAAAAGGTAAAGGTTCATTCGCTCGGTGTCGAAGGCTATGTGACCTCCCTGCCGGACGGCAAGGGCAACCTGTTCGTGCAGTGTGGTATCATCAAATCCAAAGTAAACATCCGTGATCTGTCCCTTTCCCAGGAGGAGGAAATTACGATCCCGACAAGACTGCGTTCGCAGAGCTCCAAGATCAAAATGTCCAAGAGCCTCTCTGTTTCGACAGAGATTAACCTGCTTGGCATGACCTGCGACGAAGCAATTTCTGCTCTCGACAAATATCTGGATGATGCCTATGTTGCGCACTTGCCCAGCGTCCGCATTGTCCACGGCAAGGGAACCGGTGCCCTGAGAAAAGCAGTATCCGACCATTTAAGACGCCAGTCCTATATCAAGTCCTTCCGCCTCGGCGAATTTGGCGAAGGCGATGCCGGTGTCACGATCGCCGAATTTAAGTAACTACCGATATTAACCCATGATACGGAGGTAAGCCATGGCTAACAAGCAAAAAATACTGATTGTTGATGACGATGAAAATATTGCAGAACTGATCTCGCTTTATCTGACCAAGGAATGCTTTGAAACCCATATAGTATATGATGGAGAGTCCGCACTGGATGCCGTCAAGATCTTTGATCCCAATCTGATCATTCTGGATCTGATGCTTCCGGGCATCGACGGCTATCAGGTATGCCGCGAGGTACGCATGACCTCATCTGTTCCGATCATCATGCTTTCTGCAAAGGGCGAGATTTTTGACAAGGTGCTCGGCCTTGAGCTCGGTGCTGATGACTATATGGAAAAGCCCTTTGATTCCAAAGAACTGGTAGCCCGCGTCAAAGCGGTACTGCGACGTTTCAAAGGCTCCTCTGCTCCGGCCGCAGCCGAACCGGAGGCTCCCGCAGTCAAGATCAAAAAAGTAGAATATCCCGATTTAGTCATCAATCTGACCAACTATTCTGTTATTTACAAAGGGAAAAATCTGGAAATGCCTCCCAAGGAACTGGAGCTTTTATATTTCCTTGCTTCATCACCCAATCAGGTGTTTACCAGAGAACAGCTTTTAGATCAGATCTGGGGATACGAATACATCGGTGATACCCGGACGGTTGATGTACATATCAAGAGACTTCGTGAAAAGATCCACGACCACGAATCCTGGAGACTCTCCACGGTATGGGGAATTGGATACAAATTTGAGGTATTATTATGAGAAAAACGCTTTTTCTGAAATTCTTAATAGCGTATATTATTTTCGGTTGCTTCGGCTTTATTGCCGTTGCGACCGTTTCTTCTGCCCTGACACTCGATCATGAAACCAAACGCACGGCAGAGCAATATTACAGGGAGGCATCCACGATTGCCAAGACCTACGCAAGTGACCTGTACAACAACCAGATCACCATCGAAAATGCCTATTCCCAGTTAAGCACGCTGTCAGCCTATCTGGATGCTGATATCTGGATCGTCAATCCGTCCGGAACCGTTGTGGTTAATTCCATCAGCTTTCCCAACCTGACCAATCCTCAGGTCATCGACGACTTCGATCCATCCGTGACCGCATCCTCCTATTACATCAAGGACAACTTTTTCGGCCAGTACGATGAAGACATGCTCACGGTCTTTACCCCTATCACAGCCAATTACAAGATCAAGGGCTATGTCATCATCCTTCAGCCCGTCGAAACCCTGCGCAGCCGGAGCGACAGCTTTTTGAGCATTACCTATATTACATTGATTGTTCTGCTCTTCCTGTCATTGATCATCCTGATTTTCTTTACGGAAGTATTTTACATACCGCTTAAAAAAATCATATACGCGACGGAACAATACGCCGCGGGAAATATGCACTACGAGTTTTCCATTGAAAGCAATGATGAAATGGGCTATCTTGCAGGCACCCTCAATTACATGGCCGGTGAAATTGCAAAATCCGAAGACAACCAGAAAAAATTTGTGGCCAACGTCTCACACGATTTCCGTTCACCACTTACTTCCATCCGCGGATATCTGGAGGCCATGATAGACGGCACCATCCCTCCCGAACTGCATGGAAAATACCTCAATATCGTATTAAATGAGACAGACCGCCTGACCAAGCTTACCAATTCCCTTCTGACCCTCAACAACCTCAATACCAAGGGAATGGTCTTAGAGCTATCAGACTTTAATATCAATCAGGTCATCCGTAAGACCGTGGATACCTTTGAAGGAACCTGCCGGAAAAAACAGATATCCATTGATCTGATCCTGACCGGCGAAGAAATGCTTGTCCATGCTGACATTGACAAAATCCAGCAGGTTTTGTACAACCTCTTAGACAATGCGATTAAATTTTCACATGACAATTCGACCATTACCATCGAGACCAAGCTCAAGCACAACAAAGTCTTCGTCTCCGTAAAAGATACCGGAATCGGTATCCCCAAAGAAAGCCTCAACCTCATCTTTGACCGCTTCTACAAAACCGACCTGTCCCGCGGCAAAGACAAAAAAGGAACCGGCCTCGGCCTGTCCATCACCAAAGAAATCATCCACTCCCACGGTGAAAACATCAATGTCATCAGTACCGAAGGCGTCGGCACCGAATTTATCTTCTCCCTCGCCCCCTCAGAAGTAGACGACGAAGAAGACTAGGCCGCCAAGGCCCCGACAGATATGTGATTCTCAATCGCTTTGTGCCGGACTGTGTGGGAGTTAATATCGCCAGATACAACATTGGCACGGAAAATACTTCGTCCAAGCGGAGCGCGTTTGTATTTTCCGTGCCATGTTTAATGTTGTATCTGGCGATATTTAGTCCCACTAAGTACCGGCATTTCAAGATTGAGAATCACATATCTGTCGCTTCTGTCGCCTTCCAATGCAACCTATGCAACTCCCCCTCCAACTGCATCGACTCAAAATTCTGCTGGCGCAACGCCTCATACAGCACAATCGCCACCGAATTAGACAGATTCAACGATCTTATCGCCGGCTCCATCGGAATCCTGATACACGTCTCTTCATGCTCTACAAGAATCTCCTCCGGTATCCCGGCACTCTCTTTTCCAAACATGATAAAATCATCCGGTCCAAATGTCACATCCGAATAAACATGCTTGGCCTTGGTCGTTGCCATCCAGATCTTTGCACCCGGATGCTTTTCCAAAAACTCGTCAAAATTGACATATGTATGGACATCCAGATCCTTCCAGTAATCCATACCTGCCCTTTTTAATGCTTTTTCACTTAAAGAAAATCCCAGCGGCTCAATTAAATGCAGACTGGTACCTGTTGCCACACAGGTTCTTCCTATATTTCCGGTATTTGCCGGAATTTCAGGCTGATGCAATACGATATTCATATTATGCCTGCTCTTTCTCATTTCTTAATTTTGTAATAAAATCATCAATCCTGCCAATCGCAAGCTTGAGGTTATCCAGAGAATATGCATAGGAAATACGCACAAATCCCTCACCGCAGTTACCAAATGCGGTACCCGGTACAACTGCCACCTTTTCTGTCTCAAGCAGCTTCGTTGCAAATTCCTCACTTGTCATGCCAAATTCTTTGATGCAGGGGAACACATAAAATGCTCCGTAAGGCTCAAAGCATTCCAGCCCCATCTCTTTAAATGCATGCATCAGATAACGGCGTCTCTGATTGTAGGATTCGCGCATGTTGGCAACATCCTCATCACCGTTTCTCAATGCCTCAACCGCAGCATACTGGCTGGTTGTAGGTGCACACATGATGGCAAACTGATGGATCTTTGTCATCTGCTCAATAATCTCAGCCGGTCCAACTGCATAACCAAGTCTCCATCCGGTCATGGCATATGCCTTGGAAAAACCGTTGATCAGAATGGTTCTTTCTTTCAGACCTTCGAGTGTTGCTATTGATACATGCTTGTCTTTGTATGTAAGCTCTGCATAGATCTCATCGGAAATCACATACAGATCATGCTCTATAATTACCTCTGCGATTGCTTCGAGGTCTTCCTTTTCCATAATGGCACCCGTCGGGTTGTTGGGGAAAGGCATGATCAGCACCTTGGTCTTGGGTGTAATCGCATCACGGAGCTCCTGTGCTGTCAGACGGAATTGGTTTTCGTGCTTTAAATTGATCGGAACAGGAACACCCCCTGCCAAAATTGTACAAGGATCATAAGAAACATAACAGGGCTGCGGAATCAGTACCTCATCACCCGGATCCAGCATGGCACGAAGTGCGATATCAATAGCTTCCGATCCACCGACTGTAACGATGACCTGATGACGGTAATCGTATTCCAGTCCCTGACTTCTCTCTAAATACTTGCAGATTTCTTCTTTTAATTCCTTCAGACCGGAATTGGATGTATAAAAGGTACGACCCTTTTCCAGTGAATAAATACCCTCGTCACGGATGTGCCAGGGAGTATCAAAATCAGGCTCACCCACACCAAGTGAAATAGCATCGGGCATTTCATTTACAACATCAAAAAACTTACGGATACCTGAAGGCTTAATTTCTCTTATCTGTTTTGATAACGGATCTCTCATGGTGTCACCTTCATTCTTTCATCTTCGTATTTCTTTGTCATAATTGTGCCGTGGTCTTTATATTTTTTCAAAATAAAGTGTGTTGCGGTACTCAGCACGGAATCCAAAGTCGAAAGCTTATTGGTAACAAAGGATGAAACCTCCTTTAAGCTCTTTCCCTCCAAGGAAACTAAAAGATCATATCCGCCTGAGATCAGATATACGGAATTGACCTCCGGATATTTGTAAATACGTTCTGCGATGGAATCAAAGCCCTGTCCTCTCTGGGGAGTCACGCGTACCTCGATCAGTGCAGATACCTTTTCAATATTGGTTTTTTCCCAGTCGATCAGGGTATGATATCCACATATAATACCCTCTTCCTCCATTGCCTTTAATTCGTTGGCGATATCAATTTCATCAGTTCCAAGAATAATAGCCAGCTCTCTCATATCAACGCGGCTGTTTTTTTCGATTATACTTAAGATTTTCTCTCTCATCATCAATTCCTTCTTTCTTAGATTTCTACAGACTATAGAGCAGAGCTTATCATTTTACCTTTAATGCTCTGTATAACTCATCTGCCTTGGGCGGTTCCAAAAATCTGGTCTCTTCACCATTTGTCACCACTCTGTCATTGCCCTCTGTTACTTTTCCGATTACGGCTGCGTGTATACCGGCTTTACCCAGTATTTCTACCAAGTCGTAACCGTTATCCGCGGCTAACATCAAACTTCCGGATGACATCATTTCATACGGATTGACATCAAAATAGTTGCAGATTTCTACTGTTGCCTGTTTGATCGGTATTTTCTTTAAATCAATGGTCAGTCCAACGCCTGCGCTTTCTGCCATCTCCCAAAGTGCTCCAAATACGCCGCCCTCTGTGATATCATGCATTGCGCTCACATTGGACTTTCCGGCGATTGCGGCCTCTTTTAGTATGGATAAATACTGACTGTATCCTTTTACCTCTTCAACCAGGTATTTCGGGAATTTCTGTAAAAGTTCTGCTTCTCTTTCTTTTGCTAAAATGGAACTGCCCTCCAAGGCCACCCATTTTGTCATAACAATATCCTGTCCGGGCTTTGCTCCTCTTGTCGGAAGCATCCGGTCTTTTTTGACCTTTCCGATACCGGTGATCGTCAGTACAGGTCTTGTCACAGCATCTGTGATCTCGGTATGGCCGCCGACAACCTGAATGTTTAATTCCTGACAGCAGCTTTCGATCTCCTGCATCATTTCACGGATCTTGATCTCCCGGATACGGGGCGGAAGTAATGCACATACCAATACACCAATAACCTCTGCTCCGCTTGAAGCAATGTCATTGGCTGAAATCATAACGGCCCATCTTCCCATTTCTTTGGTTGTTCCGGTGATCGGATCGGTGGATAATACCATGACCTCATCCGGCTCCAATCCGATGATAGCGCAGTCCTCGCCGACATCTGCTCCGACGAGTACCTCCGGCCGTTTTGTCTTTATTTGTTTTAAAATAGAACGTTTTAAGACGTTCTCAGGTACTTTACCGATTTCCATCTTTATTTACCTATGTTTATTTAATAATTGCCATCTTTATCAATTTAATCTGAAAATTTCTATATAAATCCCTACAATGCAGCCTGTTATTGTGCACCATCCACCTGGGCTGCCTGTTGCTGTGCTGCAGCGTCTGCCGCTGCCTGAGCCTGCTGTTGGGCTGCGATGGCCGCAGCTGCTTCTGCTGCCTGCTGAGCCGCCTGTTGAGCCTGCTGGGCTGCGATGGCGTCCGCATTGGGTGTGGGCGCTGCGCCTGTGGCAATAACTGCCCTGCATGCATCAATGCTCTGTGAAGCGATCGCTGCCTGGATAGCTGCTGCCAGATTGGGATCTGCGGTTGCCGTTCCTACGGCTGCTGTCTTGGGAACTGCCGCATATGAGCTTTCATTGACGATCTCACGGCTTTCCTCTTTGCCATCCACGGTTACAACCTTCCACAAACGGGCCTTATATCCGATGTGAGCACTCTGTACACTGATATATCCAACTCCATGACTGGGATCTGCCACAACCTTTTCTCCGGGCGGAACTGTCTTGGATAAAACTTCACTTTCAAATGTCACCTTGCGGTTCTTCGGTCTTTCTTCCACACCGTAGATATTGAAGGTGATTTTTTTATTGCTTGTATATCCCTCGATATAAACAGGATAATCGGTATTGTTTTCAAATTTTAAATCCTTGACCGTACCGGAAATCGCTGCATCCGCAGAAGGATCCACATAAGATACGATCATGGAATGATTGTAACGGTCTTTTACTGTAAGCTCTGCCCTCAGTACGGCATTGTACAGGGTCGTTGATACCTGACAGATACCACCGCCAAGTGAGTCGACAACCATACCATTCAGATAAGAGCCTGCCATATAATATCCGTTGTCCGCTGTAAACGGGCTGACTGCCTCATATACGGAAAATGTTTCTCCGGGATAAATCAGGGAGCCGTTGATAAGGCTGCAGCCATTGGCCACATTGCCGGAACGGTTGGCTCCGGAGGTCGAATAGTCTGTCGTAAAGCTTCCGAGAAGATCCTGCACCTTGGAAAGCTCCTCATCGGAATGTTTGGGCTGATCCGTTGTAACAACCAGATCTAAAAAGGCATCCTCTCCGTCCCAGTCATTTTCAACATAATCAACAATGGAAGCAACGGAAGCCTGCTCGTCGATCACAACTCCGGTCTGTCCCGGTATCACAACAAAGGCTCCGTCCTCTCTTTTTAAAGACGCATCCTTGGCTTCTACATTATACTGACGGCATTCCTGTGAAATGACATCCTCGACTGCCTTTTCATCCAGTGTATATTCCAGCGGAAGCACGATATTTTCATGCTCCAGATTCTTTTTTTCCTTGTATCTGACAACCAGATTGCCTGCCTTTGCAATGGAACAGGCTTCTTCCACAACATCCGGATTGTCCCATGAGATTCCCAGATCATTCATGGATACAACAACAGCATTGTCATTCATGGCATTCAGGGTCATGGACCTGCTGCCGGCTGTTTCCATATATTCTGTTACCTTTTGTGTCGCCTCAGACATGGTAAGACCGGAAACATCGATATCTCCGATATAAACACCCTTTGCAATGACATCCTCATCCGTGATCTTGGCCGACACGTACAAATCTGTATGCAGACAAAGCAGTATTGCTGCTGCCGTAATACAAAAAATATTCAGAAATTTTTTCATAATCTTCTCCATGTGTTATAATAGCCTTGGGTTATTAAACAACTCTCAAATCCCGGTTCTGTATCTGTAGCTAAACTCCTACTACATATATAGCCATCGGAAGTACCATGGCAAGAATCAGGATTACAATAATGATAACAGAAATGATCTGTTTTCCTTTTTTATTAAACATAAAAACACCTCTTCTTACGAAAGGATATTATAAACGATGTTCCCTTTTTTGGCAACTGTCGTGTTCGTGATCTGGCTGACCTACGAGCTCAAAAAACACAATCGAATCAACCAAAAGGTCTATGATGATTTCTGGGAAAATGAGCAAAAAGCCAACCTCGTGCGCAAAAAATCCCTCGATGGCCTTCCTTATATTACCATCCCGATGGAATACATTCCCAAAAGCCTCTTAAACGACGATCCGGCTGTCGCAGACTGTATCTCCACACTGGAGACCCTGTCTGAGCAGAAAATCGTCAACCTGACCGGTTATACCAATACTGAGTTGAAATTCAATTACGGTGCCGCCAATCTTCCGACCCTCATGGAATACGATGACAATTACACCGTATATGCGCGCACCATGAACCGGTTAGCACAGGCTTATTATGATGCAGGCTATGAAAGCAATGCCCGCATCCTGCTGGAAAAAGCTGTGGAATCTCAGACCGATATCAAAGCGACTTATCTGCTTTTAGCCAAAATCTACAAAAAGCATAAGGAAACCGAAAAGCTGTATGCCCTCTTAGCCAAAGCTGAGGATCTGCACTCTTCATCCAAGGACGCCATCATGCATGCCTTGCAGGAATGCGTCCGTACTGACTGATCAGAATATCCATATAACGGCTTGCCTCATTTTTAGTCATTTCCTTTATATCATATGCGCTCTCTATCTGATGATAGGACAAAAATCGTTCCAGCTGTTCTATCTGATGCTTTGTGACCGGACCTTCCTTTTTTACCCGGTAAATGAGCGGTGACGGTTCAAACAGTTTTTGATCATCCTCTTCTTTAAAAAAACGCTTTTGTAACAGCTTATAAAGCTCATAGGTTGCCTCCACATCCGACATGGCACGGTGCGGATTGTGGGCTATCTCAAAATGCCTGCATAAATAAGGCAGCGCCCGGCTTTCCAGATCTGCCAGATACTTTCTGGCGATCATAAGCGTATCGATCCCATTTCTTTCAAATTTCATCCCGGCATTGACAGCAGCTCTTTTTAAAAAGGAATAATCAAACAATATACTGTGTCCCAACAGGCAGCCTGTTGTCTCAAAATCCAGAAAATCCCCGATCACATCCTGAATATGCGGAGCATCCTTTAAATCCTCGTCCCGGATCCCGGTCAGCTCCACAATCCGTTCTTCAAGCTTTCTTCCCGGATTGACAAGTGTATGAAATCTGCCGGTAATGACCTGATTTTCCACACGGATCGCGGCAATTTCTGTTATTTTATTTCTTTTTGGATCAAGCCCTGTCGTCTCAATATCAACGACGGTAAAATCCGTATTTTTTTCTTCCATTTTCATTCCTTCGGGCCCTATGATTTGCCGGTATCCTTTTTCTTTTTGGATGCATGCTCTTTTTTGTAATAGCTGCAATACTCTGTCAGGAAGCATTCTTCACACTTCGGCGACCGCGCAAAGCAGATCTGCCTTCCAAATGTAATGATCTGTATATTGTACAGGATCCAGTGATCCTTGGGCAGTACGCGCATCAGATCATACTCGATCTTTTCGGGATCCTCCTCTTTGGTAAAACCAAGCTTCTGGGATATCCTTTTTACATGGGTATCCACCACGACACTCGGCTCATGGTAAATGTTGCCGCGTATGACATTGGCGGTCTTTCTGCCAACACCCGCAAGCGAGGTCAGCTCTTCAATGCTCCTTGGCACCTCTCCGTCAAATTTCTCCAGAAGATCCTTGGAACAGGCTATGATATTTTTGGCCTTGTTGTGGTAAAATCCGGTCGAATGGATGTCCTGCTCCAGCTCCTTTAAGTCCGCATTGGCAAAGTCCTGAAGCGTGGGATATTTGACAAACAGATCCTTTGTCACAATATTGACCCTCGCATCCGTACACTGTGCACTTAACATCGTCGCAATCAGCAGCTGCCACGGTGTCTCATGATTGAGATAGCATTTATATTCTGTTGTATAAGCCTCGTCCAGCCGGTCGAGGATCTCTTTTGTCCGTTTCGTCATTTTTTACTCCTAACTTGATATCCACGAATTGCTCCGTTGCAAAGCAACTCCTGCAATTCTCAAACATTCGAAATCCGCCGATATCATATTTCATCCTCTGTCAGAAATACAATCTCCGCATCATAGGTCAGTGGATTCCGCTGTCTGTAATCATACAGCGCAAACACTTCTTTATCCAGCTTCTGATAAGTCGGCTCCTCTCCGAAAATATCATAAGAAAACGGCTCGATATGAAGCTGGCGTACCATCATCCGGGCGTCACAGTCCTCATAATTTTTCAGCCGGTTGCTGCCATCCTCGCGATGTTTTTCTTCCATGCGGTAAAAATGATTGACACGCTCCTTGTATGCGGATAGATCTTTTGCAAAAGAAGGTCTGCTCTTTGCATTTTCCCTCAAATAGACATCCATCGTCAACAGTTGGACAACAATTTCCCGGTTGGCAAATTCTTCCGCAAACTGCAGCAGCACATCATACCAGTACATCCGGGACGGCGTATTTACAAAATAACCGTTTTTTTCATAAAACAGGGCAAGTGCCTCATACAGATCAAACGGATTGTCAAAAAACCGTTCGAGATACGGAATGGTATAGGTAAACTGATTGCTGTTGTAATAGATTTCCACCATTTCCTCGACCTGTTTTAAGCGGCAGATCTCCTCATAGCTGATCCACTTTGTGCTGAGAACCTCATACGGCGGATAAGATGTATACAAAAGGTCATACTGCTTCTCTGCCTCTTTCATATAGGAACCACTGAGCACCTTTAAAAATCCAAGCTGCAGCTGTTCCGGCTTCATCCGGTATACATCATTAAAGGAATGCCTGAAGCTTTCATAATCCTCATAGGGCAGTCCGGCGATCAGATCCAGGTGGATATGGATATTGTGTCCGCTATGCAGTCTTTCGACAATCTTTTTCAGCTTCCCGATATCCATGACACGACGGATCTCCTGCAGCGTTTTTTCATTGGTCGTCTGCACACCGATCTCCATCTGGACAGCTCCCGGTCTCAGGGAATTTAAAAGCTCCAGCTCCCGGTCAGTCAGAAGGTCTGCTCCGATCTCAAAATGGAAATTGGTGATCCCATTATCGTGCTCTTTGATATAGCTCCAGATCTCCCACGCATGCTCATGGTTGCAGTTGAAGGTCCGGTCGATAAATTTGACCTGCGGCACCTTTTCATCCAGAAAATACTGCAGCTCTTTTTTGACAAGGCCAATGTCCCGCAGCCGCACTTTTTTGTCAATGGATGAAAGGCAGTAGCTGCATCGAAACGGACAGCCACGCGAGGTTTCATAATAAATGATCTTATGCTCAAACTGCTTGAGATCCTGATATAAAAAGGGAAGGTCACTAAGATCGGTCAGCTCACGCTCCGGTGTGAATATTACATTGTCATCTTTCCTCAGGCACAGCCCGTGAATAGTATATATAAAATCGTCCGCCTCATTCTGTTGTGTATTATCCCATCGAGCATTGCCCTGTCGTATATCGGTCTGTGTTGAATCATCCTGTCGTATACCGTCGGCTATACAATCTTTCTGCTCTCGATCCAGATAATAAGTCAGCAGCTCTAAAAACGTCTGCTCTCCCTCTCCCACAATAACACCAGTTAGCTCCGGGTAACTTTCCACCAGCTCTTTTGCACGATAAGAAGCCTCCGGTCCGCCAAGCCAGATAGGCACCTTGGGCATGATCTTGTGGATTTCCCTTACAAGCTCCAAAATCTGTGTCACATTCCAGATATACAGGGAAAATCCCAGCACATCCGGCTTTTGTCTATAGATCTGTCCCAGAATCTCATCCATACGGTTATTGATGGTATATTCGCAAAGACCGATATGCTCTGCATAATCCGGTCTGTGGTAAAGTGCATAAGACCGCAGGCTATATAAAGCCGGGTTGGTATGAATATATTTAGAGTTTAATGCTGTCAACAAAAATTTCATTTGTAATCCTGTCCTTTTTTGGTGATTCTCTGAGTAAAATACAGACATATGCCTGAATATATACTACATACTCTGTCAAACATGTTCAGTATAACATATTTCCCGGTCAATCTGTAGATTTTCATGATAATAGATTGACTCAGAGGACACTCTCAAATTATAATATATAATATAAACTAAACGTCGCATACTGGAAGCCACCAGTGCATTTGGGGTATTACACATGGCGGATCACTTCCAGATTCAATCTACATATTCGATGTATATCACACTATCCGGATAGCTTATCCTGAATTATTCACGGAACAGTATCTGAACTGATAACTGTACCATGAATCTGAAAATTGATTCATGCAGCCATAACATCACTCAATTAACCTGTTAAAA
>ONHB01000019.1 GCA_900317505.1 uncultured Lachnospiraceae bacterium | reverse complement strand
TGTCTGACTTCCTTAGGACGGATCATGCTTGGAATGGCAGCAGCATTTCTGTTTGGATGTCTTTGTGGCGGGGCCATGTACCGGTGGCAGCTTTTTGATGACTTTATTTCGCCGCTTCTTTCTGTTATGAAGTCCATACCGGTGGCGAGCTTTGTCGTCCTTTTACTGATCTGGCAGGGGGCTGCCAATCTGTCTATATGGATCAGCTTTCTGGTTGTTTTCCCAAATATCTGTATCAATATGAAAAATGGATTGCAGGCTGTGCCGGATGGTAAACGGGAAATGGCAGAAATCTTTGGAATCAAAGGGCTCAAAGGCTTTTTGTATATTTACCGGCCTGCGGTGCTGCCGTATCTGATCTCCTGCATGGAAATTTCCATCGGGATGAGCTTCAAATCCGGCGTGGCAGCTGAGGTGATCGGAACACCGGATTATTCCATCGGAGAGCAGATTTATATTTCCAAGGTTTATCTGGATACGGCGGGGCTTTTTGCATGGACGTTGTCACTGATCGTTATCAGCTTTCTGGTGGAGAAGGTAATTGTTGTGCTGCTTCACAGGGCGCTTTTACCGATAGACGGTTTTGAAAAAAGAGGCAGGGAAGGCTTTGAAAGCCGGAGTGTGGATCTGACCGATGGACGGAAGCTGCGAGAGTCTGCAACAGATGATTACAAAAAAGAAGAAACATCGGATCCGGGTGTAGTTTTACAGATTAACAAGGTATCCAAGTCTTACGGTGACAATCAGGTCCTTTCCGGAATAGACAAAAAGCTGGAACGCGGCAGACGTTATTTTCTGATGGCTCCGTCGGGAGGCGGGAAAACGACGTTATTGCGGTTGATCGCAGGTCTGGAAAAGCCGGATGAAGGAGAAATAACATTCAGTGGAAAGAATATAGGCAGTGGGAAAATTTCCTTTCAGTTTCAGGAGGACCGTCTGTTAGATGGAGAAAGCACGATCACCAATCTGGCACCTTATGACCTGAAACGAAAAAAATATTGGGATGTCGCAACACAGATTTTGCCGGAGGAATGTTTAAAACAGCAGGTATCCGAGCTTAGCGGCGGCATGAAACGGCGTGTCTCCCTGATCAGAGCCCTGTTTTATGGATATGATGATAAGGACAGCATCTGTCTTTTGGACGAGCCGTTTGCCGGACTTGATACAAAGACCAAGGAACAGGTCATGGACTTTATCCAGAAATACCAGAATGGACGGACGCTTTTAATCGCAACGCATGATGAGACGGACTGCAAGCGGATGGACGGTATTTTGTGGAAACTTTGAGAATTAATAAACAAATAAAAGGAAAACCAACATGCAACAGCAACCAAACGAAAAAGAAAACACACGTGTCGCAATTATCGGAATCATCATAGAAGATCCCGATTCCGTGGAAATGATGAACAAAATCCTGCATGAAGCCAGTGATTATATCGTCGGACGCATGGGAATCCCGCGTGTCCACGGGGATAAAAATGTGATCAGTGTCGTTGTGGATGCCCCCGAACAGACTATCAATGCCTTAAGCGGCAAAATCGGGATGTGCAAAGGGATCACATCCAAGGTGATAATGAGCAGAAAATAGGGAAATACCGCTATCATTTTCATATTCTTTTCATAAAATAAATCTAGTATTTTAGGGAACAGTATGATATAATGCTAAAATGACTGTGAGTATGCAGGATATTCACAAAAGTTTCAATAAGGAGAAATTTAAAAATGAGCGTACAAGTTGAAAAATTAGAAAAAAACATGGCTAAGCTTACTATCGAAGTAGCAGCTGAAGATTTTGTAAAAGCAGTAGAAGCTGCTTATCAGAGAAATAAAAATAGCATCAGTGTTCCCGGTTTCCGTAAGGGCAAAGTTCCGAGAACCATGATCGAGAAAATGTACGGCAAGGGAATCTTCTATGAAGAGGCAGCCAACGCACTGATCTCCAAAGAATACGAAAAAGCATACGACGAATGTGAAGAAGAGATCGTATCTTCTCCCGAAGTTGATATCGTGACAATGGAAGAGGGTTCTCCTTTTGTATTTACAGCAACTGTAGCATTAAAGCCCGAAGTTAAGCTTGGCAAATACAAAGGTGTTGAGATCGACAAGGTTGATACCGAAGTAACCGAAGATGAAGTTATGGAAGCCATCAACAAAGAAAGAGAAAACGGCGCACGTATCCAGTCAGTAGAAGGTCGTGCAGTACAGGATAAAGACATCGCAGTTATCGACTTTGAAGGCTTTGTTGACGGTGTTGCTTTTGAAGGCGGCAAGGGTGAAAGCTACGAACTGACAATCGGCTCACACTCTTTCATCGATACTTTTGAAGATCAGCTGATCGGCAAAAACATCGGTGACGAAGTAGAAGTCAATGTAACATTCCCCGAAGATTATCATCAGGCAGATCTTGCCGGCAAACCTGCTATGTTCAAGGTTAAGATCAATGACATCAAGGAAAAGATCCTTGCTGATTTAGATGATGAATTTGCATCAGAAGTATCTGAGTTTGATACACTTGATGAGTACAAAGCAGACGTTAAGAAAGGTCTGGAAGAGAAAAAAGCAAATGCTGCAAAAGATACCAAGCAGATGGCAGTTATCGATGCTATCATCGAAGCATCTGAAATGGATATCCCGGATGCATATATCAAGACTGTTCAGAAGCAGATGGTCAATGAATTTGCACAGCGTGTTCAGATGCAGGGCATCTCTTATGACCAGTACTTAAAGCTGATGGGCGCTACTCCTGAAATGATGGAAGAGCAGGTTAAGCCTCAGGCTCTTAAGAGAATCCAGTCAAGACTGGTACTGGAAGCAATCGCAGCTGCAGAAAATATCGAAGTTACCGATGATGATTTCGAAGCAGAGATTACAAAGCTTGCAGAAGCTTACAATATGGGTGCAGACAAGGCAAAAGAAATGGTCGGCGAAGAAGGCAAAAAAGAGATCATGGATGACCTTGCTGTTACCAAAGCTGCAGATTTCGTAGTAGAAAATGCAGTAGAAAAATAATAAATAAGCAACAATTCAAAGCCACGCAGAGACTGACGATTGTAGTATCTTGTGTGGTTTTGAACTGTTATGATGATGTATAGGCAGACAAGGAGGAATTACTATGAGTTTAGTACCTTATGTCATTGAACAGACATCCAGAGGAGAGCGTTCATATGATATTTACTCAAGATTGTTAAAAGACCGTATTATTTTTTTGGGTGAAGAAGTCAATGAAACAACCGCCAGTATCGTAGTTGCACAGCTTCTTTTCTTAGAGGCAGAGGATCCGGACAAGGATATTCATTTATATATCAACTCCCCCGGTGGCAGTGTGACAGCCGGAATGGCAATTTATGATACCATGCAGTATATCAAATGTGATGTCAGCACAATCTGTATCGGTATGGCAGCAAGTATGGGAGCATTCTTACTTGCCGGCGGTGCAAAAGGAAAGAGACTTGCACTTCCCAACGCAGAAATCATGATCCATCAGCCTCTTGGCGGAGCACAGGGTCAGGCAACCGAGATTGAGATCGCTGCCAAACACATTTTAAAGACAAAAGAAAAATTAAACAAAATGTTAGCTGAAAATACCGGCAAGGATTTAGAGCAGATCATGGCCGATACCGAAAGAGATAACTGGTTATCCGCTGAGGAAGCAGCTGAATACGGTTTGATTGATAAAATTGTCACCAAACGTGAAAAAGACGATAAAGACAAAGAATAAGATTAAAATAAAGAATTAGAAAGAAGCAGGAACAAACCCATGGCAGGAAGAACCCCACAGGATAAAATCAGATGTTCTTTTTGTAACAAGACCCAGGATATGGTCCGGAAGATGATTTCGGGTCAGGACGGTGCTTATATCTGTGATGAATGTATTTCACTCTGCACCGAGATCCTTGAGGAGGAGTTAGAGGATGAAGAGGAAGAAGAAGCAAAATCTTCCATCAATCTTTTAAAACCGATCGAGATCAAGGAATTCCTGGATGAATATGTAATCGGTCAGGAGGAGGCCAAAAAAGTCCTTTCTGTTGCTGTTTACAATCATTACAAGAGAGTTACGGCAGATAAAGATCTGGATGTTGAATTACAAAAAAGTAATATTATCATGATAGGACCTACCGGTTCCGGTAAGACTTATCTGGCACAGTCTCTGGCCAAGATCATCAATGTTCCCTTTGCTATTGCGGATGCGACAACATTGACCGAGGCCGGATATGTCGGCGAAGATGTTGAAAATATTTTGTTAAAGCTCATTCAGGCAGCTGATTACGATATTGAAAAAGCCGAATATGGTATTATTTATATTGATGAGATTGATAAGATCACGAAAAAGGGCGAAAACGTATCCATTACCCGTGATGTATCCGGTGAAGGTGTACAGCAGGCGCTCTTAAAGATCATCGAAGGTACGGTTGCCAATGTTCCACCGCAGGGTGGCAGAAAGCATCCCCATCAGGAAATGCTTCAGATTGACACAACCAACATTCTGTTTATCTGCGCCGGTGCCTTTGATGGACTGGAAAAGATTGTTGAGTCCAGACTGGATCGCAAATCAATCGGATTTAATGCTGAGATCGTCAGCAAGTCCAGCAGAGAACTGGATGAATTATTAAAAGAGGTAACTGCTCAGGATCTTGTCAAATTCGGTCTGATCCCGGAGTTTGTCGGACGTGTTCCGATTTCGGTATCACTCGAAGGACTGGATGAAGATGCGCTTGTGCGTATTCTGACTGAGCCCAAAAACGCTTTGATCAAGCAGTATCAGACATTGTTTGAAATGGATGAGGTTCAGCTGATCTTTGAAGAAGACGCTGTACGATGTATCGCAAGGCAGGCGATGGAAAGAAAAACAGGAGCCCGCGGACTTCGATCCATTATCGAACGCGTTATGGTTGATATCATGTTTAAGATCCCGTCGGATGATACGATTTCATCCTGCACGATCACAGAGGATGCTGTTTTAGGAAAAGCAGAACCGAAGATCACATATCGCAAATAAAAAGCGCGTCGCCGTAAGGCGGCGCATTGCTTTCTCTGAAAGAAAGGATCCTATATGGTCATTAAAAATGTAAATCTGGAGATTGTCTGCGGAATTACCAGCAAGCTTCCTGATACCGAGCTTATGGAGATTGCCTTTGCAGGCAAGAGTAATGTCGGCAAATCATCCCTGATCAACGGACTGATGAACCGTAAAAACTATGCGCGTACTTCCGCGCAGCCCGGAAAGACACAGACAATCAATTTTTATAATATCAACAATGAGCTGTATTTTGTGGATCTGCCCGGATACGGCTATGCCAATGCTTCTGTAGAGGTCAAGGCCAAATGGGGCAAGATGATCGAGCGTTATCTGCATACCTCGCGTCAGCTTCGGACCGTTTTTCTGCTCATTGATATCCGTCATGAGCCGTCAGCCAACGATGTGCAGATGTATGAGTGGATCAAGGAACAGGGATTTCAACCGGTTATCATTGCCACCAAGCTTGATAAGATCAAGCGCTCACAGGTTGCAAAGCAGTTGAAGCTGATACGGACGACGCTTTCGATGGATAAGGATGGTGTGATCCTGCCGTATTCAGCCTTGTCAAAGGCGGGCAGAGAAGAAATATATGCATATATTGATTCCCTGATTGAAGCAGAAGAATAGGTGGTGTTTCAATGAAAAAATCCCGGAAATCATGGACAGCCATATTTCGGATTATTCTGATCATCTATCTCATTTTGTTAATTCGACTGATTGTGTTAAAAAATCCATATTCCGTGTTTCGGGATATTATGGATGGATGGGGGAATTTTTCATTAAGGGAGATATTATTATTAGGAATACAGAAAGCTAATTTCAGACCGTTGCGCAGTATTCTTTTATATATTCACTATTTTAAAAGGATCAACGGATTTGCCAATCTGATCGGAAATGTATGCCTGTTTATTCCACTGAGCATACTATTCTGTGCGGCATATCCAAGGCGTAGAGGATACGGCCTGCCGGTTTTGTTTTGTGGTTTCTACTCCCTGCTTATGGAAACAATCCAGCTCATAACACTTTTTGGAATTTTTGATGTAGATGATATCATATTAAATACTTTAGGCGGATTGTTGGGATATGGAATCTTTTTCATAATAGAGAAATGGCTGATTTCTCACAAAGGTGGAAAAAAGGTGCAATGAAAAGCTTATTAAAGTATCTGAAAGAATACAAAAAGGAAAGCATACTGGCACCGTTGTTCAAAATGTTGGAAGCAACTTTTGAACTGATGGTGCCACTTGTCATTGGTGGAATGATCAATGTCGGTATTGCCAGAATGGACCGTTCCTATATTCTTACCATGGGTTTTGTTTTAGTGGTTCTTGGTCTTACCGGACTGATATGCTCCATAACGGCACAGTATTATGCGGCAAAGGCTGCGACCGGTTGTGCATCAAAGCTTCGATATGCCATGTTTACACATATACAGGCGTTGAGCTATGAAAAGCTGGATACCGTCGGTACTTCGACACTGATCACGAGGATGACAAGTGATATCAATCAGGTCCAGAGCGGCGTCAATATGTTTCTGCGTCTGTTTTTGCGCTCGCCGTTTATTGTAATCGGAGCCGTTGTCATGGCATTTTATGTAGATGTCAAGGCGGCCCTGGTATTTGCGGTTGCAATCCCGATCTTATCACTGGTTGTTTTTGCTATTGTTTTTGCCAATATCCCGCTTTACAAAAAAGTACAGGATAAGCTGGACAAGGTCACACTTTCTACGAGAGAAAACTTAAACGGCGTCCGTGTGATCCGTGCTTTCTGCAGGGAAAAGGACGAGACTGCACAGTTTCATGATAAAAACCAGACTCTGACAAAGATCCAGCTGGTGGCAGGACGTGTATCAGCATTGCTCAACCCGCTTACCTATGTGATCATCAATCTGGCGCTGATGGCTCTTTTGTATAAAGGCGCTTTCCGCGTGGATGTGGACGGGATCAAACAGGGTGATGTTGTTTCACTGGTCAACTATATGTCACAGATTTTGGTTGAGCTCGTGAAGCTGGCCAACCTGATCGTCACGCTGACCAAGGCTATGGCATGTGCATCACGTATTGAAAATATCATGGAAATTGAAGAGGGCATGGGCGGCTCTGCTTCTGTAAAGAAAGAGGAAAAATCCGAAGCTTTGGAAGATACAAAGAGTGCAGATGGCTATATTGTATTTGACAATGCCGCTTTTGCATATTGCGGATCCTCAGAAAATGCACTGGACTGCATGAATTTTTCCGTACAGAAAGGACAGACCATCGGTATCATCGGTGGTACGGGTTCCGGTAAGTCCACACTGGTGCAGCTGATTCCGAGACTTTACGATGTGACAGAGGGGCATATTTATGTGGACGGAAAAGATGTCCGCGACTATGAACCTGACGAACTGAGAAAGCGTGTGGGCTTTGTACCGCAAAAGGCTGCTTTATTTAAGGGTACGATCCGTGACAATATCTGCTTTGGTAAAGAAGATGCATCAAAAGAGGCTGTTGATGAGGCTATAAGGATTGCACAGGCAGAAGAGTTTATTGATAAAAAAGAAGACGGACTGGATACGATGGTAGAGCAGGGCGGCCGGAACCTGTCAGGCGGACAGAGACAGAGGCTGACGATTGCAAGGGCTTTGGTCAGAAGACCGGATATCCTGATTTTGGATGACAGCTGCAGCGCGCTTGACTATGCGACAGATGCAGCCCTGCGGAAAGGCATTGCAGAGCTTTCTTACAAGCCTACTGTATTTATTGTTTCACAGAGAACTGTTTCCATTCAGGAAGCAGACCAGATCATTGTACTGGATGATGGCGCGATCGTGGGTATCGGCAGACACGAAGAGCTGCTCGATAACTGTGAGGTATATCGTGAGATCTATGATTCCCAGTATAAAGGGGAGGTGAACGGCAATGACTAATGCAGAAACCATGAAGAGAATTTTAAAATATATCCGCAGATACTGGGTTTATCTGCTGTTATCACTTGTACTGGCGGCGTTTACCGTGTTTGGAACACTGTATCTGCCGATTTTGACAGGATCTGCCGTTGACCAGATGATCGGTGCCAAGATGGTAGATTTTGACATGCTGTTTTCATTATTGCGGACTATGGGCAGTGTCATTTTACTGACGGCAGCAGCCCAGTGGTGCATGAGCCTTTGCAATAACCGGATGACTTATCTGGTTGTAAGGGATATCCGTAAAGATGCTTTTGATAAAATCCAGATTTTACCTCTGAAATATCTGGACAACCACCCGACCGGTGAGGTTGTCAGCAAGATCATCGCAGATGTTGACCAGTTTGCCGACGGTCTGTTGATGGGATTTACACAGCTGTTTTCCGGTGTACTTACCATATTGGGAACCCTGTATTTTATGCTGACGGTCAATGTGGTCGTTGCACTGGTTGTTATTGTGATCACGCCTGTGTCTCTTTTTGTGGCAAGCTTTATCGCACGGAAGACTTATTCGATGTTTAAGGCACAGTCAGAGACCAGAGGCGAGCAGACAGCCCTGATCGATGAAATGATCGGTAACCAGAAGGTTGTCCAAGTCTTTTCCAAACAGGATGATGTGGCAGAACGTTTCGCTGAGATCAACGATAGACTGGAAAACTGCTCATTGAGAGCGACCTTCTTTTCATCCATTACCAATCCGAGCACACGTTTTGTCAACAGCTTGGTATATGCCGGTGTTGGTATCAGCGGAGCCCTGGCTGTTATTTCAGGCTACATGAGTGTTGGCCAGCTTTCCGCATTTTTAAGCTATGCCAACCAGTACACCAAGCCGTTTAATGAAATTTCCGGTGTAGTAACAGAGCTTCAGAATGCGATTGCCTGTGCGGCACGTATTTTTGCCCTGATCGAAGAAACACCGCAGATCCCGGATGATTCAGATGCGGTCAATATGCATTATGAAAACGGGGATGTAGAGCTTTGCGACGTGAAGTTTTCTTATACCGAAGAGCAGAAGCTGATTGAGGATTTCAACCTGCATGTAAAGCCCGGAGAGCGTGTTGCGATTGTAGGACCGACAGGTTGTGGAAAGACCACGATCATCAATTTGTTAATGCGTTTTTACGATGTCAACGAAGGCAGTATCAGGGTCATGGGCGAGGATATCCGTCATGTCACAAGAAACAGCCTGCGTTCTTCCTATGGAATGGTGCTGCAGGAAACATGGCTGAAATCCGGTACGATTATGGAAAATATCTGTATGGCCAAGCCGGATGCCACCAGGGAAGAGGTCATCGAGGCTGCCAAGGCATCCCATGTACACAGCTTTATCAAGAGACTGCCAAACGGATATGACACGGTGATCGGTGAAGACGGCGGATCCCTAAGTCAGGGACAGAAACAGCTCTTATGTATTTCAAGAGTTATGTTGGCGCTGCCTCCGATGCTGATTTTGGATGAGGCAACCTCTTCAATCGATACCCGTACGGAATTAAAGATCCAGAATGCCTTTGCAAAGCTGATGAAGGGAAAGACTACCTTTATTGTTGCCCACAGACTTTCTACGATCAAAGAAGCCGATGTGATCCTTGTTATGAAGGATGGAAATATCATTGAGCAGGGCGATCACAAGACACTTTTGGAAAAAGGCGGATTTTACGCTGAGCTTTACCGTCTGGCAAAATAAGACTGCTGGATTGTAGTGGTAAAAGGTGATAACGTATTGCTGTAATTGATAAAAAACGGAGAAAACCGTGCCGGGAAAATTCGGTTTGACAAATAAAACACGGAATGATACTATACTTATGGACAATGATGTCGGACTAGATACATTGTCCATATTTTATGTTGTGGCGGTACTTTTCAAGTGGTGACGGTAAATGACACCGGCATACAGAGCATCAGAACCATGGTGTGTGAAAATAAGACCGCGTATTTTTCAGGAGGAGAAAATTATGAAGAAAAGATTACTTGCCTGTGTTCTTGCAGGTGCAATGGTAGTTGGTTCTTTAACAGCCTGCGGTTCTACACAGTCTGCAGAAGAAACAACAGAATCTGGTACAACAGATACAGCAGAAGCTACAGGCGGTTCCCTGACTTTAGAGGCCGGTAAGCTTAAGGTAGCAGCAGAAGTTGGTTACCCTCCGATGGAGTATTTCGATGAAGACGGAGCTACTCCGATCGGATTTGATATGGAGTTAGCTGCAGCAATCGCTGATGAAATGGGACTGGAATTAGAAATCGTTGATACTGCATGGGATGGTATCTTTGCAGGTGTTGACGCAGACAAATATGATGTCATCATGTCATGCGTAAGCTACACAGATGGCAGAAACGAAGAATATTTATTATCTAAGCCTTATGTTGCAAATGCACCGGTACTGGTTGTTCCCAACGACTCAGATATCGCTGATGTAACAGATCTTTCCGGCAAATCCGTAGCTGTTCAGATGGAAACAACTGCAGATTACGTTATGCAGGATCAGATCGCTGCAGGTGTTGATGTAGATTTAAGACAGTATGAAAAAGTTATCAATGCATTTGATGAGATCAAAGCAGGCCGTGTTGATGCCGTATGTACAGACGCAGTTGTAGCTTCTTACTATCTTGGTGATGAATCCAACAACTACAAGACTGTATGGCAGGCACCTGAAGCAGAACCGATCGTAATGTGCTTCAAGAAAGGCAATGACAATCTGAAAGACGCAATGGAAGCTGCTATTTCTACATTAAAAGAAAACGGCAAGCTTGGTGAGATTGCAACCAAATACTTCGGAAGCGATATCACAGCTGATATTGATTACTAAATTCCGGCTTCGGTTTTAGATTCACTGTGTCAGACCGGCAGAATAAACAAAAAAATAACTCTCTGTCTGTGACTTTACAGACAGGGAGTTTCTTTGTAAAATAAAACCATATGTTGTAAAATAACAAAGATAGTAACACAAACAAAGACAGTAATACATTTAGGAGGAAACAACGTGGACGCACTCAACAAAATCATAACCTGGATGCCACAGTTATTAAATGGTGCCAAGATGACAATCATAATCACCATTTTATCGGTTGCAATCGGACTTGTTTTAAGCCTGTTTCTGGCTCTGGGCAAAATGTCCAAAAATCCCATTATCAATAAGCCCTGCAGCGCTTATATCTTCTTTTTCAGAGGTACACCGTTACTGATGCAGATTTATTTTATCTATTTTGGTCTGCCCCAGTTTAATCCGGCACTGACGATCAAAAGTGCATTTGTTGCAGCCATGATCGCCTACACACTCAATTCAGCCGCTTATCTGGCAGAAAATATCAGAGCCGGTATCCAGTCCATTGATAAAGGCCAAAATGAAGCTGCCAAGGCATTGGGCATGACTTATGGACAGACGATGCGTTATATCATTATTCCGCAGACTGTACGCCGCCTGATTCCTCCGGTAGGTAATGAATTTATTATGGTATTAAAGGATGTTTCGCTGGTTGCCATCATCGGCCTGTCCGATCTGACAAAGGTGACAAGAGCGATTTCTTCTTCATCCGCAACGGCACTTGTATATATTCCGGCGATGATCATTTATCTGATCATTACAGCTGTATTCTCATTCATCTTTAACAGACTTGAGAAGAAATATTCCGTATACGAATAGGAGGGAGTCAGACATGTCATATATTAAAACAGAAGCATTATGCAAGGATTTTGGAGATTTAAAGGTATTAAAGGATGTGAATCTGACTGTAGAGCAGGGAGAGGTTATCGTCATCATCGGACCCTCCGGTGCCGGTAAGTCTACCTTTTTACGCTCCTTAAATACATTGGAGACGATCACCTCCGGTAAGATCTTTATCGAAGATGAACTGTTTGTTCATGCAGAAAAAGGAAAAGTCATCGGCGGCATGAGCAAAGAAAAGCACAAAGCGCTTTTACTGGAAATGGGAATGGTATTCCAGCGCTTCAATCTTTTCCCACATCTGAGCGTCAGGGACAATGTCAAGATTGCCCCGATCAAGGTTAAAAACATGGATCCCGAAGCGGCAGACAAGCTGGCTTTGGAGCTGCTTGCCAAGGTTGGGCTGTCAGACAAGGCGGATGCATATCCCAACAATCTGTCAGGCGGACAGCAGCAGCGTGTAGCCATTGCCCGTGCGCTTGCCATGGAGCCCAAGATCATGCTCTTTGATGAGCCGACCTCTGCGCTGGATCCGGAGCTTGTCGGTGAGGTATTAAACGTTATGAAGGATCTTGCCAAACAGGGAATGACCATGATCTGTGTCACACATGAAATGGGATTTGCAAGAGAGGTTGCTGACCGTGTCGTATTTATGTATGACGGTGTGATACTGGAAGAGGGTACACCGGCCGAAATGTTTGAGAATCCCAAGACGGACAAGGCAAAGCAATTTTTGAACAGTGTATTATAGTTGGACCAAAGGCGGTTTTGTCACAAATGTCCTGCTGTCATGATTATTTAAATGCATTTGATCGCAAAGGTAATTGGATAAACGTGATGGCAGGATTTTTTTATAACAAAAGCCCGCTTGAAACGGAGAGGATAAGGATATGGATTATAAAGAAGTACTGGAAAGAGCAAAAAAACGATCGGGTCAAACTGCAGGGTGTGCCCGGAGTGCAATGGACTGGCCTGCGGACATACGTTGCCGGGACCGGGCTCAAAGGGACCGGGTAACGGTGCAAACGACAATTATAAGGCATGGAGAAGGATCAAACTGAATATGGATGCCATTGTGCCCAATACGCCGATCGATACATCGACAGAGCTTTTTGGAAGAAAGCTGGCATTCCCGCTTGTTTCGGCTCCGATCGGCTCCATTGCAAAGCAGTACAATCCGACGGATGATGTACGGGACTTCAATGAGACCTGTATGGCTGCCTGTGAGAGCATGGGCATTTTACATTTTTACAGTACGGGGCTGGAGCCGCGCGTGCATGCGGCAGCGATCGAATCGCGGTTACGCCATGATAATTGCGGTATTCCGGTTATCAATCCTGAGGCAGATGAGAATATTATAAAACAGATGGAGCTGTGCCATGCTGACCGGTCTCCGCTTGCTATTACGGTCGTTGTTGACAGTGCCGGACTGCCACATTTAAAAACAGGACATGGAGTAAGCGGTACAAAGTCCGTAGAACAGCTCCAGAGGCTCAAAGAGGCAGCAAAGGTTCCCTTTGTGGTAAAAGGTGTGATGACAGCGAAAAGTGCGCTGAAAGCCGTAGAAGCGGGCGCAGATGCGATTATCGTATCCAACCATGGTGGAAGGGTGCTTTCCGATACCCCCGGCACGGCAGAGGTGCTCCCGGAGATCGCAGCCACGGTAAAAGGAAAGACAACGATCATCGTAGATGGCGGCATCCGTTCCGGGCTTGATATTTTCAAGGCACTTGCCCTGGGCGCTGATATGTGTATGATCTGCCGGCCTGTGCTGATCGCCTATTATGGCGGCGGGACAGAGGGCATGGAATGTTATTTTGATAAATTAAAGGCAGAGCTTGTGGATACCATGTATATGTGCGGGGCACGCAGTATACCGGATATCTGCGGGGAGATGGTGCGTGTATGATTGAGAAAAGAAGAAGCATCCGGAAATATACTGACACACCTGTCAGTAAAGACCAGATCGAGCAGATTGTGAAAGCGGCGACACTTGCGCCTTCGGCAAAGAACCGCCAGCCATGGAAATATCTGGTCTATACCAAAGAAGCAAAGCGGCAGCTTTTAGATGTCATGGAAGCAGGACTTATGAAGGAGCAGCAGGATCATGCGCTGCTTCCCAAATCCGCTTTTGGACTGCCGGACGCTTTTCATACCCTGCAGATCATGCGGGAGGCTCCGGTCGTTATCATTGTCATGAATACCAATGGAGGCTCGCCTTATGAAGCGGTAGATGCAGATCAGAGACTGGCGGAAATATGCGATTCTCTATCCATAGGTGCCGCGATTGAAAATATGATTTTAAAGGCAACAGAGCTGGGACTTGGAACCTTGTGGATTGCCAATACCTGCTTTGCCTATGATGCGATGGTTGCGTTTATCCAGTCGCCGGGACAGCTGATCGGAGCGGTTGCACTAGGATATGCAGCGGAGGATCCGTTGCCGAGACCGAGAAAAGCGATGAATGAAGTTTTGGAGTATCGATAAGGGGAATAAAAATGAGATTATTATTAAAACAGAGAGTTTTTTCATGGACAGATACATATGATGTTTATGATGAATATGGCAATCCAAAGTATTTTGTGGAGGCAAAGCTGTTTCGGCTGGGGCACCAGCTGCGTGTCTGCGACCGGTCTAAAAATCAGATCGGAATGGTAAAGCAGAGACTGTTTACTTTGCTGCCGGCTTTTGATATTGAGATTGGCGGGAAATATTTTGGAAGCATTGAAAAAAAGTTTACCCTGTTCCGTCCCAAGTATAGTCTGGATTATAACGGATGGCGCTGCGAGGGCGACTTTCTGGCATGGGACTATGATGTATATGAGGGCTGCAGCGTGGTTGTTCATATTTCCAAGCAGCTGTTCCGCTGGGGAGATACCTATGCGATTGATATTCAGCGGCCGGAGGATGAGATCATGGCTTTAATGCTGGTCGTTGCGATTGATGCGGCAAACTGCACGCAGAATAACAACTAGTATTGCCTAAAAGCACTCCCTGAGCATCTGTGCAAATTCTTCAATATAATCCCCGGAATTATCTTTTCCAGATCTGATTGCCAATCGCATCTACAGGTGGTGAATTGTATTAAATCTATTTATACCGCATATCAGATCCGGGATACTCTTTTTGGAGTTTTGCTTCAAATGAATGTTGACCTCACTTTTGATGCCATCTACCGCTATGTCCGGGATGAAAGCTTATCATAAAATGTAATTGGAGGCGAAAGAATGAAAACAGAAGAAAATAAAAAGTTTATCCGATGGTGTATTCTCGGTGCAATCGGAGGAATACTCATGGCTGCCGGAGACTGGCTGCTTGGCTGTATTCCGCTGCAGGAGACAGATACAGGAATGTTTAACAGGGCATATTACTTGTCAGGTGCCTATGGGCGGTGGAGGCCTGTACTCATCATCGGGATGGGCGCGATCGGAAGCTTTCTCTATTACTTTATGGTAAAAGCGCTGAATGCGGATGTCGACGCAAAGTACAAAAAAACACAAGCTGTTCACCATTTGTGTGGGATATTTACCGTGACGGTAGCTCTGGCAATCCATACATGGTCAGCTACATTGGCATGGTTTACTACATACCTGGGACCGCGTATCGGAGCAGAGGCTGCAATCGAAGCTGTTACGGCCTATCGGGATGATACACTCATCGCAATCATGCCTATGTATGTTCCGATGGTATTGGTTATCGGAATACATTTTGTGGTGCTGCTTGCCGGTAAAACACGTTATTCCAGATGGATGCTCGTTTTTCATCCGGTTACAATCAATATTCTGCTTGTTGTGATCCCGGATATTGCGCAGGCTATGCAGGTGCCCGTGGCTACATGGATGTCTGTTATGAGCCAGAGTAGCACGAACAGCTCTATTGTGATCTGGTGTATAGCGGCTGCGGTTTATGGGAAGAAGCAGTTGGGGAAGAATGATTGATAATAGAGGTTTAGAATGGCTGTTGGCATGCTGATATGGGGATTCATCCTTATTCTTTCTATTGAAGTGTTTTTAAATCTCGTTTTTGTTTTCTGTTTTTTCACCTCACCTTTTTCTAGTGGACATTTTTAAGTCCGTCTTTTCATTTCTTGTTTTTTCACTTTTTCTCACTTCTCCCTTTTTTTATTAGGCTTTTTTTGAAACTGTTTTTGAATCTGTCTTTTAATTTTCTGGTTTTCCACTTTTTTGTCTTTCCCCTTTTTCTATTGAGTATCTTTTAACTCCCACCTTTTTATTTTCTGCTTTTTTCCAGTTTACTCCTTTTTATTTTCTGCTTTTTTTCCGTTCTTTCCTTTTTATTTCTTCCTCTTTTTGTATATTCATATATTTCTATTGTATTTATTTTTTTATACCATTTTTAATTTCCTTTTTTAAAATCCATATTTTTTCTATATCTCCCCTTTTTAATTTCCAGATTTCCAATTTTTCAAAAATAAAAATTTGATTCCTATATAACTTATCAAATTTCACTCAAAATAGTTCACATAACATATGTTTACATAACAATAAAACACATTAAATTTGTGGTGTTATAAAATCAAAAATACTATATATAGACAAATCAGTCAAAATGCATATAAAATTATGTAAACTAAAACGGCATATAAAATTCAAAAAAACTCCTATTGACATATTTGTCATCTAAAATAAAAATCTATCAAATCAGAATCGAAAAGCAAACAGAAAATTCAAACAGATTACACAATCTAATCCCCAAAATGAAACTCCTGTCATAAAAATCCAAACACAAGATATAGTGCCAAGACCCCAAAATGAAACAATAATTTGTATACATAAGACTCCTTTTTCGTCAAAATTATCGGTAAACCTCTAAAAAACAGTGAAAAATAAGGTTTCATAACAATACAAGACAAAAAACAGGTAAAATATTTTGTAAACCTGTTTTTTTACCCATCCGGATACCTTTCATGGCTCTCTCATTGACAGCATTCGATAAAAAAACATCTGATACTATAAAAACGGTCTAAACCATTATTGAAAAAAGGGGTGAATCTTGTATAATAGAAATAGTGCCAGCGCAGGAGATTGGTACACAAATGATGGAGGAAACGACAAATATGGCAAATGTAAGACGTATTTACGTGGAAAAAAAGGCTGCCTTTGCAGTCAAAGCTACAGAACTGTATGAAGATTTAAAGAGTTACCTTGGCGTAGACGGACTTGAAAAAGTAAGAATTTTCATCCGTTATGATGTCGAGAATTTATCTGATGAGGTATTTAAACGTGCCTGCAAGACCGTTTTTTCTGAACCTCCGGTTGATATTTTATATGAAGAAAATATCGAAGTGAAACCGGGTGAAAGAACCTTCAGCGTGGAATTTCTGCCGGGTCAGTTTGACCAGAGAGCCGATTCCGCTATGCAGTGCGTGAAGTTTTTAAAGGAAGATGAAGAGCCGATCATCAAAACTGCAGTTACCTATTTATTATCAGGAAATATTTCCGATGAGGAGTTTGCAGAAATCAAGGCATATTGTATCAACCCGGTTGATTCGCGTGAAACAGATATGGTTAAGCCGGAAACACTGGTTACCGCATATGAAGAGCCCGCAGACGTGATCGTATTTGACGGCTTCAAGGATATGATCGTTGAGGATCTGAAGAAGCTTTACAATTCTCTCGGACTTGCCATGACATTCAAGGATTTCCTTCATATTCAAAATTATTACCACAATGAAGAGCATCGTGATCCGACTATGACTGAGATCCGTGTGCTTGATACATACTGGTCTGATCACTGCCGCCACACCACATTCTCTACCGAGTTGAAAAATGTGGAAATCGAAGACGGTTATTATAAAGCTCCCATTGAAAAAACTTATCATGCATATCTTGATACACACAATGAAATGTACAAGGGCCGTGATGACAAATTTGTCTGTCTGATGGACTTAGCATTGATGGCGATGAAAAAGCTTCGTGCCGAAGGTAAGCTTGAAGATATGGAAGTATCCGATGAAATCAATGCATGCTCTGTTGTTGTTCCGGTTGAAATCGACGGACAGACAGAGGAATGGCTTGTATTTTTTAAAAATGAGACACACAACCATCCGACAGAGATCGAGCCCTTTGGTGGCGCCGCAACCTGTCTTGGTGGTGCTATCCGTGATCCGCTCTCAGGCCGTGGTTATGTATATCAGGCAATGCGTATCACAGGCGCTGCAGATCCTACCGTGCCGATCAAAGATACATTAAAAGGCAAGCTTCCGCAAAAGAAGCTGGTTACCGGAGCTGCAAGCGGTTATTCTTCCTATGGTAATCAGATCGGTCTTGCAACCGGTTATGTAAAAGAACTGTATCATCCCAATTATGTTGCAAAACGTATGGAGATCGGTGCCGTTATGGGAGCCGCTCCCCGCAAAAACGTAATCCGTGAAAATTCCGATCCGGGCGATATCATCATCCTGCTTGGCGGACGTACCGGACGTGACGGCTGTGGTGGTGCAACCGGTTCTTCCAAGGTACATACCGAAAGCTCTATTGAAACCTGTGGAGCAGAGGTTCAGAAGGGTAATGCACCTACTGAGCGCAAGATCCAGAGATTGTTCCGCAGAGCAGAGGTTTCCAAGCTGATCAAAAAATGTAATGACTTTGGTGCCGGCGGTGTATCCGTAGCAATCGGTGAGCTGGCAGACGGCCTGGTTGTTGATCTTGACAAAGTTCCTAAAAAATATGCAGGTCTTGATGGTACCGAGCTTGCTATTTCCGAATCTCAGGAAAGAATGGCAGTTGTTGTAGATCCCAAGGATGTACAGGAATTTTTGAAATATGCTGCAGAAGAAAATCTCGAAGCAGTAGAAGTGGCTGTTGTAACAAAAGAGCCCAGACTGGTGCTTGAATGGAGAGGCAAAAAGATTGTCAATATCTCTCGTGCCTTCCTGGATACCAACGGAGCACATCAGGAAGCTGATGTTGCAATCGATGTTCCGAAAAAAGAAGATAACTATTTCAATGAATATGCAATCGCAGATGTTGCGGATGCCGTAGCAGAAGGTGATGTCAAAAAAGCCTTTCTCCGCACTCTCAACGATCTGAATGTCTGCAGCCAGAAGGGCCTGGTGGAAATGTTTGATGCATCTATCGGTGCAGGAAGCGTTTATATGCCTTATGGTGGTAAATATCAGCTGACAGAGACACAGACCATGGTTGCAAAGCTTCCTTTATTAAAAGGAAAGACAGAGACTGTTACCATGATGAGCTATGGTTTTGATCCTTACCTTTCAAGCTGGAGCCCTTATCATGGAGCTGTTTATGCAATTACCGAATCACTGAGCAAGATCGTTGCTGCAGGTGGTGATTTCAAAAAAGTACGTTTTACATTCCAGGAATATTTCCGTAGAATGACCGAAGATAAACATCGTTGGAGCCAGCCTTTTGCAGCTTTACTCGGTGCTTATGATGCACAGATTGGATATGGTCTGCCGAGTATCGGTGGTAAAGACAGTATGTCAGGAACCTTCAATGATATTGATGTGCCTCCGACACTGGTGTCATTTGCTGTGGATGTGGCAAAATATCCGGAAATCATTACTCCTGAATTTAAGAAAGTAGGAAGCAAGCTTTTGGTTGTACGTCTTCCCAAAGATGAATATGATCTGCCGGTATACAAAAAGGTAGCAGATACCTATGAAAAGGTAGCAGAGCTTATTCATGACAAAGCTGTCATTTCTGCATATGTACTGGATTCCAAGGGTATCGCAGCTGCTGCAGCCAAGATGGCATTCGGTAACGGCTTTGGTGTCAGATTTGACGGTATGGTAGAAAACGATGAGTTTTTCAAAAACGAGCTTGGCAACTTCCTGTTGGAAGTACCTGTCAGCATGATGAGCATTGTTGATGCTTCCGGTATTGCTTATGAAACAGTCGGAACCGTCATTGAAGATGGATTTAAGTTTGGTGACACAACTGTCAGTGAGTCAGAAGCGCTGGATGCATGGAAGAAGAAGCTTGAAAAAGTATTCCCGACCAAGGCTGTCAAGGCAACCGATCCGATTGAAGTAAAATTATATGCTACAAAAGATATTTATGTATGCAAGAACAAGATTGCAAAGCCTACCGTATTTATTCCGTTATTCCCCGGAACAAACTGTGAATACGACAGTACCAAGGCATTTGAAAGAGCAGGAGCCAATGTGGTGACCAAGGTATTCCGCAACTTATCAGCAGAGGACATCAGAGAATCCGTTGATGAATTTGAAAAGGCAATCGCTCAGGCACAGATCATCATGTTCCCCGGAGGTTTCTCCGCAGGTGACGAACCAGACGGAAGTGCAAAGTTCTTCGCAACTGCATTCCAGAATGCCAAGATCAAAGATGCTGTTATGGACTTATTAAATAAGAGAGACGGTCTGGCACTTGGTGTCTGCAACGGTTTCCAGGCGTTGATCAAGCTGGGACTTGTACCTTACGGCGAGATCGTAGGTCAGAAAGAGGATTCACCGACATTGACCTTCAATACGATCAACCGTCACATTTCTAAGATGGTATACACAAAGGTTGTATCCAACAAATCGCCCTGGCTGCAGATGGCTGAGCTTGGCAAGACCTATGTCAATCCGGCTTCACACGGTGAAGGACGTTTCGTAGCACCCAAGGAGTGGATCGACAAGCTGTTTGCCAATGGACAGGTTGCTACACAGTATGCAGATTTCAATGGAAACGTATCTATGGATGAAGAATGGAACGTCAACGGCTCTTATGTAGCGATTGAAGGTATTACCTCACCGGATGGCCGCTGCTTTGGTAAGATGGCTCATTCCGAAAGACGTGATGATGCTGTTGCAATCAATATCTATGGAGAACAGGATATGAAGATCTTTGAATCCGGTGTCCGTTACTTCCAGTAAAATGTGGTTGTCAGATTGTGAAAACGGTATATAGAATATAGAGATAAAAAAGCACAGCCTGTGAAAATACAGGTTGTGCTTTTATTTTATTCTGCACTTGTGCTGCCGGCATCAGTTCCGATGCTGTCCTCGCTTGTGGATCCGGCGCTTTGATTGATCATCTGCATCAGCTGGTCATAATCGATCTGGTCAGCCTGCGTTTCCTCAGCCTTCTGGTTGGTCCATTGGGGAATAAAATAAATTCCGGCACCGATTAACGCAACAATGAGAATTGCAAGGATGGGACCGAAGATCTTCCACATCTTTTTATGGCGTTTAGCTTTTTTCATATTGGCTTTGCGGTTTTTCTTTTCCTTTTTATATTGATCGACTTTTTCCTGACTCATGATTTGTCTTTCCTTTCTTAAAATAAATCAGATAATTATAAATATAAGTTTAGTTGATTCATATACAAAATGCAAATGAATATTCTGTGTCTTTTGGACACTGTTTTTATATGAAAAATTGTATATCCATGCCATGAAAAAGAAATTAGTTGAAAAAAGTGCCAAAATAAAAGATAATAGTAAACATATATGACAAATTTTAAGTAAAGGGAGAATTTTTTATGGAAAAGAAAACACAGAGACACGCATTTTCCGGCTCGCTGGGATTTGTACTGGCAGCAGCAGGAAGTGCTGTAGGATTGGGAAATATCTGGAGGTTCCCGTATCTGGCGGCCAAGGATGGAGGAGGACTGTTTTTAGTCGTTTACATAGTTCTTGCCCTGACCTTTGGTTTCTCGCTTCTGACAACAGATATCGCGATCGGAAGAAATACCAAGCAGGGACCGCTTACCGCATATCGTGTTGTTGACAAACGTTTTGGATTTTTAGGTATTTTGGGATGCCTCATCCCGGCCATCATTATGCCGTATTATTGTGCGATTGGTGGATGGGTTATCAAATATTTTGTTGCATTTTTGACCGGTGATGGTATGAATGCTGCTCAGGACGGTTATTTTACCGGATTTATCACATCTGATGTATCACCGATTGTATATATGGTTATTTTCCTCGGTGTTGTATCCGGCGTTATTATCCTGGGTGTCAATAAGGGAATCGAATCGTTTTCAAAGATCATCATGCCAATCCTGATTATTCTTGTATTAGGAATTGCGATTTTCTCACTGACCATCAGCTATACCGGCGATGACGGAGTTGTTCGTACCGGTATGCAGGGATTAAAAATTTATCTGGTGCCGGATCTGGAAGGTCTTACATTTGGCAAGTTTTTCTCTGTTTTGGTTGATGCCATGGGACAGCTGTTTTTCAGTCTGAGTGTTGCCATGGGTATTATGATCGCTTATGGCTCTTATGTAAAGGATGATGCCAACCTTGTTAAATCTATCAATCAGATTGAAATTTTTGACACAGGTGTCGCAATTTTAGCAGGTGTTATGATCATTCCCGCAGTATTTACTTTCATGGGAAGAGAGGGTATGGAAGCATCCGGACCGAGTCTGATGTTTGTATCCCTGCCCAAGGTTTTTGCCCAGATGGGTGTGGTTGGCAATGTGATCGGATGTATGTTTTTTGCCATGGTTTTATTTGCAGCCATCACAAGTGCTATTTCGATCGAAGAAGCGGTTGTATCAAGCTTTATGGATAAATTCCACTTAAAACGTGTTCAGGCAACAATTCTTGAGACTGTCATCGCTCTTGTTTTTGGTGTGATCGTATGTCTTGGCTACAATAAGCTGTACTTTGAAGTGAAGCTTCCAAACGGCACTGTAGCGCAGGTTCTGGATGTTATGGATTATATCAGTAACAATGTGCTGATGCCGTTAATCTCCATTGGTACCTGTATCCTGATCGGCTGGGTGAAAAAGCCGCAGTTTATTATTGATGAAGCTGAGAAAAATGGTGAAAAATTCGGCCGTGCAAAATTATATGCCGTTATGATGAAATATATTGCACCGGTTATGCTGTTTATCTTATTCTTAAAATCGATTGGAATTTTAAATATTTTTGACTGAGGTTAATTACAATGGCAGAGTATACGCATATTGTGCAGCCCTTTGAGCCTGTATACGATGAAAATTCAGAAATCTTAATATTAGGAAGTCTGCCATCTGTAAAATCAAGGGAGAATGGCTTTTATTACGGTCATCCCCAAAATCGTTTCTGGAAAGTGATGTCTGCTGTTACCAAAAGTACAACCCCGTATGATATCGCTGCCAAAAAACAAATGCTGCTCGATCATCATATTGCGTTGTGGGATGTGATAAGGGAATGTGATATCGTCGGATCTTCAGACAGCAGTATCAAAAATGCTGTCGCGGCCGATCTGACCGATATTATCAAAAAGGCACAAATCAGACGCATCTATGTAAATGGCAAGGCAGCAGAGAAGTATTACAAAAAATATATCGAACCAACGATACACATGAAAGCCGTTGTTTTGCCGTCTACCAGTCCGGCAAACGCGGCTTTTTCTTTGGATAGACTTATCCATGTATGGAAAGACCTCTTATGGCCTTCTGAGGGCTCTTATGAGTATTCTCTGCCTATGGAGTATGGAGATTATACGGAAATCCTGCGGGAGAGTCATATGCAGGGGATTGAAGAGGAGCTGCTTGTCAAGGTTTGGAAGGATCTGTATGATGGTTGGAATTTGGATGAATCAAAGCTTGCCGAACAGGAAGCGCTCCACCAGCTTATCAGACATAAAATAACCGTCTGGTTTCAATCTCAGGAGGACAGCCGGATACTCGTACTTATGTCACTAGGAAGCTTTTTTGATGACTGGATCGAGCGTTATGAGCAAAAAGAGGAGCTGTTAAAGGCATATATCGTGGAATGTTATGCTATGGGTGTGCTAAGACGCGCATACAGGGCCTTTTATGATGAACACGCCCTGCAAACAGGGACTTACGTGGCAGGCATGAAGTTTCTGGATGTAGAGGATGTTGCGCAGGTCGGAAATCTCATAGAAAAACAGAATATACAGGATGTAAAGATCAATGAAGCCAAGGTATTTGTGCCGCAAAAGACGGTTGCTTTTTTCACATGGAAACAGGATGAGAAAAAAGACTGCACCGATTTAAACATCTGTGAGCAGTGTGGAAATATAAATTGTATCAATCGTAAGAAAAATGCAAACGAAAAGCCTGTGACAGAGGAAAATACAGAGACCGTATCTGCAAAAAGAAAAAAGAATTATAAAAATAATATGGATGATATAGCGGCAAGAGCTGAAACTATAAAAAATAACTATGGTTATCACATGATTTTCGGTGATAAAAACGATTGAATATGGTTAAATATCATCTGTCATTGATGAAAAAATGCTCAAACAGAGATAAATAATAAGTGAAATGAAATAAAAAAGATATCAATAACAGATGTAATTGTAAAAATAAAAACGCATGTTTGACTTCAAAATAATATGATTTCTTGCAAAAATATGCAAAAAGCAAAGCCTGAAATCAAAGGAAAATCGTATAATCATCTTTTAACACAAAAACAAAAAACGACAAAGAAACTTTGAATTTTCAAGGTTTCTTTATTTTATAACACAAGTTTGCAAGAACACTTGCAAAAATCGACATGATTTTTTTCTTGCATTTTTGCAAGCTGAAATCTGAAAAATAAGCATAAAAAAAGATCTGCCCATTAGAGCAGATCTTTAAATAACTATAGAAATTTATTTGCTGGTGCCTTTGACATATTTTTTGATTGCTTCAAAACTTTCGGGACTGATGACGTGCTCAATCTGGCATGCATCATCTGTTGCGATGGTGCTGTCAACGCCGAGCGAAATCAGCCATTTGGATAAAAATTCGTGTCTTTCAAAAATCATATCTGCAATTGCTTTTCCGGATTCGGTCAGATAAATAAATCCGGCATCTGTCACGGTAATGTATCCCTGTTCTCTTAAATTTTTCATTGCAATGCTGACGCTTGATTTCTTGAAACCAAGTGCATTGGCAATATCTACTGAACGTACAACAGGTAAGGTATTCCCCAACATTAATATTGTTTCTAAATAGTTTTCGGAAGATGCGTTTGTTGCCATGCCGATAGAACCTCCTTTTATGGTATAGTATAAATTGGCACAGACTGTCGTGGGTGCTCAAAATATAAAGATATGTATAAATATACACATATAATAAGTATACCTATTTTCAAAGGAATTAGCAACAAGGGAATGGAGAATGGGAATGGAGAAAACAGGGCGCGTTAATTTATTTTTTTTATCATTTTAAAGGTATATTTTTCATTATTAAGCAAATACTACGTCTTATAATCGCATATTTCCATATTGCCCGATATACAGACAGTATTATATATGGAAGGATTAAAAAATAAATGGGAGGATACAGACGTGATTTTAACAGAAAAAGAGACAACAACAATTCAGGATTTACAGACACAGGAGCAGGCATGCATCGACAAATACAACCGTTACAGCAAAGAAGCTCATGATGAAGTATTAAAGGACCTGTTTTCCAGACTTGCGGATGAAGAACAAAAACACTTCGACTCGTTGGGACAGGTTTTAAACGGAAAAGTACCGTCTTGTGACTGCAATGATAGCGATGGCAAGGATTATAACCCCAAAGCAACTTATGACCAGCTGACAAACAGTGATGATAAAAAAGAAGATAATTATCTTGCAACAGACTGCATCGGCACAGAAAAGCTGGTTTCCGGTGAATACAATTCCGACGTCTTCAATTTTTCCAATAGTGATGTCAGAAAGCTTCTTGCAGACATTCAGGTCGAGGAACAGAATCATGCAGAGATGCTTTACAAGTATAAAACCGTAAATGGAATGTCATAAGAGCTTATAAAAAATACCGAAAAATTGAAATACATTTTTCGGTATTTTTAATAGAATGTTATAGATTGAACAATTTACTTATGCTATAATGATTAAAGTGAGCTGGAGCGTGAGCGCGGCTGCGGATTAAAACGTAAAGGAAACAGAGATGGACAATTTAATACAGGTCACGGATATATGCAAGGTGTATAATCCGGGTGAAAATGAGGTCCGGGCACTGGATCATGTCAGTTTAAGTATTGACAAGGGTGAATATGTTGCCATTATCGGACAGTCCGGCTCCGGCAAATCGACACTTATGAACATGCTGGGATGTCTGGATGTGCCAAGCAGTGGTACTTACATATTAAATGGAACGGACGTTTCAAGTCTTTCAGATGACGAGCTTTCGGATATCAGAAATCAGGAGATCGGCTTTATATTCCAGGGATTTAATTTAATACCGAGTTTTACAGCGATTGAAAATGTGGAACTGCCTTTATTGTATCGGGGTGTTTCCAAATCCAAGCGTCATGAGCTGGCGATACAGGCTCTTGACAAGGTCGGGCTTGGGGCACGTATGACACACAAGCCTTCGGAAATGTCGGGCGGACAGCAGCAGAGGGTCGCGATTGCGCGTGCGATTGCACAGGCCCCGCCGGTGATTCTGGCGGATGAGCCGACCGGTAATCTGGACTCGGCATCCAGTAAGGAAATTATTGAAATATTAAAAAAGCTCCATGCGGAAGGACGAACCGTTATTTTGATCACACATGACAATGAAATTGCCGCACAGGCTAAGCGCGTGATCCGGATCAAGGACGGAAAAGTGGAAAGGGACTATATAAATGAAGACAAATAAAAAGAAAAGAATCATTATCATTGTGGCAGCCATTGTAGTTGTGCTTGTGATCGGCGTGAGCGTTTTATCCGGTATGGGCAGCGGCAGCAGCGGCTATCAGGTGGCGACGACAACGGTAAAAACCGAAGATATATCCAGTCAGATCGAAGTGTCCGGCACGGTTGAAAGTGAAGAATCAAAGACATATTTTGCACCGATTGCGGGAACGGTAGCTGCATTAAACGCGGTCAACGGCGAGGAGGTCAAAAAAGGAGACGAGCTTCTTTCTTATGATCTGGAAGATTTACAGCGTGCATCAGAGGAAGCAACGCTGAAGGCGCAGGCTGATGAATACGGAATTGATGCAACCAATGCAACGATTCAGAAAGAGCAGAGCGATTATACAAAGGCAGTCAAAAATTATGATGACGCCATGGCTTTTGTGGTACACTGGTCCTCATGCTTAGAGAGTGCTTCCGCAAGCTACAATGAGGCTATGGCGGTTTCCACGGAATATGATACGTTAAAAGCAACAGTCGACCAGTATAAGATTCAGCAGGCGGATAATGCAACCCCCAACGAAGCGCTGGCACAGCTCATTACCGAAGGTGATGCCAAGCTTGCAGAGCTTGCACAAAAGAAAGCGCAGTATGATTATCCGGCCTTGGAAAAAGCGGTACAGACCTGTAGCAATGAATTGAATGAATACAAGGCTTTGGCAGAGCAGTACAAGGCAGAAAAGGTGGACAATCCGGCACTGGCAAGCCAGAGCAAGCAGCAGGCAGTATTAAAAGAGATCAATGAGATGGAAAAAGAGGATGCCGGAAAAAGCTTAGAGAAAGCATCGGATGGAATTATTGCGGATTTTGACGGTATCATTTCAGAAGTCGGTGTCGTACAGGGACAGAGCCTGCTCGAAGGAACCCAGCTTTTTACACTCCAGAGCAGTGACAGGCTGAAGGTGACCGTGCCTGTGACAAAATATGATCTCGGACAGGTAAAGACAGGCCTGAAAGCACAGATTACGATCAATGGCAATACTTATGACGGTAGTGTCACAAAGATCAGCAAGATCGCCGGTAAAAATGAAAAAGGTGCATCCACCATTGATGTAGAAGTACATATTGACAATCCGGATGACCAGGTATACATCGGGATCGAAGGTAAGGTAAAGATCGAGTGTGAAACAGTACAGGATGCCATGGTTCTTCCTTTTTCCTGTGTTAATTATGACACAAAGGGCTCCTTCTGCTATGTTGTAGAGGATGGAGTTGTCGTAAGAAGGGATGTTGTAACCGGAATTTCTTCGGATACCAAGATACAGATCGTAAGCGGTATTTCCAAAGATGATGTTGTGATTTCCGAGGTGACTTCCGATATTACGGAGGGCATGTCGGTCGTTGCATATGATGCCGGAGAAGAATAAGTATTGCTTTTTATAGTATACAATGGCGAAGAGAAATAAATGAAAACGGTTATTGCATGCAGGATCCAGTGTAATAAAAATGAGATTATAAATAAGGAAAGACAGATATTTTATGGGACAATTAACGGAATACATAAAAATGGCTTTAAAAAACATAAAGAGCAATAAGGGGCGCTCTTTTCTGACCATGCTCGGTATTATCATCGGTATTTCCTCCGTTATTATGATCATTTCTGTCGGAAACGGCGTGTCCAGTTCTGTCAGCAGTGATTTAAATGATATCGGAAGCGGATTGATTGCCATTTATTCGACGGACAACGGAGATTATCAGGCAATCGAGTTTACGGATGATGATCTTGCTGCCTTAATGGAAAAGGTACCGTATATCAAAGGGGCAACCGGTCAGCTTTCGTCCTATATCAATGCGGTCGGACCCAAAGGAAATTTTCAGGCCTACGCATACTCAGGCAACCAGTACTTGCAGTACCATGCCACAGAGCCGATCATAAAAGGAGCCTATTTTACGGAAAGTGATGTGGAAAATGCCGCAAAGGTATGTGTTATCCGTGAAAGCGGTGCCATGGCGATGTTTGGAACGACGGATGTTGTTGGAAAAACCTTTGAAGTTTCCCAGTGGGGACAGACCTTTGAATTGAAGATTGTAGGTGTGCAGGCTGACAATTCGTCCACCCTGCTCAATATGATGGGATCTTTTGATCAGGTTGAATTTGACATGCCGATCACGACCTTTGCATCCAATTTTGGATTTTATGCTGACAGCTTTTCCGAGATCATGATCTACGGAGACGGCAATGAGCACAATACGGAGGTGGCACAAAAATCCATGCAGCTTCTGGAGGCGCGCCACAGAGTTACCGGTCAGGGCGTAGTGCTGGTGCAGAGCTTTAGTGACCAGCTGTCACAGATCACCAGTATTATTGATGTTATCACGATATTTATTGTGCTGGTAGCATCCATTGCACTTTTGGTTGGAGGTATCGGTGTGATGAATATTATGCTGGTTTCCGTGACGGAGCGGACAAGGGAAATCGGTATCCGCAAGGCACTCGGTGCACGCACCAGATGCATTCTGCTGCAGTTTTTGTTTGAATCGGCGATCATCACATTGTTGGGCGGAATTATCGGTATTATTTTAGGCTCGCTCGGAGCAGTTTTGGTTTGCAGTCTGATCGGTTTCCATGCTAAAATTTCAGTAACAACCGTGATTGTGGCAACACTGTTTTCTTCGGCTGTCGGTATTTTCTTTGGTATTTACCCGGCCAAACGTGCGGCAAAGCTTAGCCCGATCGAAGCATTAAGACATGAATAATTGTATTTGAAAGAGGCAAAAGCTGAAAAGGTGATGCCTGAAAAAAGGCAGCGGCTGTAAACTATGTAGGGGAATAACTGAGTGAATATGGGGGATAAGGTCAACATCAAATATGAATATGAAAATGAAGGGCAGTATCTGATTGCGCAGTATAAAGAGCAGTTGGAGTTTGCCCTTTATCAGGTTGAAAGTCAATATGAAAGTGCTAAAAAACGTGAAGAGGATGAGAAAAAGGACCTTCGCGTTTTTCTTATTTTATTAGGCATCATACTTTTGATGTTTCCGCTTTCCATTCTGATCGCATTAAGTGGCAGTGTTGTTTTTTCCGAAGGGCAGTTTGTTTTCAAAGGGCATCTTGCGTTGGGGCTGCTAGGATGTGTGCTGATGATTGCGGATATTCCGTTTTTATTGTATGTGGTACCATTTTGTCTTTATAAAATCCTGCGTGGTGTTGTGCTGATACAGATCAATAAGCAGAGCCGTATGGGACGTTATATCTGTAAAAAATGGAAGCTCGATGTTTTTTCATCGGAACGCAGCCAGTGTGAAGAATATATCAGAAAATACAGGCTGGTCTTGCAGGAGCTGGATGAGCTTTCGGATAATCTGTATTTTGATAACAATGCTGATCTGACACCTATAAAAGAACGGATGAAACAGGTTGACATAAAACCAAAGGTTCGCGTGGTAAATTCATTGTATGGGATCGTGAACCAAAAGATAAAGGTGGCTGCGATTGTTGTAACGGTGTTGGTTTATCTGATCGCGTGGCTTTTGCTGCGTCAGCTTGGGATCAGTATTCTGGATGTTGTAAAGGAATTGTTTGGAAATCTTTAGAAAACTTTTTATTAATAAAATTTTTATCAAGCAACAGAAGCAAAACAGCTTCATAAGTGCATAGTTTCTAAAAAATACGCGCATACTTTTACATGTATGAAATGTGTTTTACAACATATGGTAAAAGGAGTGTGTCGGTATGAATTATTTGGAAGTAAAAGAGGTAATCGGTAGAGAAATTTTGGATTCGAGGGGCAATCCGACGGTCGAGGCAGAGGTTGTGCTTGCCTGTGGAGCGCGTGGACGGGGAATTGCTCCGAGTGGTGCATCAACCGGTGAGTTTGAGGCGTTGGAGCTTCGGGACAAAAATCCGGACCGGTATCTTGGAAAAGGTGTTCTGACAGCGGTTGAAAATGTGAATACAGTCATTTCACAGGCTCTTGTCGGGCTGGATGCATCCGATATTTACAAGCTGGATGCTGCCATGATCGCAGCTGACGGGACAACGGACAAGTCGGGACTGGGTGCCAATGCTATTTTGGCGGTATCGATTGCTGCGGTAAAAGCAGCAGCGCAGGCATTGAATTTGCCGGTTTACCGGTTTCTCGGAGGCGTATCACAGACCTGTCTGCCCATTCCGATGATGAACATTTTAAATGGTGGTGCCCACGCCCACAATTCCATTGATTTTCAGGAATTTATGATCATGCCGGTCGGGGCGGCCTCATTCAGGGAAGCGCTCCGCATGGGAACAGAGGTATATCACAGTTTGAAAAAGGTGCTGGAAAAAAGAGGATTATCGACGGCAGTTGGCGATGAAGGCGGGTTTGCACCGGATGTCGCAGATGTTGAGGAAGTGCTGAAGCTTTTGACGGAAGCTATTGAACATGCCGGATATGTGTGTGGAAAGGACATCTGTTTTGCGCTGGACGTTGCGGCCAGTGAATGGAAACCGCAAAAAGAAACCGGTATGATGGATGCGGAACACAAGATCACGGGACAGTGCAGCTATCATTTACCCAAGGCCGGAACGGATTATACGTCGGATGAGCTGATTGAGCTTTATAAAAACATGGTTTCCAAATATCCGATTATTTCTATTGAGGATCCACTGGATGAAGAGGACTGGATGGGCTGGAAAAAGATCACAAAAGAGCTGGGCGACAAGGTGCAGTTAGTCGGTGATGACTTGTTTGTTACCAATACTTCGAGACTGGGTAAGGGAATTGAAGAAAAATGTGGTAATTCTATTTTGATCAAGTTAAATCAGATTGGCACGGTTTCAGAAACTCTCGAAGCCATCAAGACGGCGCATCAGGCCGGTTATACGTCGATCGCTTCCCATCGTTCGGGTGAGACCGAGGATACGACCATTGCGGATCTTGCTGTTGCATTGGGATGCGGGCAGATCAAGACGGGAGCACCGTGCCGGAGTGAGCGTGTGGCAAAGTACAATCAGCTGTTAAGAATTGAAGAAGAGCTGGGATTTGCGGCTGTTTACGGAGATCCTGCCTTTAAAAAGCGGGTTTTAAAATAAAGGTGTATTTTAGGAAGATGGTTTGTTGTGAAGTTATGTAAACTATCGGCACAATGAACTGAAAGAAGGAAATCATAGCGGATGATTCGTGTTTTATGAAATATTTGTGATGGATTTCCTTTTTTACATATATTATGATGATATTAGGAGCTACTTTGCGGCGGAGTAATTGAAGAAATTCAAGAATGAAAGGGGCATGTATATGAAAGTGGGAAATAAAATCAAGAGCAAAATGAAAGATAAATTGAAAGATATTGCGAAAGAAAATATGGAAAGACTAACGAAAAACATAACGATAGATAGATTGAAAAATAAATTTTCAGCCACTTTAAAAATTATTTTGTGCAGCATGGTTATTGCAGTTATGTCAACCGGATGCGGTATAAACAAATCAGACAATACATCCAAAACAGAGAATAATGTGCAATCAGATCATATATCGGAATCGGAAAAAAATACGCAATCAGATGGCACAGACAAATCCGCCGGAAGTTCAGTCAACGGACAGGATGGTGTCGGAAATCATGCTGTAAAATCCTATGACGGCAATAATATTATTTATACATATCAAAATATCACGCTTACCCTGCCAAAAGCCTGGAAAGGCAGGTATGTGATCACGGAAAATGAGGATCAAAAAGGTTTTACCGTATTGCAGAAGGCCTCCAATGACAAGCAGGAGGGCTGGGGATTTTTATTTTCCATTTATGCATCGGATATGCCCTATGTGGATATGCCCGGAGGGGAAGCACTGGCATATACAAAGGATCGAATCTATTATTTTTCCACGCCGACCGATGTGCCCTATGATTATGAGGATGCGGAGGTTACCGAGGATTATCAGGATATGATGCAGGATTTTCCTTTTATTGAGGCGTCGGTTGTGATCGATGAGCCCGACGTGCACCGCAATGCATCCGAATATGTGTATCCGATGAGTGAGTATTACCCGCTGACAGAGGATATGCTTGTCAATATGAGTGATAATGACCTGTGGCTGGCGCGCAATGAGATTTATGCACGGCACGGTTATCATTTCAAGAATCCCTATCTGCAGCTCTATTTTGGACGTTATGCATGGTATGAGGACCGCGGGGATAATTTTTCGGAAGATGAATTTTCGCAGATTGAAAAAGACAATATCAGTCTGTTGCAAAAAATGGAAAATGACTATGCAGGCGATCATCCCTATCCCAAGGAAGAAGCTGTTGGCAAGGAAGTCTCTGTGGATCTGACCGGGAACGGCAGGAAAAATACAGTCCTGTATCAGATAAAAACAGACGAAAATGATTATGAAAAAGCATCGCTTACGATCGATGGAAAGGTCTATGATCTGGAAAAAGACTTTGATATCTACATGGATTCGCCGGAGACGGAAAAATTTTACATAACGGATATTTCACCTTATTTTGATGGACTGGAAATTGCCATTGCAGACTACGGACCGAGCGATGATCCGGTGACACATTTTTTTACTTATAATGAAAAAACGGGACTTAAAAAGATCGGAAGCATTCCGGGATTCCCAATGAAACAGATGGGTTATCAGAACGGTTTTGTTGAGGGTGGTGTCTATGGTTATGACAGGGGCATGACGCTTGATGTGCATGAATACAAAGTGTATTACTGGTATGATTATGACAATCAGGAGCTGGTACTGCAGGAAGGGGCGGACAGTCACTATGATCTGCCGAGGACACATGTGCTGACGGCGAATCTGCCATTGCATTATACCATGGATGAAGCTTCTGCGACCTTTACACTGCCAAAGGGCAGCAGGACATTTTTTAAACAGTGTATCGGTTCGGAATGGGTGCTTGTACATGGACCGGACGGCGCAGAAGGCTATGTCCACTATACAGAAAGCCATGATGGGGAGACCTTCCCTTATCTGGATGAAATTTCAATGGATGCCGAGCAGGTTTTTGAAGGGCTTTTGGTCTATGACTGATGAGATTCCGCATCCGGTGGCAATATTGCTTTTCAGATATAAATTCTTTATAATGGAAAAGCGATGTTAAAAATAGATAATAGAAAGTAATAACCTATGTCAGATTTTAATTTACCAGTTGATTTTATAAACCGAATGAAAGAACTTCTGCAGGACGAATGGGATGTTTTTCTGGATTGTTATGAAAATGAAAAATATCAGGCGCTCCGCATCAATGAATTGAAGTACGTGCCGGGTTTTGGCGGTGAACACACACAAGAGGAATTTGACCAAAGGGTTCTTAAGGCCATCGGCATGGATGATATAAATCCGGTGCCGTGGGCAAAGCATGGATATTATTATCCGGCTACGCTGCGTCCGGGCAGGCAGGCTTATCATGAGATGGGTGTATATTATATTCAGGAGCCGAGTGCCATGTCGGCAGCAGGGCTTTTGGATGCGAAGCCGGGAGAATATGTGCTGGATCTGTGTTCGGCACCCGGTGGAAAGGCAACGCAGTTAGCCGCTGCTATGCATGGAAGTGGGTTACTTGTTGCTAACGAAATTCATCCTGCCAGATGTAAAATTCTGTCCCAGAATATAGAGAGAATGAGCGTTACCAATGCATTGGTGACCAATGAAGATCCGCATGGTCTGGCTCCTCATTTTCCATTGTTTTTTGATAAAATATTGGTCGATGCTCCCTGCTCCGGAGAGGGGATGTTCCGTAAAAATCCGGATGCCATGGCAGAGTGGAGCTTAGAGCAGGTGGATGTATGTGCCGATAGACAGGCTGATATTTTAGAACAGGCTGCCATGATGTTAAAACAGGGCGGAAGACTGGTGTATTCGACCTGTACCTTTTCGCCACAGGAAGATGAGATGGCGATGGCAAATTTCCTGACGGCACATCCGGAATTTGAAGTAGAAAAAGTACAGGCTCCGTATTTTGAAAAAGCACATGCAGAATGGGCAGGTGGAAATCTTCATATAGAAGATACTTTCCGCTTATGGCCGCACAAACTGCACGGAGAAGGACATTATGTGGCTGTTCTTAGAAAAAAAGGCGGATGGGATGCAGTTTGTCAAAAAAGCGAAAATGCAGAATACAGGCAGGATCAATCCGAAAAGAAAAATCCATCCAAAAAGTCAGGAAAAAAAGCACTGAAAAATGCTTCGGATAAGAATGGAAAAGGCATTTTAAATAAGGAGCAGCAGACTTCGCTGCAGGAGTTTTGCGATTCTGTTCTGACACCGGAAATGCAGGCATGGATCATGGATTCGCGCATGATTCTGTTTGGAGACAATCTGTACAGACTGCCGGAGGGAATCTCTTCTTTAGCCGGTCTCAAGGTAGAGCGTCCGGGACTTCATATCGGTACATTTAAAAAGAACCGTTTTGAACCGGCACACGCTCTGGCTCTGGGCCTGAATGTAAAGCAGGTAAAATGTTATGTAAACTTGAAGAGCTCAGATTCAAGAGCAAATGGATATTTCAGAGGAGAAGGATTTTTCCTACGTGATGGAGATATCTGTGTCGGATTGACAATACAAGATCAGACAGATAAAGATGAATTGATAATACCAGATCAGATAGGTGGAGATAAGTCAGCAATACCAGATCAAACAGGTAAAGATGAATCAGCGATACCAGATCAAATAGAAGAATATAAGCTGACAGGAAAAGAACAGCAGGAAAATATTGATTATAGTAAAATAAAAGGCTTTTGCCCAGTATTTATAGACGGTTTTTGTGCCGGATGGGGCAAGCTCGCCGGCGGACAGTTGAAAAATCACTATCCAAAGGGACTGCGGAAAGAAGTCGAATAAAAAAGTTATAACATACGAGGATACCAAGTTGAACGAAGAAAAGACAACAACAACCAACAATAAAAAAGCATTGATCGCCATGAGCGGCGGCGTGGATTCGTCTGTGGCAGTTTACCTGATGAAAAAGGCAGGCTTTGACTGCATGGGCGTCACGATGAAATTATACGACAATCAGGATCTGCCGGATACGGCGACCAAGACCTGCTGCTCCATTTCCGATGTGGCGGACGCACGTGCTGTGGCGCAGAGCTTTGAAATTCCTTATTATGTGCTGAATTTCAGCGAGGATTTTGATAAAGAGGTGATCAAGCGGTTTGTCGATACCTATATTGACGGCGGTACACCCAATCCCTGTATCGAGTGCAACCGCTATATGAAGTTTGAAAAGCTCATGCACCGGATGTACGAGCTTGGCTATGACTATGTGGTTACCGGTCATTATGCGCGCGTGGAAAAAGATGAAAAAACAGGGCGCTACTTATTAAAAAAGGGACTGGATGAGACGAAGGACCAGAGCTATGTGCTCTATAATCTGACACAGGAGCAGCTTTCCCACACATTGTTCCCGCTTGGCAATTACCGCAAATCGGAGATCCGTAAGATTGCCGATGAAATGTATTTTGTCAATGCCCACAAGCCGGACAGTCAGGACATCTGCTTTGTGCCTGATGGGGATTATGCAGCCTTTATTGAGCGGTATTGTGGAAAAGAATTTCCGCACGGAGAGTTTGTGACAGAGGATGGCACGGTGCTTGGCGAACACAAGGGCCTCATCCGCTACACAACCGGACAGAGAAAAGGACTGGGACTTTCTTTAAAGGAGCCGATGTATGTCGTAAAAAAAGATCTTGAAAAAAATCAGGTTGTGCTTGGACGCAATGAGGATCTGTTTACAACAACGCTGGAAGCCAATGATCTTAACTGGATTTCGGTAGAAAAGCTGACTGAGCCGATGCGTTGCACAGCTAAGGCCAGATACAAACAAAAAGAGGCAAAAGCCCTGCTGGAGCCTTTGGATAACGGAAATGTCCGTCTGACGTTTGATGAACCGCAGCGGGCAATCACAGCCGGTCAGGCAGTTGTATTTTATGATGGAGACACCGTGATCGGCGGTGGCAAGATTCTATAGAAGAGGCTTATTTGCAACATGGCAGCTTGCAGATAAGAACAGAAACAGCACAAGAGGTAAGAATATGCAGGAATTACTGGATATTGTAGATGAATATGGAAATCCGACCGGGCAGACGGTAGACCGGGAAAAAGCGCATGCCGAGGGCATTATGCACCGGACTTCCCATGTCTGGATTTTGAGAAAAAAAGACGGAAAGGTAGAAATTTTACTGCAGATGAGGAGTAAAATAAAGGATTCCTTTCCGGGCTGTTATGATATTTCCAGTGCCGGGCATATACCGGCAGGTGCCGGATACAAGGAGTCGGCAATCCGGGAGCTAAAGGAAGAGCTTTCTGTGGATGCATCGGAGGATGATCTCATTTTCTGCGGAGACAGGATGGTCATCTGGGATGATGTTTTTGCCGGAAAACCATTTCATGACAGGCAGTATTCCCGCGTTTTTGCGTTGTGGACAGATCGCGAGGAAAAAGATTTTGTCCTGCAGAAAGAGGAAGTCGATGACGTGAAATGGATGGAATTTGAAGCCTGCAGGGAGGCTGTAAAGAAAAATACCATTCCGCATTGTATCGTATTGGAAGAATTGAATATGGTATATGAAAATGCGGTTAAAAACGCGGATCGTGAAAAACAAATATAGTTTTCGGCTATAACCAGTTACAAAACATTCATAATTGCCTTTAACCAAAAGATAGTGTAGATTTATTGCAGAAAGAAACAAAAAGGTGATTAATATGAAACAGTTATTGTGTTATGGCGATTCGAATACATGGGGACTGATCCCCGGAACAAAAGACAGATATTCATGGGGCGTGCGCTGGACCAGTATTTTACAGGAGCATCTGCAAAAAAAGGATGTCCGTGTTTTGGAAGAAGGTCTCTGCGGCCGGACAACGGTTTTTGAGGACTGCTACCGCAACGACAGACGCGGGCTTGCCACGCTGCCTTTTATATTGGAATCACAGTATCCGGTGGATGCGGCGATCCTGATGCTTGGCACCAATGACTGCAAGGACTATTTTCACAATTCCGCATATGGGATTGCAAAAGGATTATCACAATGTGTGGATGAACTGTTACGTTTTATTTCTGCGGACAAGATTTTGGTCGTATCTCCGATCCATCTGGGAAAGGATGTATGGAAAGAAGAATACGATCCGGAATTTGGTTTAGAATCGGTAGATGTGTCCAAAAAATTAAAGGAAGAATACCGGAAGGTAGCCGATGAAAAAAAGGTGCATTTTCTGGCCGCATCGGATTATGCAGTGCCAAGTCAGGTCGATATGGAGCATTTGGACGAGTACGGACATGCGGCACTGGCTGACCGGATTCTGGATTTTTTACAGCAGAAACAGATGCTTGAATAATGATACTTTTTTTCATATAATGATGTAGGACAAAAAGTACAACAGATATGAAAAGGAGGAAGGCGGATTTTAGATCAGCCGAACAGATTATGACATATGAATACAAGCCGGTTGGCGTCTGCTCACAAAATATTTCCGTGGAGCTGGATGGAGACGTGATCAAGTCTGTCCAGTTTGTTGGCGGTTGCAATGGCAATACTCAGGGCGTTGGGGCTTTGGTTGCCGGTATGAATGTAGATGAGGCAATTAAGAGATTAAGCGGTATCAAGTGCGGTTTCAGGAGCACATCCTGTCCGGATCAGCTTGCACATGCGTTGGAGCAGGCTAAGGCAGCAGAAAAATAGAAATATACCGATATAAAAAATACCGGTCTTCAAAATGTCAGTTGATGATATTTGAAGATCGGTATTTTTATTTTCGCTACGGCAGCCCTTGAAGGCTGTTGTCTGATATCAGATAAATTTATCCAGTTCTGTTTCCACCTGTTTTCTCTTTTTGATATGAGGGTGATCGATGAGATTTACATTTTCTTTTTCGGATTGTGCAAGGTGATTGAGGGCATCCGGAATGGATGCGGCTGCGATGGCAACGGATCCTGCCATGTGACCGCCGGGAACGGAAATTCCCTGATTGGATGCAAGAATGCGGGGACCGATTTTCTGACCGGTCTCAATTTCATCACGGAGACGTGTATCAAAATCGCCAAGTCCGCCAACGGTGCGGATCGTGGTAACTCCGCTAAAGAGCTCGTCTTTGGCAAAGCCATATACCATTTTGTAGGCAACGGCGCGGGTCAGGGCAGAGCTCATAATGGTGTTGACCAGCTTTTCATTGTCACGCTGCTTTTTCTGCGGCTTTCCGTTTGCTGCAAGATGAACGTGCATGTTGATAAGACCCGGCAGGATATAGCTTCCGTGCAGGTCGATGACTGTGTAATCATGAAGATCGGCTGTATCGGGGACGATATCCGAGATCAGACCGTCCCGGACAAGGATGCAGAGTCCGTTTTGCGGCTGCATGTCCCTGGAGCCGTCCAGTATTTTACCGTTTGTAAATGCGTAATTCATGGTATCCCTACTTTTCAATATGATAGCTTAAGTAAAAAAGCTTCTATTTAACTATACAATAGGGCATATTTTTTGGCAAGAAATCATGCGTGTGATTGCGTTTTTCTGCCATACCGGAAATCACAGAAATCTCCGTTTTCGGCAAGGGTCTTGGTACGGATCCATCCGGCACAGATATTTGGCCAGTTCAAAACAACCCTCGTCACGGCAGAGGTTGCAGATGCCGCAGTTGTGATAGTCATAGCCGAGTACAAAATTCTTTCGGTTACAATCGGTCTCAAGCTCAAAAGAATAGTGGCTACCACTGACTACATGCTTGCAGACCGATTTGGCCGCATTGAACTAATGTCGCGTCATCGAAGCCACTACCTATGGATTTTCAATCCGCCTGTTCCTACTTGAATTATATAGGAAATCTTATGAAATCACCACAGTTTATGGTGATTTTTTTGTTTTGTTGCACGACAAATAGACCTCCAGTAGAGGTCAATTAAAAAAATATTAGTGTGGTTCTGTTAACAAAGCATATATCTACCAGAAACTTTATAGGTATGCACAGGTTCACCGCAGTATCTGCATTTACAAATATCTCGATTATAAAGAATGAGAATCTTTTCAGCAGTAGTTTTATCTCTAAGTCTGGAAATATACTGTTCACAACCAAGGAGATTTCTGCAAAGTGTCATCTTTTCTTTCTTGTTGCGACAGGATAAAAGACCATAGTGTCGAATCCTTACAAAACCTTTTGGCAGTACATGCATAAGAAACATACGAATAAACTCAGTGCCCTTGACTGATACAGGAGTCATCTTGCCACCAGTGGTGTAATCCTTTGCTTTGTAGATTACCTCATCATCTTTTATGGCTTCGATTCGTCGGTTACTAATAGCAATCCTATGGGTATATCTTCCAAGATAATTAATGACAGACTGAGCTCCATTGAAAGCTTCCTTGGTATAAACAACCCAATCCTTTTTAAAGAGTTTATCCAACAATTCCTTAAAAGAATAATGGTTCTTCAAATGCTCAGCAGAACCATGATACTCAAGCTTATTATTACTCCAAAGTTCCTTCAATTCTTGAAGGTAATACTTCTTGAAAACAGCAGACATCACTTTCACAGGAAAGAAAAGCTTTCCATTCTTATCAGTCCAGTGATTCTTCTTATCAAGACCGCCACCGAGAACTATTGTATGTAAATGAGGATGATAATTCATTCGTGATCCCCATGTATGTAAAACACAGATGTATCCGATTTGAGCACCAAGATATTCGGTATCTGCAGAAAGTTCAGTAAGTGTTTTATTAGCTGCATGGTAAAGTGCATCATACAGAAGCTTTTGATTTGAGTAAACAAGACTGTATAGTTCTTCAGGTATTGTAAACACAGTATGAAAGTATGGAGTATTCAGTACATTCTCTTGCTGCTTATCAATCCAAACATCAACATCCATTCCCTGACACATGGGGCAATGCCTGTTTTTACATGAGTTGTAGTGAATGTATGTGTTATGGCAGGAATCACACTCGCTTATATGAGCACCCATTTCTGCAGTACGACATGCCTGAATGCATTTGACAGTAAGATACTGTCTTTCGGAAAAGATTCTGCTTTCTGCATACTCCGGAAGGAATCTTTTAAATACATCTTGAATAGTGACATCATCCATTTTTCTTTTTCCTACCTCTCTTTTTCTTGGTAGGATGATCAAGTGGACTCTTGATTCCCATAAGTGATTTATTGGAAACATGCATGTATAGATTCGTAGAAGCAGGGGAACGATGACCAAGCATAGCCTGTATCATTTCGGTAGCAACATCCTGCTCAACCATATGTGAGGCAAAGGAATGTCTCAGCATATGAGGTGATACCTCGCCAATGCCAGCAGCACGACCAAGTTTTCGAAGCATGATTTCAACTCCACTTACTTTGAGTGGTGCGTAAGGTGACTTTAAACTAACGAAAAGATAGTCACGTTTCATAGGATACTCATGCCAGTACTGAGTTAATAAATCTAACGCGGTCTGAGAAAGTATTGTCCAACGATCACAATGGTTCTTGCCATGACGAACATGGACCTGCATGGTACTCATATATATGTCACTGGGTGCAAGACGGCATAATTCACCCACACGCAGTCCAGAAGAATAGAGCAAAGCAATGATAGCTTTATTCCTTGTTTCAGTGGCAGTATCGATTAGTTTTTCAATGGTTTCAATAGTTAGAACCTTGGGAAGTTGACGGTCAATAACCATACGTGGAACTTCATCCGGATCCCACTTCTTTTTAAGAATAAACTTATAAAAGAATCTGAGTGCAGAGTTGATTCCATTGCAATAACTGGTGGAGAAGTGTTTCTCAAGTCTTAGATAGCTAATGTAATTGCGGACATCCAATAAAGTAAGATCTTCAGGATTTTTATCTCCGTTCCATCGCAAAAAGACCGTTATCTGATTGAAGTAAACATCAGCAGTAGACGGTCTAAGATTTCTAATCAGGCATTCCTGCTTGATTTTTTCGTAGTATTCTTCATACATAAATAAAACCTCCATGAATTAAGTAGTTATAAAAGTAGTCACTACAATCATGGAGGTTCACGATTTTTATAAATCATCTTGCTATGAAGATGAGATGGTGGTATTCTTTTCATGGGCAGTGGTTTCCTTTGTATTTAGTTTTTTCTCGACAATTAAACTATAAATACTTTTTAAGGAATCATCAACTGCCTTTTTATTATTCAGTTTTAGAAATGTAAAACTGCGCCACAGCCTTAATTGTCATTTTTTCCGCCTTCGATAATGTCGACAATCCAGTCATTTTTGTATTTTTCTAAATGAGATTCCTCAGACCATTTCTTTCTGCCAGGCAGCTTTTTCGGATCCAGATAGCTATCGGCATCTCCCATTACCTTGTGGAACAGGGCGTTGTTGGACAGACCGTTTTTGTAGAGTTCAAAACATTCCTCCGGGGAGAGGGTGGTTTTTCTGTTCAGGGCAATAAAATATGCTCCCATGCAGTAGGAACTCATAAGCCGGGATTTGCCGATGTCACTGGCGCGTAAAAGGATTGTTTTGTATTCCTTTTTGATCGCCTTTTTGTCAAGGTCCAGTTTCTGTCTTTTAGCTTCCTTCATGCAGGAGCTTAAGTAAAAATATCCAAAGAGTTTTTGTGAAAATCCGTATTTCATTTGATGCTTCCTTTCTGTGTGATTACGATGCTATACGAATGAGATTTCTATTACCTGACACATGTTGGATTTGTCCAGATGCTTAAATAAAAGGTTGAGAACTGCTCCGTATCTTTTATCCAAAGGGCGGTAGCCGGTCATATAGCCCTTGCGGATGACGGAACTAAAATCGGGACTCCAGTCTTTTAATACCTGCAGATCATTGACGCTAAAGTAGACACCGATGTTGTCATCGCAGTCCTTGAGCCATGTTTTTAACATATTTTTTAACCCTTTTTTGCTGGTGGCATCAAAGACGAGCATGCCGCCGGAAAAATGGTTTGCCATGGCGGTAAAAAGTATCTTTACCTGTTCGGTTTTGAAATAATAAAAGACACCGGAGGCGAAAAAGACGATGCCGTCCTCAGGGTTAAAATCAATCTTGTCAAACCAGGATAAATCGTTGAGGTCGCAGGCAATGTTGGTTTCGCGTTCTCTCTGGCCGAGCAGCTCATTGCGTACTTCTATGGCTTCGGGAAAATCCAGATTGTAGGCTTTTGCCTGACCATTATCAACCTGCCGGAAGGTGGTGTCCAGTCCACAGCCGAGGTTGACAACAGCGGCTTTTGGATGAGCTTTTAAGTATGCCTTGCATGCAGAGGCAAGGTCGTATTGTCTGGTTGCTGCCATGATCGCGCCGGCTTTTTTCATGAGGCCCTTTTTGTCCTCATAGGACATTTCCACCTGATCAAAAATCCACTGGCTGTCCTTGTCATTGAAATTACCGGGATACATTTCCATGGCTAATTTTCTTCCATATAAAGGAATCAATAAGGTTTCCTGTACGGTTCCTTTCTGAATGATTTTTTTACTCATTGTATGTCTCCTTTTGTGATATTTGTAATCTCCAGTTCTGCTTTTAGTCCATAGAGCAGAATGTCCATAGCTTCCATAAAGGCTTTTTTCATTTCCTGCGGGATTCCATCCTGACAGGCGTCGTCGGCTATTATTTCACAGGCCATGGAAAACTCAGCTGAGGACAGCAGATATATGGTTTCCTTTGACGGTTGTTTTTTGGCAAAGCCTCTTTTATATAGTTCTTCATAATAATGAAAGGCAAATCCGGCGCTTCGTTCAACATAGATATCGCGGAATTTTTCCAGGCATTTTCCGGTATCGTTTTTTAGAAGCATATGGAGGAGACGTATGTCGCCTTCCAGCATCTGAATGGTCCGGATGGAGACGCGGGAATACAGAATGCCGATCAGTTTGTCATCCGGCATGGTGGAAAAGTCGATATCCATCATGGACTCAGTAATGCCCATCAGCTTCTGTCCGCTTGCTTCAAACAGTTCGTCAAACATTTCCTCTTTTCCGGAAAAATGTTTGTAGATCGCACCTGCCGTGATGCCTGCTTTTGCAGCAATCTTCCGCATGGAGGCTTCCTGATAGCCGGATTCTAAAAAAATCTCCATGGCACTTTGTAAAATTGCATTTCTGGTTTCTTTTGAACTTTCGCGGATAATAACA
>ONHB01000047.1 GCA_900317505.1 uncultured Lachnospiraceae bacterium | reverse complement strand
CCACCGTCTTCTGTCTCTATTTCCACATAACCGTTTCTGCAGATCGGCAGATATAACTGGCTGATCTGGTAGTTTTGCGGATTGTCAGGGTAAAAATAGTTTTTACGGTCAAATTTACCGTTTCTGGTAATGTCACAGTTGGTAGCCAGTCCGACTGCGATCGCATATTGAAGCACCTGCTTATTTAATACCGGCAAAGATCCCGGAATCCCGGTGCAGACCGGACATGTATGACTGTTGGGAGCTCCGCCAAATGCGGTAGAACATCCACAGAAAATCTTGGTCTTGGTCGCAAGCTCTACATGGACCTCCAGACCAATGACAGTTTCATATTGCTTTGCCATTTATTTGCCCTCCTTTGCTCTGAGTGAGAATTTGCCTCTCGCCTGCTCATAGGAGTAAGCGGCCTGTATCAGCTTCTTTTCTTCAAAACAATCACCGATCAGCTGTAAACCGATGGGAAGTCCGTTTTTATCAACACCACACGGAACACTGATACCGGGAAGACCTGCCAGATTGACAGAAATGGTATAAATATCACCGAGGTACATCTTCATCGGATCGGATAAGGATGAACCAAGCCTGGGTGCTGTTGTGGGAGCACAAGGTCCCAGGATCATATCGTATTTTGCAAAAGCCTCGTCAAAAGATTTTTTGATCAGGGCCTTCACTCTCAAAGCCTTTAAGTAATAAGCATCATAATAACCGGAGCTCAGTACAAAGGAACCCAGCATGATACGACGCTTCACTTCGGGGCCAAAGCCCTGTGAACGGCTGCGTTTGTACATCTGGTGCAGCTCCTCACAGTCCTCGGCACGGTATCCGTACTTCACACCGTCAAAACGCTCTAAGTTGGAGCTTGCTTCTGCATCTGCAATGGTATAATAGGTGGGAATCGCATATTCTACCAGATCAAGGTCAAACTCTTCGACGATCGCACCTTTTTCTTCCAGTACCCTGGCTGCTGCCAGTACTTTTTCTTTGACATCGGCATCCAGTCCGTCGCCAAAATAGGATCTCGGAATACCGATCTTCATGCCTTTGACATCATCGACAAGAGCAGAGGTAAAATCTGTTTCTCTTTCTACGCTTGTGGAATCCTTTAAGTCATGGGAAGCGATTGCTTCCAAAACAGTCGCACAGTCCGTCACGTCTTTGGCAAGCGGTCCGATCTGGTCCAAGGAAGAACCGTATGCGATCAGTCCATAACGTGAAACTGTTCCGTAGGTGGGCTTCATGCCGACAACGCCACAGTATGATGCGGGCTGTCTGATGGATCCGCCTGTATCGGAGCCGAGTGCGTAGAAACATTCATCAGCCGCAACCGCTGCTGCGGAACCACCGGAAGATCCTCCGGGAACATGCTCTGTATCCCAGGGGTTTTTGGTAGGTCCAAATGCCGAAGTCTCTGTGGTGGAACCCATGGCAAACTCATCCATATTGGTCTTTCCCAAGATAACGGCTCCTGCCTTTTGTAAATTGATAACCGCCTCTGCCGTATAGGTCGGGATAAAATTACCTAAAATTTTGGAAGAGCAGGTAGTAAGCATACCCTCGGTACACATATTGTCCTTGATGGCTACCGGAACACCTGCTAAAGGTCCGGTCAGTTCACCTGCATCTATTTTTTTCTGGATATCGTTAGCCTGTGCTAACGCTCCCTCTTTGTCCAGTGTCACATAGCAGTTTAAATCTGCTTCTGTCTTTTCAATCTGGTCAAGCACCGCCTGTGTTGCCTGAGCGACAGTCACTTCACCTTTTTTGATAGCTGCCGAAAGCTCTACGGCAGTATAATCCAAAATATTCATCTGTCGAAAGCCTCCTTAAAATGTATTGGGAACAACAAACATACCGTCTTTTTCTTCCGGTGCGTTTTTTAATATATTGTCTCTGTCGTCGCCATTGGTCACAACATCCTCCCGGAATACATTGTTTACCGGAAAGACATGGCTCATCGGCTCAACACCTGTCGTATCCAGCTCGCCAAGCTGATCAATATAATCCAACATTTCTGCAAGATCCTTTTTGGCCTGCTCTTTTTCCTCGGCAGACAGCTCCAGCTTTGCAAGGATACCAACGTAGTCGATTGTTTCATCTGTAATAACGTTTGCCATATCAACTCGCTCCTTTGATTTATGCGATCTACTTATTTATAATTTCTCCATAGAAACATCAAAAGAATAGCATAAAAACGGCTTGTTTGCAAGTAAACAAGCCGTTTCCTGTCATTATTCCTGTCATTATTTTCACTCATTACCGACTGTAATATCATATCGTTTTTTCTGCCGGTTATTTAGCAAAAAATTCCATGTTATCTCTTTTTGCCATCTGTTTTACCAGATAATAAAATTCATCCTTGTATTCATCGTTGATGTCCAGGGTCTTGTAGGTATCCAGAATATGCTGATAATCCGCATCGCCCTTGTAATCGCTGTCGGATAGGATCAGTGCAAACTCTGCCACCAGTGAGGCAAACACAAAATCATCGCTCGGATATTTTGCAAAGGATCCAAAATCCACAACGTAAGATACCTGCTTGGATTCGGATTTGCCGGGTTCCTTGTAGCGGATAGCGACGGTTGCATATTCATCATTGTACAACACATCTGTATGCGCTTCTCCATCCTGATACTTCAATTTGATCTCATCGGCTGCTCCTGCCGGGATAATCTCATACAGGGCAATAACCTGATGTCCGGCACCGATCTCACCGGCATCCTTTTTATCATCATAAAAATCCCGGTCGGTAAGCTTACGGTTTTCATAGCCGATCAGGCGGTAGGAATTGACCTTTTCGGGATTGAATTCGACCTGCAGCTTGACATCCTCAGCAATCGTCAGAAGATTGGCTCCCATCTCTTCTACCAGTACCTTTTTGGCCTCAAACAGGGAGTCTATGTAAGAATAATTGCCGTTTCCGCAGTCAGCCAGACGTTCCATATTGTTGTCCTTGATATTGCCGGTTCCGAAGCCTAAAACAGAAAGATAAATCCCGCTTTCTTTTTTCTTTGCAATAAATTTTTCCAGCTCATCCGGGTCGGAAATTCCGATGTTGAGATCTCCGTCGGTAGCTAAAATCACACGGTTGTTACCACCCTTTATATAATTAGCCTTCACTAACTCATATGCCTTCTGGATACCGTCCTCTCCATTGGTCCCGCCTCCGGCATACAAACCGTCTAAAGCACGGCAGATCTTTTCTTTTTGTGTGCCGTTAGCACCCTCTAACACAGTTTCCACACCGTCAGCATAGGTAACGATCGAAACCGTATCATTTTTACCAAGCTCCGATACCAGCTCCTTAAAGGATTGCTGCAAAAGCGGCAGCTTATCCGGCTCATCCATGGAGCCTGATACATCCAGCAAAAATACAAGGTTGGTATCCGGTGCCTTGCTCATATCAACAGGCTCTGTGGCCATTCCGACAAACATCAGCTCGTGATCCTCATTCCACGGACAGGTGCTGACCTCCGTCGTAATTCCAAACATCTCGCCCTTCTTCGGCTTATTCAGATCATAAGAAAAATAATTGATAAATTCTTCCGGTCTGACTGCCTCCGGATCGATCATATCAAGCGTATATCCATCTTCGATCATACGTCTGACATTGGCATAAGATGCAGTATCTACATCTGCTGAAAATGTGGATAACGGCTGGGATTTGACAATGCAAAATCCGTTTTCATCTTCTTTTTCATATTCCTCGGTATTGTATTCTTCATCAGAACCGGAATATTTACTGCTATTCTGTAATGCCTCGTCCGATGCGGCTTCATCATTCCAGTCGTACAGATCGTCATAGGCGTCTGTACTGCCCTCATACGATTCTTCAGGTATCTCCTCTGCGGCTTCCTCATAGTCCTCTTCCGGTACGGTTGTCTCAGATGTCATTTCATCATGATATTCTGCAGATGAACTATCCGATGTCCTCTGGCTGGCGGCACCACATCCGGCAAGCATACCGGCAAGCATTGTCATGGAAAGTCCGATACAGATGCTTCTTCGTAAATTCTTTTTGATCATAATATTTCCTCCCCCATCTTTCAGGTATCATGGCTGTATACTGACCACAACAGCCTTATTTATGCGTCTTATGATAGATATACGCATCTGAAAACGGAAATTTATGGTACTTTTTTCATTTTTATTCAGAAATTTTTTCCAATCTGCATACTGCCGTCTGATCATCCCCGGCTGCATCCTTATCTGAAGCGATCGGTGTCACTACGATATGGTATGTCTTTTTTCGCCTGATCGTGATATCCCGCGTCTCCAGCTCGTCACACAAACTCTGTGAAAGCAGGGCATCTATGCTGTCTCCATCATCCGTCGTAAAATGATATACATAGGCATAGCCCTGATCCTTCCAGTCCGGATCGGCAACAGATATTCCGGTCAGGACAGCCTTTTCCACTTCCAGAGTATCGTTAACGGAGGACGTGTTATTGTTTTTTACCTCGGTTTCCTTTGCTCCGCCGTCAGCAAGCTCCTGTGTTGGGGCTGTGGCTGCACTTTCTGTTTTATTTCCGACACCGTTCTGTTGCGCAGAGCCTGTAGCTTTATCTGTAGAAGCGGCAGTATCTGCAGTCTCTTCATATGCAGCTTCGCTTTCCGGCATATCTGCTGCCTCATCTGCTGCTGCGCTTTCCGGTATATCAGCTGCTGCGGCGGCAGTCTCTTCTGCGTATTCCATTTCCGCCTCCTGCGGATACGCAGTTTCATTCATCGACGTTTGGTCATTCATTTTTGCAATCTGTGTGTTACGCACTGCTGAAATGCCTATGATCAAAATAAAAATGGCTGCCGCAGCCGGGATCATTCTCTTTATCATAGGGTATATCTTTTTATTTGTTGTTTTTGCGACTGTTTTATCTGATATTTTCCTGTCTTTTGCTCTGTCGGATAAATTTATATCTGTTGTTTCTCTATCTTCAAGCTGCGATTCGATCCGGTTCCAAAGATCCGGTGTTTCTTCATCTATGTATTTTTTGTATTCTTCTTCAAAATCACGCATCAAATCCACACCTCCTTAATTTTTTGATTGCTTCCCGGTAGCGCCAGGTAACTGTACCCATCGGCTTTGCAAGCAATGCTGAGATTTCTTCAAATGTCAGTTCTCCGACAATTTTCAGATGAACGATCTCCCTCTCCGCGGGCTTTAACCGGGACAACATTTCCTGCATGGTAATATTGGTAACAACCGTTGCTGCTGTCGTATCCTCTATGACCTCCTGCCTGTCAGAGGCTGCATCCAGACCGTCCGTTTCATCGTCATCTGCTTTTTCATACAGAACTTCCCGGTTGTTTGCCCTTAAAAAATCAACCGCCATATTGTGGGCGATCCTGCCAAGATATGCCCGATGGCCTCCACCCGGCACATACTTATCGGCAGTGTTCCATAGCTTTATAAAAAAATCACTGGTAATATCCTCTGCATTTTCATAGTTTTGTACAATGTTTTTTATCAGATGAAAAATATAACCGGAATACGCCTCATAAATTTCCTTAAGCGCCGACTTATCTCCATTTTTCATCCGCTCCATGCAAAGGTCAAATACACGATCTTCCATGTCGTTTTCCTTCCTCAGATATAAGTATTTTCATAAAATGATCCCGTAAAAAACCGACGATAAGGATGGTATCAAAATACTTATATA
>ONHB01000048.1 GCA_900317505.1 uncultured Lachnospiraceae bacterium | reverse complement strand
AAGTCAGCAGAAGCGTTTACGGATGATACTTTGAATTTACCCAAAAGCATCAGCCATATTCACAATGATGAAACGGAAGCTGTAAATTCAAATAATACTGAACTTTGTGCTCTTCTCAAATACATCCAGAACAGCACACAGGAAAACGCCACTACACCACTGACACAGGAACTTCACAAATATGTGACCAAGATCAAAGAATCAGCATATGGGAGGAATCAGTATATGACATGGGGAGAATATATCGACGAAGAAGTGGAAGAAGCATGCAAAACCGCAAGAAAAGAAGCTCGTGCCGAAGGCTTAGCAGAAGGCCGAGCAGAAGGTTTGGCTGAAGGATTAGCGGAAGGTCGGGCTGAAGGATTAACTGAAGGTCGAAAAAAAGGTAGAGAAGAAGAAAAATATCGCCTGCTTATAAAACTGGTTAAAGATGGCACTATATCTGTTGAAATAGCCGCAAAAGAATCTGATATGTCAGTAAGAGATTTTGAGAAAAAGTTTCTATAGAAAATTGATTTTATTTTCAGCCTTTTTTAGACTACAGGCTTTTCATATTTTAATTTGATCATCATTTCTAGTAAGTCCAAATGTTCCTATATACACTGCTTCACAGAATCTCTTATCGAAAGACAGATATTTATATATCATAGCTGTACAAATTTATTTTATTAAAAAACTGCCCTTTCAGACAGTTTTTTACACATATATGCATCATGCTATACCTGATGAAAAATCATGCTGTACCCGGCCTCAAAAGTTTCATCAGCCTTTAAAGTCTGTGTATATTCCCTCTGGGAAATATCCCCGGCAAAGTCTGTTTTATCACTTCTTCCAAACCATGGCTCGATACATAAAAACGGAGCATTTTTGCCTTCGGGAGACCAGATTGCAAACAAAGGTGTATCAAACAACACCTCTACGATCAGGTTGCCCTGTGGATCCGCCAATCCCACTTTTTTCGTCTGGTTCCCCTCGATCATATAGGTACAACGATCAAAAAATCCATCGGTAATCTCTGCATATCCGTTGGTCAACGGCAAAGTCAGATCTTCATCTACTGCAAGACCGGTATCCAGTGTATTGCCATGATGATGGATTTCTGTCACACCATCAAACAACAGACGGTACCCGGTCTTATCTTTTTCTCCGTGCACCGGACACAAAAATGCCGGATGCGCACCGATGGAAAAATAAAGATCTTCGTCTGCCGGATTTTCGACCTTCCACAATACGTCAACTTTATCACCGCTAAGTCTGTATCCAATAGAAAGAACAAATGGAAACGGGAATTTTTTCATTGTTTCCTCATCAGATTTTAAACAGAACCAGATCTCATCTTCTGTCTGTGAAACCAGAGTATGCTCCATATCTCTGGCAAATCCATGCTGTCCCATTGGATAGTCCTTTCCATGCCAGGTAAATTTCTTATCCCGCATACTTCCTACAAACGGAAATAATACCGGCGAGGTACGTGCCCAAAACTTTTTATTGCCATACCACATATATTCCCGGTTGTTATCCTTCCGGATCACAGACTTGACCTCTGCACCGAAAGAATCAATTTCCACCTTTAATAAATCGTTTTCTAAAAAATAGCGCATGCTAACCTCCTCATATAACCAGATTTTTATTCAGAATTGATATTCCATCTTGGTTTACACTAAAAATGCTTTGTAATAATATTTCCTAACAGCCAACTTATCAGGCGACTGACTCAACTGACTATGCCTGATACTTCACATCTTCCTTGATATGTCCCTTATCAACATGTGGTCTGATAAAATGATTGTATGCAAAGTTCCAAAGTTCTTCTGAGCCATCCTTTGTCCGTTCATTGCGTCCCAATATCTGACTGAGCTTTACCTGCTTTTCCTCCCATGACCTGCCATCAGAAGCACAGTTTAACATCAAGGGCTGGATATTGTCCATCGTGCGGGCAAACTTCGCCTCGGCACTTTCGACTGCTTCAAATTCTTCCCAGAGACCGCGGAGCTTTTCCTCCTGATCCTTGGGCAATACACCAAACAGACGGTCAGCCGCTGCTAACTCCCTTTCTTTCTGTGTCTTTTTGGCCTCTTCATCATATGCATAAGTATCTCCGGCATAAATCTCTACCAGATCATGGATCAATAGCATACTGACCGTCTTTAGTACATCAATCTCTTCATTGGAGTATTCACTCAGCAACAAAGTCATGACAGCCATATGCCATGCATGCTCCGCATCGTTTTCCTTACGGCTGGCATCTGCCAGATAAGTCTGACGGCCAATAAGCTTTTCCGCATCTATCAATCTGCAAAATTCCATCTGCTTTTGCAAACGCTCATTGTCCATACCTTAATCCTCCATCTCCATATAGGCTTTCGCAACCTTTTCATAATCAATGGCATTGGTAATCTTTTCAGCCGTAAAGCCATCCTCCGTCATACGGCAACGATAGATATACTGACCGCTTTCGTCCAGAGTATCATCCTTTATAACCTCTGCAACAATATAGTTTTTCTTTTCAAATTCAAATTCATCTACAACAGCCATTTCCACTTCACTGCCATCTTTTGCTTTGGTGGTAAATGTAATATATTCCTCGCTGTCCGGTGTCTTGTTGATATCTTCCACTTTTATTCTCCTTTACTTTTCTTTATGTGCATATGGTATCACGTTTCCATCTTTGTTGAGAATACTCTGGATAGAATGTTCTACCATGTCTGAAATAGCATCTTCTGTATAAAATGCCATATGTGGCAGCATCAGAACGTTGGGCAGATCCTTTAAAATGGACATTTCGCGATGACCGATATTCTGATATTTATAATCTCCATAAAAAATTCCGAGCTCATTTTCAATGACATCCAGCGCAGCTGCACCAACCTTGCCACTTTCCAGAGCATCCAGAAAAGCAGGTGTATCAATGATACTGCCTCTTGCCGTATTAACAATGACAACTCCATCCTTCATTGTCTTCATGCTCTCAGCATTGACCATATGGAAGCTGCTCTCTGTAGCCGGTGTATGGAAGGTGATAACATCGCTTTCCCTGAATAACTGCTCCAGTGAAACATATTCGGCGAGCTTTGCAGCCTCATCATTGTGATATGGATCATATGCGATAAGACGGCATCCAAATCCGGATAAATTACGAAGTACATGTGTACCGATTTTACCGGTTCCGACAACACCGACGGTCAGATCCTTAATCTCTTTTCCAATATTTCCGGGAAGTGAATAATCCATTCCCTCTGCTCTTTTAATGATAGACTTCATCTTCCGAAGCGCCATTAAGATCAACATAACCGTGTAGTCAGCCACACTTCCTGTCGAATACTTAACATTACTCACTGCTAAGCCATATTTTTCTGCAGACTTCAGATCAATGTGATCAAAACCGATCGTCCTTGTCGAGATATGTTTTACACCGATCTCTGCCCAGATTTTGATAATATCCTCTGTGATCGGCTGTGTAATAACACTTACACCCTCACATCCATCAGCCAGTCTTGCATTGTCCACCGTAGGAATCTCCCGAATCGGAATGATTTCCACTCCATACTGGCTTCCAAATTTTTCAAAATACTTTGCTTCATCAAAATCACGATAATTGTACGCTGCTATTTTCATTTACTAATCCTCCCAGATATCACTAATAAAATATACTAAAGCAATCCATGTATAAACCGAATAAAAATTCTGATATTTGTCTCTTCCACTCAACAATATCGCCCTGGCCTCTTCTTTTGAAAGAAGCTGAAAGCCATGGAAACATTCGGTCTGCTCCGCGCCCTCCTGCGACAAGCTTTCCAACGTGTCCACATCCATATGGACGCTGACTATCGCATTGCTTTCATCGGTAAGTCCGGGCGACGAAAACAACAGGGGATTGACGATCTCCACTCTGTCTCCTTCTTTTACCACTAGTCCGGTTTCTTCATGGATTTCTCTTTTGGCTGTCTCCAAGATGGGATCTTCCTTTTCCTTATCTGCGGGATCCATCAACCCTGCAGGAACACCCAGCAAAAATCTGCCAGCCGGATAACGGTACTCATATGACAAAAGCAGTCTTTTTCCAACACCCTTGACATTCAGGATCACAACACAGCTTACTGCATCGGGCAGCATCCTTTTATACTCAGCATCCGATTTAATGGCAACCAGTTCATCCAGCGAACGCCTCGTGGCATCATAATAGTGTCTGCCCTCATTGTAACGAAGGTCAAATACTTTCACAAAGGGATTGTCCGCAACCGTTTCTATTTTTTCTTTGCGGATAATGGGTTCCTCCGTCATATTCAAACGCCTCACTTTCATTCCCTTATTTTACCATGAAACAACAAAAAAGGGATAAATAATCAACTTATTTATCCCTAAATCATCTGTATTTTATAAGTTATTTTTCTTTTTTGCCCTGTCTTAAGTAAATCGCCCAGTACATAGTGCCTATAAATGTACCGCCTACAATATTTCCCAATGTAACCGGAAGCTCATTCCGTACAAAGAATGTCAGCCAGCTCAGCCCGTCTGCCGAAATTCCATATTCCTTCATCGCCATAATACCGGCCGGAATATAATACATATTGGCAACGCTATGTTCATAACCACAGATTACAAAAATCATGATCGGAAGGAAGATCGCAATTACCTTTCCCGCTACATCCTTTGCCGCAAAGCCCATCCAGACAGCGATGCAAACAAGGATATTGCACATGATTCCTCTTAAAAATGCATCTCCAAATGTTAAAGAAGTCTTGGCTGCTGCAGTAGCAACTGCATATTCAGCCATCCCATTTTGAAACATGGAAAATGTATGTCCGTATACTAACAATGCACATACAAGCAATCCACCAAGAAGATTGCCCAGATATACAATCACAAGATTGCGTACCATCTCACGCACCTTGATTTCCTTGCTCAGACAGGGAATGATCAATAAACAGTTACCTGTAAACAACTCGCTTCCTGCTAAAATTACCATCGCCAGACCGCCCGGGAAAACACATCCGGATAAAACTTTTGCAAGCGAAGGTGTCTCAACAGAAACAACAGCAACGGATGCCCCGGCACCCGCTATCGCTATAAACATTCCTGCCATAATTGCTAACAGAAATGTTTTCAAAAAAGGCATCTTAACCTTATCTTTTCCAATTGAAATATAATTTTTTGCAATCTCTGCTGGTGAATTCATCACGCTTCCTCCATACACATCCCTTTTGTAGTTTCAACATATCATAAAGCCCTGACTGTCATAATTTCGGACAACCAAGGCTATTATACCATTCCTTATTTATGCCTGCCACCATAAATTGAATCCAATTTATGTATAAAATAAATGTCACTTATGGTAATAATAAGGCTATGATCGGGATTGTAATAATACTAAAAAGAGTACTGATAACACTTCCTCTTGTACAGCAGGCAGAATCAGCTCCCTGTTCCATCGCAACCAATACGACAATGCTTCCTACCGGCATTGCCAGCATCAGGATAAATACTCCCAAAATCTGCGGATCAATCGGCAGATTACGGACACACAACGCCACAATGACCGGAATCAAAATCAGCCTGATCAATAAAAACCAATACATGCGGACATCTTTAAAGATTGTCTTTAATTCCTGTTGTGCCATCGAAGCACCGATCAAAATCATGGAAAAAGGAACCACACACTGACTTAAATATTTAATGAAAGAAGCCACCGGCGCTGCAACCTGTATTCTACACACAAAAAGGAGAATTGCTATAATACCAGCAATCGTTCCCGGATTGATAATAGCCTTCAGATTTTCCTTAAAACTGCTATTACTATTCCGATTTTCTGCATAAGCAGGCTTCGCACTGCTTCTTGCCAGAATGATGCCATATGTATACAGTAAAAAGTTATATCCCAGCATATAAAACACAATATAGATGATCACACCAGAGCCATAGAGAGCAGATATAACCGGGATTCCCATAAATCCCACATTTGAAAAAATCATCATCAGACGATATACACCGACATTTTCTTTTTCCGGCCGGATGATCTTTACAACAGGAATACTGATGATAATCAAAAAAACAAAGTACAGGATAACTATCTCAAGGTTGATCATCAGGTTATGAAAGCTTCCATCCGAACTTTTTCCCAGTACACCGTCAATTACCAATAACGGATTTAAAATATTTACGACAATTTTGGAAAGCTTTCCATAAGAATGATCGTCAATCCAGTCCCATTTATAACAAAAAAAGCCGACTAACATCATTCCAAATAAAACCATCATCTGTTGAAATATTACGATTGCGCTTCCCATCCTGCTTTTCTCCGTACCTATAAATATTTTTCAAAAAAAAAGAAACTCATTACGAGTTTCTTTTAAGAGGCGCCAACCGGATTTGAACCGGTGATAGAGGTGTTGCAGACCTTTGCCTTACCACTTGGCTATGGCGCCAGATTTGTAAATGACTCCGACGGGAATTGAACCCGTGTTACCGCCGTGAAAGGGCGATGTCTTAACCGCTTGACCACGGAGCCGGGGTATGAAAAAATCCAGTCCCTTTGCGAAACTGGATCCCTGTAGCTCCCCGAGTAGGGTTCGAACCTACGACCCTTCGGTTAACAGCCGAATGCTCTACCGCTGAGCTATCGAGGAATGCCATTTTCAAGCCAAAATGTTTGTACCTTCAAAACCCCATGCATCCACCTACTCTACACCCTTGCTTGGAACAAACCTGCAGGAACCTGCAGCCTTGGTCAAGTCTTCGGCCTATTAGTAGCAGTCCGCTCCGTGCATCGCTGCACTTCCACTCCTGCCCTATCTACCTCGTGTTCTACAAGGGGCCTTATCGCCTTGCGGCGGGGACATCTCATCTTGGAGCGGGCTTCACGCTTAGATGCCTTCAGCGTTTATCCCCTCCGG
>ONHB01000049.1 GCA_900317505.1 uncultured Lachnospiraceae bacterium | reverse complement strand
ATGATTTGAGGGTCAAAACCACCTCGTAAAAAACGGTTTGTACCTTGAAAATTTCACATAAACGATTTTAAATTAAAAAATGGGATTTTATACTTGCTATTCCGTGTATCAAGTGCCTATTTCCAGCCAATACTCTAGGCAATTTCCGGATTTAAGGCGTACTTTTCCAGGCTGCCTAAATATTTGAGCAGCTTACGGAAATTTAATGCCCCGATTTTAAATCCAAAGAGTTGTTTCATTCGGATCCTGCCTCTGACCGGCATAGTGTCGATATGATATTTCCGGCGAAGTGTGGATGGTATTGTTTCAACACCATTCCTTACCTTTGACAGAAATTTAAACTGCCATGTCCCGGTAAAGCGCTGAGCCTTTGCCCTTTCGTGCGATCCCTTTGAAATATAAACGGCACTTGTTTTATTAGAAGTCTTTGGTCTGCACTGGTCCTTGTATGGACAGTTTTCGCATTTATTTTTAGGAAAAGAAGCTCTTACTTTTCCGGTACTTTTTACAATGGAAGAACTCTTAGGCTGATTCCCGGCAGGGCACAGCAGAATCCGGGTTCCGTCTTCTGAAAACTGAAAGTCTGCACAGATATCTCTGGCATCTCTTCCAAGAAGATCTGTTGTAACAAGATCAATGTTCTTATCATCAGCAAGCTGACGGTTGGCTTCACTGCTGTAAGCGCCATCTGTAACCAGGGTATTACGCCCGGGTGTACGTTCAACAGATTCCAGGTGTTCTTTGAGAAAATCACTGTCACTGTGTGTATTTGCATCAAACTGATAATCAGTTATGATGGACTTGTCTTCACCTACAGACTCTGTTACGTTTGCAACATAGCCTCGATGCTGTTTTCTCGCTTTTTCACGGTAAGTGGCTTCCGGATCAGAAGGGTTTTGCAGCATGGAAGAATTCATGCTGTCATCTTCTTTTGTTTTCAGGCGCAGGGCATCATCTTCTCTGACCACCTGTTCTGAAAATGCACGGACAAGAAGCTGATATTCCGGCACATCGTCATAGCCACCGTTACATTTCTTGATAAGACTGTCAGCATCTGACAGAATGGTCTGGAGTCTCTGGTCATAGTCCTCCTTACGCTGCCGGTAAATGACTTTATTATAATCGTCCGGATTATAGTAATGCTCCAGTCCTTCCAGCTTGTCATCTTCATTATGTTTGTGAAGATATACAACAAGATCTGAGACACAGGTATATAACAGTTCCATCCGGCTCAAACGCTTGATATTGGAAGCGACCATGAGGGAATCCATACGCTGGATCTGTCCATTTATTTTCATGATTTTTGCCATTTCACCTGAAAGCCCGGTAATGGTTTCATAGATAAGATCAGTACCTGTGGCAAGTTCGTAAGTGTAACAGCGTTTACGAAAGCGGCTCAGCGTTTTATCGGAAAGAGGCTGTTCTTCAAAACTTGTTGTATGGAGCGCATACTGAAACCGGACATCAAAAGCAAGCGACTCGACCATTTCGTCATCAGTCAGATTTAAAAGCTCCTTGATAATAAGAGCTCCGGCACATACATTAACAGGTGTGTTTGGACGTGATGCTTTATTACTGTACAGACAGGCAAAAAGACTTTCATCAATCTTAGGAAATATTTTCTCTGCGAATGGCTTAGCCCATGATTTTTCAAGCATGCGTTTTTCACGGTCAGTAAGACCGAATAAAGCATCATTTAATGTAATCTGCTGACTATCATTTGATTTAAAAGACATAAGTGGTTTCCTCGCTTTCTTATGCTTATATAATACCACTTATGGCTGACAAAATCCTCATTTATGTGAAGTTTTCAAGGTACAAATTTATGTTTATACGGTATCCTTGCTGGAATACCTTTTGACCCTTAAATCATATAATATTTTCCATGATAGGAAGGTATCGGGAGAGATGAAGTATGAAAAAGAAAATAACTTTACTATTGATTATTCTAAGTGTGCTGATTCTTACAGTGTTTATTTTTCGGATAAAATTTCCGTCAGATATTTCTGTGGAAGATGCGCAAAAGCAGATGGAAAACAGCCTGGAGGCAAATGGAATCAGTGAATATGAGAAAATAGATCTGGAAAAATATGAAAAGCAGGCAGGAGTAGATCTGTCGACATATATTTCTTATCGCTTTTTTTATCAGAGCGATGATCTCAAAATTGAGGCTTTTATCAGTGCACCAATCGATTTGCTCGGGAAAAAGAAGTCACCATGTCTAATTTATAATCACGGGGGTAACCGGGAATATGGCGCATTGGAAAATGTGGAAACAACTTTTTATGCCTATCAGTTTCATACGATTTGCGTAGCTACCAATTACCGTGGATGTGGCAGCAGCCAGGGAACCGATGCGTTTGGCGGTGATGATGGGCGTGATGTAATCCATCTGATTGATTTGTGCCAAAAACTTGATTATGTTGACACAGATCAGATCAATATGCTTGGTGTCTCTCGTGGTGGAATGATGACATATGAGACGCTGCGCGAAGAACAGCGTATTCATAAAGCTGTCGTGGTCGCCGGTGTGGCAGACTGCTCGATGAGTTATGAAGAACGTTCTGATATGCAGCCGTTGCTCAAAGAACTGATCGGCGGGACACCGAAGCAATTGCCCGAAGAGTATGAAAAGCGTTCTGCTGTTGCATGGGCAGAGCAAATCAACACACCGCTTCTGATCTTTCACACGACGGGGGATGACAAGGTGTCGGTAAAACAGGCAGACAAGCTTGTGGAGCAATTAAAGAAATATCAAAAGGATTATGAGTATGTAACGTTTGACTCGAATGTGCATGGTGATCTGCGTAAAACGGATGTGGAAAAAATCCGCAAGTGGTTGCAATCGTAAAATGCGAATGAAGTGCAATAGAAATCGTGGTTGAAGCAATCTGAAATGATGCAGAACAATTGGAAATGGAGTTGGCAATGTCGATAGAATTGGTGTAAAATAATAAGTAGTAATTAATTTTGAAATACCAAAGGATCTGTTATGCGCAAAAGACTATACGACATTATTGAGGTAAAAGAGGAAGCGAGTATAGGAAGTACGCTTTATGACGCATTTATGCTGCTGACAATTATGGCAAGCATCATTCCACTGTGTTTTAAGAAGCAGACTGCCTATATGGAAATCATCGATCAGGTGACAGTAATCATATTTATCATTGATTATCTGTTGCGGTGGGGCACGGCCGATTACAAATTAAAACGGTATAAAAGCAGGGCTTTTTTGTATTATCCATTCACACCGATGGCACTGATTGATTTTGTTTCGATACTTCCGTCGCTGACGGTTTTAAATCCGGGATGGAAGCTGCTTCGTCTGTTTCGACTGGTGCGGGCGCTGCGCATTTTCAAATTTGCACGTTATTCGCGGAGCATTCGCATGATTGTCCGCGTGTTAAGACGGGAGAAGGATGTTTTGTTTGCAGTAGGTTATCTGGCTATCGCGTATATCATTGTTGCGGGTCTGATTATGTTTCAGGTTGAGCCGGAAAGCTTTGATACACTGTTTGATGCGATTTACTGGTCAACGACAGCGTTGACAACGGTAGGTTATGGGGATATTTATCCGGTCACGGTGTTTGGCAAGCTTGTGAGCATGATTTCATCTATTGTTGGAATCGCAGTGGTCGCGCTGCCGGCAGGTGTGATTACCGGAGGATATATAGAGGCAATCAAGCACAGATAGTATCAAGTTTTCTATGAAGACTTGATATTCAAAAAGGGGGAAAATTTATGAGGAAAAAGTTATTGGGGGTACTGCTGGCATTATTTACAGGCATGCTCAGCGTGGGTTGCGGACAAAAGCAGGACGCACCTTTCCAGGCAGAAAATGCGCAAAGTATGGAAATCTATCGCTATGTTCTTCCTGTGGAGGCGGAAAAGAAAGTGGTAACAGATTCCAGTGAATTGGAGACTGCCTGTGAGGATCTGATTTCGGCAGGCAATCCGAAGAACGGCGAGGTGGAGTCCGGTGGAACGGTAATCAGTTTCCGGGTAAACCTGAAGGACGGAAGTACATATGAACTTGTGTGTCTGGAAAATGGCTCGGAAAGTCTGAAGAAATACGAAGCAATCTGGGATGAGGTTTCTGCGGAAGCGGTTTCTGCCGAAGAAGAGGAATTGCCAAAACAAAACGAGACCTGACATCGATTATGTGATTTAAATTGTGAAGAAATTATGTTAAAATAGCATTGGTTAGAAAAAACTAACTGATGCTATTTTTTATTTTATTGCGTCGATGAAGTATCGGATGGGATATAGAGGTATGAAAGGGGAATTGCACATGTCATATACAGAAGATTTGAAACGATTTACAGCATCTCCGATTACGGTTGGCGAAGGAAACTTCCGCTATGTATTGAGTGGAAAAAAAGATGGTAAAACACTGGTCATGTTAAATGGTGGAATGAATGTTCTGGAAATGTGGATGGAGTATGTAGAGCCTTTGTCTGTGGACTATCAGGTTTTACTTTTTGATTATCCGCAGGAGTTGCGAACGAATCAGGAACTGGTGAAAGGTATGCATGCTTTTTTCAATAAGCTTGGTATAACAAAGCCGATTTTTGTTGGCGCAAGCGACGGCGGCATGGTTGCGCAGATCTATACGCAGAAGTACCACAAAGAAGTGGGCGGACTGATTCTGGTTTCAACGGGTGGCATGGATGCTGCGACGCTCAAAAGTCTTAAGAAAAAATATTTTCTGGCACCGCTCATGTTGTTTTATATGAAGCATTGCAATTATGAAAAATTGAAACCAAAGCTTATAAAAGTCGGAATGGGACATATCCGCAATGAAAGTGAAGAGCAGGTTGCGTATGTGCGGGATATGTTTGAAACAATTTTTAAGGATTATACAAGGGAAAAAGATGTGCACATTTCGGGGCTTTTAGCGGATCTCATGAACCAGACACCTGTTACCGAAGCCGATTTTAAGGAAGTGGAAGGTAAAATATTACTGATACTTCCAGATCAGGATTTCTTCTCGGGAAAGATGCAGAAAGATCTCATTCAGCTTATGCATAATCCGGAGATCAAATATGTTTCCGGAGGGCATTTGTCGACCGTTCTTAAGGTGGATGATTATGTGCGGACGATTCGGGGATTTTTGGAAAGGAATGTGGGATAACTATGAATATACAGATATTTGGAACAAAGAAATGTAATGATACGAAGAAGGCAGAACGTTTTTTCAAAGAACGGGGCATAAAGTATCAGTTCATTGATATGAAAGAAAAGGGCATGAGTAAAGGAGAATTTAATTCCGTAGCTCAGGCAAATGGCGGATTAGAGAAT
>ONHB01000050.1 GCA_900317505.1 uncultured Lachnospiraceae bacterium | reverse complement strand
ATATCAGAGGGAACAATAATTGAAAACAAAAAGCGAAAGTCAGCCAACATGTTTCATGACGCATTGGTGCCTTTCGCAGAAAGGCGGGAAATAATTATGGCAAAAATATGTCCATTAACAAACGAAAAAGTCCTGTATTTGGATTGCCTGGACTGCGAGACAAAAGAGTGTAGAAGCAATTGCAGATGCATTATTCAGGGCAAACAAACAGATGAAAAATTAGTTAGTAAAAAAACTGATTCATAATATTATTTATCGTGAAGTCTTATACGACAAAATTCACGAGCTTACAACTTTATTTTTACGAACCAAGCGATACGTTAGGAGGTTTTTATGAGAAAAAAATGAATTATGAAATATCCTCATTTAGGATAACAAGCGGGAATCCTCGGCAATTCAATTGCTCTTTGGTGATACCCTCACGGGCACCACAAGAGAATGAAAGCGCCCTCTATTTTTCTTGAAAAGAATAATAGAGACGATAGCTGACGTAAAAAGAATATATGAAACATCTTCCGCGATACCCTTACGGGTACCACAGGAGAATGAAAGCGTCATATCTAATTACAAATTCAATAAAATTTCTCAAAACGTTTTACTTTTTCTATTTTTTGTTCATATACAGAATAGACAGCTGAAACAGCAGCTGCGTATTGCGGAAAGGAGGCTGCCATATGCCAAAGGCACGCAGAAGAAAAGGAACTTCATTTGAATCAAGTATGACGAAAAGTGTCTTCCTGTATGGGAGTCCGAATAAAGGGAAACTCTCTGTGCTGAAGCATATGGAGGATGCCTTCACGAAGCTGGTCAACGAAGATATCCGGCTGCTGGCAGGTAAAGACGGCATTACCCTGTTCCTTGTTAAAAACGACAAGAAATCCCCGGAAATGCGTGCACTTGAAAAATCCGTCCGAATAGAAGGATACAACTCTGCTTACTGCCAGAATGCCTTTGACATGGCGGTCACAACACTGTCCAACCGCATGGATTCCATCCGGCTGGATATGTATTCCCGGGAGCAGACGGTGTTTACAAAATCAAAAGTGCTGTTTGCCATGGCGGTAGACCACCGCTCGCGACAGAACATGATCTCTGCAATGAAAGATCTTGCAGATAAAGCAAAAACGAAAAGCAGCTTTTACACCGAGTGTGTGGAAACTTTAACATCCATGCAGGATCCGGAGTTTGCCATGGAAATGCGTACGTTTGAAGATCTTTATATCACAACAGGGCTTGAATACGGGATGCCGGAACTAAAATCGGTTTCCGTACCTCTGGACAGTCGGCTCATGAAGATAGAGTCTTCCACTGGCACAGCCATGCCGTATGTCATCAGTATCAGCGATCCGTTCCAGAAAAACCACCGTATTGCCATCCCGGTAGATACCAGTGCGCATTCCATGCATAAGATAACTACCTGTAAGATGGCAGGTACTGTCGTAATGAAAGTGCGGAATGGAAAACTGCGCATTGGCTGGGCGTACCAGAAATCCATGACACATCCAAAAACATCAAAGGCTGTCGGTGTGGACACCGGCATCACGGATGCCCTTTACCCGTCCAGCGGGGAACCGATCGGCTCCATGCAGCCTGCCATCGACTTTTACCACGAAAAGGTAGAAACATCATTTGCGGGGCTTTCCGACCTGCGCAACAAAAAGAAAAACATCAGCCATTATCTCCACTGCCATGACCTTCCGGACGATGTGAGACGTTCTCTCATCGAAAAGATAGACCGGCTTGACCGCATGATAAAGACGGCTGATGCACCATACCGGAAAAACCGCTGTTACTATGGGATGCTTGACCATGAAATCCGCACATCTGTAAACGCATATGTAGACTCCATTGACAGCGAGACACTTACGGTGCTTGAAAAACTCGACATCCGGGAATTCGATAAGTGCCGGAAGATAAACGGACTGTTCTCCATGTTTGCAAGGGGCAAGCTGCAGATGACACTGATGGAAACTCTCAACTGGCATGGTTTTGATTTCAAGGAAGTGGTGCCGGACTACACAAGCCAGCTCTGTCCGGTATGCTCCAACGTGGATTCCAAAAACAGGAATGGAAAAGCATTCTACTGTACCTGTTGTGGTCATACGGAGGATGCAGATAAAAATGCATCCATAAATATCCGTGACCGGGCAGATGACACAGAAGTTCTGGATGCATGTGAAAAGAATAAATATAACCACGTACAGATGCAGAAAGAACTGAAAGCTATCTACAACAGACGAAATGAAGAGTATGTAAAAAAGCATAAAAACACAGCATCTGCATAGAAGCAGCCAGCACCATCGGCTGTGGAATGCAGATCAAATGGACTACCGCTGTCTTGGTGCGGCATGACCGTACCCGGGCTGTCCGGAGGGAATCTTCCTGAGCAGGACCACTGATTCTGCGTGGGCTGGTTTCCAAAGGATCGGCAGCTGGATTGCACGACTTCTGGACCCGTTTCCAGATGCTCGGTTATTCAATTGCCGAGTAGTTCACATGCGTCAAGAATCAGCGTAAAAGATGGCTATTCATTAGATATTACGGTTAAAAAGATCGATTAATGCCATACGCAGACAGCTGCTGTCTGTGCCGGGAAAACAATATTTCCTTTTCATATTAAAAGTGATTAAAAATGGAAAGGAGATAAAACATGGTAAAAAACGGCGAGGTATCCGTTGACTATGCCGTATTAATAAAAAATACGGATAAATTAACGGCAGTAAAAGACATGATTAAGGATTTATTTGATCCATATGAAATGTCTGATGAAGGAGAAATTATTAACATAAAGGTGATGATTCCGGCGTATGTTGACGCAGAAGAAGGATCTGCCTGGGATAAATATGGAGATCCAGGTAATCCACCTTACTGCGATCAGGATTATTCATCTCTTACAGAAACAATTGAAGACCAGTTAAAACAAAACGGTGTTATTGCGAAGGTAGTAGATGAAATTCCTGATTGGGATATGTTTATTGCGGCATAAAAGAGAGCATTTGCTCTCTTTTATTTTTGTCATTGAATATCGAAATTAAATACGATATAATATTTACAAAATAAAAGCCAGGAGGAAAAACATGTCATATAAAAGATATATACATAAAGAAAACAAAAGAATCATTGTATATTTGGATAAAAGCAGAAAAGAAGTAAATCAAATAAATCTTCAAAATATTGAAGAAATGCAGAAAATGCTTGAAAAAGCAGGATTTGAACTTGAATTAACAGGTGAACAACTTACTTTACGGATGGACGGAAATATAGCAGAACAAAAGTCTACAAGATATGCAGGCAGAAGAAAAAGAATATTTATGCTAAACGGAAAACCTGCCCGTTACTCAGATATCATATATCAGATGCAGACAAAGACAGATACAGAGATAAGAAAAGAACTGGGCAATATAGTCCCTTCGACATATTATAAACATAAAAAGCAGTTGCTGGAGAGCAAATACTACCAGATGCTTGATAAAAATAAGCTACTGGATGAAGATTATCTTTGTTCGATACAAGATAACATGTTTTTCTAACAGCACACTGTTTTCCCTTTTCATATTAATATCGAAGTTTTTAATATGAAAGGAGAATTAACGATGAGTAAATATCAAACGAAGTCATGCAATGCCTTGGATTATGGATTCTGGTACGATGTTGCCGAATATGGAAATTCCCATTGGAAGGGGTCATTTTCAACAAAAGAAGTTGCAATCAATGCATATAATTATGTATGCGAATATAAGTCGTGCTGTATGAGAAATACACCAAACGAAACGATTTCCACTTTGTGTGAACTTTTGGCAGCAGATAAAACAGAAGAAGCAGATGATTTTTTGGAGATGATCAGGATTAATTCAAACTTTTCCAAAGAATGCATGGTCAACCAAACTCGGCTATTCAATAACCGAGCATGAGGAAGCGGCTCTTCGGAGCTGCTGACTCGTCCAGTCTGACTGGTGGTTGAGCAGAAGCATGGA
>ONHB01000051.1 GCA_900317505.1 uncultured Lachnospiraceae bacterium | reverse complement strand
CTATTTTTACCCTGACAATCCGCAAAACTACCAGATCAGCCAGTTATATCTGCCGATCTGCAGAAACGGTTATGTGGAAATAGAGACAGAAGACGGTGGCAAAAAGAAGGTCGGTATCCATGAGATCCACATGGAAGAGGATGCGGGAAAGCTGATCCACGACGAATGGGAGGATGCGACTTTGGTTGACTACAACCGTTCCGGCGTACCGCTTATTGAGATTGTATCCGAACCGGATATGAGAAGTGCCGATGAAGTAATCGCCTATCTTGAAAAGTTAAGACTTTTGATCCAGTATCTGGGCGCATCAGACTGTAAGCTGCAGGAAGGCTCCATGAGAGCGGATGTCAACCTGTCTGTAAGAGAGGCCGGAGCTTCGGAATTCGGCACACGTACCGAAATGAAAAACTTAAACTCTTTCAAAGCCATTGCACATGCGATCGAAGGAGAAAAAGCAAGACAGATCGATCTGATCGAATCAGGACAAAAGGTTGTACAGGAGACCCGCCGCTGGGATGATACCAAGGAAGCCTCTTATGCAATGCGAAGCAAAGAGGACGCACAGGACTATCGTTATTTTCCTGATCCCGATCTGGTTCCAATCGTTGTCAGCGAAGAGATGATCGATGCCATCCGCAAAGAACAGCCGGAATTCCGCGAGGAAAAGATGGCGCGCTACAAAGAGGAATATGATATCCCGGATTACGATATTGATATTATTACCAACACCAAGAGAATGGCGGATCTGTTTGAGCAGACCGTAGCCCTTGGCGCACAGCCCAAAAAGGTTTCCAACTGGCTGATGGGAGAGACACTTCGTCTGTTAAAGGAACGCAGCATGGATCCGGAGGATATCCGTTTTACACCGGATGAGCTTTCTTCACTGATCGCTATGGTAGACAAAAAGGAGATCAACACCTCCGTTGCCAAGGAAGTGTTTGAGGCAATGTTTGACGGTGGAGTGGATCCGGCTAAATATGTTGAAGAAAAAGGCTTAAAGACCGTACATGATGAAGGCGCTTTAAGAAAGACGATAGAAGAGGTTGTGGCTAACAATCCACAGGCTGTCGATGATTATCACAACGGCAAGGAAAAGGCAATCGGAGCTTTGGTCGGACAGACGATGAAAGCCATGAAAGGAAAGGCTGATCCTTCCCTGATCAATCAGATTTTACGCGAAATCTTATAAAAACCTTAGAAAAATATGTAATTTTTATAAAAAAGGTTTCTTTTTTTAAAATGCTGTTGTATGATGATACAAAGAATCAAGAGGGGTGCTTGCAGAGTATGTAAGCACTCTTTTTGCAATCGGTTAAAACCGGAGGAAGATATGATTTTATGAGAGCATGGCGCAGGAGAAGAAAAAAACGGAATATTGGTATCATTGAAGTGATGTGTATCATTGCTGCATTGCTTGTAGTGCTGCTTCTGATCGCCTATGCGGTTTTCAGCCATCTGGATCAAAAAAAGGCACAGGTATCGGGGAATATTGTGGACAGACAGGAGCAGACTGTCGACAGAACGCAATACGTAGATGAGCTGCTTAAAGATTTTCATGTCGGAAAGACAGATTATCTTGTCACTGACAAAAAATTTGCATTGTCCGGAAGATGGTATCAGACGATCATTGACGGCACCGCCTGTTACAATACGGTGACACAGGGAGCCATGGTATATTTCCAGATCAGGGGAACGGACGGCTTTGATATTCAGTTTATAGACCGGACAACGCTCGAGACACCTTATTTTGCATATATCATTGATGATGGAGAGCCGGTCAGACAGACCGTTTCGGAAAATCACGTAGCTTTGCCGGATGCGGATGAGCACAATGTGACACTTGTGATGGACGGCATGAATGAAAGGGAAGACAAGTGGCAGGGTGAAATCGGTTTTGCGTTTTCCGATATTGACTGTGGGCAGGGCGAAATGAACGGCTTTATTCCCAAAGAGAAAAGAGTCTTGTTTATCGGAGACAGTATTACCGAAGGGTGCATGACACTGGGGGATGAGGCTGTCAGCACATACAACAGTGCGACGCATTCTGTTTCGTGGTATACGGCAGAGGCTCTTCATGCAGAACCGTACTTTTTAGGCTATGGAGGCAGTGGAATCGGAGAGAGCGGATCCTTTAATACCACGGCCGGAGCTCTGGATTATCTGTCAGCCAACCGGCGCGTATCCGCGGAGGATTATCCTGACTGCGACCTGATCATCCTGAATGTGGGTACCAATGATTACAATACGGATGACCGGAATTTTCTCAGGGGATATGAAAGTGTGCTGGATAAATTGCATGAACATTATCCCAATGTTTCCATTGTCTGTGTGATTCCGTACAACCAGACACATGCAAAACAGATCCGGGAAATTGTTTCCGGACATAAGTGGGCGTACCTGATGGAAACAGAGGGCATTACCTTTGACTCCAACGACGGAATCCATCCAAATGATTCCGGAGCCCGGAAAATTGCAGGACTTATGGTTGATTTTATAAGTGAAAATGGTATATTTTAATATATAGGATACCAGGGTCAAAAGGAGCTGCTTTGTGGATATCAAATAGTACCGGAGATTGCTTAATCAGTTATTTTTAGTCAGTCGTTTTTATGTTAAAGGGGGAAAACATATGACTTATGAAGAGGTTGTTGATAAGGTACGTACATTGTACGAAAATGCGGATGCCAGAGAGATCTTTGAACATATAGCATTTCAGATCAATCTGGAGGGAGAAGTATCCGGAGCCTTTTATCTGGAGGTTGCAGAGAGAAAAATCTGTGTGGAGCCGTATGATTACCGTGACCGTGACGGTCTGATTACGGCATCGGCCCAAACGATCTGTGAGATCGCAGACCGGAAAATGAGCTTTATGGATGCATACAAGTCGGGGAAAATCAGGTATGAGGGCAATATGGATAAGTTTTATACCATGATGCGGATACGGCTGCCCAGAAGGAAAAAACATAAGGCATGAGGTCCCAATGTCATTTAGTTAGTGTTTTAGAAAAAGAATTCCCCATCCATTTCCAAAATGGGTGGGGCTCTTTTTGCGAATGCCTTATTTGTCTGAAATTTACTTTCAGGATTTATTGTGTATAATTTTCATCATAAAAAATATTGTACACATCAGAAGTTACAATATTTTCTCCAAAATCTAATTGAAAATAAACATGCGTCATAAACTTATCTTTTAGTGTATCTGCATCCAATAATTCAACGGTGTCTCCATCTAAAACAACTTTTGTAAGTAACAGTTCTGTCTCGCTCATTGTTTCGGTACCACTTGGTGTTGCAAACATTTTTATATTATCTGGAGTTCCGCCTTCCCACTGTATTAGAATACTTTCAATCTGTGCTGAATTGTACCATAGTGCTTCTTCCATAACCACATCTTTATTACAATCGTAAAAAGTAATTTTTTTTATGCTAGGAACATTTATTGTATCTGATTTTTTATTATGTATCCATGCGACCAGAAATATGATTGCTAAAATGATAGCAATCATCCATCCTAACAGTTCCCTTAATCCAATTTTATCATTTGTTGTAATCATATTTTCTTCCAACTCAATATTGAGGATTTTGGTTAACATTTCTTTATTAATACCTTGGGGAAGTGAACTTCCATTTTCCCATTTTGAAACTGCTTGACGACTTACCCCTAGT
>ONHB01000052.1 GCA_900317505.1 uncultured Lachnospiraceae bacterium | reverse complement strand
CTATTTTTACCCTGACAATCCGCAAAACTACCAGATCAGCCAGTTATATCTGCCGATCTGCAGAAACGGTTATGTGGAAATAGAGACAGAAGACGGTGGTAAAAAGAAGGTCGGCATCCATGAGATCCATATGGAAGAGGATGCAGGAAAGCTGATCCACGACGAATGGGAGGATGCAACCTTGGTTGATTACAACCGTTCGGGCGTACCGCTTATTGAGATTGTATCCGAACCGGATATGAGAAGTGCCGATGAAGTTATCGCCTATCTGGAAAAGTTAAGACTTCTGATCCAGTATCTGGGTGCATCAGACTGCAAGCTGCAGGAAGGCTCCATGAGAGCGGATGTCAACCTGTCTGTAAGAGAAGTCGGAGCTACCGAATTTGGTACACGTACTGAAATGAAAAACTTAAACTCCTTCAAGGCCATCGCACATGCGATCGAAGGAGAAAAAGCAAGGCAGATCGATCTGATCGAATCCGGCGAAAAGGTTGTACAGGAGACACGCCGCTGGGATGATACCAAGGAAGCCTCTTATGCAATGCGAAGCAAAGAGGATGCACAGGATTACCGTTACTTCCCTGACCCCGATCTGGTTCCGATCGTTGTCAGCGAAGAGATGATCGACAATATCCGCAAGGAGCAGCCGGAATTCCGCGAGGAAAAGATGGCACGCTACAAAGAGGAATATGATATCCCGGATTACGATATTGATATTATTACCAATACCAAGAGAATGGCGGATCTGTTTGAGCAGACCGTAGCCCTTGGCGCACAGCCTAAAAAGGTTTCCAACTGGCTGATGGGAGAGACACTTCGTCTGTTAAAGGAACGCAGCATGGATCCGGAGGACATCCGTTTTACACCTGCCGAGCTTTCCTCCCTGATCGCCATGGTAGACAAAAAGGAGATCAATACCTCCGTTGCCAAGGAAGTATTTGAGGCAATGTTTGACGGTGGCGTGGATCCGGTCAAATATGTTGATGAAAAGGGCTTAAAGACCGTACATGACGAAGGTGCTTTAAGAAAGACGATTGAAGAGGTTGTGGCCAACAATCCACAGGCTGTTGAGGATTATCACAATGGCAAGGAAAAAGCGATCGGAGCCTTGGTCGGACAGACGATGAAGGCGATGAAGGGAAAGGCTGATCCTTCCCTGATCAATCAGATCTTACGTGAAATATTATAAAATCCTTAGGAAAATATGTATTTTTCATAAAAAAGGTTTCTTTTTTTAAAATGCTGTTGTATGATGGTACAAAGAATCAGAGGGGTGCTTGCAGAGTATGTAAGCACTCTTTTTGCAATCGGTATAAACCGGGGAAAGACATGATTTTATGAGAGCACGACGCAGGAGAAGAGAAAAACGGAATATTGGCATCATTGAAGTTATGTGTATCATTGCGGCTTTATTTGTGGTGATGCTTCTGATCGCCTATGCGGTTTTCAGCCATCTGGATCAAAAAAAGGCACAGGTATCGGGGAATACTGTGGACAGACAGGAACAGATGGTTGTCGGAACAGATTATGTAGATGATCTGCTCAAGGATTTCCGCGTCGGAAAGACGGATTATCTTGTCACGGACAGAAAGTTTACGTTGTCCGGCAGATGGTATCAGACGATCATTGACGGTACGGCGTGTTACAATACAGTGACGCAGGGAGCCATGGTTTATTTCCAGATCAGGGGAACGGATGACTTTGATATCCAATTTGTGGACCGGACGGAACTGGAAACGCCTTATTTTGCATATATCATTGATGATGGAGAGCCGGTCAGACAGACGGTTTCGGAAAATCACGTGGAGCTGCCGGATACTTCTGAACACAATGTGACACTTGTCATGGACGGCATGAATGAAAACGAATCCAAGTGGCAGGGCGAGGTCGGTTTTGCATTTTCCGATATTGACTGCGGACAGGGTGAAATGAACGGTTTTATTCCCAAGCAGAAACGGGTTTTGTTTGTTGGGGACAGTATTACCGAAGGCTGCATGGCTTTGGGAGACGAGGCTGTCAGTGCATATAACAGTGCGACGCATTCCGTCCCATGGTATACGGCAAAGAAACTCAACGCAGAACCATACTTTTTAGGATATGGGGGCAGCGGAATCGGCGTAGCGGGTTCCTTTAATACTACGTCCAATTCCTTAGCTTATCTGTCAGCCAACCGGCGTGTATCCACGGAGGATTATCCGGGCTGTGATCTTATCATCCTCAATGTGGGCACCAATGATTACAATACGGACGACCGGAATTTTTCAAGGGGATATGAGGATGTGCTAAACAGGCTGCACGAGCGCTATCCCGATGCTCCTATTGTCTGTGTGATACCGTTCAGCCAGACGCATGCGGAGCAGATCCGGGAAATTGTTTCCAATTATAAGTGGGCATATCTTGTGGAAACAGAAGGCGTCACCTTTGATTCCAACGATGGAATCCATCCAAATGATTCCGGGGCGCAAAAAATTGCCGGACTTTTGGTTGATTTTATAAATAAAAATGGTATATTTTAAGTATACAAAATCAAAATATCGTCAGCACTTACAAAATTGGTTATGATTGTACAAAGGGGAGAGAGCATATGACTTATGAAGAGGTTGTTGATAAGGTACGAGCACTGTACGAAAATGCGGATGCCAGAGATATTTTTGAACATATAGCATTCCAGGTCAATCTGGAAGGAGAGGTATCCGGGGCATTTTATCTGGAGGTTGCGGAGCGGACGATCTGCGTGGAACCGTATGATTATTACGACCGTGACGGCCTGATCACGGCATCGGCAGAGACGATCTGTGAGATCGCAGAGCGCAAGACGGATTTTTTGGATGCATACAAGGCAGGAAAGCTCAGGTATGAGGGCAATATGGACAAGTTCCACACCATGGCGCGGATCCGGCTGCCCAGGCGGAAAAAACGCAAGGCTTAAGATCAGCGGTTTTTTATTGACGGATATGTTATCTTGAATTAAAATAAAGATACTCACTTGGTTAATAACAGCTTAGGTGAAAGGACACTGCACAATGAATGACACATATATCGAGCTTCTGGTCAAGAAGCCGGATTCCAAAACAGCAACATTACTTCATAAAATTATGATAGGAGTGGGTGCTGTTTTATTTTTAGCCGGATTATTTACCTACATTATTTTTATATTGATCGGACTGGTTTTGCTGATCGGCTCTATCGTTCCGATGTTTTTTACAGACATCGAGTACGAATATCTGTTACTGGAAAAAGAGCTTACGGTTGACCAGATCCGCAAAAAAGAGAGCCGCAAGACGGTAGCAAGCTATGATCTTGGTACAATGGTTGTCATGGCGCCCAAGGGGGCCGAACAGCTGAAGCGGTATGAACAGCTCAAGGTGGTTGATTATTCTTCCGGTTCGGAGGAAGCCAATCCATATGAGATCGTCGTGGACGGGAAGGCAGGAAAGGTTCGTGTGCTGATTGATACGACACAGGAACTGGTGGATGCAATCCGCAGAATGTCACCCAGAAACGTTTATTAACGATAAAATACAATTAACGGAGGAAGAAAAAATGGGTCAGATTATTGGTGAAGGAATTACATTTGA
>ONHB01000054.1 GCA_900317505.1 uncultured Lachnospiraceae bacterium | reverse complement strand
GTTGGTCTGTGTGCGCAGGAATATATTGACCGTGAAGTGGACGCATCTTTGTCCGGTGGCGAAAGCAAACGTATTGAAATTGCCACCGTCCTGAACCGGAAGGGTGCCGAGCTCTTGGTTTTTGATGAACCCGAGGCCGGTATCGATCTTTGGAGCTTTTCCAATCTGATCAATGCCTTTGAATCCATCAAAAACAACGGCAACCGCTCCCTGATCATCATTTCTCACCAGGAACGTATCATGGAAATTGCCGATTATGTGGCTGTTGTAACAGACGGAAAGATCACAACCTTTGGTACAAGGGAGGAAGTCCTTCCCAAGCTTTTGTCCGATAACAGGCAATGCGCATGCCCGATGCACATCACAACAAAGGAGAACTGTCACGATGAATGAGATTACAGAAAAGCTTTTAGCAGAAGTATCTGATTATAAAGGAGAATTTAAGGGAGCCTACAATATCCGTGAAGACAGCGGATGTGTGGCCAGACAATCTTCCAAGCACATTAAGATCACAGCAAAAAAGGACAAGCCCGGTATTGATATCCACATCAGCTGCAAGGATGAACAGGAAACCGTATACATTCCGGCCTGCGTCACACACAGCGGCGTCCATGATGTTGTATACAATGACTTCATCGTAGAGGACGGTGCCGACGTTATCATCGTAGCAGGCTGTGGAGTTCATTCCGATGGTGCCGAAGAAGCCAGCCACAACGGTATCCACCGCTTTCTCATCGGAAAGGGTGCCAAAGTCGTTTACAAGGAAAAACATATCGGAACCGGTAAAGGCACCGGTGAAAGAAATATCGATCCGATAACAGAAGTGGAAATGGCTGAGGATTCCTATCTGGAAATGGATACCATGCAGATCAGCGGTGTCAGCCACTCCAAGCGTTCGACCAAAGCCAAGCTGGCTGCCGGAGCCAAGCTCATCATCCGTGAGCGTCTGCTAACCGACAAGGATGAAAAAGTTTCTTCTGATTTTGATGTATCCATGGATGGTGACGACAGTGCAGTTGATCTGGTTTCACGTTCGGTAGCAAAAGGTAACTCTTTTCAGGAATACCATTCCGTTATCCGCGGAAACTGCAGATGTACCGGTCATTCCGAATGTGACGGTATCCTTGCAGGCAACGGTGTTGTCAATGCTGCCCCCGAACTTCACGCCGGCAACATTGATGCATCTCTGATCCACGAAGCCGCCATCGGCAAGATTGCAGGCGAGCAGATCATCAAGCTTTGTACACTCGGTCTGACCGAAGAAGAAGCTGAACAGAAAATCATCGAAGGATTTTTGAAATAATTAAAATGCCCTGTAGTTGTATGACTTTTCATACAGCCTCAGGGCTTTATTTTGCATTTTATTTCTGCATTTTTATTTTTTGTTTTATTCTATTCTTACCTTCATTTTTATTTTTCTGTTTTACTCTATTCTTATCTTCACTTATCTTCAGTTTTTTGTCTTTTTATTTTTCCATATCTTATCTTCAGATTTTCTCTTTTTGTTTTATTTCTATTTTTCTTTTTTATTTTTGCTTTTTCAGGTCTTATGCAGCTTTTTCCATGATGGCATCTGCTCTTTTAATTTCTTCCACGCCTTCATCTCATCTTCCCTTGTGCCTAAAAGCTTGGAAAAATCCATACTCAGATCTTCCATTTCCCGGACAGCTTGCTTATAGTAATTGCTAATTCCCATTTCACCCATCTGCGTCCTTGTCATAACAAAAAGCTTGGTGGTCACGGTAAAAAACCGATTGGGACTTTTTTTATAATGACGTTCACTGCCTTCGGGTAAAATCTCATATCCCATTTCCCGCAGTGCGCAGTATGCCTCATAAGAAGCATCCAGTGAAAGTGCGATCTGCTTCATGGTTGCTTTGTACAAATTGCATTCTAATGCATAAGTCAGATAAGCCTGTGGCAGGATCTTTGCTAAATGGCATTTATACCATGCGTCCATATCAGAAACCCAGTTAAGCTCATAACCTGTTTTGGCGAAAATACCTTCAAGCATCTGGCGGACTTTCTCATAACCGGCTGCCTTTTCTGTGATTTCATCCCGGTTTCCGGCTGCGGCAGCTCTATCCGGCTTTACCGGACCGATCGTCATGCTGC